>JAQUXP010000007.1 GCA_028692395.1 Lachnospiraceae bacterium
AAGTACGTTCACCGGATGTATATCACAAGGCACTCTGCTATTGCCTGGGGATCAACGATGATACAAGAAAAAACGTGAATAGGATTTATGATTTTAAGAATGGCTGTGTAAAGCCAGAGTGTCTGCATGATGGCTGGCAGACCAGTGGAAGTGTAAGAGTGGTATGGCATTGTAATGATGCTTTGTGCTGGCTGACAATTCAGATGTTTCTAAAATATCCAGGTATTGTTGATATATAGGTCCATAATAATCGTTTAATGTAATAGGATTTCTGGATGCATGGTATCTTCTGGTCAAAATACCATGAAGACTGTAATCTTCCAGCATATGAACCACTCGCAATAATTGAACCCGTTGTTGTGACAGTGTTCCATCATTATAGCCGGAAATAATTCCGTACTGTTTTTCAAGGTAGCTGAGTCCCAGTTCCATGTCATAATCGGCATTTCCATACTCTTCAATCAGGAAACGTTTGATTTTTTTCCATTCGCGCTCATAAAAGGTAATTGTTATAAGGTTATAGTGCTGGTCAATAAGCAGTGTGCGAAGTCCATTTGTAATTTCATCAAGTTGCATCAGTGTAATCTCCTTTCGTTTGATGCCTAAAGGATAGCAGTAAAACGAAAGAATTATCAGTCTTATAATGAAAAATCTTTTATCATACACTTAAGAGTGGCGAACCATCTAAACAATTATTATGCCGAGTTAAATAAAATGATAGCAGCCTATCTAAAGGTTTTAGACAACATATATCGGCATAACATTTATGTCTGCATAAGGAAATATCATCAGCCCGATTCTGGCAAATATCTATATGCACAACGTGCTGACACTATGGTATAAGTTTGTGGTACAGAAAGAGGTGGATGGTAAAAGTTTTCTAGCAGTTTATGCCGATGACTTTATCGCAGGATTTCAGTACAAGGCAGACGCAGAGAAATACTACGCAATGTTGAGAGAAAGAATGCGGAAATTTAATCTTGAACTAGAGGAAAGCAAAAGTCATCTGATGGAGTTTGGAAGGTTTGCTGAAAGTAACTGCCGGCATAGAGGAAAAGGGAAGCCAGCAACTTTTGATTTTCTGGGGTTTACCTTTTACTGCGGCAAGGGAAGAAAGAGCGGAAACTTCTGCGTAAAGCTGAAAACCAGCAGAAAGAAATATGCACAGAAGTTAAAAGCGATGAAGGAATGGTTATACGATAATAATGACCTGCCTGTAAAGGAACTAATATCCAGACTGAATAGGAAGCTTATAGGTCACTACAGATACTATGGTGTTTCATTTAACGGTTATAAACTTGGTTCATTTCTTCACTATACACAGAAATTTCTATGCAAAGCACTAAATAGACGCAGTCAGATGAAAAGCTATACATGGGATGGCTTCGCAGATATGCTAAAGGTATATCCGCTTGCCAAGCCCAAGATATATGTTAGGTTATTTTAGAAGCGAATGTTACTATGAGGAGCCGTATGCGTGAAAGACGCACGTACGGTTCTGTGAGGGGCTTGCGGTGTGAACCGCTTGTCTACTTGACTATCAATGTGAAACATTTGTTGATTTTACAATAAATACAATTTAATAGTGCAATACATAACTGGGTGATTTTCAAATTAGAAAATTATCCGGTTTTTGTTTTCAGTATGAAGTTGCGAAAAGGAATAATCAGAGCTATAGGATAAGGAGGTGATGCGAAAAACACGAGAGATAATATGGATAGAGCAGTACAGAAAAAGAACTAGAAACTGATTGCTTTATTGGGAGTTTATTGATAGAATAATTAACAGGAGTAACCGTGTACAGGGTGGTTTATTAGCCTTCCGGATTTTTGAGTTCCTTTGGGAACGTACAAAAGAAGGGAGGTGGAGCGGATGGATACATACCAGGTATTAACATTATTGTTTCTAGGTGGTACATTTCTCGTCGCTTTGCTTGCTTATTTAGATAATAGGAATAACAAGCCAAAAAAATAATGCCTACCCTGTCGGCAAACAGAGTAGGCGGCTCTCATTGAGAGCTAATTAACCTATATCCGGAAGCATCCACCTTGTGGGCGGTTGCTCTTTCTATATAAAATATACCATGTATTCTCCCAAATGTAAAGCGAAAAGACACAGCCAAACCGTGGAATAAGAGCGGAAGGGGCTGTTTTTTTATGCAAAGGAGGAGAACGCTTGGCAAGAAAAATTGATTTTATATCCCAACTGTCAGAACAGACAGCCAGGGACATTGTAAAAAATGGAGAGGAATGGAAACGGTATCTGAATACTGCTTCGAGGCTTTATAAATATCCATTCCAGGAGCAGATGCTGATTTTTGCACAACGACCAGACGCAACAGCCTGTACAAGTATTGAAATCTGGAATGAGAAGATGAATTGCTGGGTAAATAAGGGAGCAAAGGGCATTGCCCTCATTGATGAGGATGCACCCCGCCCACGATTGAAATATGTGTTTGATGTTTCCGACGTTCATAAGGCAAGACGAATTGGACGTGATCCGTATCTGTGGCAGCTGCGGGAGGAACACGAAGAAGCGATTCTAAAGCGTTTGGAAAAGACCTACGGTGCAACAAATACAGAAATGTCTTTTGCAGACAGGCTTTTAACAATCGCAGAGCAGATCACGTTCGATACTTATGAGGAAATTGCAGAAGATATGGCGTATCTGACAGAGGGAAGTTTCCTAGAAGGATTGGATGCATCTCCTTATATTGTAAATTTTATCTCATCTGAACGAGTTTCCATATCTATGTAAAGTATAGATTTTTTCAAAAGCTTATAATTTTATCCATCAATGACGCAAGATAATACATTTAAAAATTTTTTTTAGAGTTTATACTACCAAGAGGAGTTGATTATTTTGAAAAGAAGCCAAAGAGGGAGATTATTATGAGTGCAATGAAATGGTTCTTATCATTCTTAAAAAAGTATCGAGGTCATATGATTCTTGGATTGATACTGACAATTGCAATATCTGTGTTATCGACGGTCAATCCATATATTTCAGGATTGATCGTAGACCAGGTCATCCGAAAGGGTGAGGTATCAAAACTGATGCCATTGATCGGGTGTCTGTTGGGGACCACAATCATCATCGGTATCATACGCTTTTTTTATCAGGTTGTATTTGAGACGGCATCGCAAGGTGTGCTCTACGATATGAGAGACAAAGTATACCGAAAACTTCTAGAGGAAGATTTTTCGTTTTACAACAAGAAAAGAACGGGAGATTTGATGAGCCGTCAGACCGGTGATATGGATGCAATTCGACATTTTGTTGCATATGTCATCTATAGTATCTGTCAGAATGCTTTGATGCTTGTGTTCGCACTGTTTATGATTTTTACCGTTAACGTAAAGCTGGCACTTTGCATGCTTGTGGTACTTCCATTTACCGCAATGTGTACGATAAAGCAGTCAAAGGAAGTACACCCGGCGTTTCAAAGGAATCGAAACTGCTTTTCCTCACTGAATACACTTGTGCAGGAAAATGTCAGCGGAAATCGCGTGGTTAAAGCGTTCGCAAAAGAGGAGTATGAGATTTCCAAGTTCGAGAAAGAAAATGATAAGTTCTATGATGCCCAGGTATCGGCCTCCAGGATATGGATGCAATATGTTCCGATATTTGAAGTGCTCTCATATGTCTTGACCATTATTTTAATCTGTTATGGCGGATATATGGTGATTCAGGGAGAAATTACGTTAGGTCAGCTTGTTACGGTAAATGGATATCTGTGGATGTTAAATGTTCCGCTGCGAATGGCTGGCTGGCTTGTGAACGACACGATTAATTTTGTGACTTCGGTGGATAAAATTTATCATACATACAAAGAAGAACCAGAGGTGAAACAGCCTGTATCGGGAGTTGTGAAAAAGCAACTGCAAGGTGAGATAGAGTTTAAAAATGTGTCTTACCGTGCAGATGATGAAGATATTGTGACGGATATTGATTTCAAAGTAGAACCCGGGCAAACCGTGGGAATTATCGGGTCAACGGGAGCTGGGAAGTCAACAATTATGAATCTATTGTGCCGTTTTTATGACACAACCGAGGGGGATGTACTCGTTGATGGTATAAATGTAAAAGATATGGATTTGTATCGTCTCAGAGATAACATCGGAATTGCGATGCAGGATGTATTTTTGTTTTCGGATACAATCGAAGGCAACATTGCATACGGAAGACCGGAGAGTACATTTGAAGATGTGAAAAAAGCCGCCATTATGGCAGATGCGAATCATTTTATCATGGGACTTCCGGAAAAGTATGACACGATTGTAGGAGAGCGGGGGGTTGGACTTTCAGGAGGGCAAAAGCAGAGAATATCACTTGCAAGAGCGCTGCTTAAAAACCCATCGATTCTGATATTGGATGATACGACTTCAGCTGTGGATATGGAGACGGAGAGCTATATTCAGGAGCAACTTAAGCATCTTCCGAAAAACAGCACAAAATTTGTGATTGCGTATCGTATTTCCTCGATTAAGGATGCGGATATGATTCTGGTTATGGATCACGGAAGAATTATTGAACGAGGAACCCATGAAGAACTTGTCGCTGCACATGGATATTATGCGAATGCATTTCATCATCAATATGGAGAAATTCCAGAAGAAATCAAAAGAGGAGGCAAATAGTTATGGCACGTAACCGATATGATGTAGACGAAGTGTTGGAAGACAGCTTCGATTTAGGACAATTAAAAAGGCTGGCATCTTATATCAAGCCATATGGTGCAAAAATGGCAGCTATTATTATTTTGATGCTGACATCCTCGGCTCTTACTATGGTGGTTCCGATTTTTATTAGAAATGTCATGGACGATTCCATCCCACAGAAAGATATGAAGGCGATTTGTATCTATGGTTTTCTCACACTGTTGATTGCGTTGTATGCTGCGTTTGCACTTCGCATGAAGATTAAAACCATGAGTGTGATTGGACAGAGTATTATTCATGATATTCGTACGGACATTTTCAGTCATCTTCAGGAATTACCATTTTCTTACTATGATGACAGACCCCATGGGAAGATTCAGGTTCGTGTCGTAAACTACGTGAACAGCATCAGTGACTTGTTAAGCAATGGTATTGTGAATACCTTTACAGATCTTTGTAACCTGATTTTTATTTTGATGTTTATGTTCTACCTGGATGTAAAACTGACACTTGTTTGTATTTGCGGACTTCCGGTATTGGCAGTTGTGATTTTTGTCATCAAGAAAAAGCATCGCCGTGCATGGCAGATTCAGAGTAATAAGCAGTCAAATCTAAATGCTTATATTGCGGAGAGCATCAACGGAATTCGCGTAACGCAGGCATTTGTCAGGGAGAGAGAGAATACGGGCATTTTTAACCAGCTCAGCAATAAATACAGAAAATCATGGATGACAGCTGTTAAGTACAATTTCGCCATGGGACCAAGTGTGGATATCATATCAATGGTTACAACATCGTTAATCTATATCCTTGGCGTTAGATGGATTCTTGCACCGAATGCGGAACTGACCGTAGGTGTCTTGATTGCATTTACATCTTACATTGGTCGATTCTGGGCGCCGATTAACACCTTGGCAGGATTTTACAATTCACTGCTTACCGCAATCTCTTATCTGGAACGTATCTTTGAAACAATTGATGAGGAGGTAGAAGTCAAGGATGCACCGGGAGCATCTGTTATGCCAACAGTAACGGGTGATGTGGAATTTGATGATGTCACCTTTGGATATGAACCGGGACACACCATTTTGGATCATATCAGCTTTCAGGTGAAAGCGGGAGATACTTATGCCATTGTGGGACCAACCGGTGCCGGCAAGACAACCGTTGTTAATCTGATTAGTCGTTTTTATGATGTAAATTCCGGGGTAATCAGAATAGATGGAATTGATATTTCAAAAGTGACGCTCAAATCGCTTCGCAGCCAGATGGGAATTATGATGCAGGACAGTTTTATATTCTCTGGAACAATTATGGATAATATTCGTTATGGAAATATGTCGGCTACAGATGAAGAGGTAGTAAATGCAGCAAAGACAGTCTGCGCACATGATTTTATTATGGAAATGGAGCATGGATATCAGACGGAAGTGAATGAACGTGGCAGTAGGCTTTCAGCGGGACAGAGGCAGCTTATTTCATTTGCAAGAGCATTACTGGCAGATCCGAAGATACTGATTCTGGATGAGGCGACATCAAGCATTGACACAGAGACGGAACTCGTCTTGCAGCAGGGGCTGGCCAGACTTCTTAAGGGAAGAACTTCTTTTATTATTGCACATCGATTGTCAACGATTAAAAGTTCAGACTGCATCATGTATGTAGATCATGGAAATATTGAAGAGAAGGGAAACCATGAAGAATTGATGGCGACAAAGGGTGAGTATTACAAACTGTATATGTCACAGTATGAATTTCTTAATGTGGGCTAGAAGAATGCTTATATGAAGTATACAGAAAAGAACTGGAAACTGGTTACTTTATTGGGAGTTTATTGATAGAACACTTAACAGGAGTAACCGTGTACAGGGTGGTTTATTAGCCTTCCGGATTTTTGAGTTCCTTTTGGGACATACAAAAGAAGGGAGGTGGAGCGGATGGACACATACCAGATATTAACATTATTGTTTCTTGGTGGTACTTTTCTGATCGCACTGCTTGCCGATAGGAAAACATATAAACAATTCATTGAGAGAAGAACTAATCCACAGAATCGTGGTGCCAAGATCATACTGTTTAGCACACCGAAGTTAGTGCAACATATGTTTCAGGAAGGAACCCGGATTTCCAAAGATGAGATGGCTAAACTGATATCTCAGGGAGCTTCAGGAAATATAATCATAATGGGGATTACAGCCTTCGATTTAAAAGTTGATGAAAGAATATCCATGACCAGTAATGAGTTGGTTCGCAAGATCATGGAGCCAAATGGAATAAATATAGTTTTTTAGGAATGGAGGATAGGGGGATAATAGATAATTTGCAGTAGTGGGATATTGACAAAGACAAAGAGAAGACATATAATTTAAAAGAAATTCGGCAATAATTAAAAAGAGCCGAAAATAATTAAAAAATATTTCTTGCTAACTTTGGCAATACTAGGAGAGAGGTGATATGAATGGCAAAGGAATTCTCGCTCGCTACGGACAAAAAAATTTATTCAGTAGATGAACTGAAAAACGCAGGTTATTCTCATTATAAGATAAATCAAATGGTGGATAAAGGACTGCTGATAAAACTGACAAAAAAATATTATGAAAATGCAAATTATACAGGAGATGAATCGGATTTCTTTTATGTTCCAGCATATGCACCCAAGGGAATTGTTTGTCTGATGAGTGCAGCTGCATATTACAATCTTACAACCTATCGGACTGCTGCAGTGGATGTGGCTATTCAGAGAAAATCAAAGATTTCTACGATGCCAGATTGGCCACAGTTTGATGTGTTCTATTTTCCGGATGAGAGATATAAAACAGGTATTTCCACAATTCAAGATGGGAAAAACGAATTTAAAATCTATGATATAGAGAAAACGGTAGTTGATATTGTTTTTTATAGAGAACGTGTAGGAGTTGAGGAAACAAAAGAGATACTGATTAATTATCTACACAGAAAAGATAGAAATCTAAATCGACTTATTCGATATGCAGAACTTCTTAAATGCAGCGAGGTCATGAAAACATATCTGGAGGTACTTGTATAATGAATGCAAATTCAGTAAAAGACAAATTGAAAAACTTTGCAAAAGAAACTGGTAAAACAATGCAGGATGCACTTGTATTATACGGACTTGAGAGAACCCTATATCGTCTTTCGATATCAGAGTATGCAGAGAGATTCACACTAAAAGGAGGCATATTCTTATATGCTTTATTTGATGGTGAATATGTCAGAGCAACAACAGATATTGATTTATTGGCACAGCATATTTCTAATGATGCAGAAAAGATAAAGGAAGTGTTTGCAAATATCTTTGCAATAGAATGTGATGATGCCTTGCGATATGATCTGGAAACTTTGGATGTTCAGAACATCACAGAATTCAAGGAGTATCATGGAGTGAAGGCAACGGTGATGGCTTATCTAGATAGAACAAGAATTCCAGTGTCTATTGACATTGGTTTTGATGACGTGATTTATCCAGAACGTGTTGAAATGGATTTCCCAACAATATTAGGAATGGATTCACCAAGGCTGTTTGGGTACACAATGGTAACTTCAATTGCAGAAAAATTTGAGGCGTTTGTCAATCTTGGATTAGTAAACAGCAGATATAAGGATTTTTATGATATCTTTGTTCTGGCCACTAAGTATGATATTGATGGAAATATGTTGCAACATGCAATTATGGAGACGTTTGAACATAGAGCAACAACATTTGATGATATAGTTGCTTTTGACAATGATTTTGCGGCAGATCAAATCAGACAAAGCAGATGGAAAGCATTTATTAGAAAAAAGAAAGTAATGGTTAATGTAGAACTTCAAGAAACATTGGATGTTGTGATGAATTTCCTTACGCCAGTGGTTGATGCAATTGAAAACAATGAGAACTATGAAGCACATTGGACAAAGGATGATTTGTCATGGCATAAATAGAGATTATACATATATTAAGGATTGTGTATTGCTATACATGGTCCTTTTTTATGCTATTTTCGAGGAAAAGAAAGGCAATTCAATGGCAGAAGGCCCCCGGGAACCTATTGATTCCGAGGGGGCAACTTCTGAAACTAACATAGCGTTGTTTTCCGCTTACTGTTTTTTTCCACGCTTCAAAGCGGCTTCAATTTTAACCTTACGCTCGTTAAGCTGCTGTTTCATCGATTCTATGGCATCCGCTTTTCTTTCCTCGTGCTCTGCTTTTTTTATTTCTTTGATTTTGGTGCGATATTCTCTGTCAGCAACCTTGGCTGCTTCTTCCAGTTCCGTGCATATGGATGCCGCTACCGTGTTGGCCGCCACTTCTGTAAAAGCAGCCTCCATGACTGCAGAAATAACCGTATCGGCAATTTCTGTAATGATTGCCTCAACCTCCGGGCCGTGAATCGCATCATTGATAACGCCCTGCTGCAAATTGCCGCACAAAATTGTATCGGGGATGTCGTTACCATCGGTATCGATGAATACCGTGTCAAAATAGCCATCACCAATCGTATCAATGGCAATGGTATCTGCATAGCCATCGCCGGTTACATCGAGAATAGCAAGGTCAGCCACTTTGTCACCGGTGATGTCAAACAGGATTGCGTCCTTCTCTGTGGTCTTAACAAGTGACGATTTCAGGTCACGATCCCTGCGTACAGCTTTTTTGATTTCCTTCATAGAATACATTGTAGTCTACCTCCTGTTATAGTTATATTTGATGATTTTCTTGAATTCGAATTGTCAGTACAGCAACGAACAGATTTTGAAGTCCATCTGCGATAAATGCAATTCCAATAATGTCCAATAAGGCGTGTCATTGCAGCAGCACCTCCTTGCTGTCTTAACGTGCCTAAAGTATAGTTTATAAAAAGGCAAAAAAACACGGACAAACAAAGCATTGTGTGGAAATCTGTAACACTTGGCTTCATTTGACCGTATTTTATTTTTGGTTCATTTTTAATTTAGCCGCATTCGCAAGGGCAAGCTCGGTAGTTCCCTCCATAACAGCTGCGGCTCGATCAATCATTGTATTAGGATTGTCTTTCATGCCGTCATGAACCCATCTGACCAGAAATCCGGCCAATGCAGATGCAGACAGGCTTGCGATGAGATTGAGGTCAGAATCCTCAACCTCCATATTTCCCAGTCTTGCACGTATGGATTTTGGGATTGTGTGCATACCAATCTCATATGCAGTCTGTTCCAGTCTGGTATCATCCATCGAATGGTAAATGTGTAATACTGCCGTTTTGTTTTTCAACAGCTCATTAGCAAGTGCTTTATGCGCCTCTGGCCATTCTACATCTGTGGGAAGCGTTTCTTTGATGCGCACAAGGTCAGATTTGAACAAGTCATCGATAAGTGCATAAATATCTTGATAATAGTAATAAAAGGTTTTTCTGTTAATGCCGCAATCATCAACAATATCTTTTACAGTGATTTGGCTGAGCGGTCTATCATTCAAAAGCTTCGTAAAGGAGGCGCAGATTGCCTGCTTTGTGAACCTGGTCATAGCGAATTCCCCCTTAGTGTATTATTTCAAATATATTATATCAAAAACTTCGCATTGCGACAATAAAATATCTTCTGAATAAATCTGATTCTAAGCGCAGAAGAGCCTCTTTCTGCTCGTCTGTCAGAGAAATTCACTTTGATAATCCAGAATGTACCATAAGCTGGTGGCGGAAACAGTATATCGGATTCAGAAGTCCTGAGAAGTTACACGGAGAAATTGATATTGACAATCCATCCAAGTGCTGTTATATAATAGAAGATAGCGGTTAGCAACGTCTAACAGAATGGAGACAATATATGGCAAAAGAATTCGCAAGTGATCCCTTTGTAGGGGAGATCGGGGGGAATATCCCAAAAAACAAAGAAGAGATGGAAGAGGATCTTCTGGAATTTCTATATCAGCGCTGGCTGGACGGAAAATCAATGAAAGTGGCAGACGTTGCCGTTGATTTCGATATCAGTAAAGCGGAACTAAACGGGCTCTTGCGGAGAATGGTGAGACACAACTATCTAAATGAGGTTGTTCCGAAAGAGGATCTTATCCTGACAGACTTTGGAAAGGCCCAGGGAATGGAATGTCTGCACAGGCATGAGAACCTTACGACTTTTTTACAGCTTGTAAGTGGAATGGAGTTGGAGCAGGCCCAGGAAAATGCCTGTCGCCTTGAACATATTATTGACAAACAGGCGGTACAGGGGATTATGGATTTTGTGCGGTATGGCGATGTTTACGAACGAAAAGTGAAGTATATGGATCTTGGAAAGCTGTATGCGGTGGGAGAGTACGGTACATGCATGATACTCTACCGGGTCGGTGAGAGATCTCCCAGAATTCTGGCACGAGAGCAATATTTTCAGGATGAAGGAATCCTGGTTGTGAACGAAGAGAGAAGCTACTTCTGGTACAAGCTTAGAGAAGAAAAAAAGAGACTGATCCTCTGGTACAGGAAACATGATCAGTGGGTAAAAGCAGAGAGGTTAGAACACCTGGAGCAAACAGGAGATACAAAGCAGCCGGAGTATGGATACATCCTGCCGACTACGTCATTTACTTTTACCAGCAGTGCAGCGATGCCGTTTCTGGAGGGGACACTCATGGTCGGACTGACGATGTGGGACGAACTGCCGACAGAAGTAAACTGCCGGGAGTTGTTTGTATATCTATTACAAAAATAGTCCAACGAAAGGATGTAAGGAAATGGAAAAGAAAGACAATACAAGAAGAAGCAGCGCATTGCCCACACTGCTTCAGCTGAGGTACCTGGTCGAACTGGAAAAACTGAAAAGCAGATGGGGTTCAGCAAGCATGATTGCAGAATACTGCGGTACAACACAGGCAACTGTCAGCAGGTATTTCAAGGTCTGCATCAACAATGGTTATCTGAAGGAGGACTTCCAATTCACAGAAACAGGAGAACTCTGGCTGGCAGAATACAAGAGTTTGATCGTGAAGCTGACCAACTATCTTCGAACGATTGGTGTTCCGGAGCAGGAACTGGAAGACAATCTGCGTGTCATGATAGGAAATGTGGAAATGCATACACTGAAAAAAATGGTAGATGATAATGCGGGAACACCCGTGCAGCGGGCGATGCGCACCAAGAAAATGGTAAGATTTGCACCAGAAGAACAAGAAGCTCTGGAAGACTGTCAGGTGTATTTCAAACTGCTGTGCATGGAACATTATGCTTCGAACAAAAAGAAATGCTTTTCTATGGCAAACCTTGGTTTTGAACGTGAGGCCTATCTGCGCCACAACAAAGAACAGGATAAATGGTATCTGGAATTGACACCCCGGGATATGGCTGCGCATTCCCGAGTGAGCGGTGAAAATATGATTGGACATGTGGCAACGCTCAAATACGACAGAGAGGGTGTGCTGACAGAGGCAGAAATGGAAAACAAGAAAGTCAAAGTTCCATTGGAATACTGTCATTTCCGTCGAGGGTCTGGACTGGAGCGAGTCGGATATCTGGCAGCAACATTTACCTGTAATGTTGGCAATTCACACATGCCAGAAAGTACAGCGTTACTTTTCTTTACTTTTTGAAATTATACATAGGGTGTATAACTTTCTTGAGATTTTATATTGACGCATTCTTGCGCATATGATATAAACTATTTCAGAGATAGCTGTGCCTAACTGATTGCTGCTTTCAAAATAATAGAAGGTACAATTTTTTTTTGACTATGAGGTTAGAGAAAACTGATATGGGTTAGCACAATATATCTGTGAACAACAATAAATTTCAAGCCGAAAAAGGCGGAGAGGATGGGATGACATGAAAAAGTTATTCAAAAAATTAACAGGAGTAGTTCTTGCGGCAACAATGATTATGGCGATGGGGGTTACAGCATTTGCGGCAGATGGAGATGTGACGACACATCGGGCAGTTCTTTATAAAGAAGGCACATATGGCACTGATTCACAAGTTGAATCAATGGGAAATGATGCAATAGGAGAAACTCATGTTCAAGAAAACTCAGATGGTACATTTACCGTAACAGTTGGATTGGTTGAGGATTTTAAGGCGTATGGAATAACTTCGAACATGAAATCAATTATCGTAAACGGTGTTCTGGCAACAATGTTAGATCAAAACAATAACGGTAAATATGATGCTTTCCAGTTTAAAGAAAGTATGGCGTTTCCGCAGAAGTTAACGGCTAGCTTTACAATCAAAGCGTCACTTATGCCAATTAAAGCAACTGGAGATTTAGTGATTTACTAAAGTTATATGAGAATTAGTGAAAAAAGACCAAGACCAGTCGGTCTTGGCCTTTTCAATGTAGCACAAAGGATAAGAGGAGGAAGTATGAAAAAAATAAGAAAGGGAATTTTAACCTTTTTGCTCATAATGTCAGTTATAGCTGGAAATGTCTACCCGTTTCTATCAAGTTCAATTGCAACCGTCTACGCAAGTGAAACTGAAACAACGTTAGACAAATTAAAAGCATTGCTGGAAGAAGCAAAGAAATTAAATGAGTCAGATTACACCCCGGAAAGCTGGACAGATTTCGTAGATATCAGAGACAGCATTATAGCACCGGACGAAATACCGGAGAAATACCAGCAGACGATTTTAGACGGTCTGCAGGAAGCAATGGACAATCTGGTCAAGGTAGAAACAACACTGGACAAATTAAAGGCATTGCTGGAAGAAGCAAAGAAATTAAATGAGTCAGATTACACCCCGGAAAGCTGGACAGATTTCGTGGATATCAGAGACAGCATCACAGCACCGGACGAAATACCAGAGAAATACCAGCAGGCGATCTTAGACGGCCTACAGGAAGCAATGGACAATCTGGTCAAGGTAGAAACAACGCTGGACAAATTGAAAGCACTGCTGGAAGAAGCAAAGAAATTAAATGAGTCAGATTACACCCTGGAGAGCTGGGCAGAGTTTGCAGATGTGCGGGACAGTATCACAGAACCAGACGAAATACCAGAGAGATATCAACAGGCGATTCTGAATCAATTACAAAATGCAATTAAGCAGTTAGTGAAAAAACCAGAGATTTCGAACATACTGGAAGATGGCACTTATGCAGTTCAATTCCAAGCCTACGCTGACAGGGAAAAAAGCCTGACGGGAAACTCTTTTGTTGAGGGAGGTCGACAGGCACTTGTTGTAGCAAAAGACGGAAAATATGAGGTTACTTTTAGAAAAACAGATAACCTCAAAGATGTACTATATCAGGTTTTAAAACAAAAATATTATAGTGACACAAAAACTCTTTTTGGACAGAAGGCGGGAACAAAAAACTGGATTGAAGGGTATGATTATCAAAATGCAAATTTCAATGCGGCCTTAAAACCTGGATTTGTTGAAGAAAATGATAAATATTGGATCGATACAAACTATGATATTTATAATAATTACACGGATTTCACGGTCGAGTTGGAGGATATTTCGGCGGATATATTATTGTATACAGCAACTGCAGATGGTCAAACAAGGATGTTGTATATAGATTTTGATGAGAATACAGCCCAGAAAATATCAGTGGACGAGTATAAAACAACAGAAGCGGTGACTTATAATATATTTACACAAGCGCCATATGGAAAGAAAGTACCGGAGGACATGCTTGATAACAAATCAACATTCTGGTCAGTTGCAGACGATACAGCAAGCGCTGGTGTAAATATAAATGAACAATATCAGGAGACATTTAGAGCAGCACAGCTGAGCCAGTGGTGCAAGGCAGGGGATGGTATTGCCATTGAAAATGATGCAATAAAACTGTCATTTAATCTCTCTGATGAGAAAGATATTGCGCTCGGTAAAACGGTGTATTACAAGTATCAACTTGGATATGGCGAAACGTACATTACTCTTTATCCATCTATGCAGGAAACGGAATCTTTTGAAATAGAGGATAATATTGCGTGTGCAAAAATCGCTACAGATACAACGGTTCTTTCAAAAGAGACAAAACTGGTAGCAGATGAAATTGTGGATGATCCAAAGACCACAGAGGATGGGTACAGCTTATTCCATACCAATTTAGACGGTGCATCAAAGAATATGTATATGTACTGTTGGAACTATGAATTCAAGACAGGCATAAAATCGATCAATACATCCCGAAAAGTAACAATGAAATTTAAAATTCCAGAAGGATGGGAGAATGAAAATGTTCGTTTGGCGTATTGGGGTGGTGACGGAACCGGAGGTATTGACCCACTGGCGAAAGGTTCAGTCGATATTATAGGTCCTGAAGACGGTTTCTATGTTGTCAAAACAGATCGAATAGGTTATTTCTGCCTGTATGAGCTAAAAGATACAACGGCAACAGGAGAGAATTTAACAGATGGCACTTATCAGGTGCCAATTAACGTATATCATATGCTCATTGATGGACAGTTGTCTATGGCAGATCAGTGTCTTGCAGATATAGGAAAAGTTGTTGTGAAAAATGGAGTCAAGACGCTTTATTCAGATTTTACAACTGTGACTAATACTGGTCTTGGATTGACAGGATATATGACAAAGATGTGGCTGTATGGCTCAGATCTAACTATGAACGGCAACTATCCCGCAGGTACATTAAATCCTGTTATCTTTACTTCTTATTATAAGAACGATGATGGAAGTTATCTGACGGATGTATTTAATGAGAACTCATTAAATTATTATCCGAGAGAAGGGTATGTTCAGTTGGTTAGTGATAATGCCAAATGGCCGGCAAGATTTAAGGTCCCTGTCATGGATGCTATCGGCGGAGGAAGTTTTGAACAAAGCGCATGGCTGACATTGGATTGGGCAAATGCTGAGAAGATTTCCGATGAAACCCCGGATGCACCAATCAAGGATGCTTTGGGAGAGACAATTAATATTGCAGAGACAGCAGTAAAAGAAGAGTATACAGAGGATACTTGGAAGGCATTGGAAGGTTCGTATAATACTGCAGTAGAGGTGTATAAGAATTCTACAGATAATGATAAGCTGACAAAGGCTTACACAGATCTGCAAGCAGCAATTGACGGATTGAAAAAACCCGATGTCGTTTCTTTAGAGGACGGACTATATACAGCAACCGGAACAACGGGAGATACCAACATCGTTACCGGAACCAGAATGCTGATTTCCACAAAGGGCGAAGGGGACGAGGCAGTTACAAGTACACAGATCTATATGGATGTTCAGGGAATCAAAGGACTTGCTTACTATGATCTGGCACAGAAGGCATATGTGGATGCAGTGACAGAGAAAGACGAAGATGGTGCAATTACCAGAGTGAATCTTACAATAGGCAATGTCAGCAACATGGTTTCTATCCGTTATAAAGACAGTGATGGAAAAGAAGTATCCGCAACGCTGAACTTCTCAGACTTTGTAAAGCAGGAAGTGGATAAGAGCAAGCTTACAGAAGCGATTGCAAATGCCAATGAAAAACTTGCAGAGGCAGCAAAAGACCCTGACAGATATGATACCGACAAGATTGCAGCACTGCAGAGTGCAGTTGCAGCAGCGGCCAAGGTCAATAACGATGGGGTGGCAATTCAAACAGAAGTTGATGCACAGACGGAAGCGGTAAATGCAGCAGTCAGTGACCTGTCAAAGACAGCCAGTAAAGAAGCACTACAGAATGCAGTGACCGAAGCGGAGAAAATCAATGGTGATGCTTATACACCGAAGAGTTTCCAAACACTGGTTGATGCGATTGCATCTGCTAAAGAGCTGCTGGATACAGAAGGTGTGACAGCGCAGGCATTAGAAGCAGCCGTTTTGAAATTAGAAGCAGCCAGGGAAGGTCTTGTGGCTCGTGCAGACAAGACGGAATTACAAAAGGTATATGATGAAGCGGCAGCCATAACTAATCAGGGATATGTTGGCTGGGATATCCTGCAGACTACGCTGGAAAAAGCAAAAAAAGTATTGGATGATGCGAATGCTACAGCAATTCAGGTCAGCGATCAGATGAATGCCATTAAGAATGCGGTTAACAATCTGGACGGAGGTATTGATAAGTCAGTACTGATTGGTTTAATTGAAGAGGCGGAAAAATTGGATGTATCTGCTTATTCCGATGCCAGTACTGCTTATTTTAAGGCAGCTATTACATCGGCAAAAGCAACGGTCAATCATGCAGGAGCAACGCAACAGGGCATTGATAAGCAGATTCAGCTGTTGCAGGCAGCTTCGGAAGCACTGGTGCAGAAAGCCCAGGATAATACCGTATATGATGGAACTTACACCATTGATGGAAGAATGTGGCATGCATCGGCAGATCAGGCTTCCATGGGGAATGCGGCACTGGTGAAGCCAATGCAGATTATCGTAAAGACCGATGAAAATGGAAATACTGTGGCAACACTCCGTATGGAGTATCATGCAATGACGACAAGTCTCGGAACAGGCAAATTCACCGGATATCTGGCAGCACTCAATTATTTCCCAGGTTGGGAAGGCGGAGAGAGCGGCTATCAGATGCCGGTCAATGAGACACCAGTACCTGCAGAAGTAGAATCTTACTATGAAGGAGTATATGACAACTACAATGATCCGACAAATGGAACAGATGCTAATGTAAAAGGAAAATTGTATCCACACTTTATGGTATTGCCGGTAGACTTAAATGATGACGAAATCTGGGTACAGGTCTATGTGCCAGTTATGGAATCCTTAAATACCGGAAGCGGTACACAGTATGCGAAGCTGCAGCTTGACTGGAATACATTAAAGCAGATCAGCGGAGCAGAGACCAACAAAGAGGATCTCAACGCATTGATTGAAAAAGCACAGGCACTCCTTGATGGACTGAAAGATGGCGATACTGGCAATACAGCAGAAAATGTTGAGATGCTAAAGAGTGCCATTGCAACAGCAAATGATGTGAGCGGTAACTTAAATGTAGACCAGACAGCAGTTGATGCAACAGCCAAAGGATTACAGGCTGCCATGAATGTGTTCAGTGAAGAGATCGTCAAGGTAGACAAGAAAGAATTGAAAAAGGCAATTGATGTTGCAGATACTTACTTAAAAGATCAAGATATCGTGTACACGGAAGAATCAAAAGCAATTCTCCAGAATGCAAGAGATTATGCTCAGAAAGTTTATGAGGATGATCAGGCAACACTGACACAGGTAAACTCTGCAGTAACGTCCATTGACAATGCGATTAAGAGCCTGCAGATAGACGGCACGGACAAGCGAGAGCTTAAGAAGGTATTGGAGAGTGCAAAGTCGTATCTGACTGATACAGAAAACTATTCGGCTGCAGCTATTGAAGCACTACAGGCATTATTTGATCAGGCGAAGAATGTGTATGAAGATGGAAAAGCTACACAAGAAGAGATTGATGCACAGATTCGTATCTTGAATTATGCAGTGGCAAATATGAAGAAAGTGGAGGAAATCACGGTAGATAAGAGCGGACTCCACAGTATGCTGCTTAGTGCTGCAAACATGGCAGGAAGAGAAAGCCTTTATACAGCAGAGACAATCAAGAATCTAAAGAGTGCAATCACGGCAGCTGAAAAGGTATATCAGAACAAAAAAGCCACACAGGCACAGGTAAATGAACAGGCTTCGAACCTGTCATTGGCGATGTTGGCATTAGAAGTCAAACCGGTAGAAAATACTGGCGGCAACAATAATGGCAATAGCGATAACAATAACGGTAATAACAACGATAACAATAATAACAACAATATCAGCGGACTGGATATCACAAAACTGGCAGATGGGGTATATTCCATCACAGGAAGTGCAGTAAAGATTGACAAGACAACAGCATCTATGTCCAATGAGGCCATTAATCATAACATCAAACTGACCGTAAAAGATGGCAAGTATTACCTTACATTAGATTTTGCAGGACTGAATATCAACGGAAGTTTTGGATACCTTGGAACCTTAAAATATTTCAAGAGTGGATATATGCTGGATAAATATGGCGCACCAGCAGGAACCCTTGCAGATGTGACAATCGATGATTATCAGTTGAACAGTGATGGAAGCAAGGTGAAAGATAATTTGGGTACAGATTATCCGAACCATGTCACGTTCCCGATGCTCAGCGAGGCTTTGAAGGATGGTTACGTGCCACTGCAGGTATTCGTGCCAATCATGGAAAGCATTTCCGCAGGTACGGGAACACAGCCGGTATTTCTGAAACTGGATTGGAGCACGATTAAGGCTACAACAGCGGATGATAATAAGTTTGAGGATAACAAGAATAACAATACAGGCAGCAGCAATAACAACAGTGGCAGCAACTCACTGCTCAGTGGCGGTAATACTTTGTCATCTGGAAGCAGCGGACTGAGCAGTACAGGTTCTAAGCTGACAAGCGGCAGTACAGGGCTTACAAGTGGCAGTTCTTCACTGAAAAGCAGCAGCACCGGACTGGGCAGTGGTTCATCCCCGCTGAAGTCAGGAACCACTTCTTTGAAATCAGGAACAGATTCTTTGACAGGTACAACCGGGCTGAGCAGCAGCTTGTCAGGTGGAACAAAACTGGCAGGCAACGCAGCAACAGGAAGCAAAGCAAAGACAACGACGAAAGCGGGAGATCATACCACCAACACTTCCGCAGCAGCAGTACCTTTGAGTATGAGCCTGCTGGCAGTACTTGCAGGGGTATTGTACAAGCTAAAGAGCAGAGGAATGCTGAAGTTTTTCTGATAGAAAGGACGCCAGATGAAACGACAGATTTATAACATATTACAGAAAAGTCTAGCTGGTTTCATGACAGTTATGCTTGCCCTCATTTTGTGGGCAGGCATTTCTGCCGTTCCAGTGAAGGCGGCAAGCGGCAGTGTGTACACCTGTACCATTAACCGATGCTATGCTCACCCGGTGACCGGAACAATTGAAGATTCCGGCGGGGAGGCATCCTATACCACTGGTCAGGGTATGGTGGAAGGCTGCGTCTATTCCGGCGGAATGCTGGAAGTGGCAGAGGCCGGGCAATACTATCTGACTATTCGGGTAGGTCTTATGGATTATACAACCAATCAGAGCTTTCAGGTGCAGAATGTGGGAGATTCCGGCTGGTCATCTACAGGGACGGCAGTGACGGGAACCGGTTCGGACAGCAATGGAGCCACAGCGGATGTTTGTATTCAGGTTCCCAGTGAGAATTGTGTGGTAAGAGGATCGATGTATGTTACCCCGATGGGCAGAGATGTCATCTTCTATCTTTATCCAAGCAATTATTCCCCAGGGAACAGTTCTGGAATGAATGCAACAATGGTAACAGAAAGTTCAGGCGGGACAGACACCAACGGGGGAAGTGGAGCAGATACCAGTGGTGGAAGTGAAACAGATACAGCGAACAATCAAACGGTCACAACAGATAATAACGTTTCAGCAGCAAATGAAACCACAGCGGGAACAGGCAGTACAGCATCCGCAGCTACAGGAGCGACAGCAAGTACCGGAAATACGGAAGGCACAGGAAGTACCGGGCTGCAGAGCAGCATCACCAAAGCAGCAACGCCGGATTCTTCGGAAGACGCCACAGACTCCAAGCTAAATGACGTACAGGGCTTAAGCCTTTCCACAAGAGTGGAGGGTGAAGAAGCTGACAGTGGAAGTGGCAATAGTACAGTAAATCAGGCAATCGTACTGGCTGCAGCGATTACGATCTCTGGTCTGATTCTATTGGCAGTAGCAGCGATTGTGGTTTATTACTATAGAAGAAA
Organism: Lachnospiraceae bacterium; assembly: GCA_028692395.1. Taxonomy (GTDB): domain Bacteria; phylum Bacillota; class Clostridia; order Lachnospirales; family Lachnospiraceae; genus Novisyntrophococcus. The sequence continues at coordinate 20,329 of JAQUXP010000007.1, forward strand.
CTGGAAACGATGGGGCGGAGAGGATGATGACGATGAAGACGACGAATAGCAGAGACAGGCGTCTGGCTTTGAATCTGCTGAAACGCAAAGGAAAGATGTTTTTGACAGTTATCTGCATCTGCGCCATCTTAGCCGGTACCACAGGCTGCGTCAATCAGCATCCGGATGGAAAAGCTTCAACAGCGGAGACCCTGGCAGAAGATGTGGATACCATGCTTGAGATTACAGACCCGGGGGAGAAAGCGGCAGTGGCAGCAGCCAAGGCAAAAGTGGCAGCGATGTCGGAAAAACCTAAAATTGTAGCGACCTCTCCGGCAACAGCGGATATTTGCGACAAACTGGAGCTGGATCTGGTGGGGGTGTGTTCTTCCAGCGTCTCTACGATTCCGGAGCGCTATGACGACGTGACCACAGTAGGAACCGCTATGAGTCCTGATATGGAGATCGTAGCATCTTTAAGCCCGGACTGGATCTTAAGTCCGGTATCCCTGCAGACCGATCTGGAACCGAAGTATAAGGAAGTGGATACGGACTATGCATTTTTGAATCTGCGGAGTGTCCAGGGGATGTACCGTTCGATTCAGGAGCTGGGAGATATCTTTGATCGGGAGGAGCAGGCAAATGCATTGGTGGATGAATTTACAACATTTTATGATGATTATAAGACGAAGAATGAGGGAAAGGAACACCCAAAGGTACTGATTCTGATGGGACTGCCCGGAAGCTACATCATTGCTACCGAGAATTCCTACGTAGGAAGCCTGGTGGCGATGGCAGGCGGTGAAAATGTCTATGCCGGCAGTGAGCAGGAATTCCTGACGGTTAATACGGAGGATATGAAGACAAAAGAGCCGGATATTATCCTGCGTGCTGCACACGCTTTGCCGGATCAGGTCGTGGAGATGTTTCATGAGGATTTTAAGACCAATGATATCTGGCAGCATTTTGACGCAGTGAAAAATGGAAGAGTCTATGATCTGACCTATGGGTATTTTGGCATGAGTGCGACATTTAAGTACCCCCAGGCACTGGAAGAACTGCAGCCGATTCTCTATCCGGAAAGTGCAGAGGATGAGCAGAAGGCGAAAGAGAACAGTGAGAATGCCCAGAAAGCAGCGGAAGATTCCAACGCCACAGAGAAATCGGAAGCGGCAGAGAGTAAATAGAAGGAAAGGACATCAGATGAACGAAAAGACAATCAGCGAAGAGACAGGCTTTCAGATTCAGCCGGACGAAGGACAGCTGCAGGATCGAGACAGAAAGCACAGACGAGTGATGAGAGCGACTATTTCTTTTGTAGTCGTGATCCTGGCTCTGATTATCCTGTTCTTTGCAGCAATTAATATAGGAAGTCTGCAGGTGAGCTTCGGCGAATTACTGCAGGGATTATTTGTAAAGTATAACGAAAATGTAGCAACAATCTGGGATTTGCGTTTTCCAAGAATTATCATCTCAATGCTGGCAGGCGCAGCGATCGCTGTAAGTGGCGTATTATTTCAGGCAGTGCTGAAAAATCCACTGGCAGACCCGGGAATCATCGGTATCTCCAGCGGAGCCAGCTTTGCGGCTGTACTGATTACAGCATTCGCACCGAGCCTGTATTTCTTTACACCGCTGGTCGCATTTTTAGGAGGTGTGGTCGCATTTTTCTTAGTGTACTGTTTATCGTGGAAGGGTGGCTTAAGTCCTCTGCGCATTATCCTGACTGGTGTAGCTGTGAACGCATTATTTACCGGACTGGCAAGTGCATTTAACTCCATGTCCGGAGGAGATATGAGTGGTGTGGCATCTATTGTGGAGGCGAATATTACACAGAAGACATGGGGCGATGTGGTGACACTGTTCCCGTATGTGGCAGCAGGGCTTATTCTTGCAGTTCTCTTTATCGGGGAGTGTAATCTGCTGACGCTGGAGGACAAGACGGCAAGAAGTCTTGGCATAAATGTGAACACAACGAGAATCGTGATCTCTCTGGTTGCAGTTCTGCTGGCAAGTATTGCCACAGCAATTGCGGGAGCAATCAGTTTTCTTGGCTTAATCGTACCCCATATCGGACGAATACTGGTGGGAAGTGACCACAAGGTGCTGGTTCCATTTTCCGCATTGGCGGGAGCACTGACCTTTCTCCTTGCGGATACACTGGGAAGAACGATTGCAGCACCTTATGAGGTCAGCGCAGCTGTCATTATGAGCGTCATCGGCGGACCGTTCTTTATTCTACTGTTAAGGAGGTCAACGAAATATGCAAATTGACATGACGAATACGATAACAGAGCAAAAACCGGCCATGGAAGTCAAAGGATTGTCCTTTGCTTATGGTAGTAATAAAGTTCTGCAAAACATTTCACTGCAGATTGAAAAAGGAAAGATTACGACCATTATGGGTGCCAACGGCTGCGGCAAGTCCACGCTGTTCTCCCTGATGACAAGGAACTTAAATCCAGGGAAAGGCAAGGTACTCCTCCACGGCAAGAACATCCAGAGCATGAAGCTGATGGATATGGCGAAGAAGGTGTCTATTGTACACCAGTATAATTCTGCGATGGATGACATTACGGTGGAGAAGCTGGTATCTTATGGGCGTACGCCGTACATGAAGCTGATGGCGACAGAGAGCGAGGAAGATAAACAGATCATCGACTGGGCACTGGAGGTGACGAATCTGAACAAGTACCGTGACAGGGAGGTTGGAAAGCTGTCCGGCGGGCAGCGGCAGCGTGTATGGATTGCGATGGCACTGGCACAGAATACAAAGATCCTATTCCTGGATGAGCCAACTACCTATCTGGATATTCGTTATCAGATCGAGATTCTGGAACTGATCAAAAAGCTGAACCGGGACTATAAAATTACGATCATCATGGTGCTGCATGACATCAATCAGGCAATTCATTTTTCTGATCACGTGATCGGTCTTTCAGAAGGAAAGGTAATCGTGGAGGGGAGACCCTCTGAGGTCATCTCCACGGAGAGCATCCAAAAGCTCTATGGAATTAGATTAAATGTAGCGACAGTGGAAGGACAGAAGTTCGTCCTGACGGTGTAGATCTGCTGGCTGAATTAAGAGAGGTAGGAAATGAAAAAAAATCCATTGAGATTCTTGTGGGTGGTGCTGGGATTTTTGAGTCTGGCACTGGGAAGTATCGGAATTGTATTGCCAATACTGCCAACTGTTCCGTTCTATATGCTGACAGCCTTCTGTTTTGCAAAAAGTTCCAGGAAGCTGCATACATGGTTCGTGAACACCAAGGTCTATAAAAAATATCTGGAGAGCTTTGTGGAGCAAAAGGCGATGACCATGAAAACAAAGCTGACGATTGTGGGAACTGTAACCGTGGTTATGGCTCTTGGCTTTGTTATGATGAGTCGGGTTCCGGTAGGGAGAATCTGTATTGCAATTGTGTGGGTTTGCCATCTGCTGTACTTTTTCCTCCGGATAAAAACGCTGAAACCGGAGGTAGTGCAACATGATTAAAAAGAGACCGGTGGGGCTGTTGTCCCATGCGAAAAAATACATAGTCTACAATGTGCTCTGGCAGTGGGGGGCACTGATTGCACAGGTGATCGTGGTGTTTACCGCTGCAGGACTGCTTGATAAAACCATACAGGGCATGGCAGGAACTGCAACAATCTATGGTTCGGCGGCGGTTATTGCCTGCGCAGTGGTGCTGCGGTATATATGCGATAAGATGGCATCCAGGGCATCCTATGGGGCCAGTGTGGACGTGAAACGGATTTTGAGAGAGAAGATTTACGACAAGCTGCTGCGCCTTGGGGCGGCTTACCGAGAAAAGACGTCCACTTCTGAGGTGGTACAGCTGAGCACCGAGGGCGTGGAGCAGTTGGAGACTTACTTTGGAAAATATCTGCCGCAGCTGTTTTACAGTCTGCTGGCTCCGCTCACGCTGTTTTTTATTCTGGCATTTGTCAACCTCAAAGCCAGCGTGGTACTGTTGATCTGTGTGCCGCTGATACCAATATCCATCATGGCAGTTCAGAAGTTTGCCAAGAAACTTCTGAATAAATACTGGGGCATCTATACGAATCTTGGAGATAGCTTCCTGGAGAATCTGCAGGGGCTGACAACGCTGAAAATCTATCAGGCAGATGAGAAGAAAGCGAAGGAAATGGATGAGGAGTCACAGCATTTCCGCAAAATCACCATGAAAGTGCTGACCATGCAGCTTAATTCCACCAGTGTGATGGATATCATTGCCTATGGTGGAGCGGCTGTCGGGATGATTGTCGCACTGACAGAATTTGGCAGGGGAAATATCTCTCTTGCAGGAACACTGACGATTGTTCTTCTGGCTTCGGAATTTTTCATTCCACTGCGGATGCTTGGTTCCTTCTTCCATATTGCGATGAACGGAATGGCAGCCAGTGACAAGATCTTCGCCCTGTTAGACCTTCCAGAGCAGGAAGAAAAAGAAGGAGAGATTGTGGGAGTGCGCATCGAAGCATCGATGGAACAGGTGCATTTTGGCTATGAAGCAGACCGTGAGATTCTAAAAGGTGTGAATCTGTCCTGCCCGGCGGGTACATTTACCGCACTGGTGGGAACTTCCGGCTGTGGAAAGAGTACGATCGCAGGAATCCTGATGGGAAGAAATCGGGGCTACAGCGGAACAATCACTATCAATGGACAGCCCCTTTCCAAAATCAAGGAAAGCAGCCTGATGTCACACGTCACACTGGTAACCCATAACAGCTATCTCTTCCAGGGACAGGTAGCAGACAATCTGCGGATGGGAAAACCGGATGCCACAGATGAGGAGCTTTGGGAGGTACTTAGAAAGGTGAACATGGATGGCTTCTTAAAGACCCAGCAGGGACTTGGGACTGCGGTGCAGGAGAAGGGCAGCAATTTCTCCGGCGGACAGTGTCAGAGACTTGCGATTGCCAGAGCATTACTTCACGATACACCGATGTATATCTTTGATGAGGCAACCTCGAACATTGATGTGGAAAGCGAAGAGCTGATTATGAATGTGATCCATGAGCTTGCGAAGACAAGAACTGTCATTATGATTTCCCACCGCCTGGCGAATGTGGTGCAGGCAGATCAAATCTATATGCTAAAGGACGGCAAGGTTATCGAGCAGGGCAGACATGAGGAGCTGATGAATAGAAATGGCGCTTATTACGGCCTGTATCAACATCAGAGCAGTATGGAGCAGTATGCAGCAGAGCAGCAGGAAAAGGTGGTGAACGCATGAACAATCAGACAAAAGAAAGACGTAGTGGATTTCAGATTATGAAAGCACTGATTACCCTTGTAAAACCACTTCTTCCGGTAATGTGTGTGGCGGTATTCTTTGGAGTCATCGGCTATCTGTGTGCAATCTTTCTCACCATACTGGCAGGATATGGAATTATTCATACCTTTCTGGAGAATATGGGAGTCATGGTGTTATTTGTGGGTGCGGAGCCTTTGCTGGCGATGAGTCTGCGGGGTCTGTTTCTCCTGCTGGTAGTACTGGCGGTGTGTCGGGGAATTTTTCATTATGCGGAGCAGTACTGCAACCATTTTATTGCATTCAAGCTGCTGGCAATCATCCGAAATAAAGTATTTGCAGCACTGAGAAAGCTGTGTCCGGCAAAGCTGGAAGGAAGACAAAAAGGAAATCTGATTTCCATTATTACAACAGATATTGAACTTTTAGAAGTATTCTATGCACATACCATCTCGCCCATTGTGATTGCATTTGTCACCTCGGTGATTATGACTATTTTCATCGGGCATTTTTCTATATGGGCAGGTGTGATTGCATTCACTGGATATCTGGTGGTTGGTGTTGCCATCCCAGTGATCAACGGGCGTGATGGCGGCGAGAAGGGCATGAAATTTCGGAATGCATTTGGAGCCATGAACAGCTTTATGCTGGATTCCCTGCGGGGGCTGGATGAGACAATCCAGTATGGCAAGGGGCAGGAGCGAAAGGAAGCAATCACCGGACGTTCCAGACAACTGGGAGCGATCCAGGAGGATTTGAGCCGGCTGGAGGGTGAGCAGAGATCCTTTACAAACCTGGTGGTACTGCTGTTTTCCTTTGCTGTGTTGTTCCTGATGATTTTCCAGTTCCAGCATGGAAATGTGACTTTTATGGATCTGGTACTGGCGGTGATTTCCATGATGGGCTCCTTTGGACCGGTAATCGCACTGTCCAACCTGTCCAATAACCTGAACCAGACGCTTGCAAGCGGAGAACGTGTGCTGTCTATTCTGGAGGAAGAGCCACTGGTGGAAGAGATTGTGGGCGATGAAACCTGTGATTATCAGGGCCATAAAGAGTTCCTCGGAGCAGGTGCAGAGCATGTTACATTTGCCTATGAGGAGGAGAAGATTCTGGAGGACTATTCGCTGCAGATCGAACCGGGAAAAATCGTAGGCATTCACGGAAGCAGCGGCTCCGGGAAATCGACGCTCTTAAAACTTCTTATGCGATTCTGGAATGTGAATGATGGAAAGGTTCTGATATCCGGCAGTGACGTGCAGGAGATACCAACGAACCGCCTGCGGGATACAGAAGGCTATGTGACGCAGGAAACACACCTGTTCCATGATTCTATTGCGAATAATATCGCTGTCGGAAAACCAGGAGCAGACCGGGAAGAGATTATAGAAGCAGCGAAGAAAGCTTCTATCCATGAGTTTATCGTAAGTCTGCCAAAGGGTTATGACACCGAAGTAGGAGAACTGGGAGATACGCTGTCTGGAGGAGAGAAGCAGCGCATGGGAATTGCTCGGGCATTTTTACATGATGCACCATTACTGCTCATGGATGAGCCAACCAGTAATCTGGATTCATTAAATGAGGGAATCATCTTAAAATCACTGAAAGAAGCGTGCGAGAGAAAGACAGTTGTATTGGTATCTCATAGAAAATCCACCATGAATGTGGCGGATGTTGTGTGGGAGATGGAAAGTGGACGAATCTCCTAGCATTATAGGTAGGGGCATTTTTTCATATTTTGCCTTGAAATGAATTAAAAATAAAACACTAGAATATAATAATGTTATGAAATTATAACATTTCTGTTGACGTAAACCTTTTTTATGGTACAATAAAGGTAGAAAGAAAAGGAGGGATGATCATGAATGAATTATTAGGTGGACGTATTAAAGCGCTTCGCAATGCTGGAAATTATACACAGGAGCAGATTGCCGATAAAATCGGAGTAAGTAGACAGAAATATGCCCGTATTGAAAATGGTGCCAATAATATCGCTCTTGATGTCTTGACTAAAATAGCAGGAGTGTTAGGAGTATCGGTAGCAGATATTACAAGGGTACTTGATGAAGCTCCTGCTGTAGAATATAGAGCAGGAGACAAAGACTCATCTTCTGAGAAAATTTTTGATATGTTAGATCTCTTTTATGCAAACAAACATATGTATGATAAACTGCAGAACAATATGGAAGACTAAAGGAGGAGCGTATGCAAGAATTAAGGAGAAGAGAAATTCGCATTAAAGCAGACTCTGTCAGAGAAAAATGTAAGGTTAGCAGATATGGAATCATAGATTTATTCAAAGATTGTGAAAGATTAGAATACAAATTACTTCGCTATCCACTTGGTGAAAAAGCAGATCTTGGGTTTACACTGATAAAAGAAAATGATACAGTCATTTTTACTAATACGAGTAGTCACTTATCTAGGGAGATTTTTACATTAGCGCATGAGATTGGTCATGTGATTCTTCATATAAATAAAGGAGAGTCGTTTATTGATGATCATATTACAATTTCAGGAAGAAGTAAGGATGAAAAAGAGCAAGAAGCAAATTATTTTGCTGCATGTTTATTAATGCCATCCGATGATGTTGAAAGATTTTTGGATCTTGAACTCGTAGATTTCTCAAAGCAAGGATTATCTGCAATGGATATTGCAAGAATTATGTCAGAATTCAATGTCAGTTTTGATATGGCGTTAAATCGTCTGGAAAACCTGGAAAAGATAAATTCAAATGAACGTCTTAGACTAGATAATGAGAGAAACCAGAAGCGTGTTGGAAATCTTCTGCGCAGTGTGGGGGGCAATTCCAAATTAAATGAAGCAAGTGAATGTATTGATATTCCCTATGAGTATATTGAATACGTAATATATAATTACAATCATAATGCCATACCGAAAGAAACTTTGGAAAGAGCACTTAAGTGTTTTAGGCTTACAGTGGATGACATTAGCGATAAGCTTATGGATCATGCAGAGGAACCAGATGACTTGGAGGATTTGATTGGAGGTTTGACAGATTGAGAGCCTCTTTAGATACAAATGTAATAATTCATTTTTATAGAGCAGGTCTTCAGGATATTCTATTTCAATTTTTTGACGAAGGTGTATTTATATATGAACAGATTAGAAATATAGAACTGGAGAATCACGGAAAAGATATTTTGAATCAGGTTGATGCAGATATTGAAACAGGAAAGATGGAAAAGTACACAGATGAAAGATTGAAAGAGCTTCATGTTTTCAAGGTTTTTGAAAATAATGTTTATAATAATAGAATATTGTATGGAACAGGAGATTTAGGCGAAGTATATGCAATAGCACTTGCTCAGACAATTGGAGCGTATTCTTTGGTCACTGATGATACCAAGCAAGGCGGACCATATATGTCATTAATGCAGTTTGATGATGATGTTATGCCTTTTACCTTTGCAGATGTTCTGATTCTCAGATATCTAATTGGAAATGCGGATGCTTTAAAGACGGTAGAAGATTTCAATTTGATCAATAAAAAATCTGATTTGAACTGGGCATTTACAAGCCAAGTAGCAAAATTTATTAAACGATTCTGGAAGGATCCATATCGTCAAGAAGACTCAAAGTGGATACAGAAATTAGTAATTCAGAAAAAAATAGCAGTTAAGACAAAATTTATGGAGTTACAAAAATTAATATAATGGAGCAAGGACTTCTTAGGAAGTCCTTTTTTCATGCAGAAATCTGAAGGGAGGAGATTCCAATGGCAGGAATAAAACCAGAGCCTACAGTACGGAAAACCTTGAAAGATGATCCGGGAATTATTTGTTATTTGTACGGTTTTTTCGATAGTCTAATGGGGCATAGCCCTTTAGTTCACGAAAACATTTTGAAAAGTAGCTTACATCAGAAAAGCCACAGGTTATTGCAATTACATTTACCTGTTCATTGGAATTTTGAAGTGCTTCGGCGGCTCGTTCGATTCGATATTGTATTAAATATCGAATGGGAGTGGAATTAATCATCTGGCGAAAGCAGCGGAGACAGGCACTTTTACTGATAGAGGCACTACAGGCAATCATATCTAAGGATATCTCATCTTGATAATTTTTTTCAATATAGCGTATCATTGTTTTTATGCGTTCAGAATTTACTTGTTCTTGCTTATCAGGCAGAATATGCTCTGTCAGTTGTTGATGTAAATGAATCAAGTGAAATGATTTTGAAAGATAAAAACGTGTTTCATTTTCAAAATCCTCCGCTTCATCTACAACTATCTGCCATGTGGTATTCATGTTTTCAATAATACTGTTTTGCCATGAAATTGACTGGTTAAGGCACAAATAACGTAATGCAGTATTTTGAAGGAGGGGTGCTATAAGTTTTTGCCAGAAAATACTATCCACACTGCCACCAATCAATCTTGCGTGAAAAACAAGCGAATGACACCTGCAGGGGGATTCAATTACTTTGTCAACACGGTGCAGAATCGTAGAATTGATGAATAGTGCATTACCTTGTGTCAAGGATATGGTTTGATTTTCAATGTGAACCTGAGCGACTCCTTCTGTGATAATAATGCACTCAAATTCATCATGCCAGTGCCAGGGCACACTCATAGAAGTTAAATCATCATCATAGCAGGCGATGGGAAACATGGTGATGCCATGAGGGATTATTTCCTTTTGGAATTTATCTGTCTCAACGTTACAAGTAGATAATGACATAGAATTCTCTCCTGAATTTTAAATAAGTATGAAAGCGTGGCAATTGTATGTGACGATATAATCATATCAGCAAATAAGGAGAAATTCAATATGACAAATTCTTGAGTTTCCGCAGATTTATCCACAGTCTGCTTATTACAACAGAGCTTTTATAAACAACTCTGTGTCACATAGTAGTATCTGCTTGTTTTTAAATTTCTTAAAAGCCAATTTTTTAAAAGTTGTTGCAATCTGATTGTGAAGAAAACATTGACTTTTGATAAAATAGTAATTGACTCCTACGTTACGTAATGGTTTATGATATATTTACACGGAGGAGGAATAGACCATGAGAACAGTGAATGAAGTCAGTAAACTGACAGGAGTGAGTATACGCACTTTGCAATATTATGACAAAATAGAATTGCTTCATCCAACAAAATATACGGATTCAGGATATCGGCTGTATGACGATACAGCTTTGGAAATCCTGCAGCAAATTCTGCTGTTTCGTGAGTTGGAGTTTCCCCTTAAGGAAATCAAGGAGATTATAAGCAGTCCAGATTTTGACAGAAATAAGGCAGTGAAACAGCAAGTGGAGCTGCTGACACTGAAGAAGGAACATTTAGAAAATCTGATTAACCTTGCCCGTGGAATACAATTTTTAGGAGTGAAGAATATGGACTTTACAGCATTTGATACCAGTAAGATAGACGAATACGCAAAACGAGCAAAAGAGCAGTGGGGAAAAACATCGCAGTATAAGGAATTTGAAGAAAAAGAAAAGAAACGAACTTCCAAAGATGATAAAGATGCTATGAATAATTTTATGCAATTATTTGTAGAGTTTGGAGAAATGAAAGAGTCAGACCCAGGATCAGCAGAAGCGCAAAACCAGGTAAAAAAACTCCAGAAATTTATCAATGAGTACTTCTATCATTGTACAGATGAAATTCTGTTTAGCCTTGGACAAATGTATTCTGGTGGTGGAGAATTCACAGAGAATATAGATCATGCTGGTGGAGCAGGAACCGCAGCATTTACAACAGAAGCAATTCGTATCTATTGTGGAAAATAGCAGACTGGCATGCTATGAGAAAAACAACTCAAAAGGACAGTATTTACAGCTTTCATTGCTGCAATACTGGAGAATGACAGCACACAGCAATAATTCGGAGTGTTGGGGTTATCTATTTTTTCGAGAAGAATTTTAGCTCCCTCTATCCCGCATTCTCTATAGTGAAAATGAATGGTTGTCAGGCTGGGAGACAAAACGGACGAAGCCTTGTTATCACCAAAGCCGGCAACTATTTTCAATAAGTATGAAAGCTTGGCAATTGTATGTGACGATATAATCATAGTAGTAGCTTATATAATTCTTTAATTGAGTATTACGTGCTGATATAATGAGAAAAAGTTACATTAGGGGGACAGGGAAATGTTTACAGACTATCATGTTCATACGGATTTTAGCGACGATTCCTTTTATCTTATGGAATCGGTTATTGAAGATGCTATTGCGATGGGGATGAATGAGATATGCTTTACAGATCATGTTGATTATGGCATTAAGCGAGACTGGAATTCTGGAGCAGGTATTTCATATCGTGATGGAAAGCTGCTGGCGAATGTTGATTACCCTCTCTATTATGAGAGTATTCGGCAATTTCAATATATCTATGGATCGAAAATAGCAATCAGAATGGGGCTGGAGTTTGGAATACAGTCCCACACAATACCGCAATATGAGAAGTTATTTCAACGGTATCCCTTTGATTTTATCATATTATCCGTTCATGAGGTTGACAATCAGGAATTTTGGCCACAGGATTTTCAGAGGGGGAAAACACAGCAGGAATACAATGAGAGATATTACCAGGAGCTGTTGGAGGTCATAAAAAAATACAAAAACTATAGTGTATTAGGACATTTGGATTTGATTACCCGTTATGATAAAAATGGTATCTATCCATTTGAAAAAGTACGCCCCATCATAACTGAAATACTTAAAATTGTAATCAAGGATGGGAAAGGAATAGAAGTAAATACCTCCAGTCACAGATATGGCCTCAAGGATTTGACACCATCAAGAGATATTCTGAAACTATATCGTGAACTTGCTGGAACAATACTTACAATCGGAAGCGATAGTCACGAGAAAGGGCATCTCGGTTCCTATATCAAGGAAACGAAGAAAGAATTGTGTACACTTGGATTTGACACATATTGTACATTTCAAAGAATGGAGCCATATTTTCATTCGCTTCTTAATGATTAGGAGAGGAAAAACAAGTATGACATTGAAGGTTAATTGTATTCCTGATATTCTCAAATTAGAAACACTTATCCGGGAAAGTAAAGGAAAGATATTCCTGCAATTTTCTGATGCATATATTGGTCTTAAGGATACCAACATTAAATTGGAAGAGCTGCTTGAAGAATATGCAAGGGCCAAAAAGCAAGTGATCTTTCAGGTGCTTGACAATAAAGACTATTTTCGTTTCGTGAATTACATGATCGGAACAACATATGCTTTTTGAAAGCTATGGTGCAGCTGCTGCCATGCTGTTCGGAAAGTTCTAGATGGATTTTTGAATGTAACTGGCCAGGGACTGAACAGTTACGATTGGATAAAAATTTCCAGGCAGACTCAATTGATATCCTCAACATACTCTAAAAATATCTTATCTCTAAATTCGCCACGTTCCTTAGCCTTTTTTGCTCTCATATCTTCAAGTTCTTCCATAGAATATCCTCTTGCGGCACAAATTGCCCGAAGGACTTCTAGAACATCTGCCATTTCTTCCAGATTCTTATCAGCCTGATATTCAGCCACTTCCTCATTTAGTTTTGTTTCGAGTGCTGCTATATATTCCTCATCTGTAAGAATATGCGTCACACAGCATTTACCAGAAGCCTCTATTATTTCAGGTATTCTATCTCTAACAAGTTTATTATGTACCTTCATATTTCCCCCTAAACTAAATTCCAAAGCCTAAGCACCGCTTTCTCCAGGTTATCCTTAATAACTTCTTCTCCAAATAATCCGCTCAAATGAAGATGAAATTCAAGAACTGAATACCATGCATTTTTTATCATTTCATTGATGATTTCTTCGTATGTTGCCTGTGTCCTCCCTTCTGATATTAGTTGCACAATAGCTTCAAGCCAATAGAACTTATAACAAAACGAAGGATCTTTCATCATCCTTGAAAATCCCTCAATATAAAGAGTATTATAATACTTTTCATTGATCAGTAGATCGGCCAACACTTCACCTTCTCTCAGAATGTAATATTTCTATAGCTGCAATAAATGTCTGCCCTACTTTGCATCTCTTTATTCTACGTAAATTCTGCAAATAATAAATGCTTCATACCCATTACAAATTCATATAACAATTAAATTATATTCTCTTACCTAAGTAGTTTCAAGTTAGTTTTTCCTTGCTGTTTTTTAATTGCCTGCAGCTATCAAAGCGTTCACCATGTTCTTAGTAGATCAAAGACAGGATTATGTAAGCATTATTAATGGATTATAGGAGCATAAAAAGAACGGTAAAATGAAAGTACTTCTAAGGTGGACATTTTATGAGCTTGTCTATGACAGGGAAATGAAGAAAAAGTTCTACCTCCCAGTAGCCATGTGGGAGTAGAACTTTTTCAGGTTTTCTATTCTATTACATTTCGAAATGCTTCCGGTTCCTTTACTTGTAACTGTATAGTATCGGACCAGTTATATTTACTTTTCCAATTTCTTAATTCGTTCCTTGAGTTTTTTGATTTCTTCTGCCAGTTTTGCTTTTTCTGCTTCCACTTCGGCCTTTTCCGCTTCCAACTCATCAATTCGAATCCGATATTTATCTAATGGCAGTTCTATAGCTCCGTCCAGCAACGGCTTCATTTCCTCAGCCTCCTTTAATTCCTTGTAGTGACCACAAATATGCTGATACAGAAGACGTGTCAGTTCTATCAGCTGCTCTGTATCGTCCTTTGTGATGTTTCCCACCTGAAGGTTTGCTTTGATACTTCCAAGTATATCATTCTCCACCAGATTCTGCAATGCTTTCAGTGTCTCTTTTGTGATACCTTTTTTCACCAGCTTTTTCAGTTTGATTAACTGAAATGGGATGAGTACCACCATTTTCCTGCGATTTAATTCCACCAGATCCTCCTCCTGGTACACCAGATTTCGGACTGTGAATTCAAAGGTTCCCTGATTTCCAAATCTCAGCAGCAGGGAGCTTGTTTTGGGGATTTCTTTTTCTGTATCAAGATAAATGACAACCGGTTCCGGAAAAACCAGATCTTCCTCATCCCCTCGATTTTCTATCGCATGCAGAAATCCATACTCGAACACCCGCACTACAATTGCGGAATCCTTAGACATCTGTGCTTCCAAATGATAGGCATCTCCGTTAATAACTACGATAACATCCGCAAAACGACGGTTCAGCGTCCGCCCAACAAACTCCTTGTTGCTGAAAAAGATACTGCTGTCCAGCGGATAATTCGTCTCAAACAGTCCATTAATCAGATTGATGATTGCTGTGGATGATAAATTAAAGATACGTTTGAACATACGATCATAGATTTGATAGATCTCTTCGATTTGACTGATTTGTTCCATAAGATTTGATTCCTTTCGATAAGATATAATTCCTTCGGACATGTTAATAGATATGGGTATAACATAAAATAAAAAAGAGAATACTGTGGCCGATAAGACCGGATAAAACGTAGATAAAAAATATATGTAATAGAATGAAATTACTATAGCACATGCAAAGCGCAAATGCAATTCCTTTTTCTTGAGTTTTCACCATAAAAAAATATCCATAAAAGAATATATCTCCAAAAGTTCGGTTCCAGCAGGGCTTATTAAAGTGCCACTACTTCGGTTGTTGTCACTTAATCACTTTCCCCAAATTGGTAGATTGATACTTTGGAAGTACAGATTTATTTTTTAGTATAGCGATTTATTTTTCGTGTCAGAAAGAGAGTAGCATCAGAAAGCTTGCAGAAGAGTGATGAATAGTAAGGTGGCAAATGTATTTGAAGACAGACTGGCGGATGTATGGATTTGCCAGATGGAGCAATATCGTGAATACGATAAATTTATTAAGTGTAGTAAATGTGAATTAAGACATGGTGCAGAGGATGCCCCGCAGTTGCAAATGGTGCCAGTGGGAGTTTTTATGGAATCGATCCACAGTGTTGGAAAACGAAAAATAATATTACGAGGGGAGGAATTACCATGTTGATGGATATGGCTGAGAGTATCCGGGATCTTGCAAAGAAAGTGATGAAAGATTGATTATACAAACAGGAATGAGAACAGATATACCAGCCTTTTATTGTGAGTGGCTAATTAATAGAATACGTGAGGGATATGTACTGGTTCGCAATCCTTATAATCCCAGTCAGGTTACAAGATACTCTTGTAGGAGAGTTAAAAGAAACAGATGTGATTCATGATGCAAAGCAAAGTAGCTGGCTGGATGGGCAGATGAATTTTATGGATGACATATTTTAGAAAAATAAATTGATGATACGATTTCGATAAATAAATTAGAAGAGCCGATGATTGATTAAAGTCAATGTCATCGGCTCTTGTCTGTATCAGAGAATAAAATACTATTTCCCGAAAAAGCTTAAATACTGCGTGAAATCAAATAAATTAGAGTATTAATTACCGCAATTATTATTCTTCTTTATCTTAATCTCTATTAGGACTGCAAGTAATAGCATTGCAATGGTTATAAGAATTACCTCTATATGAGGTGTTTCTTTTATTGAAGAATATACAATAAATACTTCTATGGCTAAAGCGACAAAGCAGCAACTATTTGTAATATAATCTACGGCAGCATCGTTTCTAATAAAATGATTTTCATACCATCTCCATATAAATGGCCTTAGTATATATTTTATTAATACACAGGCAACTGGAAAAGACAAAATAAACCACCGATTTACGAACCTGCTTGGGATTCCATTATTCCATTGAACAGGAATTTTATCAGGCAAAAAGCAGATGGAAATAATTGCAATAGATATACTTGCGATTGTAATAAGAGCCCAAAAAATGATTCCACGCCATAAATTAAAGAATCCCATGGAATCATCTTTAAAAATATTATGGTTCTCATCTAAATATTCGTTCAAATTATCTACATACGCATCAACATTTAAATTATCAAAATTAATAGGTTCTTTAGATGATAAAATCTTTTCACACATGAAATGAGCATTATGAAGAT
Organism: Lachnospiraceae bacterium; assembly: GCA_028692395.1. Lineage (GTDB taxonomy): Bacteria > Bacillota > Clostridia > Lachnospirales > Lachnospiraceae > Novisyntrophococcus. Next base: position 36,510 of record JAQUXP010000007.1, read on the forward strand.
CCGCTTGTTGTTTGATTAATACATCGTTTTGCTTGCGTATAATTTTCGTTAATTCAACCTCATGTCTAATAGCTTTTTTAATTAGTTCCACAGATAATCCTAATGTTCTTAAATATGCGATTTTCTTTAGTTCATCCAACTCTTTTTTTTCATATTCTCGATACCCATTAGTTTCATTCCTTTTGGGATTTATCAACTCTTCCTTTTCATAAAATCGAATTACACTACGAGATAGTCCTGTTAGTCCCTCAACCTCTTTAATCGTCATTGTACGACCCCCTTTCTACCATTAGCATAATCTATAAACCTTATTTACAGTCAAGTAAAAATCTTCTTTCCTATCAACTTTAGAATAATTTGCAATGCTCTATCCATATTCGTATAGGCACATTATAACAAAATTCATACGCCTATGCATCTGCTTCTTAATTGCTGTTCTCTGATTGCCTGCAGCGATCAAAGTGTTGAGCATGCTCTTAGCATGGATACATCCGGAAAAAGAAAATTTGTTGTTGACGAACCAGAAAGTTTAATATATACTATCCCTATCAATAAAGTAGGGATATGAAGGGAAGAGATAATATGGGAAGTCAGGAACAACAGAATGAAGAGCATCGGCACAGAGCCATCATAGGGTTTGATAAAAATGGCATCCCGAAAGTGCTGGCTCCGGTGAAAGGCCATTCTCACAAACACATAGATGAAAATGGAGTCGAATATGAGCATAGCCATGAGGAGGTATTTACTGAGGATTATAGAGAGGCAGTGAGTGCATATCGCAAGACTTTTCCGTCCAAGCAGCAGGTTTTGGATCAGGTGCCGGATCCTGCAGTAAAAGAGATGATGCTTCATATGGAACAAATAGGGATGGATACTGCGTTTGACCGATTTGATCAGCAAAAACCGCAGTGTGCATTTGGGCTGTCTGGTGTTTGCTGTAAAATCTGTAATATGGGTCCCTGTCATGTATCGCCAAAAAGTCCAAAAGGGGTCTGTGGCGCAGATGCAGACCTGATCGTAGCAAGAAATCTCCTGCGTAGTGCAGCAGCAGGTGTTGCACAGCATGGAATGCATGCCAGAGAAGTAATATTGATGTTGAAATGGGCTGCGCAGGGAAAACTGGATATTCCAATAGAAGGAGAATACAAAGTCCTTTCCATGGCTCAGGCTTATGGAATTCCAACAAAGCACAGACAGCTCAAAAACATTGCCATAGAACTGGCTGATGTTTTACTGGAGGATCTGTCCAGAACGGAACCGGGGATGTACCGAACCATTGAAGCTTGTGCTCCTGAGGAACGAAAACAGGTGTGGAAGGAGATGGATATCCTTCCAATCAGTGCTTATCACGAAGTGTTTGAAGCCTACCATAAAACCGGATGCGCTACAGATGGTGATTGGAAAAGTGTGATGCAGCAGTTTCTGCGGTGCGGACTGGCGTTTACTTTCAGTGGGGTAGTATCTACTTCGATTGCAACAGATGCCCTGCTTGGAGTTGGAGACAGAGTAACTTCTAAAATCAATATCGGAGCACTTAAGAAGGGTTACGTCAATATAGCAGTACATGGCCATTTTCCGGTTCTGGTAAGAGAAATCGTGAGAATGGGGTACAGTGAAAAGTATCAGAAAGCGGCGCGGGAAAAGGGGGCAATGGGTATTCAGTTTTATGGTATCTGTTGTTCGGGATTATCTGCAATGTATCGGTATGAGGGTGTCATTCCCCTTTCCAATGCAGTCAGTGCAGAACTGGTGCTGGGTACAGGAGCACTGGATCTGTGGGTAGCAGATGTGCAGGAAGTATATCCGGCCATTATGGATGTTGCCCGATGTTATAAAACAACGGTGGTGACAACCAGCGATTCTGCCAGATTGCCCGGTGCAGAACATATTGGATATGATCACCATCATTCCAATATCGAGGAAACGCAGCAGATTGCTGAAAAAATTGTAGAACGTGCAATCGAAAGCTTTGAAGCTCGCAAGGGGATGCCGGTATTTATTCCGCCTTATGAAGTAGAAGCAGAAGTGGGATTTTCAGTAGAATACCTCTGCAAACATTATGGCAGCCTGCAGCCTCTGGCAGAGGCAGTAAAGCGAGGAGATATTCTCGGTATTGTCAATCTGGTAGGCTGTAATAATCCAAAAATTCTTTATGAAAAAGCGATTTTAGATGTGGCGGATGTTCTTCTGAAAAACAATGTGCTGATTATAACCAATGGATGTGCATCATTTCCGTTGATGAAAACCGGATATTGTCAAACATCAGAAGCTGCTTATGCACGATGCGGGGAGAAGCTAAAAGGGTTTCTTACTCCGGATATGCCTCCGGTGTGGCACGTGGGAGAATGTATCGACAACGCAAGAACTTCGGGGATCTTCGCAGGAATTGCCGCCCTGGAGGAGAGGAAGCTCTATGAGATGCCCTTTGCCTTTGTTTCGCCGGAATGGTCGAATGAAAAGGGGATTGATGCAGCACTGGGATTCCGCCTTATGGGTATCAGTTCCTATCATTGTGTCGAAGCGCCGATACATGGATCATCAAAGGTTATCGAATTTTTAAAGGAAAGTACAAAGGAAACACTTCATTCCGCTATGGTTGTAGATGCTGATCCTAAGGCTCTGGGAGAAAAAATCGTAGCAGATATTATAGAAAAGAGAAAGACTCTGGGATGGGTGTTATAGGAGAAAAAGGATGAAGAAAAAAATAAGCTTATTATTAATTTCCGTGCTGGTGATAGGAACATTGGCTGGATGTGGAAATTCCAAACAGGCAGAGACATCAAAACAACAGACAGAAAACACTGTTACAGTGAAAATCGGATACCTGCCGATCACCCATGCATTGGCTATTTTCGAGGAAAAGGAACTGCTTGATCAGGAGAACAAAGGTGTGAAAATCGAACTTCAGAAGTTCAGTTCATGGACAGACTTGACGGATGCTTTGAACTCCGGGCAGATCGATGGTGCTTCGGTGCTGATCGAACTGGCCATGAATGCAGTCAGTCAGGGGATCGATCTTAAGGCAGTTGCCCTGGGGCATAAGGATGGAAATGTGATCGTTGTATCAGATAAGATAAAAGATACGGCCGATTTAAAGGGCAAGACCTTTGCTATTCCGTCGAATCAATCTTCCCATAATATTTTATTAAACGATATGCTGAATAAGGCAGGGATGTCTACAAGCGATGTGAACATTACACAGTTGTCACCATCAGAAATGCCATCCTCTTTGGCAAGCGGTGCTATTGACGGATATTGTGTTGCAGAACCCTTTGGTGCACAGGCTGTTGTACAGGGCTATGGTCATGTACTTTATCAATCAGAAGATCTGTGGGAAAATTCCCTCTGCTGTGCATTTGTTCTCAACAACAGTTTTATCAAAGAGCAGGCAGCAGCGGCAGATACTATAATTGCTGAATATACAAATGCAGGCAGCAGGCTCGATGAGACAACAGCAATCACTGTTGCAGAAAACTATCTGGGACAGGATGAAGAAACACTGAAGGAATCCCTTAAATGGATCCATTATGATGATTTGGCAATTACAAAAGAAGATTATGAAGTGCTGACTGAAAAAATGGTCAATTACAAGATTAATGAAAATCCACCCTCTTATGAAGCTTTTGTCTATACACCGCAGTAGGAGGGATATAAGATGGTAAAAACGACCAAGTATTGCGTGATATCCTTTGGGGCCCTCCTACTGCTGTGGCAGGTCTTTGTAACTGCTGCGGATATCAGTCCGGCCTTGTTTCCACCGCCAACGAAGGTGGTGGCAGCCTTTGGAGAATTATTAAAACACGGACTGAAGGGAAGTTCTTCTGATGTTCCCCTTATGGGACATATAGGAATCAGTATGGCCCGATTCTTGACAGGCTATATCCTTGCAGTTGTAACCGCTATTTTAGCAGGGCTGATTTTTGGCTGCCTGCCGAGAGTCTTTGCATATGTTAATCCGGTGATTCAGCTGATTCGGCCCATTGCTCCGGTGGCATGGATGCCCTTTATTGTACTGTGGTTTGGCATAGGGGATATTCCCGCAATTGTTATTATTTTTATTGCAGGATTTTTCCCGGTACTGCTCTCCACTGTATCAGCCGTACAGAACGTAGACCCCACCTATAAAAAGGTTGCTCAGAATTTTGGACTGTCAAAAATAGAAACCGTGAGAAAGATTATTTTTCCGGCAGCATTTACACAAATCATTCACAGTCTGAGGCTGGCACTTGGAACCTCATGGATTTTTCTTGTTTCTGGTGAGATGGTTGGTGCGCAGTCCGGGCTGGGATTTCTGGTAATGGATGCAAAAAACTGTATGAGACCGGATGCTCTTTTGGCAGTCATGATTACAATAGGAATGATTGGTTTTTTACTGGATACCTGTATCCGGTTACTGGAAGGAATGGTGAAATGTATATAGAAGTAAAGGAACTGGAAGTGCAATACACACAGAAAAAAGAACAGATAAACGTGCTGGACAATATATCCCTGACGATTGAACAGGGAGAATTTATCTGTCTTCTTGGACCTTCGGGTTGTGGGAAATCCACACTTCTTGGAGCAATGGCAGGCTTTTTGACGCCCACAAAGGGAGCTGTTTACATCAAGGGAGAGCCAGTGAAGCAGCCTCGGGCAGAATATGTAACGATTTTCCAAAACTATGGACTGCTTCCATGGCGAACCGTGGAAAAGAATGTGGAACTGGGTCTGGAACGTGTAATCAAATCTAGGGAAGACAGAGCACGGATTGCGATGAAATATATTGATCTGGTAGGCCTTTCCGGCAGTGCAAAGAAACGTCCGGGGCAGTTATCCGGAGGAATGCAGCAAAGAGTAGCTATTGCCAGGGCTTTGGCAGTAGAACCGGAGATTCTTTTTATGGATGAACCTTTTGGCGCATTAGATGCGATAACCAGAATGAAGTTGCAGGATGATCTTTTAAATATCTGTCACGAGACTGGAAAAACAATCATCTTTGTAACCCATGATATAGATGAAGCCACCTTTCTGGCAGATCGAATTGTTGTTATGTCTGCCAATCCCGGGCAAATCAAAAATATTGTTAATATATCCATGTCCAAAAACAGAGATCGAACCAGCAGCGATTTTTTACTTGCAAGAGATAAAATTTTTGATATATTTCATATGAAAAAGCCGGATGCAGTAGAATATTATATCTAGATGCCGGGACTACCCCTCTGTAAAGGAACCAATCTCAATCATTTCCCCTTATCTGGTCTACGATTCCAAGAATTTTTCTTTCATTCGATCCTTAAGCCCATTTTTTTTAAAATCACCTGTGGATCTTATATCACACATGTTTTCAGCGGAGAAACGCAGCGTCTGAAAAACAAATGAAGATATCTTACAAGCCTTTTCCAAACTCAGGTGATATACTATGAACACTTAGAGAAATCAAGCGAAGCGCAGATTGAACTTAGTGAGAATGCATATCTGAACACTTAGCGACACATTGAACACTTAACGAGGTATTTTCGAGTTTAGTGAGAAAGCGTACACAGTAGGTGTTATCGAGCTTAGTGATCATGAAACAATAGACCAGGCGAGGAGGAATTACGCATGAAGAAGGAAGTAAAGACGGTGGTTTTTGATGAAGAACTTCGCTTAGAGGCATATCGGTTTGAGGGGATGGTTCAGCCTTTTCCAAATCATTTTCATGAATATTATGTAATTGGATTTATGGAGGGTGGTAAACGCTGTTTGTCCTGTAGAAATAAGGAATATACCATTGAAAAGGGAAATGTAGTGCTGTTCAATCCCGGAGATAACCATGCCTGTGTGCAAAGCGATGAGGGAACATTAGATTACCGGGGATTGAATATATCAAAGTCAGTAATGCTCAATCTGGCGGAGGAAATCACTGGAAAACAGGAATTACCTGGGTTTTCAGTAAATGTCATTCGGGATGAAGAGGTAGTCTGTTATCTGCGCCCACTCCATGAGATGCTGATGAGTGGTTTGGGAGAATTTGATAAGGAAGAAAATCTGTTACTGCTATTGTCTTATCTGATTCAAAAGTATGGACAGGCCTTTGAGGAAGGTATTCCAGAATGTCGAAAAGAAATTGATCAGGCCTGTGCTTTTATGGAAGAACATTTTGCAGAGCATATCTATCTGGATCAGCTCTGTAAACATACGAATCTGAGTAAGTCAACACTGTTGCGTGCTTTTACAAAGTCCAAAGGAGTGACACCATACCGCTATCTGGAAACAATACGTGTGGGTGCTGCAAGGAAGTTGCTGGAAGAAGGGACGATGCCCATAGATGCGGCAATGCAGACGGGTTTTTCAGACCAGAGCCATTTTACAAACTATTTTAATCAGTTCATCGGTCTGTCTCCGGGGGCGTATCGGGAGATATTTGCAGATAAAGGTGAGGGAGAAGGGGAACAGTATGAAGAATAAAAACATCATAGGGCACGCAGCCGCATTATTTACGATTATTATTTGGGGAACTACATTTATTTCCACAAAGGTAATGCTAGTGGATTTCCAACCAGTGGAAATTCTTTTTTTTCGATTTATGATAGGGTTCCTTGCATTGGTAATTGTCTGTCCACACAGGCTGGAGAAAACGAGCTTAAAAGAAGAAGGCGTATTTGCAGCTGCCGGGCTATGCGGTATCTGCCTGTACTATCTTCTGGAAAATATTGCCCTGACCTATACATTAGCTTCTAATGTGGGAGTGATTATTTCAATAGCTCCATTTTTTACAGCCATACTGACCCACTTCGTGAGGAAAGAGGATGGGAAATTAACGGTTTCTTTCTTTATAGGATTCCTGGTTGCCATGGCGGGGATTGCACTCATTAGCTTTCCAGGTTTCAAACTGGAGCTGAATCCCATGGGTGATTTTCTCGCTATATTAGCGGCTTTGGTATGGGCTTGTTATTCGGTATTGACAAGAAAAATCAGTGGTTTTGGCTATCCTACGATTCTGACTACCAGGAGAGTTTTCTTCTATGGAATTCTTTTTATGATACCGGCACTGTTTTTGTTTGATTTTAAGCTGGGCTTGGAGCGTTTTGGAAAGCCGGTTTATTTACTGAATATCATGTTTCTGGGATTGGGAGCATCTGCTATGTGCTTTGTGACCTGGAATTTTGCTGTGAGGGTGCTTGGTGCGGTAAAGACCAGCATCTATATCTATATGGTGCCAGTAATTACGGTTGTGACCTCAGTATTGATTTTAAAGGAAAAGGTAACAGTATTGGCAGGGATAGGAATTGGATTAACATTGGTAGGTTTGTTCTTGTCAGAAGGGAAAAGGACGGTTAGGAAAGAGGAAAAAGATGAACCTGTAAAATGAAATCTGAGAGTTCTGCCTTCGAAAAAGCTGTTAAACAATTAGAGGACATTATTGCACCAATAAGGCCAAAAAGAAATGTCAAAAGAATAAATCTGTTATAATCATATCGTTGAAAGAAACCAATAGGTAGAATGAAGTGAATTCTAAAAACAATTTCTTGTAAGGAATAAAACTTTATGCTACCAGTCCAAGAAGGGAGAAAGAGAGTATGAAGAAAAAATTAACGGCACTGATTCTGGGAGCAATGATGGTTATGTCGGCGGGAGCGCTAACGGTGCAAGCCAATAATTGCGTGGATACAACATATTCCTTTAATTTTTCGAATGCAACGCAACTCACGGGAGTAAGACAAAAGCAAGACTCAACATCCAGCTATATGTCCTGCTCTTATGCGGGAGCTTCATATAGTGCCCATGTGTATTCTGTTCAGGGAGGCATTGTTGATTGCTCATTTGGTCATACTTACCAGTTTTCGTCGGGTGTGACATCGTATATGCTGAATAATGTTTACGAACGAGGATATCATAATGCAGGTATTTATGCAACTCGTAATTACGGTTATGGTTATACGGCGAAAGGTGTTTGGAGTCCAGATAGCGTTTAATATGAATTGCTAAATGTAATACAACAAGAGCTACTGCCGTAGAGAGTGACAGTAGCTCTTAAGTTCAGAAAGGAATTTTATATAATGAAAATAAGAAGAAAGGGTTTACTTGTTTTCACATTGAGCTTGTGTATGCTTGCGGGATGCCAGGGAAAGGAAGAAACAAAACTGTCTGTTGATAGTGGTGTTGTAAAGAAAGAAGAGAACAAGGCGGATTCGCAGAATAGTTCAGATCAAAAAAATACTACGGATGATACGGATCTTGTTATACTTCCCTTGGAACAAAATCCAATTTCAGAAACAAATATAAAATCCTTGGGCGATGTGATAGAGTGGAGTAGCCTTGATGGATCGGAGATGAACTTTAAAGTCATCTCAGTAGAGTTCAGCAAGACCTTTCAGGGAAAAGATTTTGGCGACTATGAAAAGGGAACGATACAGACTTTAGGTATGGAAACAGATGATAAGGGTAATATATCGAATGATTATACTTATATATGGATGAAGCTACAGGCGGAAAACAGAGCAGAAACATGTCGCTGGACACCAGCGCAATTTTCAGTACTAGGTATTAATGAAGATCTGACACTGGAGGACGCTGGTATTCCCTTCTGCTATTTAGATGGAATGCAGAACGAAGATAATAAAAAGGATGCTTTTTTTGTTACGTTTGAGAGCGGTGAGAAAAAGGAGTTTCTTTTGGGATTTGCAATGCCTGACCAGTTGAAAAATAAAAAATGGGGTTACTATATTTCGCCATACAACGATTGTAGCACACCAGATAAGAATTCCTTTATTGTTCAGCTTAATTAACAGGCGAAGTGCAGAGAGATTTGGGCTAGTACTATCGGAAATATAGACCAGCTTAATGTGGTAGTTATTTAGAAAACGATGTACTGGATTGCGAAGAGGTGGAGTAAGTAATGAAAGAACTATTAAAAATGGAATACCACAGATTATTGAGAAGCAAAATACTATACATAGCGTTGGGGATTAACATCCTCATTATTTTAATGCAAATCTTTTCGGAGATTGTACCTTATGCCGAAGGAACCATGAAGATTGTGGTATATCCTCTCACCCTTTTTGAAAAATGGATTGGAGGGGAAAATAGCAGTGTTTATCCTACGATGTACTTTATGTTGGCTCCACTGATTTCAGCAATACCATATGGAGGCTCTTTGCAAGAGGATTTAAAAACAGGTTATATAAAAAACATCTGTACGAGAGGGAGAAAGAAAGATTATCTGGCGGCAAAATATATTGTTACTTTTTCCACCGGATTGATATCTGTAATTCCGTTGGTGCTGAATTTCCTGATTACGGCAGTGATACTTCCGGCGACTTTGCCACAGGCAAGCACGCTGTTTTATTCTGTCAAAGCGATTTCTATGCTTGGTGAAACGTTCTATACACAGCCTTATCTATATCTATTCATCTGGCTCGTGCTGGATATCCTGTTTTTTGGTTTCATTGCAACAATCAGCCTTGTGATAGTTTTTTTCAGTGAGTATGTCTATGTAGCAATTCTTGCTCCTTTTTTGGCTTGCATGGCGCTGTATGGAATTTCACTTATTTCTTCACAGGCAGCAGCGGCAGCTCCATTTTATTTTCTTCGACCAAGTCAGCCATATCCAGCAAATCCAATGATCCTTGCACTTGAGGCAGTTCTATTAGTAGCAATGGGGGTGGGATATTATTATGCAGGAAATAAAAAGGAAATTTATTGAATTAATATTATTAGGAGTTGTATTTGGCGGGGTTATAGGAGGGTGGCTGTGGATAAGCATTCAAACCTACGGTCTGAACGCTGAGATCAGCAAGGCGGATTATTATGTGTTTATTGCCGACCCACAGATGTTCTTTCAAACAGTTTTCCTGGTACCTATTTTCTTTATAAGTTTGTCTTGGAGGCTACGAGCTACAGGGCGGATACAGGTTATTATACGAGAGCGGAACAGGGGACGAGTTTGGCAGAGGTATATAGCGAAGGTAATCGGACTTGCAGTTGGTTTGACGGTATATTCCAGTGTAGTTATCTGGTTTTTTAGTCTGTTTGGCAGGGTTTCCAGCTTTAACTGGAGAGAAAAACATTCGCTATACTGGGATTGGTGTGGCAGGCAAGTACTGAAGACAGAAGGTATTCACTTAGCAAATGTGGTGGCTGTGTTTGTTGTAACGGAGATTATATTACTGTTGGTGGTAGGAATCTTATTTACATTGATCTACTTTCTGACTTCAAACCTGTGGGTAGGGTGGCTGTGCTGTGAAGGACTTATGTTCTATCGCTGGAGGACGCTTACTGGAGGCGGAAAGAATGGAGTGATTCAGAAATTGACCATGGATTGGACCATGTGGGAGGATATTCCAAGATGGAAAGATGGAATTATCACGGGAATAGTAGTGATTCTTATCATCTGTGGTGTGGGATATGTTTGTGCAAAAAAGAAAGGCTTTTTAAATGAAAAGTAGAGTACCATTAAGAAAATTGATTTGGTATGATTTACGAGTTGGTACAAAAGTAAATATATATCGCTATCTGTTCGCAACTGTGATTTTGGTTTTTATCAGTGAACTGGTTCTGTTACTTGCGCATGATAATCATCTGTCATTGCAATTATGGGATCTGTTTTACCAGATCTTTGAAGGCCTTCCGGAATATACAAAAGAAAGGGAATCACAATTTCAGCTTCCGGTTTTACTTATGATGTTTCAGCTTTTTATGTTGTTTACAATCGGAAGCTATCCAAAGCAGGATATCTGCGGATATGGGAGGAATGTATTTCTAGAGTCCGGATCAAGGAAGCGATGGTGGGGCAGCAAATGTGTCTGGCTGTGCGTCAATATCATGGTATATTACGTGTTAGCAATATTCATTTTAGCCATTTGCCTTTGGGTGCAAGGGAGCCCTGTCTCTTTCAAGGTTACAGATTCTATGACATTTCAACAAGTCGGGAAAAATACAGTTTCTTTTTTTGGGAATTTGTTACTACTGCCACTGCTTGTATCGGAAACCATGGGGATTTTGCAGTTGTTTATTGGCGTGTTCCTTAGGCCGATTTGGGGATATGGCGTTTCTATTGCTTTGTTGGTGATATCTGCATATAAAGTGAATCCGCTGCTGATTGGTAATTATTTTATGATGGCACGGAACCGGTATTTTTCTTTGGATGGGAAATTAAGCATGACAGAAGGCAGTATAGTCTGTCTGATTTTGTTCCTGGGGATTATGATACTGGGCAGTTGGATGATGGGCAGATATGATATTCTGAATAAAGGGGATTAAGAGACAGAAGGATCAATGGAGGACGACTATGAAGGTAGAAGTAAAGAATCTGAGTAAAAAAATACGAGGAACCATGATTTTGCAGGATATTAATCTATCTATGACCAGTGGTCATATTTATGGATTAAGGGGAAAGAACGGCTCCGGAAAAACAATGTTTATGAGGTGTCTTTGTGGACTTATTCTTCCCAGTGAAGGGGGAGTTAGTATAGACGGAGCATATATTGGAAAGGATATCGATTTTCCACCCTCTGTGGGGGTATTGATTGAGAATCCCTCTTTTTTAAATAGCTATACAGGATTCCAAAACCTGCAATTGTTAGCAGGGATAAAGGGAAAGATATCGGATGAGGAAATCAAAGAAATGCTCGCTGCTGTTGGCTTGGAACCGGAAGACAAAAGAAAATACAAGAAATATTCGCTGGGCATGAAGCAGAGGTTAGGGATTGCATGTGCGTTGATGGAGTCACCGGATATGATTTTATTAGATGAACCCATCAATGCACTGGATCAGAAGGGAGTAGAGCTTGTAAAAGCTCTTTTGTTAGAACTAAAGAAAAAAGACAAGTTGATCGTTGTGGCCTGCCATGACAATGGGGAATTAGAATATTTGTCAGATACGATATATGCAGTTGAAAATGGTTGTATTGGTCCAGAGGAGAAAGTATGAGAAGAAAGAGGAGCATTATTATTGTAGCTGTAGCAATATGCATGCTTTTGGGTGGCTTGTGGGTAGTTCGCTATCATAGCTTAAACCAGTTGATCCCAAGTCCGGAAATCAAGAAGTTTGGAGTGGGAGAAACGGTAGAGATGGGTAGCATTTCTTTCACATTACAACAGGTAGAGATGCTTGACGGTAATGAAATCAATAAGGTGGCACCTAATGTTGATATTGTAAGGAATGGAAACGGAACTGCTTACGATCCGGAAAAGATTAGAGCGATTTTTTTTCATGTGAAAATACAAAAAAAGGGAAATGATCCTGAAGATATAGATCTTACAAAAGTTTCTGCAGAGTCAGGTGCCTGGGGGAACGGTATCAATGGACAATTATTTATGACATTGAATCCGGGCGTTTCCATAGACAAGATTGTATTAGAAGAGAATGAAACAGCGGAGATGATTTTGCCATTTTCAATGGTAGATACAATGTTTCGGAAAGATGATTGGAAGAAAATAGAGGAAAGGGAATTTTCCGCAGTTTTGCAGCTATATCCTGAGAAAATATTATTAACACAAGGGAAAAAATAGAATTCAAAGATGGGAAGATGCCAGTCACAGTTTAATAGAAAAGTAGTATTAGAGGATATTTTCCGAAGAAATTCAGAAAATGTCCTCTTTTTGTGGTGCCATCGGGGAACGAACGCTCTTATATTTCTTCTGTATTGAAAGATGAGGTTAGAAGTCAATTCGAGGACATTATTTGACCATATAGGGACAATGAATGTATTTTTTTTCTCTATATAGTATAACAAGCTTAAGTGTTTCATATATTTAACTAAAATCTTTAATCACTGATCAGAAGGTTTTTGGAGCGTTGAAATCCGCTTCATCATTCTATGGCAATTAAAAAAATAGTAGAAGATGTTCCTCAAAGGGTACAAAAACATCAGCTGGACTGTTATAATTATTGGGTAGAAATCTATAATATTTATAACAATTATTTTCAAAGTTTGGGTGAAAGGGATGAAGAAGCAAATGATAAAGATAGCGGTTGCCGATGACAATGAAGAGATAGTAGAAATCGTGCAGAAACAAATCCAGATCAATCTGGCAGATAAGGTTACCGTGAAAACCTATACCGATTCCAAGCTGCTGTTGTTTGACGTCGATGAAGGGAAAAAATTTGATGTTTACATATTGGACATAGAGATGCCCAAAATCATGGGGATTGATTTAGCTAAGGGAATACGCAAGAGGCAGATGGATGCCAGAATTATCTTCCTGACCTCTCATGTGGAATTTGCGCTGGAGGGATTCAATCTGGAGATACAGGCGTATCAATATATTCTTAAAACAGACATGAAAAGCAAACTCCCCAGGGTACTGGACGCTCTTGTGGAAGAGATGAGGCATAAGAAATTTTACACTATTCAGACACAGGTACGGTTTTCAAGAATTGACTGCGAGCATATTGTGTCTATGCACAAGGATGGAAAAAATGTAATTATAACCACAAAGGAGGATGAATATCAGGAGCGTAAGACGTTAGAGAAGATTGTAAAAGACATGAATTTACCGGAGCTGATCTTTATTGAAAGAGGATATGTGATTAATATTCTGCATATCAGGCAGATTCAACATAATGTAGTGCTGATGGACAATGGACAGGAGCTGTTTATCAGTCGGGCAAAAATCAGTAAGGTAAAGCAGAAAGTAAATGATTATTGGAGCGAAGCGATATGAGTATCGTATATCAAGTCGCTATATTCATCATAACAGTACTAGAGACAGGCCTGGGCTTCGCTTTCTTCCATCTGCTCACGGGCAGTAAATATGAAAAAAAGTGGAAATGGGTTGTTGAAGACATTGGAATTTTATTGGCTGGTGTCGGGTGGTTTTGTAATCGTCAATTTGGATTAGTTTCTAATAATGAAATTATTCTCTATACTGTTATTTGTTTTTTTATAGTGACAATTTTAGGAAATAAGCAACGGCTAGTCAGCCTTGGCATTTTTTTGATTTATTTTACGACAGACGAGCTTTTTATTTTGATATGTGGTGTATTTTTTGCATGTCAGGTAGGAAAAAGACAGTACTTAGATAATATACATTTTGGACCTGTGAATATATGGCGAATGATAGCTTATTTCATTGCATTTACCGTGATTTTCTGTATTTATGTTGTTTGTCGAAAACAAAGGGAATATTTCTGGGTTTGTCGAGGCAAAATTTTAATTTTTCTAGGCGCGAGTGAATGGCTCATATTTACATGGGCATTAGGGGAGCTTTTTCTCCATACAGCTGAAAGAAGTATATGGACATTAGGAATTTTGTTGTTTTTGGCGGTTAGTATAGTAATAATAATTGTTGCTTATATACATAATTTGATGGTACAGTCGGAAAGACAGCTGGCGGAACTAAAAAATGAATTATTGAAAAAAAATTATTATGAGACAAAGCAGCTACTTGAAAATAATATGATTACATTTCATGATTGGAAAAATCATATGTTGATTTTAAAAGAGTATGCATCTAAAGGGGATATTGATAAGATAAAAGCGTATCTGAATAGGACAGGAAGTTCTGTAGATCTGCTTAGTCAATATATCTGGAATGAAAATGAGGTAATAAATGTTATTGTTAATACGAAAATAATTGAGGCAAAGAGAAATAATATTAAACTTGACATTGAGGTAGAGAACGCTCTTCAAGGAGTGGCGGAATATGATTTGTGCAGTATACTAGCCAATCTTCTTGATAATTCCATAGAAGCATGCGTTAAGCTTTCGGAAGATAAAAGATGGATTAAACTTATCATCAGGCAAATATCGGATATTTCATTAATAAAAATCATCAATAGTGTTGGAGAAAAGCAGGGAGAAGATATACAAGATTATAAATCAAGCAAACATGGAAATCATGGATATGGACTTTCTTCCATAAGAGGGGCTGTTGAAAAATATAAAGGAACTATGACGATAAAAAGAGATGATACTACGTTCAGCGTTACAATTACTTTTTTTGGAGGAAAATGAAGGATGAATGAGAAAGAAAAATATTCAGGTGAATTAGAAAGCGAGATTGAAGAAATAAGAAAAATGGATGAAGAGATAGAGGATGAACAAATCTTTTCTTTTTCTGGTTCCTGTGGACATATGTATACTATAATGTGTTGTTAATTTGTAAAAGTATAAAGGGGTAGGAGCGTAGGAGATATTTTCGAGAAATTTCTTCTATTCAGTTGTAGGGGCGAAAATGTCAAAAGAATACTTTGTTCGAGAAGAAAAGCAAAATGATATTTATACAGATAAGATTTGGTATGCAAAATGGCAAAAAATATTTAAAAAAAACACCGCCAGCATAATTAGTGAAGTTCAAAAGTCTCAAAAACTTTCAAAAAGAATGGGATATTACCATTACCCCAAATATTCTGAAATATCGGATTACAATATGGAATGCAATGTGGAAATAGAAAATTATGTAGAAGTTTTCTGCAAGAGTGAAAGTAACAAAATGCTGTTTACGTCATATTATCGGCAAGCGTTGTATTTGGGAACATTAACTTTAAAAAATAAAATAGATAATCAAAATTCATACACAAGTCTTATCTATGGGGATTTTCTTCGAATATTATTTAGAGAACTGGAAGCAGTTAGCGTGAGAAACATAATTCATGAACTCCATGTGTGCAAAGATGAGGGACTATTACAAGGTAGTAATCCGGTGGAAGAATATGAATATTATCAGGATCATTATCTTGAAGATCATGAATATAGAAAGCTGCTGAGTGAGAAGTATCCGGTTATGGATAGTTGTATTTTTAAGACCATTGACAAAGTAACAGATAATGTTACTACGGTCATTAAAAACTTTACACATGATTTGCCGGAAATACAAGAAAAAATATTGAAAAGTAAATCAGCAGGTAAATTGCAGAAAATTAACGGAGGTATAGCAGATACCCATAAAGGCGGTAAGAATGTTCTGGAATTGATATTGGATACTGGAATGAGAATTATATATAAGCCTCATTCTGTTAAGAATGAAGTGGAGTTTCAAAAATGGATAAAATTCTATTCGAGTAAATTGAACTTGACTTATTATCAACCTGTAATCATAGAAAAAGATGGATATGGTTGGGAAGAATGTGTATCATATAAAGTTTGCAGCAAAGCAGAAGAAATTTCCAGGTTTTATTATCGCATGGGAATTTCGCTTTTTATTGCTTATGTATTTCAAACAAATGATCTGCATTTTGAAAATATCATAGTACATGGCGAAAATCCTGTATTTGTAGATATAGAGGCAATAACAAAGTGCCGAAATAATATGTCTGATATGTCTGCGAATGAGAAAATACAAGAAATTATAAAGGAATCAGTGATGGCTACTGGAATTCTTCCCTCATATCATTGGCATAATTCTTTAGGAACAGGAGTTGACGTAAGCGCTATGGGACAAGAAGAGTATCAGAAGATGCCAATAAAGATTCCAGTTGTATCACATCCATTTACATCGGATATCTGTATTACATATCGCTATGGAGAAATAAGAGGAGACAAAAATATTGTAAGACTAGATGGCGAAAAGGTAACAGCGGAGAAATACACCAAGGAAGTAATGCAGGGATTTAAAGATGCGTATCAGTATGCCGTGCACCATAAGCAGGAATTAAAATCGGAAGTAATAAAGGAAGGAAATCTTATAAGCAGATACCTGCTGAATGATACTCAAAAATATTCCATGGTGTTGACTGGTTCTTATCACCCATCCCTTATGATGGATGAAGCAGACAGAGAAATGTATATGCATGTGCTGTGGAATGAGAACGATGAACTTACTTCCAAACGGAAGGTGATCCTGCAGTGTGAGATAGAGGATCTGCTGCAGGGAGACATTCCCTGCTTTGAAGTGAGATTGTGCGACAGAGAGCTATATTGGCATGATAAGGCAATCATTCATGAGTATCTGCCGGAAAGCCCATTAGATGGAATTCTGCGCAAAATTGATGGTTTGGATCTGCAGGATAGAGAACAGCAGTTGACGTTCATAGATCTTGCGATGAATATGAAAGCTCATAAGAAAAACACAGAATTCGCTGATTCAGAGACAGAGAGTACGAAAGAGCAGATTGTGAGCAGCCTGGCAGAGCGGATGATTCAAACAGCTTTCTATGATAAGTATGGGCATGTGAACTGGATGAATTATATATGGGATAAGCATGGGCAACAGGGATGGAGAGCAAAACCCTGTGGCATATATTTTTATGATGGGCTGGCAGGTATAGCAATCGTATTTCAGATGCTGCTGCAGTCTCGGAAAATGCCGGAGGTATATCATAGAACTTTTGATATGGTTGTGCAACAGTTACAGGAATATACCGAGACTGTCTCAACAGATCTTAAAAAGGCGGAATCTACAAACAGTGGGCTCTACAACGGGGAGGCATCGGTAATGTGGGCCTATCTTCTTCTTTATCAGCTTACTGATGATAAGGCGTATTTGCAGTTGGGAAAAAAACATGCAGGTATAGTGCAGGAAATTGCTATGAAGGATTCCGGCGCTGATCTGCTGGATGGTAAAGCAGGAGCAATTAAGGGATTGCTGCAACTGTATGAAATTTGTAAAGAGAAAAAATACCTGGTTTGGGCAGAAAAGATAGAAGAAAAGCTGGCAGACGAAGCAATCAAAACAAATCAGGAGATGGCATGGAAACCGGTGGATATGGAACATCCATTGCTTGGAATGGCACATGGAAATGCGGGGATATCTGAGGCATATAGGATGCTATATGCCTGCACAGGTTTTGAAGATTATTACAATAAGCTGGAGAAAGTAGTGCGCTATGAACATAACAGATTCGATAAGGAGACAGGAGAATGGAATGATTATCGTAACCCTCAGAATCCCAAAGTTTCCAAGAATGTACCAATAGCATGGTGTCATGGTTCAGGAGGAATTCTTTTATCAAGGTTAAGATTGAAGAAGATGCAGTTGAATCCAGTACTTGAACAGATGGTGAATGAAGATATTAAGCGGGCTTTACGTAAAATCGAAAAGAATTATGCAAGAGAAGAACGTTGTTTATGTCATGGCATGTGCGGAAATAAAATCATACTGGAAGCAGGCAGAGCAGATTTGTGTAATATTGACTCGAAACGATCAGGAATTGCATTAGAAGACGATACGATGTTTCAAAAGCACTACATGAATGTTACAAACATACAAGAAAAGTACAATATCGGAATGATGAGTGGATTTGGTGGAGTTTTAGGTTTTAGCGTTTGTAATCTCATCACAGAACATGATATTTTGTGAAGTTTCCTTTTAACATGAATTGTGCAAAAAAAAGAGGTGATATGACATTGTGTTATATCTGTGGAAATCCTATACTCTGATTATAAGAAGGACCTTGTCTGCAAACAGACATTGAGCCAAAAGGGTGTATCATGGATACAGGGAGGAAAAACTATGTCAAAAACAAAGGGTCGTGTCACACTTCCAAGTGAAAGTAATTTTCTGAAGGAAACCAGGGAAATGTTAGAGCGCTGGGGTGCAGATGCACTTCGAGACAGCGATGGAACCAAATTGAGTGATGATGTCAAGAAGCTGGATGCAAAGATTTACACAACCTACTTCGTGGCAAGAGGACACAATGAATTCGCCAGGGAGCATATGGAGGAATGCCAGCAGCTCTATCTCATGTCGAAGAGACAGACTGCATATGGGGACCGCATAGCCATCCAGTTTATGGATGGATTTTATGATGAGCAGGTGATTCCGGATTATCTGCATGATCCAAAGAAGTGGTGGGAAGTCATAGACCGCACTACCCAGATGATCGTTTCGGTGGAGGAATGGGAGCTGGACAAAGAGAGTCACAGGGTTACCATCGAGCATGCAAAGGCTTTCCATGAGTATACGGTTTCTTTTCTGGTATATGCTATCTGGGATCCGACCCAGATGTATAATCACATTACCAATAACTGGGGGGACAAGCCCCATGATATTCCCTTTGATGTGAGACAGACCAGCTCGGGAATATTTGCCAGAGAATATCTAAGACAGTGGCTGACAGAGAATCCGGATACGGATGTGGTGAGATTTACGACCTTTTTCTATCATTTCACGCTGGTATTCAACAATCATAGAAAAGAAAAATTCGTGGACTGGTTTGGCTATGGAGCTACGGTGTCTGTGAAAGCATTGGAGCAGTTCGAAAAAGAGTATGGTTATGCCTTGAGACCGGAGGATATTGTGGATAACGGTTACTATAATTCCACCTTTCGTGTACCCGCCAGACATTATCTGGATTATATGGATTTTATCCAGAGATTCGTGGCAAAGCAGGCGAAGGAACTGGTAGATATTGCCCATGATGCAGGCAAAGAGGCTATGATGTTCTTAGGGGACAACTGGATTGGAACAGAACCCTACGGAAAATATTTTGAGAGCATCGGTTTGGATGCCGTAGTGGGAAGCGTTGGCGGTGGAGCAACACTTCGTCTGATCGCCGATATTCCCGGAGTGAAGTACACAGAGGGAAGATTCCTGCCATATTTCTTCCCGGATACTTTTTATGAGGGAAATGATCCCTGTATTGAGGCTATTGACAACTGGCTTTCAGCAAGACGTGCAATTATGAGAAAGCCTGTAGATCGTATAGGCTACGGTGGATACTTAAGTCTTGCCTATAAGTTCCCGAAGTTTGTTGACTACGTGGAAAACATGACCGATGAGTTCCGTCTGATCTATGACAATATCCATGGAATACAGCCATACTGCGGCTTAAAGGTGGCAGTTCTTAATTCCTGGGGAAAACTTCGTTCCTGGCAGGCTTATATGGTTGCACATGCACTGTGGTACAAGCAGACCTACTCCTACTTTGGAATGCTGGAGTCCTTGAGCGGCGCAAGTGTTGATGTGTGCTTTATCAGTTTCGAGGATATTCGTCAACATGGAATCCCGGAGGATATTGATGTCATCATCAATGCCGGAGATGCTATGACCGCTTTTTCTGGTGGCGAAGAGTGGCTTGACGAGGATATGGTAACCTTGATTCGTAAGTGGGTTTACAACGGCGGTGGTTTTGTGGGCATCGGTGAACCATCTGCGATTCATCACGGGGGAAGATTCTTCCAGCTGGCAGATGTGCTGGGTGTAGACAAAGAGCTGGGCTTTACACTGTCTACAGATAAGTACTTTAAAGACGAGATTTCCGGTCATTTTATCCGGGAAGACAGAGACAAGGCTTTTGACTTTGGTGAGGGAATGAAAAATGTTTATGCCCTTGCTGAAGATACTGAGATTGTAGAATACTCAAACCATGAGGTTCATGTGGCAGCTCATTCCTATGGAAAAGGAAGAGGAGTCTATCTTGCAGGACTTCCTTACAGCTATGAGAACACAAGACTTCTGATCCGCTCCCTGTACTATGCAGCAGCCAGAGAAAGCAGCATGAAGCTTTGGTATGCAGAGAATCTTAACTGTGAAGTTCATGCGTATCCGGAAGCTGGAAAATATGCGGTTATTAACAATCTAAATGAGGCTCAGACAACGAAAGTATATGACGGTGAAGGCAGGATGGAAGAGATTCACATGAAGCCCTGTGAGATTATCTGGAAAGAGATATAAGGAGATAGCATGCACGGGGAAGGAGAAGGTATTACCATGGAGAAGAAACCCAATATTGTACTTATTATGGTAGACCAGATGCGTGGAGACTGTATGGGATTCGCAGGACATCCGGATGTGAAAACACCATATATCGATTCCCTGGCCTCGGAAGGGATCTATTATCCCAATGCATATTCTGCCTGTCCTACCTGTGTGCCTGCCAGGGCAGTCCTTCATACGGGACTGTCCCAGAGGGGCTGTGGAAAGGTGGGCTATGAGGACCGGGTAGACTGGAATTATGGCTGTACCATGGCAGGAGAATTATCCAAGGCAGGATATTATACCCAGTGTGTGGGAAAGATGCATGTTCACCCACTGCGAAACTATCTGGGCTTTCACAATGTGGAATTGCACGACGGCTATCTTCATGAGTACAGATATCCCGATGTGGCATATTCTGAGAATCAGCTTCAGGCAGACGATTATTTTCACTGGCTGAAGGAGGAAAAGGGAATCAGTGCTGATGTGACCGATACGGGTCTGGACTGTAATTCCTGGGTGGCAAGACCGTGGATCTACGAAGAAAAATACCATCCCACCAACTGGGTTACCTCGAGAAGCATCGATTTTCTGAGGAGGAGAGATCCGAGACAGCCGTTTTTCCTGATGACTTCCTATGTCAGACCCCATGCGCCCTTCGACGCACCACAGTATTATTTTGATCTGTATCAGAATAAAAAATTAAAGCCTCCGGTTTATGGAGACTGGGATGATGTGGAGGACTGGCAGGAGCGTGGATGGAACTATCATTCTCAGACAGGTCCCAATGATCCGGAACTGCTTCGCCAGGAGATGATCGGTTATTATGCCTGCATTACTCATCTGGATCATCAGATCGGAAGACTTTTGATGGCACTGGTGGAACATCAGCTCATGGATAATACGGTAATTTTATTTACTTCAGATCATGGAGATATGATGGGAGACCATCATCTATGTCAGAAAGGGCTGCCTTATCAGGGGAGTGTTCATATTCCCATGATTCTTTCGGGTCCGGAACATCTGATTGGGAAGAGAAAGCAGGTGGATGAGTCCTTGGTGGAGCTTCGGGATGTCATGCCAACCTTCCTCGATTTTGCCGGAGGCAAAATCCCCAAAACACTGGAAGGGCAAAGTATACGGCACGGATTGACCCGGGAATACCTTCAGGGAGAACACACCTATGGAAAGAAATCCCATCAGTTTATACTGACAAAACAGGATAAATATATATGGTTTTCCCAGACCGGGAAGGAACAGTACTTTAACCTGGAAAAGGATCCAAAGGAAACACATAATGTCATAGAGGATCCCCAATATAAGGAGCGGATTGCCTGTCTGAGAGACCTGCTGGTAAAAGAGCTTACCGGCAGGGAAGAAGGCTATAGCGATGGAACCCGTCTGATTCCGGGACGCCCCTTCCAGACAACGCTTTGCAATGTGAAGGAAAGAAACTGCTGATGCTCAAGGCTGGATACCGTCCGAGATTACTTTTACAGAGTAGGCGTACTCAGAGGGTGTCATGCCTGCAATCTTTTTAAACTGTCTGGAAAAATAATGGACGGAGGAATATCCCAGTGCGTCAGAGATCTGGGTAAAATTCATATGGTTGGCACGAATGTGCTCCTTGGCTGCGGCAATCTTCATCCTGGAAAAATAGTTGATGATGCCGCAGCCGCTTTGTTCATTAAAGATTTTCTGTACCTGGGAACTTCCTACATGAAGCTCCTGACAGATCTGATCAATCGTGAGCTGCTTATCAATATTTTCCTGGAGATAGGCAATCAGCTGCTCACAAAGCTGTTGATCATTCTTTTGTTTTACGGTCTTTTTTGTGGCATCCGTGCCCTCAAAGGTATCCATGGGACTCTCAATCCGGTAGGTACTTTCTGTGTCCTTCCGGATAAAACGGATTAATAATTGTTCCAGATTTGTCTTAATCAGCTGGAGGCTTCCAAAGGGAGCCTCCTCTTTGCATTCCAGTTCATTTAAGTAGGGATCGTCGAGTCTGGAGGAGAAGGTATGAAGCGCTTCCGTGATCAGATGGGCAAGGAGTGTACGCTCGCTCTCTCCGATTTTCAATATCTTATTGTGAAAATATTCCATGGAGGGGGAATCACAGTAAAAGGCAATCACTACAAGATTGGGCGCAATAGTCCCATTTGCACGGACATTATGGAACTCATTTGGCTTATGAAAGATAATATCTCCCTTTTTCAGGATATGCTCCTGCTCGTCCGCCATAACGATAACTTCTCCCTTATCCACGCAAAGAAATTCCCAGAAATCGTGATGCTCACCGGGAAAATAGAAATCACTGCTATATTCAAAATAGTGAATGGTAATAATATCTGTGACGTTGATTTCCTCTGTAAGAGGGGTTAATTTAAAATTTGGCATAGTATCGTCTCCTCAAAACTATTATAACCTATTCTGAGAAAATGTGTAGTCTTGAAATCACATTTACAGGTAAAAATGAATTAAGGACAGAAAATGACATGCAAATGACGAAGAAGAAAAAAGAGCAGGAAAAAACGGGAATATAGTTGCACAAAAGAAATGCAATATTCAAAAATATGATTGTGCACATTTACTGACGAATCGTGTAAAGCTTTTTTTCCTCAAGATGGTATGATGAACTTACAACAAACGAGCACCTTAGAGGTAAGGTAACGTCAAGAATAAAGGAGGAATAAGGTATGAAAAAGAAAGTGATAAGTGCAGTTCTGTGTACAACAATGGCAGTAGCTATGCTGGCTGGTTGTGGATCTAATGGGGGTGCAAAATCAAACTCTACATCAAAAGCAACATCCGCAGCTTCATCCGCAGCAGAGTCTACCTCAGCAAAATCAAAATCAACAGAGCCAGCGAAGGCAGAGGGTGGAAAAAACCTTGTATACTGGTCCATGTGGAATGAGACAGAGCCGCAGGCAGAAGTAATCAAGGATGCGATTGAAGAATATCAGACTGAGAGCGGAAACACAGTTACTGTTGAGTGGAAAGGCCGTGACATCAGTACCATTATCCAGGCAGCATTAGATGCCGGTGAGACAATTGACCTTTTCGATGAGGACTATCAGAGAGTTGGACAGCAGTATGCCAGCAAATGTATGGATCTGGAAGATATGGCAAAAGCAGCAGATTACGAAACACACTCAGTAGAAGCTTTGCCGACAGCACTTCGTGGATGGGCAGGAAGCCTGAAGGGAATCGCATATCAGCCATATACATCGGGAATCTTCTATAATAAAGCAATGTTTAAAGAAGCAGGTATTGAAAAAGAGCCTGCAACCTGGACTGAGTTCCTCGATGCATGCAAGAAGCTCAAAGATGCAGGCTATGCACCATTAGTACAGGATGATGCTTATGTATTATATTCTTACGGATTCCAGATCGCACGTCACCTGGGACAGGACGGCGTTGTAGATCTTTGCAAAAATGGTGGATGGGCAGAGAGCGAAGGCGCTCTGGCAGCAGCCAAAGAGATTCAGAGCCTGGTTGAGAGCGGATACTATTCAGAGTATGCACCAGATGCATATCCGAACAATGAAAATGAAATCGGTTATGAAAATGCAGCTATGATCGTAAATGCATCCTGGGTACCAAGTGAAATCACAAACAATACAAAATGTGATATTGAGTGGGGTATGTTTAACTATCCAACCGTAGATGGCGGCAAGGATCCTGCTACTGTAGCAAACGTAGGCGCACAGGCATTTGCGATTCCTGATAATTCCAAGAATGGACAGGCAGCATTTGACCTTATTATGAAGATTACTACCGGTGCATTTGATCAGAAGATGGCTCTTGATACACAGAGTATCCCAGCAGACCCGACAAACGAAGAGTGGCCTGAGATGATCGCTGGCTGTAAAGATGCATTCAACGCACTGACCAATGTATATGACTGGAACATGGGACTGAATACAGATGCAGATCTGAAGACTGTAATCCAGGACAACCTGATGAAGTTATTCGAAGGAAAGATGACAGCAGAAGAATTCATCGCAGCAGTTGATGCAGCAAGCAAGTAAACAGGAAGTTGTCTGACGGATCCGTGTATTTACCGCACAGATCATAAGAAAATAAAAAGGGTGGCATGTGTTGATACGCTGCCACCCGATTTTATGTAATAATCACGGGAGCAAAAGCCCGCAGGTAAGCAGAGGAAATGGAGACTGTTAGAACGGAGTGATGGCATATGAAAAGAAATAAAAAAATGATTATCGCATTTATCACGCCTGCATTAGTAACATTTTTGGTGATGTTTGTGTATCCGGTTATCAGAACCGTAATTATGAGCTTTTTCAAAGTAGAAAGCCTGACAGCATCCACCTCAGAATGGCAGTTCGCAGGACTTGATAATTATATCGGTATCTGGAAGACACCGATCTTTCGAACTTCCATGATAAATATGGGAGTAATATGGCTGGTCGGCGGAGTTATCGTATTATCGGTATCGTTGCTGCTTGCAGTAATTCTGACCAGTGGTGTAAGATTCAAAAGCTTTTTCAGAGCAGCAATTTATCTTCCTAACGTAATCAGTGCAGTTGCGCTGGCTATCATGTGGATACAGTATGTAT
This sequence comes from Lachnospiraceae bacterium, assembly GCA_028692395.1. GTDB lineage: Bacteria > Bacillota > Clostridia > Lachnospirales > Lachnospiraceae > Novisyntrophococcus. The sequence continues at coordinate 61,631 of JAQUXP010000007.1, forward strand.
TCAGCAAAAAGTATGGTATGCTCACCAGCTTTTTCAGAGCGCTGGGACTGGATAATCTGGCAAAAATCAGCTGGCTGGATTCAGATATGAAGTTCTGGGCTATGTTAATTGCTTTTTGTTTTGGAGCAGTTGGTTACTATATGCTGATTTTCTTAAGCGGAATCGAGCAGATACCGCAGGATCTGTTCGAGGCGGCAACCATTGATGGAGCCAATAAGATGGGACAGTTCGCTCATATCACCCTTCCGCTGTTAAAAGGTGTATTTAAGACGAATCTAACTTTCTGGAGTATCAACACCATGATGTTCTTCGTATGGAGTAAGATGTTTTCACCGGTGGAGACCGAGGCATCTACCATATCTCCGGTTGTTTACATGTATAATATTGTATTTGGAACAAAGGGAGTCACTCAGAGGGATGCAGGAAGAGGTGCAGCCATCGGTGTGACTATGGCACTGTTTGTATTGATAATTTTCTTCATCTTCAACCGGGTGTTGAAGGATGATGATCTGGAATATTAGAAAGGGGGAGTAAAAAATGGCAAAGGAAAAGAAAGTACGTGAACCTGTTAACTGGAAAAAAGAACTTCGTCTTTTACCGGGATATTTGATCTTGAGTCTCTGGATTATCTTCACAGCGGTACTATTGATCTGGATTCTGGCGGCCAGCTTCTCTACTTCCAGAGAGATATTTAAAGGTGATGTCTTCAAGTTTGCATCGGGATTTCACTGGGAGAATTATGTCACGGCATGGAAGACACAGAATGTATCTGTATTCCTGGCAAACTCTCTGCTGTATGCGTCCTGTGCGGTAGTTGGTATTCTTGCAATCTCTTCCGCAGCAGCATATGTGCTGGCAAGATTTACATTTCTTGGAAACAAAGTAATTAAGAGTGGATTCATCGTTGCCATGAGTATTCCGCTTATTATGATTATTCTTCCTATCTTTAATATTACTACAAGATGGGGAATGACAGGATCAAGACTTTTGCTGATTGTTCTCTATATCTGTCTGAATGTGCCCTACACGACCACATTCCTGATGAACTTCTTTCGGAATCTGTCCAGAAGCTATGAGGAAGCGGCGGCAATTGATGGCTGTTCTCCGATTATGACTTTCTGGAGAATTATGCTTCCCCTGGCGCAGCCGGGACTGATTACAGTTGGAATCTTCAACTTCCTGTCGGTATGGAATGAGTATTTTATGGCATTGATTTTTGCAAGCTCGGACAATATGAAATCAGTAGGAACAGGACTTTTTTCTATGGTGAATTCTCTGAAGGCAGTAGGCGATTACGGAAGCTTGTTTGCGGCGGTAATTATTGTATTCCTCCCGACATTCCTGATGTATGTCTTCCTGTCTGAAAAGATTATAGCAGGTGTTACCGGAGGAGGCGTGAAGGGATGATGAAGGAAGAAAAAGCAAAAAAGGCGGTAAAACATTTTTTCCCCAGGGATCTTATCCAGTCGGTAGAGCCATATGGCAGCGGTCATATCAACAGTACCTTTCTTCTGAAGGAAATGGATGAAAGTGGGGAAAGAAGATATATTCTTCAGAAAATCAATACAGACATCTTTCGGAATCCGGAAGGATTGATGGAGAATATTCGAAATGTGACAGAATATCTCCGAAAGGCCATCATAGAAAATGGCGGAGATCAGGAGCGTGAAACACTGAATATTGTACTGACAACAGAGGGAAAACCTTTTTACAGAGATGAGGAGGGCGAGTGCTGGCGGGTGTATAAGTTTATCGAGGACGCCATCAGCTATGATCTGGTAGAAAAACCGGAGGATTTTTATGAGAGTGCTGTGGCATTTGGTAACTTTCAAAGACTTCTGGCAGACTATCCGGCAGAAACTCTCTTTGAGACAATTCCGAAGTTCCATGACACCTGGTTTCGCTATCAGACCTTTGAACAATCCGTGCAGAAGGATGTCTGCGGAAGAGCAGCAGAGGTTTCCGAGGAGATCGCCTTTGTGAGAAATCACATGGAACTGGCGAAAAAGCTTGGCCGGATGCAGGAGGCGGGAGAACTGCCCCTGAGAGTTACACATAATGACACCAAGCTGAATAATATTATGATTGACGAAAAGACCCGAAGAGGAATCTGTGTCATAGATCTGGATACGGTAATGCCGGGACTGGCTGTCAATGATTTTGGAGATTCGATTCGATTTGGTGCCAATACTGCCTATGAGGATGAGACGGATCTTACGAAGGTGAGCTGTAGTTTGGAGCTGTTTGAACTTTATACAAAGGGATTCCTTGAGGGTCTGAATGGAAGCTTGACCAAAAAGGAGATCGACATGCTTCCAACAGGTGCCATGGCTATGACTTTTGAGTGCGGGATGAGATTCCTTACAGATTATCTGGATGGAGATACCTACTTTAACATCCACCGCCCAGGCCATAATCTTGACAGATGCAGATGCCAGTTTGCACTGCTTGCAGATATGGAAAGAAAAGAGAGTCAGCTGGACGCAGTCATTCAAAAGTATAGCAAGATATGCCAGATATCAGTGTGCTGATAAAGCCCGCATCGGGAATGTGCAATATGGCCTGCGAGTATTGCTTCTATGCGGATGAGATAAAAAAAAGAGAACAGGATTCCTATGGCTTTATGTCAGAGGAATCCTTAAAAAATGTAATTCGCAGGACCCTTCTGAAGTCCAGAAGCGGAATCAGTTATGCCTTTCAGGGAGGAGAACCAACACTGAGAGGACTTGCCTTCTTCGAAAAGGCACTTTATTATGAAAAGAAATATAATCGAAACCAGGTTCCGGTGTATAATTCTCTTCAGACGAACGGGTATCTGATCGATGAAAACTGGTGTCAGTTTTTAAAGGAGAATCATTTTCTGGTGGGACTTTCTGTGGACGGCACGAAGGAGCTGCATGATACATACCGCCATGACAAGGAAGGAAAACCAACCTTTGAAAGAGCAGAACATGCCGCCGATCTTATGAGCCGATATGGCGTGGAGTATAATATTCTTACGGTGGTACACGATAAAGTTGCTGCCTCCATTAAGGAGATTTACAGTTTTTATAAAAGAAAAGGCTGGAATTATCAACAGTATATTGCCTGCCTGGAGCCGTTGCAGGAGGGACATGCAAAGACGGGGTATGGAATTAGGCCGGAGGAATACGGAAACTTCTTAATCGAATTATTTGACCTGTGGTACAGGGACTGGAAAAAGGGAAGACAGCCATATATCCGGCAGTTTGAGAACTATATTGCCATGCTTTTGGGCTGCCAGCCGGAGTCCTGTGAACAGCGGGGTGTCTGCGGAATTCAAAATGTTGTAGAAGCAGATGGCAGTGTATATCCCTGTGATTTTTATGTCCTGGACGAACTGAGACTTGGCAATCTAAATGAGATGACACTGCAGGAAATCTACGAAAACAGGAGAAAAAGTGATTTTTTGAAGCGCTCCGGCAAGCTTTCGGATAGCTGCATCAGCTGTGAATATTACTTCCTCTGCAGAGGCGGATGCCTGAGACACAGAGATTACCGGGAAGCGGGAGAGTATTATGAAAACTATTTTTGCCAGAGCTATCGGATGTTTTTTGAAAAGTGTCTGAGCAGGATGCAGGAGATTGCCGTCACTGAAAATAAAAATAGAGGCTTATAATTAAATTTTTCTGAAAAAGCATTTTCTTATTTTGCATAGAATGCTATAATCAGACTAAATTATATGCAAAATCTGAACATATTTTGCAAATTCAGGAGGATGACGTATGGAAGAGGCAAAAGCAGTAGGACGATCATTTGGTTACGGAATGTGCAATCCGGTAATTAGAAAGATGGAAAGAAAATCCAATACACTGGAAATTACCAATGGGGAAGCTACATACCAGGGAGTAGCAGGAAAGACGATATACTTTTTGCTGTGCTGTGTACTGGGAGCTGTGGCATTCTTTGTTTCCCATAACATATTGATGCAGGATGCAAATACATATGGTGGAGTCATTAACATGGAAAACATGGAGGGATGGGCAGGAATTCTGTCGATTCACACCAGTGTCATTGAGGCGGCTATATTTCCGATTGTTGGAATTATTGTGCTGTTTGCTCCGCTGTTTGCATGGCTGATCCGGCCTGCGATTCCGGTTGTGGGAACGCTCTATGCACTGTGTGAAGGCTATCTGATGGGGGCAATTACCGCAGCACTTGCGGATGAATATAAGTGGATTTCACTGGTTGCCTTTGTTCTGACGGTACTGCTGGTAGGAGTGATGCTGATTCTTTATGTAAAGAGAGTGGTAAAGGTAACGAAGAAGTTTAAAACTATCGTCACCACCTGCTTTTTAACCATGATTTTTGGAGGAATTGCGATATTCCTGTTAGGCCTGATACCCGCCATGAGACCTATTATTATGGGAATCAAGACCTTTATGGATACGCCGGCTATCAGCATTGGCTGTTCTATCCTGTATATTATTATAGCGGCTTTGTTTCTTCTGGTTGATTTTGACACGATTGAAACATGCGTGGAACGTAAAATGCCGAAAAAGCTGGAGTGGATGGCTGCATTTGGACTGGTATACACGGTGATTTATATTTACTTTAAGATTTTGAATCTGATTCTTCAGATTGTAGGAAATTCAAAAAAAGAATAAAAAGGTATGATTACAAAAAAAGCTGCTGTACGAATGACTTCGTGCAGCAGCTTTTTTTGCTTAAAATTGACCGACTTTGCATGAATTTAACGTTTTCTTTATGCGTTTTAGGTAGTTCTAAAATAAAAATAATGTTAGACTGACAAGGATTCCTGAGAGCTAACGGACAAAACAGAGTCAGATAATGAACATTTATGAAGAATAAAGGATTATGAGGGAGGAGAAATACGGTGTCAGAGATTACATTAAGAAATATCTGTAAAATGTATGATAAAGACCATTATGCAGTAAAGGATTTTAATTTGGAAATCCATGATAGAGAATTTGTTATATTCGTAGGACCTTCAGGCTGCGGAAAATCAACAACACTTCGAATGATTGCGGGTCTTGAGGATATCAGTGATGGGGAGCTGTGGATTGACGGACAGCTATGCAACTATTTTGAACCGAAGGACAGAGGGCTGTCCATGGTATTCCAGAATTACGCACTGTATCCCAATATGACGGTATATGGCAATCTTGCATTTGCGTTAAAGGTACGTCATCTGCCAAAGGATGAGATTGACCGGACAGTAAAGCAGGTAGCTAAGACACTGGAGATTGAGAAGCTTTTAGAGCGTCATCCCAATGCTCTTTCGGGCGGACAGAAGCAGCGTGTGGCAATCGGAAGTGCGATTGTCAGAAGACCGAAGGCTTTTCTTATGGATGAGCCGCTGTCCAATCTGGATGCAAAGCTGAGAGCTCAGATGCGAATTGAGCTGGCAAAGATTCATAAGGAGACAGAGACAACCATCATCTATGTAACCCATGACCAGACAGAGGCGATGACTCTTGGGACTAAGATCGTTGTTATGAAGGACGGACTGGTGCAGCAGGTGGCCGCACCGGCAGAGGTTTACAACAACCCGGCAAACCTTTTTGTAGCAGGATTCATCGGATCACCGTCTATGAACTTCTTCAAGGCTCTTGTTACGGAAGAAGACGGAAAGGCAGCACTGCTTTTGGGAAATGCCGCATCAGGCAGGAAGGTATTTCTGGAGGGTAAAAGAGCACAGAGGCTTCTGAAAGAGGAAAAAGACAGAGAAGTAACGCTTGGGATAAGACCGGAAGATATCTATGAATATCAGGAGGCTGTAGACGGAGGCTTTGAGAAGAATACAGTTGGGCTGGAGGAAGTCGTTGATACTAGAGAAATGCTGGGTGCAGAGGTTATTCTCTACTTTGAATCACAGGGCAAAACCCAGTCTGTGCGTCTGAAACCGGAGAATCAGTCCAAACCAGGCGAAACGATTAAGCTTTATATGAATCCGGAGAAGATCCAGATCTTTGATGCCGAAACAGAAGAAAATATTTTTTACGAGAGGGAGATCTAATCATGAATAAGGCGAAGAAAAAGTGGAGTTTTACATCATACTGCTACTTGATTCCCAGCATGCTGGTATTTATAGTATTCCTGTTTTATCCATTTGCGAAGACCATCTACCTCAGTCTGTTCAAGACCAATAAGATGGGGCAGGCGAAGATCTTTTACGGAATCGGAAACTACAAAGATCTTTTAAGTTCTCCTTCCTTCTGGAACAGCATGAAGGTAACCCTGATTTTTGCATTGATCGTTGTTGTGGGAAGTATGCTGCTGGGACTTGTAACCGCAGTACTTTGCAACAAAGCATTTCCCGGTATTCGCTTCTTCAGTACTGCATATGCACTTCCTATGGCGATTGCTTCCAGCTCTGCGGCCATGATTTTTGAGATGATGCTTCATCCGGCAGTGGGTATTGTGAATAAGCTGCTGGGACTGAATATCAACTGGCTGAATGATCCGAACACAGCACTTTATTGTGTGGCGATTCTTACGGCATGGCTGAACAGCGGAATCAATTTCCTGTATTTCTCGGCAGGTCTTGGAAATATCGATGATAGCATCTATGAGCGTGCTTCAGTAGACGGAGCCAGCGGTATTCAGCAGTTTTTCAACCTTACACTGCCGGGACTTTCCCCGATTATGTTCTACACGCTGGTAGTCAATATCATACAGGCATTCCAGTCCTTTGGACAGATCAAGATCCTGACCGAGGGAGGACCAAATGAGTCAACAAACGTAATTGTGTATTCTATTTATCGAGATGCATTCTTCAACTATAAGTTTGGAAGCGCATCGGCACAGTCTGTGATCCTGTTTATTATTATCATGCTGATTACGATGGTAATGTTCCGGATAGAAAAGAAGGGAGTGAAATATTGATGAACCAGAGTGGAGCAACAGTAGCACCGGGTAGAAACTTTTATAAAAATCAGATTTCCAAAGAGGAGCTTGAAGCTCTGAAGCTTGAGATGAACAAAAAGGCGCTCATTAAGAGAAGATCCCAGACGATCTTTCGTCTGGCGGTAAATGTACTGGTAGCTTTCGTGGTACTTCTTCCGCTTTTGTATGCAATCAGTATTGCATTCATGCCTTCAGGAGAGCTGTTTTCGCTGGATTTGAACCTGTTTCCCAAGAATCCTACTATTCAAAACTTTGTCAGTGCACTGAAGAATGTGCCGCTGCTGCAATTTATACTGAACTCTTTTCTTGTGGCAGGATTGATTACACTGGGTCAGATTATCACCTGTTCTCTCTCGGCATTTGCTTTCTCTTTCCTGGAGTTTAAGGGAAAAGGAATCCTGTTTATGATCGTTATGGCAACAATGATGGTACCGGGTGAGGCGACGATTATCTCAAACTACCTTACGGTTGGTAATCTGGGAATGCTGGATACATATTCCGTATTGATTATTCCATACTTAACATCGGCTATGGGAATCTTCCTGTTCCGTCAGTTTTATATGACCTTCCCCATGTCTTTGTATGAATCTGCAAAGCTGGACGGATGTTCAAACCTGAGATTTATTCTTAAGATATTGATTCCGCTGACAAAATCAGCAATTGGAGCTATGGCAGTATATACCTTTATTAATGCGTGGAACATGTATATGTGGCCGCTGCTTGTAACTGGTTCAGATAAGATGAGAACCGTACAGATTGGTATCAGCATGCTAAACAGTGTGGATTCACAGTCCATCACGTTAATGATAGCAGGTGTAGTAATTATCATCATTCCGTCAATATCAATCTTTATTGTCGGACAGAAGCAGCTGATTCGGGGTATGTTCTCCGGAGCAGTTAAGGGCTAACAAAAAAAGAAAAAATGAGGAGAAAAATTATGAAGAAGAAAGTTGTTGCTGTATTATTGACAGCAGTTATGACCATGGGAACACTTGTGGGATGCGGAGGAAAAACTCTCGCAGAGCAGCAGGGAGGAACAGATGCAGCAGCGGCTGCTGAGACTACAGAAGGAGCAGCCACAGAAGGAGCAGCAGCGCAGGATTCCACAGCGGCTATGGCAGACGCCTCCGAGGTGAGCGGAACAGAAGTTACATTCTGGCATTCGATGGGTGGTGTGAATGGTGAGGCAATTGATTACCTTGTAAAGAAGTTTAACGATGAGAACAAATTGGGAATTAAAGTAACTGCCCAGTATCAGGGTGAGTATGATGATTCTCTGAATAAATTAAAGAGTGCTCAGATCGGTAACATGGGAGCAGATCTGGTACAGGTATATGAGATCGGAACTCGTTTTATGATGGATTCCGGCTGGATTGTTCCGATGCAGGATCTGATTGATGCTGACAGCTATGATACTTCTGCTATCGAGCCAAACCTTGCAGCATATTATACCATCGACGGCAAACAGTACTCTATGCCATTTAACTCTTCTACGCCTATTATGTACTATAACAAAGATATGTTTGCAAAGGCAGGAATTACAGAAGTACCCAACAGGCTGGAGGCAATCGGAGAAGTTGGCCAGCAGCTGGTTGACAAGGGCGGTGCCGGAGAAGCAATCTCCATGGGCATCTACGGCTGGTTCTTTGAGCAGCTGATCAGCGAGCAGGGATTACAGTATGCAGATAATGGAAATGGACGTGATGCAGCGGCGACTGCAGTTGCATTTGACGAAAATGGAGCAGCAAAGAACATTCTTACTGCATGGAAGAGCCTGTCAGAATCTGGTCTGGCTCCTAACGTAGGAAAAGGCGGAGATGCCGGACTTGCTGACTTCTCAGCAGGTAAATCTGCAATCACACTGGGATCCACTGCTTCTCTGAAACAGATTCTGCAGGATGTAAATAATAAATTCGAAGTAGGTACTGCATATTTCCCGAAGGTTGCTTCCAGCGATAAGGGTGGAGTATCCATCGGTGGTGCATCCTTATGGGCACTGAATAATAATGATCCGAAAAAACTGCGTGCTACCTGGGAGCTTGTTAAATTCCTTCTTTCCGCAGAGTCTCAGGCGTACTGGAATGCCCAGACCGGATACTTCCCTGTAACCACAGCTGCCCATGAGGAGCAGGTTTTCAAGGACAATATCGCAAAATATCCTCAGTTCCAGACCGCTATTGATCAGCTGCATGACTCCGCACCAGAATATGCAGGTGCACTGCTCAGTGTATTCCCGGAGGCGAGAGCAACGGTAGAATCTGAGATCGAAAGTCTGCTGAACGGAAAAGAAGACGTGGATGCAGCCGTAAAGAATATGGCGGATTCTATTAACAAATCTATTGCAGATTACAATGAAGTAAATAGCTAATGGAAGCCATAAGCGCATAGAAACAAACAGGATAAAAGAGATGCTGCAGCGGTCAGAAGGACTGGTGTGGCATCTTGACGTTTGGGAGGAAGACATAGATGACGAAAACAAAAGTATTTGGACACAGGGGAGCCAGTGGCTATGCCCCGGAAAACACACTGCCAGCATTTGAACTGGCCATGGAGCAGCAGGCAGATGGGATTGAACTGGATGTGCAGCTGACGAAAGATAACCAGGTGGTTGTGATACATGATGAGACCATTGACCGCACCAGCACCGGAAAAGGATTTGTAAAGGACTTCACGCTGGAGGAATTGAGAACATTTTCCTTTCATAACCAGATGGAAGCCTGGTGCGGAACAAAGATTCCCCTGCTGAAGGAAGTGTTAGAGCTGGTAAAAAAGGGAACACTGGAAGTGAATATCGAGATAAAGACAGGTATAATATGGTATCCGGGGATCGAGAAAAAAACGCTGGAGATTGTAAGGGAAACCGGCATGGAGCGACGGGTCGTCTACTCTTCCTTTAACCACAACAGTATCCGGAAGATCCACGAGCTGGATCCATCGGCGGAAACAGCTTATCTTCTGGCTGATGTAATGGTGGATGCGGAAAATTATGCCAGAAACAACGAGGTGGAGGGACTGCATCCATCTCTTTACCAGATGAAAATGCCGGATTTTCTGCGTCAGTATCAGGAAAGCGGTTTAAAGGTTCGTGTGTGGACCGTGAATGAGGAGGAGGATCTGCGGCTGCTTATGGAGCAGAAGGTGGAGGCGGTTATCACCAACGATCCGGATAAAGCAGTAAAAGTTCGAAAGGAAATAGGGTGATGTTAAAGGATAAAAAATTATTTTTACTGGATATTGACGGAACAGTCTGCAAGGGAAAGCAGCTGATCGGAGGAACCTCAGAGTTTCTTAAGGATGTAAAGGAAAGCGGCGGACAGTTTGTGTTTATCACAAATAACGCAACGAAGAGTATTGATGATTATATTGAAACCTTTCAGGGGCTTGGTATCACTACGGAGTATCATAACTTTATTACGGCATCCTTTGCGACGATTCAATACTTAAAAAAGCATTATCCCAATCAGCTGATCTATGTGCTGGGAACAAAATCATTTATCCGGGAGCTTAAAAGAAATCAAATCCAGGTAACTACCGACTGCCAGGATTTGGGAATTGCCTGTGTTCTGATTTCTTATGACAATCAGCTTACCTATGAGAAGCTCCAGGACACCTGTGAACTTTTAAGTACAAGAGAGACAGGCTATCTGGCTACGAATCCGGATTATGTATGTCCCATAGAATTCGGTTATGTTCCGGACTGTGGTGCGATCTGTCAGATGCTGGAGCACGCCGTGAACCGGCTGCCTTATTATATCGGAAAACCGGAAACTGCCATGGTTGATTTTGCACTAAAGCTGAATCATTATACCAGAGAAGAGACGCTGGTAGTTGGAGACCGCTTGTACACAGATATTCTCTGCGGATATAATGCTCATGTTGAAAGTGCGCTGGTACTGACTGGTGAGGCAACCCGTGAGGAGGCAGAACAGTTCGAACATAAGCCGGATTATATCTTTTCCTCTGTAGCAGCCCTTCATAAGGCATGGAAGTAGAGAAACATAAGCCAGATGGCTTTGCAGGGATCTTCTTTGCCGCTTTTTTGCAGAAGCCGCTTGAAAAGGCGGGACAAATACGGTAGGATATATAATTATATATGTTGGGAGGAATCGGGGGAATGGCAAAGTTAATGGATTATGATACGGAGCGGGTGGAGGAGCTCTGCGAACTGGGAAAAGCGTTATCCTCTCCGGTGAGAGTAGAGATTCTGCGGCTGCTCTATGATCAAAGCCTGATCATAGGAGAGATTGCCAAAGAGATGAACCTTCCGGCATCGAGTACGGCGTTTCATCTGAAGATTCTGGAGCAGGCGGGACTGGTTCGCATGGAGGAACAGCCTGGGACCAGGGGGACCATGAAGCTGTGCACAAGAAAAACAGATTTTGTCACCATCAATCTGGTAAAGAAAAACACGAATATCAATGAGATCTTCAGCATGGAAATGCCGGTGGGTGCCTACAGTGGATGCAATGTCACACCAACCTGCGGGCTCTGCGGAGCGGACGGAATTATCGGAAATGAAGATAAAGATTACTGCTTCTTTTTTCCGGAACGTTATAAGGCAGGTCTTCTGTGGAGCTCTTCCGGATATGTGGAATATAAATTTGCCAATGGAGTACCTAAAAACCGAAGAGTCAAAAGGATTTCCGTCTGTATGGAAATCTGCTCTGAGGCACCAGGCTATCGGGAGGACTGGAAGTCAGACCTTACGTTGTGGATCAATGGGGTTGAGTGTGGCACCTGGACCTGTCCGGGAGATTATGGAGCCAGAAGAGGAAGGCTTACTCCGGTGATGTGGACGGATGGAGCAACGCAATACGGACTGCAGGTAGTATGGGAGGTTCGGGAAGATGGATGTTATCTGAATGGAAAACATGTTTCCCAAACAGGAGTAGAGAGCCTGGCACTTATGGAAAAGGCATATGTTGCAGTTCGTATCGGTAATAAACCGGATGCCAGATATATTGGTGGATTCAATATATTCGGAAAGGGATTTGGCGATTATGATCAGGACATTGTGTTGACGATGGAATATTGATGCAGGAGTAACAGATAAGGGTATCCTATGTGAGTGGGAGGCCCTTTTTTTATGCATAAAATAAGTGCTAAATTAAGCCCGAAGGAATTTGGTAAATATTCACAAATCAAACAGAAAGAATGTCCTAAATGAAAATAAGGGAAACAAAATAGACAGAAATACTGTTTAAATAAAGAAGATCAACAACTAAAACCATACAAAATAACGAAAAAAGCAAGAAAGTATGTTGACAAACCGTCAATATTGGTTATAATGAAGTTAAAAGAACAGAAAAACTGTTTTAAACAGAAGCCTGCTGTCTCATGTGACGAAGGATTAAAACAGTAATACTGTCAGAAATATTCGGCCGAAGGTAAGAAGAAACAGATTGATTTTATTTCCACAGGAATTCAAAAAGGAGGATCTTATGAAAAGTAAAGTAATTGCGATGTTATTAACAGCAACAATGGCAGCGGGAATATTAGCAGGTTGTGGAGGAACAGGGAATGCAGGAGGTGCCGATGCTACAAGTAAAAAGAGTACGGATACGGATTCTGCATCAGCGGTATCTGGCAGTCAGGAAGCTGGGGGAGAAACAAGTGTCAATGAAGATGGTACCGTTAATAATCCGGAGGAAGTAGCAGTTGACGAAAATAAACTGGTATTCTGGTCCCTGTTCAGCGGTGGTGATGGAGAATTCATGGATCAGATTATCTCTGATTACAATGCTGCAAAGCCAACGAAGGAAGTTCAGTCCATCATGCTTGTGTGGGATGATTATTATACAAAGCTTCAGACAGCAGTTGCTGCGGGAAAAGGACCGGATATCGGTATTTCCCATGCATCAAAGCTTCCGGAGCTGGTGGATCAAGGGGTTGTAGAGCCTCTGGATTCTTACCTGAAGGACCTGGGAGTGGATTTATCTTCTATGTATGCCGAGAATTCCATGGACTCTGTTACCTTTGACGGAGAAGTGTATGCGATTCCTCTGGATACCCATGCAGAGATTCTGTACTATAACAAAGATATTCTGGAAAAAGCCGGAGTGGCTCTGAACGCCGATGGGCAGATTGATATTAAGAGCAAAGATGACTTTATCGCTATCCTGGATAAGTGTAAAGCAGTGATGGGAGATGGAGAATCTACGATAGCACTGACCAATAATGGGGACGATCCATATCGTATCTGGTGGGCAACTTACTTCCAGATGGGTGGAGCACCGCTTATCAATGATGAAGGAACAAAAGTTACCCTGGATAAGGATATCGCTGTTCAGGCAGCAGATTTTGTAAAATCTCTGTATGATGGCGGTTATGTGGCAGAAGGAATTGACGATCACCAGAAGTTCTTCCAGAGTGGAAAAGCAGCATTTTACTTCGGTGGAACATGGGGAACAGGTGCACTTGAGAAGACAGATGGTCTGAACTTTGCTGCACAGCCATGGCCGCAGCTTTATGAAAATGCTTCCTGCTGGGCAGATTCCCATACATTGATTCTGCCTGTAAACCCTGACAGAACAGAGGAAGAGACAAAAGCAGCAGTAGAATTCATGATTTCAGTTTCCAAGGATGGCGGCCTTACCTGGGCAGGCTCCGGACAGATACCGGCAAACAAAGCGGTGCTGGAGAGTCAGGAATACAAGGATATGCCATACAGAAGCAGCTATAAGTCAGCACTTGATACCGCTGTTCTTCCTTCAAAGAATGCACATTTCTATGCAATGAAGGCAGGAATGATCGACAGCTTGAATACCTTATGGTCTAACACGGCAGATGCACAGGCAGCTATTGATTCTCTTGTGGGAGAGCTGGAGTCCAATCTGGATTAAAAAGCAGCAGTGATGCTTGCGAGGGGGAGCGCTGGCTCCCCTTTTCCTAAACCGGACCATGAGCTGTTAACTTCCAAAAAGGACAGGAGGAGGGAACATGAGTAAGGCACGAAAAAGAAAAAAGTTTCTGGTAGCTTTAGCCTTTATTCTACCGTTTTTTATTCTATATACAATATTTACCATATGGCCAGTGCTGCAGGGCTTTTATGTCAGCCTGCATAAATGGGGCCTCATGGGAAAGCAGAAGTTTATTGGATTTGATAATTATGCCAAGTTTTTAACTGATAAAAATTTTTGGGGTGCCCTGAAAAACACAGCTATTTTTGCTGCTATCACAACACCAATGCTGGTTGTTATGGCCATGCTTCTGGCGATGCTGGCAAATCGTGGAACGAAGATGAAGAAAGGACTTAGAATTATCTATTATCTTCCCAGTGTGCTTTCCGTATCCGTAGCATCCTTTATCGCCAAGTATACTTTCACACCGTACACCGGGCTGATGAATGGCGTACTGCATTCTCTGGGAATTCTTCCGGCGTCTAAGGAACTGCAGTGGCTGCAGGATCCCAAACTGGTCTGGATATCGATATCCGCTATGACGGTGTGGTGGACCATTGGATTCAGTATGTTCCTGTATCTGTCAGCACTGCAGGATATCTCGGCAGATATTTATGAGGCGGCGGCCCTGGATGGTGCCACCAAGAGACAGCAGTTTTTCAGCATTGTGCTGCCGCTGCTGAAACCCACAACCTGGCTGATTACCCTGCTGCAGATGATTGCCTGCTTCAAGGTCTTTGGACAGATTTATATGATCACTGGAGGAGGTCCCGCATCTTCTACAAGACCGATGATTCAGTATATCTATGAAAATGCATTTGAAAAGAATAATATGGGATATGCGGCAGCTATGTCCTATGTCCTGTTTGGAATTTTGCTTATACTTTCACTGGGACAGCAGATCTTGCAGAGAAGGGGGGAGGATTAGTATGAAGCAGAAGAAAACGATGGGACACTGGGCCCTTAATATTGTATCTATTTTGCTGGCGGTCATATTCATCGCTCCGATTCTGTGGGCACTGGCGGTATCACTGCAGCATGAGGGAAAACAGATTAAGTCTGTGGTGGACTGGTTTACGCCACCGTATACTTTGTCTAATTATCCTGATATTATTCTGAATTCCTCCGTTCCCACCTGGCTGATTAACAGTCTTGTTATCGCAGTGGTGGTGACGGTGCTGACCGTAGTTTTTTCATCTATGGCAGCCTATGCGATTGCAAAGCTTCATTTTAAAGGAAGCAGTATGTTTTTCCTTTATTTCCTGCTGGGCCTGATGGTTCCGGGAGAAGCTACCATAGTTCCACTGTTCATCACAGTCAATCAGATGAATCTTATCGACAGCTATGCGGGTATGATTCTTCCGTCTATTGCTGGATCCATGAATCTGATTATCATGGTGACCTTTTTTAAAGGAATTCCAAATGAACTGCTGGAGGCGGTGGAGATCGATGGAGGCGGAGCGGCTACAACATTCTTTAAGATTGTTATGCCCTTGTCAAAGCCGATTATTGCTACAGTCAGTATCTTTTCTTTCGTAGGAAGCTGGAACAACTACCTTTGGCCGTTGCTTTGTGCCATGAGCAGTAAGCTTTTTACACTTCCGGTTGGTATTCCGACTTTTGCGGGAACCTATACGGTGGACTATGTAAAGCCGCTGACAGCCAGCATGGTAGCATCGCTTCCCATGATAATTATCTATATAGTGTTTGAAAAACAAATCGTTGCCGGTATGATGTCCGGAGCGGTTAAGGGTTAAAAAGTAAAATGATGGAGGAATAGTAAGTATGAAGTGTTACAAGAAGGATTATCCAAGACCGCAGTTTGTCAGAGATAACTGGGTGAATTTGAACGGGACCTGGGATTTTGCGTTTGACGATGCAAACCTGGGGGAGAAAGAAAGATGGTATGCGAAGTTTCCGAAGGAGAAAGAAATTCAGGTTCCTTTTACCTATGAGACAAAGCTCAGTGGAATCCAGGATGAGAGCAGACATGATAATGTCTGGTATTACAGAAGTATCTCTGTAGATGGAGCAATGCTGGATAAAAACAACTATGTTCTGCATTTTGAAGGAAGTGATTTCATCACTAAGGTGTGGGTGAACGGACAGCTGGCAGGCAGTCACAGAGGCGGATATTCCAGATTTTCCTTCGATATCAGTGACCTGATAAGGGATGGAGAGAATGATCTTATCGTTAAGGTGGAAGATTCTTATGATGCTCAGCAGCCCCGTGGAAAACAGCGCTGGATCGATGAGAACTTTGGCTGCTGGTATGTGCAGACAACCGGTATCTGGAAGACAGTCTGGACAGAATATGTACCCAAGATCAGTCTGGATCATGTAAAAATGACGCCAAATATGGAGGCATATGCGCTGGAATTGGAGCTGGAGGTAGCTGCACCGGAACACCTGTATGGTTCTGATCTGATGGTGGAGATCATGGTTTCCTATGACGGAGCGTTTATCAATAAAACAGCTACAAGCGTTGTCTGCGGTCATATAAGAACCGAGATTGATCTTCTGGCACAAAATCCCAAGGGATATGAATGGGCTGTCAGAACATGGAGTCCGGAGGAACCAAACCTCTATGATATCGAATTCCGTGTGCTGCAAAAGCATGAGGTTGTGGATGTAGTGGAGTCTTACTTTGCCATGCGTGAAATCCGTATTGATGGGCCTAACATTCTTCTAAATGGAAGACCACTGTACCAGAGATTAATCCTGGATCAGGGTTACTGGGAGGAGTCACATCTTACCCCCCCAAGTGAGGAAGCCTTACTGGAGGATATCGATAAGATCCATGCGCTGGGATATAATGGACTTCGAAAGCATCAGAAAATCGAAGACGAAAGATTCCTGTATTGGTGCGACGTGAAGGGAATGCTTGTATGGAGTGAGGCAGCAGCCGCTTATCAATATTCCGATTACGCAGTGGCGGAATTCACCAGAGAATGGCTGGAAATTGTAAAGCAGAATTATAATCATCCATGTATCATTACATGGACTCCCTTCAACGAGTCCTGGGGGATCAGCCGCATAGAGACTGAGCCTATGGAACAGCATTTTACAGAAAGCATCTATTATCTGACAAAGAGCCTGGATAAATACAGACCGGTTATTGTAAATGACGGATGGGAGCACACGATTTCTGATATTATTACCCTGCATGATTATGAGGAAGTCGGTGAAATATTCAGGGAAAGATATAAAAATTACAGGGATGAAATTATGACAACCGAATTCTACCACAGCAATCATAAGTCAGCCATGGCCAATGGATACAAATATAAAGGGCAGCCTGTGATCATCAGTGAGTATGGTGGAATCGCATTTAATAATGATGATTCCGGCTGGGGATATGGAAATAAGGTTAATACAGAAGAGGCGTTCATCAAGCGATTCGATGAGATCACAACAGCAGTAAAAGAGGTTCCCTACATCTGCGGCTTCTGTTATACCCAGGTTTCCGATGTACAGCAGGAGATCAACGGATTAATGGACGGCAAGCGCAATTTCAAGATTGATCCAGAAATCATCAAAGAGATCAATGAGCGAAAAGTAGGATATTGGAGATCCTTCATGTAACGGATCGCAGAGATTCATAGTAAAAAAATGGGGGCTGTCGCACTTCGGTGTCCGGGAGCCCCTTATGAGGGCGGTACACATTTGCAGAAGTCCTAAGTATACCAAAACAACCGGTTTTGCGTTATAAGAAATCAGCATACTGTCTGAGCGCAGCGAGTTTATGCTGATTTCTTATGATTTTAGCAAAATCGGTTGTTTTTCGTATACTCTTGGACTTCGAAACCGTGTACCGCCCTCATAAGGGACTCCCGGACACCGAAGTGCGACAGCCCCTCATCAAACTGCTTTTTTAAATCTGGTGGATCAGGTAGTCCTGGCTGCCATTTTTCAGGTATACGGGCAGGGTATCGATAGATGCTGCTGCGAGTACTGTCTGACCGCCTTGTAGAACTTCACCGGTTCTGGCATCGGTCCAGGTGCAGCCGGAGGGAAGATAAACTTCACGTTCGGTGGCATGCTCGTGACAGATGGGAGCCACAAGAATGTCCGGCCCATACAGGTATTCATCCGTAATATCCCAGCATTTGTCATCATGGGAAAACTCATAGAATAAGGTACGCATGACCGGGGTTCCGTGCTGATGAGCCTCTTCCATAAGAGAGCGTGTATAGTCTCGCATCATCTCACGAATCAGGATGAATTTCTTCATAATTTGATAATTCTCTTCTCCGTAACTCCAGATTTCATTATCCGCACCGGACCATTCACGAACTTCTCCGGCTTTGTTAATGATTGTCTCGCCTGGTTGGCGCAGTCCGTGAAGACGCATCACAGGGCAGAAGGTACCAAACTGGAACCAGCGGATCAAAAGCTCCTTAAAGTTTTCATCTTCGATGTTACCGCCGTGGAAACCGCCGATATCTGTGGTCCACCAGGGGATGCCGCAAAGGCCCATATGAAGTCCGGCACAGAGCTGCTTTCTCAGGTCTTCGTAGCTGGACCAGATGTCTCCGGACCATACCAGAGCGCCATATCGCTGGCTTCCAACCCAGGCGCAGCGCACCAGATTCACGATATCCTCCTGGCCGTCTTGCTGCTGTCCTTCGTAGAACAGACGGGAGTATTCTCTGGGATAAATGTTGCCAATCTCTTCCACTGTTCCTGCATGATAGCGGTACATATCATAATCATAGGTGGTAAATTCCGGTTCTGCCTCATCCAGCCAGAATGTCTTGATTCCGTAGTCGGCATAGTTCTGTCTGCATTTGTCCCAGACATAGGCACGGGTTCTTGGATTCGTGGCGTCCATAAATACGTTATTTCCGTGGAAAATCATCTGCACATCGATACCGGAGCGAATCTTTACCAGCAGACCCTGCTGCTTCATCTCTTCGTAATTTTCACTTCGCCAGTCTACCTGAGGCCAGATGGATACCATAGTTTCGATGCCCATATCGTGAAGCTCCTGCACCATGGCCTTCGGATCCGGAAAATATTCTTCATCAAAGCGCCAGTCGCCGCATCTTGGCCAGTGATAGTAATCGATAACAAGCACATCCAGAGGAACCTCCCGCTTTTTATACTCCCGGGCAATCTGAAGTACCTGTTCCTGATTATAGTAACGAAGCTTACACTGCCAGAAGCCAAGACCATATTCCGGCATCATGGGAACTGTTCCGGTAGATTCGGCATACTGCTG
This sequence comes from Lachnospiraceae bacterium, assembly GCA_028692395.1. Taxonomy (GTDB): domain Bacteria; phylum Bacillota; class Clostridia; order Lachnospirales; family Lachnospiraceae; genus Novisyntrophococcus. The sequence goes on from JAQUXP010000007.1 coordinate 80,642, forward strand.
TTCAATCTGGGCAGGAGTGTCCCCGGCGGTAATCCAGTAATCCATCTTCGTGGTGGAACCGGCAATCCATTCGGTAGTATTCTTACCAAAATGCACCTCTCCAACGGCAGCATTGTGCCACAAAAATCCATATCCAAGACTGGAGATGTAAAATGGAATACTTGCCTGAGAATTTCTGTGAGCAAGCTCCAGATTACAGCCCTTCAGATCCATAATTTCCTGCTGATACTGTCCCATACCATAAAGCTTTTCAGAAGGGTTGGAGGAAAAGCTGACAGTAAGCTTGCAGCTGTCTCCCTGAAGTGCCTGGAATTTACGTGCTTTTCTCACCAGGGCACCTCCGTCTGAGATCTCCTGAAGGAGTACTTCCCCCTTTTGATTATAGAAGGTAATCTGCAGGGCATTTCCCCATTCCTGGACATGCAGGCGGGCTGTGATCAGACCATTTGTGATGATCGCATGGCGTTCATCTTCCAACTGGATATGACAGCCGCTGTGGTTTGCAGGGTTAGGAGGAAGCAAAGCAATATCCCCCTCTGGAATCTGATCCATCAGGGAAGACTGAACCCGAAGGCTGTTGGTGTTCCAGGGCTGGATAGACAGGAGTTCACCATCATTTCTAAAAAAGAGCTGATTTTCTTTCTGTTCAAAAAAATTCATGCATACACCGGGGAGACAGTAAATGTCTCCGAATCCTTTCTTTTTTATTGATTTTGTCTGTATTTAAATTTAATTATATTGCGGTTTTGGTAAAAATACTTTATTATTATTGATGAATCATAAAACATTATTGATAAGTATTTTGCTTGTTGTGCTATTTGCTAAAAGAGATGATTTGAGGTGCAGGATGAAGCTTAGAAAGAATCTGGAAGAGCAGCGGATGCATGGGGAGCTGGGATTTAATATCTCCATGTATTATAATCAGTCAGCAGTGGGCCCCGGGGATTTTCTGGCGCCGCTGCATTACCATACGGAGTTTGAATTCCTTGCAGCTCTGGAAGGGGAAATATGCGTACCTGTGGAGGAGCAGGAGGTGAGAGTTCAGGAGGGGGAGGGTGTTTTTATCAATTCCTCGAGGCTGCACTCCATCAGGGCGGAAGGGGGAGCCGGGCATCATATTCTTGCAGTGGTATTTGCTCCGGACTTTCTGGCTTCCAGAGAGGAGCGGATTTTTAAGAAATATCTATATAATATCATGGAGAATCGGATCGAGGTTCCCATGAAGCTGGAGACGTATCATGTCCAGAGCCTGAAGCTGCTGTATGAGAGCTACGAAAGACAGGAATACGGATTTGAGATTACGTTAAAAAGCAGACTGCTTGCTATTATGGGAGATCTGGTGGCGCATTCTTCCGCACGAGATGACGCACGTATCGTCCCAAGATATGAGAGTATAAAGTCTGTTCTCGCCTACATAGAGGAAAACTATATGAATGAAATTATGCTGGAGGACCTGGCAAAGACAGCAGGCTTAAGCCGGGAACATTTCTGCAGGGTATTCTCAGAGGTTGCAGATGTTTCGGCCATTACCTATCTGAACAGATTCCGCATTCAGAAAAGCATGGAGCTTTTGAAAAACACAGATCAGACAATCTCGGAGATCAGTGCAGCCTGCGGATTCAATAACTGCAGCTATTACAATAAGCTGTTTCGGCGGTTTGTATGTGAGACCCCAAAGCAATATCGGAAATATAGACAAGCCTAATGGGGCAGTTATGGAAGAATCACTACAAACTCCGCTCCGCCAATGGACGCCTCCTCCACCCGGATACTCCCTTTGTGGAGCAGCAGGATCTCCTGGGCGATGCACAGACCCAGACCAAAGTGGGAACGGTCGGAACGGGAGCTGTCCCCCCGGTAAAAGCGGCCAAATATCAGTGCTCTTTGTTCCACGGGGATTCCGGGACCACTGTCCGCCACACGCAGCTGAAAGCCACTATCACCGGTATATAACAGGCGCAGGATAATCTGTCCGCCCTCCGGTGTATAGCGCAGGGCATTATCCAGCAGGATAGAGAGAACCTGAGTGATGCGCACACTATCGCAGAGACAGTTGGGAAGCTCTGATTCCGGGAGCTCCACAGAGAGATGAATCTGATGTCTGGCAGATAAAATCTCGTATTTTTCATAGGTATCTAAAAGCAAAGTATCCAGCTGTGTGGGTACTTTTTTAATCTTCCAGGTGTGAGCATCCGAGTTGGCCAGGGTCAGCATCTCATTTACCAGGGCTGCCATACGATCTCCCTCCGAGTGTATCGCTTCCAGAAAGCGGTGGGTATCCTGGCTGGAGGCCGGAACACGTTCCAGCGCAGAAGCACTGGAGAGAATCACACTTAAGGGGGAGCGAAGCTCGTGGGAGGCAGAGGCGATAAACTGAGCCTGCTGTCTTCGGTTTTCTTCCAGAGGGCGCAGGAGATGTCGGGTGAAAATCCAGCAAAAGAGAGCAATTACCAGAATCGACCCAAGATCAAGCAGGGCAAAGGTCAGTCGCTGCTGCATAATATGAGCATGCTCACCAAAGCGGGAATAGAGCACCAGGGCGTGCAAAACACCCTGTTCCTTCTGCAGGGTCATGGCAGAGACATAATATCCGATCCGGTTCTCATCTTCCATGGAAAATTCCACATGGGAGGAGAGCCGGCTGCGGCTTCCGGTGTCCATGGAGTAACCATGCTCGGTTTGAGCAAGGGACAGGGCCTGGGCGAGAACAGCCTTTTGCGCCTGACTGTGAGCCAGTTCACTCATATAGAACTCCTGACCATTATCATAGACGGAGATTAGAAAGGTGCCGTGCTGCTCCTGCTTTGCCAGCCATTCCTGGGTGACAACATCCTGATTTTCCAGATAGGACATAATCATATTCATGGAATTAAGAAAAGTAACGTAGTTCGTCTGCAGCAGTCCATGCTCTGACAGATATAAGGAAAGGACTGTCATAAGAACCACAATCAGACCGGTAACTCCGGTAAAAAAAAGTGTCAGATGTACATGAAGTTTTTTAAACATGCTCCTCCTCCAGACAGTAGCCGATTCCTCTGAGGGTCTTTAAGGTGACACAGCTGTGTAAAGAAGAAAGTCTGCGGCGGATAAAATGAATATAATTATCCAGATTTCCATCCTCCACGGCAGCATCCGGGCCCCAGACCCGGGACAGAATCAGACTGCGGGGAAGTGTCTGACAGGTGTTGCGCAGCAGAAATTCCATAAGCGCACCTTCTCTTTTTGAGAGCAGCACGGACTTTTGAGAGCAGGTCATTTCTCTTGTGACAGCATTATAGGTTAAGTCACCAAAGCTTTGAAGCTGTGTATCATTCCACTGGATCGGACGCCGCACGATACAGCGAATCCGGGCAACCAGCTCCTCATATTCAAAGGGCTTTACAATATAATCATCTGCACCGGCATCCAGTCCGGTAATACGGTCTGAAAGCTCCCCAAGAGCCGTGACCATCAAAATAGGGGTGGAGATACCGGCTCTTCGGGATTTCTGCAAGAGCGTCATTCCATCTATCTCCGGCAGCATACGATCCAGAAGGATCACATCACTGGACTGCTGCTGTATCATATACCACCCGTCTGTCCCATCGTGGCAGTCATCTACGGTGTATCCGTCCTGTTCCAATTGATAACGGAGGGAGTCACACAGCCGCAGATCATCTTCTATAATCAATATTCGCATGATAATATCCTCTTTCTGATTGTTTCCTATCTGATCATACCACAGTTTTCTTTAAGTTTTCTCTAAAAAGTAAAAGAGATCGGTGTATATTTAGAGAAAAAATAGAGCTTTTTTTAGAGAAAAGATAGAGATTGCCCTGCTATCATGGGAGTCACAGAAGAAAGGAGAATCGTATGAGAACATATAAAAAGAAAAGTATCGGTATTCTGCTGGCAGGAATTCTTGCTGCACTGTCTGTGACAGGATGCGGAAGTCCAAAGGGAGGAACGTCCCCGGACAGTGCTGCCAGAAGCGGTGAGAAGGTATCAAATACCAGTCAGGCTATGGGACGATATCTGGAGGAAGAGCTTCCTCTTCCCGAAGGCTTGGATGAGGTGCAGGATCTGATCCTTTTGGATGATGGGAGCTATGAAATTGCAGGCTGTAACAATAGTACGATGCAGTATCTGCGTTATAAGATGACAGATGGAGCATCCTGGACGGATGTGGGAGTTCCGGAGGCCATCAATTCCGGAGAATTGAATGCAAATGGAGAAAGCCTGACACTTTGTTTGGCCCCGGCGGGAGACATTCTGGTAACGGCCAGCTCTTATGATGAGGAACAGGGGAGTCTGACAGAAACCTTTACTTATTTTGATCCACAGGGCCAGAAGCAGCTCCTGGATATACAGGTTCCTCAGGACAAAAATCCGGGAAATAATGTTTACAAGGCAAGATTTACCCAAAGCGGGCAGCTTTTTGTACAGGATTATGGCAGGGTGAATTATGAGATTGACAAGGCAACCGGAGCGATTCTTAAAACCTACGATGCCGATGGTGCAGACATTCTTTTGAGTGCCCCTGCGGGTAACCGCTGGGTGATTGTGACGGCGGATCAGGTGCTCTGCTATGACATATCGACCGGAGAAGAGCTGCCAAAGGACAGTGTACTGTCTCAGCAGATCATGGAAAGAAAGGAATCACTGGGTGATTCCAGCGGCTCTTCCGAAGGAATTCTCTTTGCGGGAGACCAGAAGGATGGACTGTTCTACTGCGACAGGCGTGGTATCTATTATCATGCAGCAGGGGGAAGTGTCTGTGAGCAGATGGTAGATGGACAGCTGGTCAGTCTTTCCAATCCCACCACGATGCTGCAAAAGCTGTTAAAGTCAGAGGATGATTCCTTTCTGGTGGAGGCAGTGGATGAAAATATGGTCTGCCGGCTGTTAAAATACACCTATTCTGCCGACACTCCTGCGGTTCCGGCTACGGAGCTGAAGGTATATTCACTGGAGGATCATACCTTTTTGCGTCAGGCAATCAATCAGTTCCAGCATGTCAACCCGGATATCTATGTCAATCTGGAGATTGGTGTGACAGGCAAGGATGCGGTAACCAGAGAAGATGCACTTCGCACACTGAACACAGATATTCTGGCGGGAAATGGACCGGATGTACTGATTCTGGACGGCATGCCCCTGAACAGCTATATAGAGAAAAATATGCTCCTTGACATCAGCGATATCCTGCAGAAAATCAGGGAGACGGATGGCGTGTTTGAAAATGTTGCAAATACGTTTCAAAAAGACGAAAAGGTCTATGCAATACCTGCAAAATTCGCTGTTCCCATCATTGTGGGAGATGCAGATACGGCAGCATCCGGCAGTACGCTGAAAGCATTCGCTGATCGGGCAGAGGCCATGCGTGCAAAGGATGGGGAAAAGAATGTATATGAGCGTATTGATGAAAAGATTCTGCTGCAGGAGTTATTTGCTGCGGACTCGGCCGGATGGCTGCAGGAGGACGGAAGTATCTCTGAGGTGGAGCTTCAGAATTACCTTACCCAGGCAAAGCGGATCTATGGTACAAACAGCCATGAAGGAGAAGATGCCAGCAACAGTTATACCTATGATACATTTCAGGAGTATACCAGTGACAGCATTTCCAATTATATACTGGATACAGTACTGGGAGGAAGTCAGTGTGCCTTTGGATTGCTGAGCAGTATGCAAAGCTATGCTACAGTGACCTCTGCGACAGACAGCAAACCGGATGCCGGTTTTACCATGGGACTCTTCGGAGGAGAGGTCAACTCCCACAGCTTTGTGCCATCGGAGATTGTGGGAATCAGCAGTACCACCGGAGAGGAAAAAGCAGCTCGTTCCTTTATCCAGACGATGCTTAGCAGCGATACGGCAACCAGCGGCAGCTACACCTTTTCCACCAACAAAAAAGCATATGAAAATGCCAAGGTCCAGCCATGGGGCGATGATGAGGGTAATGTCGGGGGCTATTCTGTCAGCAGCCAGGATGGAACACAGCTGGAGTTTATGATCAGATGGCCCTCACAGGAACATATGGATCAGCTTACAAAGATGCTGGAAAGCCTGAATCGTCCCTGCATCAATGACGGAATTATCCTGGATATTGTACTGGAGCAGGGCGGGGCCTATCTAAAAGGAGAACAGTCTTTGGAGGATACCAGCAAGACGATTCTTCAGAAGATGAATCTGTATCTGGCAGAATAGAAAATCGTACGGCTGAAAGGATATTATGAGAAAAAACAGAAAAAAGAACGGATATCAGGGACTTTTGTTTCTGCTGCCGAGTCTGCTGGGGGTCGGTATCTTCGTACTGACCCCTTATCTGGATGTTGTGCGCCGCTCTTTTACTTCAGCGATTGGTCAAAACTTCACAGGGTTGGAGAATTATCGGAAAATCTTTGAGAATACAGCATTCCAGCTGGCCTGTAGCAATACGCTGCGCTTTGTGGCGGTCTGCATTCCCCTGCTTTTACTGCTCTCCTTACTACTTGCACTTTTGCTGCAGCGGCTGGGGAAGAAGGGGCAGTGGTTCAAACAGTGTTTTCTTTTTCCTATGGCGATTCCGGTGGCATCCGTGGTGCTGTTGTGGAGGATACTTTTTGATCGCCATGGTATGGTAAATGCGCTGCTGAACGATGTGGGATTCGCAGGCAGAGACTGGATGAATTCCTCCAGTGCATTTGGAGTGCTGGTTTTCAGTTATATCTGGAAAAATCTGGGCTATGATATTGTGCTGATGCTGGCAGGACTTTCTTCCATATCCACAGATATTTATGAGGCGGCACGGGTGGATGGCGCCGGAGAATGGAGAATCTTTCACAGCATTACGCTGCCGAATCTTCTTCCGTCCCTCTACACCATCACGGTACTTTCCCTGCTGAATTCCTTCAAGGTATTCCGGGAGGCTTATCTGGTGGCCGGAAATTATCCGGATGACAGCATGTATCTGCTGCAGCATCTGTTCAATAACTGGTTTCGGGAGCTTTCGATGGATAAGATGGCAGCGGGAGCAGTGGTGATGACGCTGGTGATCTTTCTGGTGGTTTTGATTCTCACCAAAACGTGGGGAAAGGAGGGGCATGGCGATGGAACATAAAAGAAAACACTGGATAGGACTTTTACTTTTGCTGCCCTTATGCTTTCTCGCCTGCTATCCGGTGTGGTTTTTATGCAGTGGTTCTTTGATGGGTTCTGTTCAGCTGAAAGATGCCCTCGCACCGGTACTTGGAAGCCGGGAGGGCTATGTTTCCTTTCCAGTGATGCCGCTGTATCCTACTTTGCGGCACTATGTGGCATTACTGCTGGACTCACCGGAGTTCTTTCAGATGTTCTGGAATTCTGTGAGGTTTGCGGGAGGCATCCTTCTTGGACAGCTGTGTGTAAGTGTTCCTGCGGCATGGGGATTCGCCCGCTTTGAATTCCTGGGAAAGCGGGCATTATTCCTGCTGTATCTGGTGCTGATGATGATGCCCTTTCAGGTTACGATGCTGTCCGGGTATCTCGTGCTTGATACTTTGAAGCTTTTGGATACCCGGTGGGCGATTATTCTTCCCGGTGTGTTCTCGACTTTCCCGGTATTTTTGATGTATCGTTTTTTTGAGGGGATTCCCGAAGCGCTAATTGAATCAGCAAAGCTGGATGGAGCAGGCAGCTGGCAGATCTTTCTCAGGGTAGGACTGCCTCTTGGGTCTTCCGGGATTCTTTCAGCTATGGTGCTGGGATTTCTGGAATATTGGAATCTGATAGAACAGCCACTTACCTATCTGAAGGATAAAACCTTATGGCCCCTGTCCTTGTATCTTCCGCAGATTGGACTGGAACAGGCCCCGGAAGCCTTCGTATCCTCTGTGGCGGCACTGATTCCGGCCTTTCTGGTGTTCCTGGCAGGAAGAGATTATCTGGAACAGGGGATCGTGGCGGCGGCGATCAAGGAGTAGGTATGGAAAAGGTGCACAGGGAGAAAGGTGTTGTTGGAAAGATGAGAATTGTGCTTAATAAGATGAAGACTTTTTTTGAAGGGATAAAACCGGCAGCTGGTTTTTTGGAGAAGAACCATCTGGCGGGAGCATTTGTACTGTTCCTTTGTATGATGCTGGGGTTTACAGTGATTTCCAGAGCTGCAGCAAGCTTTACGGTGCCCCAGGTGACGGTGGTGAAACCCGCAGCAAAGGTGATTGAGCACCGGGTTTCGGCTGACGGGAAGGTGGAGCAGAATCTGGAGCGGGCTGTATTTACCGAGAAAAATCAGATTGTGGAGCAGGTGTGTGTCCGTGAGGGGCAGCAGGTGGCAGCGCAGGATGTGCTTTTTACTCTGAATCTGGATCAGCTGAAAAAGTCTGTTGAGGATCTGAAAAAGGAGATTGAAAAGCTTCAGCTTGGCAGTCAGGATGCTCTCAGTGATGCGCAGGTGGCAGCCAGACAGAAGGAAAATGCCAGTGCGAGAGCCAGAGAGGATTATAACACGGCAGCCCAGTCTGGCGATCAGGCGGCAGCCTTTGCACTGGAGGAGCTGAATCGTGCGGAGGATTCCCTGAATCAGTTTTATAACAGGACTGCTTCTGCTGGGGAAGGGGAGGATGCCCTCCTGCAGCAGCTGAATCAGGAGTGCGAGAAAAAGGCAGAAGCGTTGAGTGATGCCCAGGCGGCCCTTTCCCAGCTTTCATCCGATGCCACGCAGGAAGAGCGGGATGCCTGTGAGGGACAGGTATCAGATGCTCAGGGGGACTTGTCCCAGGCCCAGGCGGCCAGGGAGGCTTACCAGCAGCAAAAGGATGCCCAGGCTCAGACGGATATGGACACCCAGGAGGCACAGCTAAAGGCAGATGTGGCGGCAAAGAAATATGCGTATGAAGAGGCGCTTCGCACCAGGGAAAAGAGTCTTGTGGCAGCAAAACGTGCGATTCAGGATGCAGATGCAGCTTCGGCAAGCGACAGTACAGTGACCTCCAATCAACTGGATATTGATACGAAGCAGAAGGCTTTGGAGGAGCTGCAGAAGGTTTTGGATCAGGAAGGAAAGGTGACGGCAGGCACCGATGGTGTAGTGACAAAGCTGAATATAGAGACAGGGGGACTGACAGCCGAGACGTCAGCAGTTACCCTGGCAGATCTCTCCTCGGGCACGACATTTACAGCTCAGATCACAAAAGAAGATGGAAAATATGTGAGTACCGGGTCGGAGGTAACCCTGAAGTCTTCCGTGGGAGGGCAGGAAGTGAAGGGACTGCAGGTGACCTCTGTTTTGCCGGATGAAAAGGAGGAGACGCTGCTGGACGTGACGGTGGCCCTTCCGCCTGGCAGTCTGTCCATCGGAACCACAGCATCTATGGTGGTTTCGCAGAAGTCCCAAAGCTATCCCGTCTGTATTCCCATCCAGGCACTGCATCAGGATCATAATCAGTATTATGTGCTGATCCTGCAGGAGCAGGAGGGCGTGCTGGGAACAGCCTATATATCAAAGCGCATGGAGGTGACTGTGCTGGAAAAGAATACGGAGTATGCAGCTTTGCAGGAGGGAAGTATTACCACAGCAAATGATGTGATTCAAAGTGCAGACCGGGAGGTTTCGGCAGGAGGGACGGTGCGTCTTGCTTAAAGACAGAAGAAATGATGTTTTTCGAATTCTATGTATACTGGTGTGTCTGTTCCTGTTTCAGCTTATGGCTCTGAACATGTGGAAAATGCCGGAAGAGAACAGAAGAGTCTCTGCCCAAAAGGATCAGGGATATTGGACCCAGGCGGAGATTCTGGCACTTTGGCAGGCAGAGCAGGGGCAGGAGACTCCCAGTGCATTTACCGTATGGGGGCAGCAAGATGCCACAGAGATCCAAAGCGTGGATCTGGAAAGGACGGTACGTGGGGATGTGCTGGAGCTTATGGGAGACAGCAGCCGGGTGGTCACGGATCCGGAAGTACTCATGGACGGAGATAAGAAGGGCTGTCTGATCGGAGAACAGCTTGCAAAAAAGCTGTTTGGAAGCCGGGAGGTGACGGGTCTGGAAGTAAACTGTGAAGAGCGGATACTGAAGATTCAGGGCGTGCTGAAGGAATATCCGGATATCCTGGTGGTACAGTGGGATGGAACGGGGGACTCCTGTCTTTGCCGGGTGAATCTTCTGAATCCGGCAGAGGAAGAGCTTGCAGGATTTCTGATGCGAAACAATATTGACGCAACCCGGATCGAGGATTTTTTTTTATATGACGGGATTCGAATCTGTGGTGAATTACTGCCTCTGTCCTGTTTTATCTGGATGCTTTTGAAGGTTTTGAAAAGATGGAGAAGCGGATGGAGGAATCCTCTGGTTCTGGTGCTTGTTTTGACCGGTGTGGCGGCAGCAACAGGGGTCTTCTTTTGGTGTTTTCCGCTTCGGCTGAGCCTGTTTCGTGACTTTATGCCTGCAAAGTGGTCCGAATTCTCCTACTATGGAACCTATCTGCAGAACAAGGGTGCGGCTTTTTGGAGACTTTGCAGTATGAAAAAGACGGCGGCAGATCAGCCACTTCTGATATTGGCAGGAAAGATGCTGCTCTTTGCGGTTTGTGGCGAAGTGAGTCTTTACGGGGCGGTGCATCATAACATAAAAAAATACAAGAAATCATAATCTGATTCATGTTCGGGCCGATTCTTCCCCTTCCCGGGGATATGGCCAGCTGAATATCCGACAGAAAATAAGAATATCCTTTATTTATTTCCCTCTGGTGATTTTCTATAATAATCTCATAAAGGTTAACCGATATAGCATAGAAAAGAAGGAGGTTTATTATGCGAAAGACACCAGGTGTAAGTGGTGGAGTCAGAAAAAAGATGCCAGAGGGGAAAAAGTTTTTTCTTGCGTCAATTCCTTTTCTGATTTTGGTTTTCGCATTTGCTTATGTCCCGCTGATGGGATGGGCATATGCATTTTTTGACTATCATCCGGGAATGTCTCTGTTTGACTGTGATTTTGTGGGGTTAAAGACCTTCGCAAAGATATGGGCAAACAAGGAGGAGCTGTTCCGTGTTATGAGAAATACCCTTGCGTTGAGTTTTTTCAGTATTCTGGGAATGCCACTGGCAGTTATCTTTGCCGTTATGCTTAATGAGATTAAAAGTTCTAAATTTCGTAAGCTGGTACAGACTACTACAACACTTCCAAACTTTATCAGCTGGATTGTAGTATTTACACTGGCATTCGCCATGTTTTCCACCGACGGTATGGTGGCAGGCGTCTTCCGGGCAATCGGAGTGGACAAGGTTGTCAATTTCCTGGGCGATAACAAGCATGCCTGGCTGTTCCAGTGGTCGCTGGCAACGTGGAAATGCCTTGGCTGGAGTGCAATTATCTATATTGCAACCATAGCTGGAATTGACAGTGAACTTTATGATGCGGCGCACGTAGATGGTGCAAACCGCATGCAGACCATACGGCATATTACGATTCCGGGACTGTATTCTACGTTCTTTGTTCAGATGCTGCTGGCAATCAGTAACATGCTGAGTAATGGATTTGAACAGTACTTCGTCTTCTACAATCCACTGACAGCGGACAAGATCGAAGTCCTCGACTACTATGTGTATAAGATCGGAGTTCTGACCAACGACTATCCGCAGTCCATCGCACTTGGCATGGCAAAAACGGTGATATCCGTCATCCTTTTGTTCTCGGCAAACCAGTTGTCCAAGCGGGTACGCGGTGAATCGATCGTATAGGAGGAGCAGGAAATGAAAATCAAAAAAACAAAGGCGGAAAGAGCGGGAGATATTGTGATTTATATTATCAGTGCGCTGCTCATGATTGTCTGTATCTATCCGTTTTATTATGTTATCATTTATTCAATCAGTGATCCGGCAGAAGCGGCAAAAGGAATCTTTCTTTTGCCAAGGGGACTGGACCTTAGCACCTATCAGGGAATTATTAAGCTGAATGATATTCCCGGAGCGTATCTGGTATCAATCCTTCGAACCTTTTTTGGAACGGGGCTTACTATTATATGTTCTTCCTTTTTTGCTTATCTGGTCACGAACCAGAAGATGTATTTTCGTAAATTTGTCTATCGATTTGTAATTATCACCATGTACATCAATGCCGGACTGATTCCCTGGTATATGACCATGAAGTTCTACGGGTTCCAGAATAACTTTTTACTTTACATTATTCCGGGAGCGGTGTGTGCCTATTATGTAATTCTGCTGAAGACTTATATGGAGTCACTGCCCAAAGAGCTTGAGGAGTCGGCAAAGATCGATGGTGCGGGAATGTTTACAATCTTCGGAAGAATCGTATTCCCGCTTTCCAAGCCGATTCTTGCTACTGTCGGAGTCTTCTCCATGGTAGGACAGTGGAATCAATGGCAGGATAACTACTTCCTTGTAACGGATGCAAAGCTGCAGACACTGCAGATGGTATTATATAATTATCTGAACCAGGCAAACAGGTTTCAGAGTATGTCCAGTAATGCAATCGATGCATCGGCAGTGACGAGCTCGATTACACCATCTTCCATAAAGATGTGTATCACAGTGCTGGTAGTTTTTCCGATTATGTGTGTGTACCCGTTCCTTCAGAGATATTTTGAAAAAGGTATTATGATGGGAGCTGTTAAGGGGTAATACAGACCCTGGGGTCTGCAAAATATAAGAATAAACAATGGGAGGAATTTTCATGAAAAGAAGAATGAAGAAAATAACAGCCTTATGTATGGCAGCGGCCATGACCGTTTCGCTGGCAGCCTGTGGAGGCGGCAGCAGTGAAAGCTCAAAAGGAGCTGATGCATCGTCTTCCGCAGCAGCTTCCGGCGGAAGCTCAGACGAACCTGTGACTCTGACCATCTGGAATACAGAGGTTCTGCAGCCGGGAGTTCAGACCAACGAGATCGCAAAGGAAATTGAAAAACGTTTTGGAATCAAGATGGATGTTGTTCAGGGTGATGCCCAGAAGTTCAGTATCCTGGTTGCAGGCGGTGACCTTCCGGATATCATCTATACCAATCCGGCACAGCAGAATACGGCTTCCAACAATCTGATCACCAGCGGACAGCTGCTGGCGATGGACGATCTGATCGAACAGTACGGAGAGAATGTGAAAAAGAATTTCCCGGATCGTCTGAAGTACTCCAAGCAGTTTGCAAGTAATGGTGAGGATAAGGTTTATTATCTGCCTGTTCGTGCTTATGAGGCAGATGAGGAGCATCCGAATATCAGCTACTCTATCGAAAATATTGGACTGATGACAAGATGGGATATCTATCAGGCGATCGGATGCCCCGAGATTCAGACAACGGATGATTACCTGGATGTGTTAAAGCAGATGCAGGATTATGCGAGAGAGAAGGATCTGGCGGACGGAAAGCAGATCTATGCAATCTCCGGATGGAGTGACTGGGGATTATGGCCATGGTGGCTTTCCAATGCAAGAGAGATGGGCTACATGGATCTTGCTAATGACACAATCTTCAACTACGATACACAGTCAGTGGAAGGCCTGTACACCAGTGAGGCGTTCTGGGAGTCACTGAAGTTTTATAACAAGGCATACAATATGGGAATCCTGGATCCGGAAGCATTTACGATGAAAAATGACCAGTACTGGGAGAAATGTAAGAATGGTCAGGTACTTATGGCATATGCAAGCTGGCAGACCGAGAATATCAACAGATCCTTCGTAAGTGACGGACATGAGGGCTGGAGTTTCCAGAAACTGCCCTATGACGGTTATGAATATATCTCCGGAATTGTATCCACCAATGCGCCTCTGGGCGGTGGTATCGAGTATGCAACAGCAATCACAAAGAACTGTAAGAATCCGGAAAAGGCGATGCAGTTGATCGACTTCTTCAATTCTGAGGAAGGTGCAAGACTGATCTACAGCGGTATTGAAGGCACACACTGGACAGACAATGACGGTAAACCACAGCCAACCGATGAGTTTATCGAGAAATCAAAGAGCGATTCGAATTACAAGGACAATGTAGGTGTGAATCTCTATAACAAGCTTTGTGCATTCATGGACATTCAGGTACTTTCCGATGGCTATCCGGCAGATCTTATGAAGTCTGACGAGCAGAAAGCGGCAAATATCTCAGATCAGGATAAGAGCTACTGCGACTATTATGCACAGCAGGAGGGCGGCGATTATCAGTATCCGGGACAGGTACTCTATGACATGTGGCAGAAGGGTAAAGTTAAAACCATCACCGATTACTATCTGTACCCGACACTTGTTCAAAGCCCAAGCGAGGAGACACTGAATATTATCGCACAGTGTGACCAGTACATGAATGTACAGGGTGTCAATGCAATTATGACAGGTACAGAGGATGAGTTTAACGCCTGCAAGGAAGAAACCTTAAAGGGACTGGAAAACAAAAACTATGAGCAGGCAAAAACAGAGATTGCAGATCTGTATGCGAAGGCTGAAAAAGAGGCAGATGCCTTTGGCATGAAATAGAACATAGCGCAGCAAAGATGAAATGCAGACCATTCTCCTACAGATATTTATGCAGAACGGTGCAAAAGGGGAAGCCTTAAAAGCTTCCCCTTTTAAAAAAAAAGACAAAAGCAAGTAAAAAACTAGGAAACACACTGATACATGGAACTGAATCCCCAGAATTGAACCCATGTTCAAATCGGTTATGTGAAAAGGAGCGATCAATATGAACTGTTTGACAAGACAGGAAGTAAAAGATGTGATTGAGGGAAGAAAAGCAGCTTCCCGTCCGCCGATTCTCTATGATCTGTGGATCGGTAACAATGTATTTAACTGGAATGATGAAGCAAGAGAGCAGTGGCTCTCAAAATATCCAAGAGATGTGGAGGACATTTTTCTGAACATACCGGATCTGATTCATGCTCCGGCAGATGATCCCAATTACCGCTGGGCGGGAACGGATATGTCAGATATGGAGGATCAGGGACTGGATGCCAGAATTCTGATCGAGGACTGGGAAGGAGAAGAGGCAGATCTTTTCTTTCAGACCTTTCCTGATCCGGAATATCCGGGACTGATTCCTGAGAAAAAACCGTCGGGAGAACGCTATACGATTGCCCGCTGGTGGTTCGGCTTATTCGAACGTCACTGGTCACTGCGGGGCATGGAAAATGCACTGATGGACTTTTATCTGTACCCGGATGAGATTCATAAGCTGTATCAGAAGCTGACGGATTTCTATATCAGAATTATGGAAAGAGCGTGTACCGAGATGAAAATAGATGGATTTTTTGTCTCGGATGATCTGGGAACGCAGCATTCCTCCTTCTTTTCCCTTGATATCTTCCGTGAGTTTTTTAAGCCATATTACAGACAGATTTTTGCAAAAGCCCATGAGCTGGGAGCACATTTCTGGCTGCATACTTGTGGAAATATTGAACTGTTTCTTCCAGACTTTATTGAGATTGGACTGGATGTGATTCATCCGATTCAGAAATACACGATGGAAGAAAAGAAAATTGCAGAGCTTTATGGAGACAGGATCTGTATCCTTGCCGGATTCGATGTACAGCAGACGATTCCCTTTGGGACGCCTGAGGATGTAAGAAAAGAAGTGAGATATCTTTTGGATGCCTATCAAAGAGAGGATGGACGGCTGATGCTTACGATGGGTAACGGATCCACCGAAGACTGGAAACTGGAAAGCCTTCAGGCATTATATGAGGAAACGATAGCGTATGGCAGTAAAGATCAAAAAAGGGGTGGAGGTAAGTAGCATATGAAGAGAAATATGAAGCAATGGTTAAAGGACTATAAGGACGCTCCGGTAAAAAAAGCGATGCCGATTCTGTCCTTTCCAGGAGCCGTTATGATGAATCGCACGGTGAATGAGCTGGTAAGAGACGGACATCTGCAGGCCCTCTGTATGAAAACAATCGCTGATCGATTCGATACAGGAGCAGCATTTAGCCTGATGGATCTGTCTGTGGAAGCAGAAGCCTTCGGAAGCCCCGTGCTTTACAGCGATGAGGATGTGCCCACGGTAAATGGAGTGCTGATTCACGAGGAAGAGGAAGCACAGGCTTTGAAGGTTCCAAAGGTAGGAGACGGAAGGACAGGCGCCTGTGTGGAGGGGATCAAAGAAGCCAGTCAGCTGATCACGGATCGCCCGGTACTTGCGGGAATTATCGGACCATTTTCTCTGGCCGGAAGGCTGACGGATATGACAGAAATCATGTATCTCTGCTTTGACGAGCCGGAAATGGTGGAATGTCTTCTGGAGAAAGCAACAGAGTTTCTGATCCAGTATGCACTGGCCTTCAAAGAAGCGGGAGCCAATGGCGTGTGTATGGCGGAACCGGCGGCAGGACTGCTTTCGCCACAGCTTTTTGAAGAATTTTCAGTACCTTATGTACAGAAGATACGCTCTGCGGTGGAGGATGAGAACTTTATTGTGATGTATCATAACTGCGGCAATATCAAACCGCTTTTGCCTGCTGTGAAAGAGATTGGAGCATGTGCATACAGCGTGGGAAACAGTATTGATATCGAGGATGCACTTAAGGTGCTTCCGGAGGATGCGATGGTGATCGGAAACATCGATCCGGCAGGAGTGATCCGCAGTGGTACCCCGGAGCTGATCTATCAGGAAACATTACAGCTTTTGGAGCGCTGCAGCAGATATGGGAATTTTGTGCTTGCATCCGGCTGTGATATCCCGCCGATGTCACCGGTGGAAAACATACAGGCCCTGTTTGATGCAGTGCAGGAGTTTTATAAAGACAAAGCGTAGCAACTATTCAGTAAGGATTCAGCAGTAAGCATTCAAAGATAAAAAAGCGGAGGAAGAAAAGATGGCAATTATAGAAGAAATCTCAGAGTTTTTACAGAAGGGAAGAGCAAAGAATGTAAAGAAGCTGGTGCAGCAGGCCCTGGATGAAGGGTTTGATCCAAAGGAGATTCTAAACGATGGACTCCTTAGCGGAATGATGATTGTAGGTGGAAAGTTTAAGCGAGAAGAGGTCTTCGTACCGGATGTTCTGGTGGCAGCCAGGGCGATGAATATGGGAATTGAGATTCTGGAGCCAAGACTGGTAGCAGCAGGAAATGAGCCCATCGGAAAAGCAGTGATCGGAACCGTAAAGGGTGATCTCCATGATATCGGAAAGAATCTGGTAACGATGATGATGAAGGGTGCAGGATTTGAGATCTACGATCTAGGGGTCGATGTGGAGGCATCCGCATTTATTGATAAGGCAGAGGAGGTTGGTGCTGACATTATCTGCATTTCCGCACTTTTAACTACCACCATGCCAAATATGAAGGATGTGATCTCACTTCTCGAAGAGAGAGGGCTTCGTGAGAAATACGTTGTGATGATTGGCGGCGCACCGGTAACAGAAAACTTTGCAAAAGAGATTGGAGCAGATTATTATACAGCAGACGCTACCTCGGCGGCTGAAACTGCAAAACAGGTTGCAGAAAAAGGTAATATACCAGCGTAGATATGACGACCATGGTCATGTGCGAAATGTGCATGGACATGGTCATCTTTGACTTTATCAGGTAAGGAAGCGGATTGAGAAAAGCTGCTTCTTCCTGAATCAGGAGGAAAAGAATGGACAGTGTAAAGAAAATTACAGATATTCCCGTGATAATATCCAAAAAAGAAGTGCTTCAGATGTTAAACTGTGACGCAGATTGTTCTTCTTATGGAGCTGTAAGTGACCTCTATGATGAGGTGCTGGAGGATACCAGAGCGCTTCTGGATCCGGTGATTCTCTTTTGCTTTGGAACCGTACCAAAGGAGTATGCGTCAGGGGACATGAAAGAGGGAGAGGAGCTTATATATGCCATCACAAGTGTGGGCGGTGAGGTCAGCCGAAGAAGCAGCGCAGCCTTTAGGCAGGGTGATCCGCTGTCCGGGATGCTTCTGAATGCAATTGCGGATTCGGCGCTTTTTCATATGGAGGAGAGTCTGAATCGTGTCCTGCGAAAAGCCTGCACGGATAGGAAAAGGGGTATTTTGAAGCGTCTGGAGGCACCACAGGATATACCCATGGAGACGCAGAAGCTGGTGTTCGAGCAGACACATGCGGCGCAGCTTTATCAGATGAAAATCTCTTCTGGATTCATGCTGGATCCGGTGAAAAGCAGTGCAAATATCTTTCTGCTGACCAGTGATGAAAAGGTATTCCGTGCACAGCATGACTGCAGAAACTGCAGTAAACTGGACTGCTCTATGCGAAAGGAATAGATCGTGGAAAAGAATATAACAAAAGATATGACCAAGGGGTCTCCCTGGAGATGTATCCTGGAATTTGCGGTTCCCTCTTTTCTGGGACTGCTGTTTTATCAGTTTTATGGAATGGTGGATTCTGTTATTGTAGGAAAATGTCTGGGAGTCCAGGCACTGGCAGCAGTGGGCTCCACAGGCTCTATCAATTACATGATCTGTGGATTCTGTATGGGCGTCTGCAACGGATTTGTAATCCCTGTTGCCCAGAAGTTTGGAGCAGGGGATGATAGAGCACTGCGTAAATTCGTGGCAAACAGTGCATGGCTTTCCGTAATATTCTCCCTTGTCACTACAACGCTGGTGTGCAGCCTGTGCAGGCAGATCCTGCTGTGGATGAAGACACCGGACAATATTTTTCATGATGCCTACAGCTATATATTTGTGATCTTTCTGGGCATTCCCATCATCTTTGTCGGCAATGTATCAGGGGGAATCATAAGGTCGTTTGGAGATAGTAAAACACCGCTGTATTTTACTATAATCTCCTCATTTTTGAACATTGTGCTGGACCTGGTCTCTATCCTTGTACTGCATATGACAGTTGTGGGACCGGCACTTGCCACGGTAATCTCCCAGGGCTTTTCCAGTGCGCTGAATCTTTTGTATATCCGGAAAAAATGTGATCTTTTGCGGATGGAACGAGAGGAATGGAAGCCGGATGGAGCTTATATGAAGATACTGTGCAGTATGGGAATTCCCATGGGACTGCAGCATTCCATCACTGCAGTGGGAAGCGTTGTGATTCAGACCTCGGTCAACACCTTTGGAGCTGCCTCCATCGCAGCGGTGACAGCTGCGAACAGGGTAAACATGTTGGTCTGCACGCCCTTCGATGCCCTGGCAACCACGATGAGTACTTATTCCGGACAGAATATGGGAGCAAAAAAAGTGGATCGCATTCATGCAGGAGTGCGTGTTTCCCTGATTCTTGGATCCGTGTATGCGGCAGCTTCTTTTCTCATTCTTTCTGTCTGGGGAAGGGATATCACCCGGCTGTTTGTAAGTGCATCTGAGACGGAGATCCTGGATAAGGCGCATCAGTTTTTAGTCATCAACAGCCTGTTTTTTATTCTTCTTCTGGTGGTAAATGTGCTCCGACTGAGCATCCAGGGTATGGGTTTTACCGGTGTTGCAATGTTTGCAGGTGTATGCGAGATGGCAGCCAGGATTCTGGCAGCATTTGTGATGGTTCCACTCTTTGGCTACACGGCAGTATGCTTTGCCAACCCGCTGGCCTGGATCTGCGCAGATCTCTTTCTGATCTTGACCTATGTGCGGATCACACGAAATTTATATCGGATATGATGCCTCGGTGGTCGGAAATCCCTTATGAGGGCGGAACAGGGTTTCGAAGTCCAAGAGTATACAAAAAAACAACCGATTTTGCTAAAACCATAAGAAATCAGCATAAACTCGCTGTGCGATAGCCCCCTGAGCTGCTATATGATACCACGGATTACTCCGCACCATGTGCTACCGTAATCCTAATATTTTAAAAGAAATAATAATTTATTGCATGTAATCGGAAGGCTGTAATTGCTATAATGCAGTCAATGAAAGATGTGCTGTAATAGAGGAAAAAGGGGTTTACACTATAACACAACCAGGAGGTGTTTTATGATACCAGAGAACAGGAAGGCATGGGTGCTGACGGAGCCTGGAAGGCTGGAACTGCAGCGGATTCCGATGCCGGAAATCAGGGATAATCAGGTTTTGGTGGAGATTGACCGGGCCTGCATCTGTAATGGTTCAGATCCGGGAATTTACCACGGACATGAGGCCTATCAGACGCCCCTTGTCTTTGGCCATGAGGCAAGCGGAGTTATCGTAAAAGCAGGAAATTTGGTCACGGATTTCTCTGTGGGGGATCGGGTCTGCTGGTGGTTTGAGGCAGGAGCATTTACTGAGTATCAGGCGATTACCCCTGAAAATATAGCGATTTTTAAAGTGCCGGAAGGGATTACGAGGGATGAAGCACCGGTGATGGAGCTGGTGCTGGCAGCCTGCAGGGCGCTGATGGAGGTACCGCCAAAACTGGCGGGAGGAAGGCTTTTGATCTGTGGTCTTGGACCCAGTGGTCTGGTGCTTCTTCAATATGCAAAAGCCCTGGGTTATGACAGAGTAATCGGCTGGGATCTATATGAATCCAGAAGAGAGCTGGCGAAGAAGCTGGGAGCAGACGAGGTCTATGATCCGAAGGAACTGACCAAAGAGGCTGTGGAAGGCATGGACTCTTCAGATGTAGGCGTACTGATGATGGGAAATGACTGCCTGCCGGGAGAGCCCACGGCAACGCTTCTTATGCGTGCCCTGCGAAGCGGCGGAACGGTGATTTCCTATGGACATCCGGAGGGCGGCTGTCGGTTCAGCCCTTATGTATTCCAGTCCAGAAACCTGAATATGAGGAGTCCCTCCAGTGACTGGTCAGTGATCCGGCAAAGGGGTCAGGAGATCGTAAAGTTGGTGGAACAGGGAAAGATAAGGATCAAGCCACTGATTACAGATGTTGTAGAGATGGATGATTTTCTTCCGGCATTTATAAGGGTGCTGGAACGCCCATGGGAGCAGATCAAGGTCATCTTAAAGGTGAAAGGGGATACATAAATGAAAACAGATCAGAAGTTACAGCTTGGCATCTCGGGGCAGGCGCTGGGAGAGGTCATGGAGTTTGAAAAAATCGTGGAGCTTGCGGCAAAGTATGATATTCGTCACTTTGAACTCTGGCCGTGTAATGTGCCGGGAACAGGCTTTGGATACAGGGACAGAGACATTTCCGTGATTCAGAGGATCCAAAAGGAGAAGGATATTGTGATTGATTGTGTCACTTTGGAGGCTGCTTTTTGTGAGCAGGCGGTAGAGACGCCGGAATACTACACGGAGCTTTTGAAAGGATCCATCGATGCAGCCTGTGCGGTAGGGGCAAAGCTGGTGAATCATTACTGCTACTTTATCAATCTGGATGAGAAGCCGGACTTTGAGAGAATGGATGCTTTCTGGCTGCCTGCACTGGCTTATGCGAAAGAAAAGGGTATCACTTTGGTGCTTGAAAACGAAGCCCATGATGCCACAAGAAGACCGGAGCTTACGGCGGCGATTATGGAACATTATCAGGATGCTGCATTTTTAACAAATTATGACGCCACCAATTATTTTCATGCCAGTGCGGAGGCCTTTCCGGCTGCCTATGAGATCCTGAAGCCATACATCGGTTATGTACATCTGAAGAATGCATGTATCCACCGTGAGGGTGCAGGACAGCCGAAGGAAAATCTGGGAGCGCCCATGTCAGGTGTATTCGAACCTGCTTCCATCCAGTATGCAGTGATTCCGGAGGGAAGCGTGAATGTTGCAGGGATTTTAACACAGCTTTTGAAGGATGGAATTTATACAGGAACCTGCACCCTGGAGCCTCATACGACACCGGAATGTGTGGAGCATTTCTATCAGGTGGAAAGTACATGGCTCAGAGAAAGAGGATATTTTTAGAAGGGAGATAAATATTATGTTAGCAGCAGTAGTTACAGAACCAGGAAAGCTGGAGATTAAAGAGGTGGAGCGCCCAATACCGGGACCAGGACAGTTTCTCATCAAAACACTGGCATCATCCATCTGTAATGCCACAGACAATCATATTCTGGAGGGGATTTTTGATGGCTATCACGATCACTATCCACAGATTCTGGGACATGAGGTGTGCGGGGAGGTCGTGGAGCTGGGAGCGGATATCACAGATGTAAAAATCGGGGATCGGATTGCCATGTACACTCCTTATGGAGCATTTGCAGAGTATGTTCCGGTGGACCGGTATGGATATGGATATGCCAAAGTACCGGATAATATGAGTAATGAGGTAGCTTCCATCTGCGAGATGTTTGACGGGGCTTTTCGAAGCACCATCGCCTGTGCCGAGATCCAGGAAGGGGAGAAGGTACTGATCATCGGAGCCGGTCCTATGGGTCTTACGGCAGCCTCTGCGGCAGCGGCCTGCGGCGGTGAGGTAATCAGTGTTGATTTCCATGAAAATCGTCTGCAAAAGGCATTGGAAATGGGAGCCAGACACGTGTATAATAGAAGCAGACTCAGTGCGGCGGAAGTGGTAGAAGCGATCAAAAAAGATGTGGGAGAAGTGGATGTGGCATTCATGTGCATCGCACTGGATCGCGCAGAAGAGCAGGATGCATTCTATATTCCGGTAGAAGCTCTGAGAGAGAACGGAAGGATGAGCAGTCTGAATGTTGAGGTGAAGCTTGAGCATCACAATCACCGCATGAATCCGTTCCATCTGAACCGTAAGAATATCAAATATCGCCATATGCTCGAAAGAGGCGGCACAATCGAAGATTTCCAGCACGGCTATGATCTGGCCGCCGCCGGAAAAATACCGATGGAAAAGCTGATTACACATAAGATCACACTGGATCAGCTTGCCTGGGGTCTTGACATGTGCCACAATCATCTGGACGAATGTATTAAGTTTATTGTGTACCCCAAACATTGATAAGGATGCGAAAAGCATGAGGGAGGAGCGTTAGAATATGTTGAAGATCAATCTGCAGTCAAACTGGCAGTTCCATGAGGTGGATTCTGAAAAATGGATGCGTGCAAGGGTTCCCGGCACTGTCTATACGGATCTTTTGGAGCAGGGCGAGATGGAGGATCCTTTCTTCCGGGATAACGAGGATCAGGCCCTGGAGCTTATGCGCCGGGATTATGAGTATCGCTGTTCCTTTGACTGTGAAAAGGAGTGGGAGGAGCTGTCAGGGTGCGATCAGATTCTGCTTCATTTTGACGGACTGGATACGCTGGCGGACATTACCCTTAACGGACATATGCTGGGAAGCGCCTGCAACATGCACAGAATCTGGGAATACGATATCAAGGATGATCTGAAGCAGTGTGATAATCAGCTGCAGATTTATCTTCATTCGCCTGTTCAGTATATCGAAGAGGCATATAAAAAAGCTCCCACCAGAGGCAGTGAAGACGCCATGCCGGGTTTTGTTCACCTGCGAAAAGCACACTGTATGTTTGGATGGGACTGGGGCGCACATCTTCCGGATGCCGGTATTTTCAGACCGGTAAGTCTTCTCGGAATTCAAAAAGCCAGGCTGGAGGATGTGGAAATCCGTCAGCACCATGAAGTAGATGCCTGTGGTGACACTGTTTGCGTAACACTGGAAGTGCTGGTAAAAGGAGCAGAGAATCTGGAATATGACGTGGTACTGACAAGCCCGGAAGGAACCAAAAAGCGTTACAGTCATTCACCCAAAAAGGTGACGGTTGATCAGCCCAGACTTTGGTGGCCAAATGGCTATGGAGAGCAGCCCCTTTACAACGTACAGGTCATACTTTGCGAGAAAGAGAAGGTGCTGGATGTCTGGGAAAGGCGGATCGGTCTTCGCCGGGTCACCATGAGAAGAGAGAAGGATCAGTGGGGTGAATCCTTTGCTCAGGAGATCAACGGAGTTGCCATGTTTGCCATGGGAGCAGACTATATTCCGGAGGATCATCTGCTGGGGAGAGTCAGCGAAGCGACCACCAGAAAGCTGTTGGAAAAAGCGATTTTTGCAAACTTTAATACCGTCCGGGTATGGGGAGGCGGTTATTATCCGGAGGACTGGTTTTATGATCTGTGTGATGAACTGGGACTTTTGGTATGGCAGGACTTTATGTTTGCCTGCGGCGCCTATGATCTGACACCGGAGTTTGAAGAGAATATTGTCCATGAATTTATCGACAATATCAGACGGCTGCGGCATCATGCTTCCCTGGCTTTGATGTGTGGAAATAATGAGATGGAGATGTTTATGAAGCAGGGAAACTGGGTATCCAAGCCCAGTGAAATCCGTGATTATCTCTTTATGTATGAGCGGATTCTTCCGGCACTGATGAAGCAGTATGCACCTCAGGTATTCTACTGGCCGGCAAGTCCTTCCTCAGGCGGAAGCTTCGACGAACCAAATGACGAAAATCGTGGGGATGTCCATTACTGGGATGTGTGGCATGGCAATAAACCATTTACCGAGTATCGTAAATTCTTCTTCCGCTATCTGTCTGAATTCGGATTCCAGTCATTTCCGATGGAAAAGACGGTGGAGGGAATCACGGACCGGGAAGAGGAGAGGAATGTATTCTCCTATATTATGGAAAGACATCAGCGCAACGGAAGCGCAAACGGAAAGATCATGCTTTATATGCAGCAGATGTTTCGGTATCCGTCCGATTTTTCTGCTGTTCTATATGCCTCTCAGCTTTTGCAGGCAGAGGGTATCAAGTATGGAACAGAGCATTTTCGAAGAAACAGGGGACGCTGTATGGGTGCGATCTACTGGCAGCTCAATGACTGCTGGCCTGTGGCATCCTGGTCCAGTATCGATTATGGCGGACGCCTGAAGGCCCTGCATTATTATGCCAGAAGGTTCTTTGCGCCACTGATGATCTCCTGTGAAGAACAGGGAATGCTTTCCTCCGGACTGCAGTTGAATCAGCTTCCCTTTACCTATGAAAAGTCCATCCGCCTGAATGTGGCGAATGAAACCATGGAAGAAAAGGCAGTGACAGTACGGTGGCAGCTCCGGGATACGAAAGCACGGATTTTAAGACAGGAAGAAGAAAAGCTGAGTGTTCCTGCCCTTGAGAGTGTGTGGCTGGATAAGGTCCTGCTGTCTGAGATACAGGTATTTGAAGAATATGTAAGCTATGAGCTTTTAGAAAATGGAACAGTGGTTTCAGAAGGAACGCTCAACCTCTCCTATCCAAAGTATTTCCGTTATGAGGATCCCAAGCTTTCGGCACGGGTAGAGGGAAACCAGATCATCGTCTCCGCATCCGCCTATGCAAAGAGCGTAGAGATCTTAAATGAAGAGGAAGATTTAATTCTTTCCGATAACTATTTTGACTTAAATGCCGGAGAAAAAGCGGTAGATATCATCAGCGGAGAACCGGTGAATCTGAGGCTGCGAAGCGTTTACGACATCAGATAGGAAATAATAGAAAGCAGGTGCAGCAATGTATTACAAGGAAGATTGGGAGAAGGCAAAGGCAAGACTTACCGCACTGTGGGATAATGAAATACTGGATCGCTGCTGCGTATCTGTGGCGGCACCAAGAGATCAGAAAACAAATGTACATATATTTGCACAGGGAGCATGTAATCCGGATGACCCGAAGGATATTGAGGATTACTGGCTAAATCCGGACAGAATCTGGAAGCGGAATGTACAAAGGCTTGAGCATACTTACTTTGGAGGCGAATCCCTTCCGCTGGTAATGCCAAACTTTGGAGCATCCGGACACTGTGTCTATTACGGAGCAAAATATACGCTGAAGCCGGATACCATCTGGTTTGACACCACGGTTTCCGATCTGGAAGACCATGTGTGGAAATATGACCGGGAAAACAGCTTTTACCGCAGACAGCGTGAGATTGTGCAGTATCTGGCAGAAAAAGGAAAAGGCAATTACCTGTTGTCCATGCCGGATAACTGTGGTACGCTGGATGCAATCGGACATTTACACGGATCCATAGAGACTTTGATGGATATGTATGACTGCCCGGAAGCACTGACAGCTGCCATAGCGGCGATCAATGAGGGCTGGACCGATGCAGCGGAAACATTTTATCAGCTGATTCGGGACTGCGATGAAGGCGGAAGCTGTGTGGGATGGATGGACACCTGGGCACCCGGGCGGCATGCGCAGATGCAGTGTGATATGTCGGTGATGTTTTCACCGGATGCCTATGAACAGTTTGCCATCCCGGAACTGAAAAAACAGATGGAGTGGGAAGAATACCCGGTGTATCACCTGGATGGAAAGGAACAGATTCACCATCTGGAGCATCTGTTAAAGCTTGAGGATCTAAAGATGATTCAGTGGACGAATGTGGACGGTCAGGAAACACCGGCACACTTTATTCCGGAATTAAGACGGATGCAGGAAGCGGGAAAGAGAATCCTTGTTCTCACCCCGGCATCAGATATTCCGGCCCTGATGGAGAATCTTTCCTCAAAGGGACTATATCTGCACACCTATGCAAACTCAGTGGATGAAGCAGATCAGATTATACGTTACGTGGAACAGCATACAAGGGAATAATTGTACTCCCGCAGGCACAGTGCAACACTGCTGTGCCTGCGGGAGCATAGTCGTTTATTATGTGGTTTGGGGGAACTTACATGTACAAAGTATTAATAGCGGAAGATGAAATGTTTGTGCGGCTTGGCGTTAAAATGTCTGTGGACTGGGGAAAACTTGGCATGGAAGTGATTGCAGATGTGGAAAACGGCAGTCAGGCAATGGAGGTTTATGAGAAGGAAAAGCCGGATATTATTATCACTGACATTAAGATGCCGATTCTGGATGGAATTGGTCTGATCAAGAAAATACGTAAGACAGACAGCAGAACCAGATTTATTATTCTAAGCTGTATGGAAGAATTTAACATTGTCCGGGAGGCGATCTCTCTTGGGGTGTCCGATTATGTGCTGAAGCTCAGCATGACACAGTCCGATATGGAAAAGGTGCTGGAGAAGACAAAGAAAGAATTATCTATGAATGATAAGGTACGGGAGGCAGGAAAGAACAGGCACAGTTATAAAAAACTGGAGGAAAATCTGAAAACCTTTCTCTATTATCACATGGAGCTGAATGAAGAGATGGGGTTGTGGCTCAATGAAAAATTCGCTTCTGTGGATCGGGTCATGCGTATGTTAATCCTGGAGATTGATGATTACGCAAGATGCAAACAGATCTTCAATGATTCTTATGGGGAAATACTTGGCTCTGCGGTGGAAAATATATTATCAGAGCTGCTTCTGGAAGAAACCTTCATCCTTATGCAGGAACAAAACGGAAGAATCATCATTATTCTGGAAGATGTAATATGTGATGGACTTTCCGGACATCTGCTGGAATTGATAGAAAAGACCAGAGAAGTGCTGAAAAAATATATCAAAACATCCATTTCCTTTGGAATCAGCGAGGAGGCAAAGCATTACGACAGACTGCCTGAGCTATATCATCAGTGCACCTCTGCCCTTGACATGAAATTCTTTTACGGAGTGGACCGTAATAATATCTGGCAGTCCAAAAACCAGGAGGACTGTGAGCTGGCGATTCAAAGAAAGATGAACCGTCTGATACGGACACTGGGGAAGGATGAGGCTGTGGGAAAACAGCTGGCAGAGGCCATGAGCGGATTCTGTCAGCACAAGAATCCACCCACAATCCGCCATTACTTTGAGCACATCGTCAATGCCAGGATGTGCAGTATGCTTCCGGAGGGACAGGCGAGATACCAGATCATTGAGCGTTTTACCAGCCAGATCAATACCGCTCAGACTTTTGATAAAGTTCTTGGGATCTATGAAAAATGCACGGAATATCTGAAGGAATCCTCGGAGGAGAAGGGAAATTTAAGCAAACCGGTAAAGGATATTATATTTTATGTAAGTCAACACTATGGGGAGGATATCACCCTGGAGCAGCTTGCAGATATGGTAGAGCTAAGCCGGACCTATGTGTGCGGTCTGTTCAAAAAAGAGATGGATATCAATATCACAAACTATATCATGGGCTATCGGGTAGAGAAGGCACAGGAGCTTTTCCGGGATACGAATCTGAAATCCTATGAAATAGCCGAAAAGGTTGGATTTATGGACGAGAGTTACTTTAGCCGCACGTTCAAGAAGGTAACCGGGCAATCTCCCAATGCATACAAAAAAGGACTGGTAAAGACCTGGGAATAGGATGGGGAAAAGCTTATGAAAACAAAGGAAAAAACCTTTAGCTGGAAACTGCGCACACAGCTTATGCTGATCTCTGTGATTACCGTTACGTTACTGGTAGTGGCAGTTTCTGTTCTGAATTATAAGCGCTCGGAAAAAGTCATACAGGAGCAGTCCGCCAACACGATTCAGCAGTATTTTGCTCAAAATCAGTACAGTATTATCAACTTTACAAATGAAGTCGAGAAGGTTCTGCGGCTTTTGATGACCCAGGAGCAGATGACGGAATACATGCGGCAGGGCTGGACCAATCAGTTTGAAAGTGTACAAAAGGCCAATCAGGTTTTCGACTATGCGCAGACCATGATGCAGAATTATGAATATATTGATTCGATCTATTACTTTGGAAATGACGGGACCATGCTGGGAGAAAAGAAGAGCCGCAACATCCTCAATCTGGAGCCGGATCACTCTCTGCCCTGGTATTCTCTCAGGATGAAGGATCATGTGAAGGAAAATCTGGGAAAGATCCAGTGGTTTGGCGGATATACCAACCTGGACATGGATACGGAGGAGGATGCAGAGGAGAAATACGGAAAAATCCCCTACGTGACAGCCGTGGGTGGGGTATGGCTTGGCAATGGAAGATATGTCTCGGTGGTAGTGAATGTCAGAGAAAGTGCATTTGTCAATCTCTTTACGAAATCAGATGCCTCAGATGAACGAGAGAGCTATCTGATGGACAGCAGCGGAACGATTATTGTTCACAGGGATGATGAACGGCTTGGAAAAAAGGCTGACGTCACAATCAAAGAGCTGGAACGGGCAGATGGCAACTACCTTATGAAAAAAGACATTCAGATTAACTACTACAAGCTGGATAAGCTCGACTGGAGGCTCATCTCCGAGATCTCTACGGACGCACTTTACGGGGACCTGACTTCTTTGAAAACATGGTTTATTGTACTTGCATTTGCAGCATTAACCGTGGGTTTTATTCTGTTTTCCTATATGATTAATGTGCTGACCACCCCGCTCAAGCAGCTTCGGGTAGTGATGGGGCACATGGAGAATGGAGCCCTGGGTGAGCAGCTGGATGAGAGCAGCAGAAATGAACTTGGAATGCTGGGACGCCAGTTCAATCATATGTCAAGAAGCATCGAAAACATGGTGGCTCAGATGAAAGAGATCGAAGAGGAAAAGCGTGTACTGGAAAATGAAGCACTGCATGCCCAGCTGAATCCACATTTTCTCTTTAACACCTTAAGCAACATGCGTTTTATGGCGAAGATGGGGCAGACAGAGGTTTTGGAGGAATGCTTTACTTCACTGGGTAATATGCTGCAGCCTATGTACCGCAGTGTGGGCGATCTGTGGAGTCTTCGGCAGGAGATGGATTACATGTCCAACTACATAGCAATTATGAACTGCAGATTTGGTGGAAAGCTTTCCATGGAATTTGAAATACCGGAATATCTTGTAGAACTGCAGGTACTGAAGTTCATCCTTCAGCCCATGGTGGAAAATGCAGTGGAGCATGGCTTCGCCGCCAGTGGAGGGGAAGGATTTATCGTGATGGGTGCCCAGAAGTATGATGATATCCTGGAATTGTATGTGGAGGATAACGGAAGTGGTATCACGGAGCTGGAGCTGGAGCAGCTGCAGCAAAACCTCAGACAGGCAGAAAATCAAAAAGAGCTGTATAAGAATCACGTGGGCGTGGTAAATGTTCACCGCAGGTTAAAGGTGCACTTTGGAGAGGCCTACGGTATTCGGATAGAAAGTGTGCCGGGAGAATCCACCTGTGTGTATCTTAGAATGCCGGTGATTACAGAATGTGAATAGAATAGATGACGGAAAAGAGGAGCAGGTATGACAAAAGAAGAAGTATTAAAGAAATATTTTGGTTACAGCGAGTTTCGGGAGGGGCAGGCGCCTCTGATTGACAGTATTTTGTCGGGGAAGGATACCTTTGGAATTATACCGACCTCCGGTGGAAAATCCCTTTGTTATCAGATACCGGCACTGCTTTTTCCGGGAATTACGCTGGTCATATCCCCTCTGATCTCTCTGATGCGTGATCAGGTGATTGCCCTGAATGAGGCCGGAGTTCACGCGGCATATCTGAACAGCTCTCTGACCCAGGGACAGTATTATAAGGCTCTGGAGAATATGAAACAGGGACAGTATAAGATTGTATATGTGGCACCGGAGCGTTTGCTGACGGATTCCTTCCTGCAGGCGGCATCCCAGGTAGAGATTTCCATGGTCAGTGTGGATGAGGCTCACTGTATCTCTCAGTGGGGGCAGGATTTTAGACCCAGCTATCTGAAGGTGATTGAATTTATCGCATATCTGCCAACACGTCCGGTAGTCAGTGCATTTACCGCAACCGCAACAAAGCAGGTCCGGGAGGATGTGATCGCACTTTTGCGTCTGAAGGATCCCACCATATTAATCACGGGATTTGACCGTGAGAATCTGAAGTTTTCTGTGCTGCATCCCAAAGACCGCTATCAGGTTACTGCGGATTATGTGAAGGAGCACAGGGAGGAATGCGGGATTATCTACTGTCTTACCAGAAAGCTTGTGGAGGAGGTGGCAGAGAAGCTGCAGCAGGAGGGTATCAGCGTTACCCGGTATCACGCAGGCTTAAGTGACGGGGAGCGCAGACAGAATCAGGATGCATTCATCTACGATCAAAAGCAGGTTATGGTGGCGACCAACGCATTTGGAATGGGAATCGACAAGTCGAATGTCCGGTATGTGATTCACTACAATATGCCTAAAAATATAGAAAGTTACTATCAGGAAGCGGGAAGAGCGGGAAGAGATGGATTGAATTCCGAGTGTATCCTGCTTTATGGAGGACAGGATGTGGTGACGAATCAGTTCTTTATCGACAGGCAGCAGGAGGCGGAGGCCGAGATGGAGCCCCAGCAGGTAGCGGCGGTGAAGGAAAGTGAACGGGAGCGTCTGCGAAAGATGACCTTTTACTGTTTTACCAATGATTGTCTCCGGGAATATATCCTGAATTATTTTGGGGAGAAGGCGCCAAACTACTGTGGAAACTGCTCCAATTGTCTGACGCAGTTCGAAGATGTGGATATTACAGAGATTGCCAGAAAGCTGATCGGCTGTGTGGAGACAAGTCATCAGCGGTACGGAATCGTGATGATCGTGGACACGGTACATGGCAGCACAAATGCCAAAATTCAGCGGTGCCGGATGGATGAGAATCCTTATTATGGAACGCTGGGGGAGGTGCCGATACACCGTCTTCGCCAGATTATGAATTATCTTACGCTAAAAGGCTATCTGCTTTTGACCAATGACGAATATCCGATCTTAAAGCTTTCCCCACAGTCCCGGCAGTTGGTAAGCCAGGAAGAGCCGCTGATGATGAAGGTGGCAAAGGAACGGGAGAAGACAGAAGCGAAGAAGGAAAAGAAGGGAAGAAAAGCCAAAATTACGGCAGCATCTCTGGAGGAAGCAGACGAGGAGCTGTTTGAAGGGCTGCGAGCACTTAGAACCGAGATTGCAAAAGCAGAGAAGGTTCCTCCCTATATCGTATTCTCAGATAAGACGCTGATACAGATGTGCACCCTGAAGCCCAAAACAAGGGAAGAGATGCTGGAGGTTTCCGGTGTGGGCGAGGCCAAATATCAGAAGTACGGCGATCGGTTCCTGGAAGTGTTACTTGGATTTTGATCATGGAGCGGATCACTTGTGGAACAGCATGCGCTTCTCAAAGGAATTACGGTATTCGCTGGGAGTCAGACCAACCACCTTTTTGTATGCCTTTGCAAAGTTGTGGCTGTCGATAAAGCCAAGAGAAAAAGCAATATCGGTAATCGAAGCATTGGAGTCTGTCAGCATAAAGTTGGCGGTCTCCATTTTATTCGTCAGAATAAACTGCTTCAGGGGAATACCGGCGATGCTGCCAAACAGATGAGACAGATACTTTTCATTGTAGCCAAAGTGATTGGCAACATCCGTGACCTTCAAGGAGACATGGACATTCGTCTTCACGTAGTCTATGATATCGTGGTAGATCTGTTTCTGGTTTTTCTTGATTTTTATAGTATCGGCATCATGGAACAGACGAAGCTGATCACAGAGGGTCGAGAGAATTACAGTTGCGGAATAATCAAGGGTATGCGTGTGATAATTGCTCCGCACGGCATTTTGCAGCTGTTTCATAAGTACAATAATTTTTTCAGGAGCCGGGATGGCGCCCTGCATGGGCAGCAGCAGAGAGGTATCCGACAGAGAAGCCAGGCATTCGCCGTACTTTTCGTCGGGTATCTCTTTTTTGATGGGAGCGGCTGCATCCTCAAAGTGCATCCAGTAAAAGGAACACGCAGAGGGATAATAGCCCCGCCGCCGGTTGTTCGGTGGGATACCGGGTGGCAGAAGGAGGAATTCGCCCGCCTTCACCTCGAAGCGGTCCTCATTATAGGCAATATAGAGCGTTCCTTCTGTGATGACAAATAGTTCGTAGTCGATCAGAGGGAAATTCTCATGCACCCAGTTTTGAGAAGGCGCCTCAAATTTACCGGTATAATTGTAATGCAATGGTTTCGCAATTGACAGTTCAAACGTGTACATAAGATACCTCATTTCAAAAAAACAAATCATGGGAAAGTTCCAAAAAACAACAGAGAATCAATCAAAAATAACATATCATTTTTAAGCCCAAATACAAAACGTATTCAAATTATACAATAGAAATACTTAAAAGTAAAATAAAACATACAATATAGTCAAAAGGTTAGAAGAAGTGTAAATAAGTGAGATGATAAAGGGGTAAAAACAGAAGATATTACTTTCTTACACTTTATATAAGCTTTGTAGCTTTACCAAAACAGGCAAAGCGTATATTATGTGCCTACAGATGAGAGAGGAAGGGAACATGATATGAACAAAACCCCAAACAGAATCCTGATCCAGGATCTGGCTTACGCAGATATTGAGCTTCAAAGCCCGGAGCTGCTTCATGCAGCGGTGCTGGAACAGCGGTATCTTGCTTCTCTGGATTCGGATAAGCTGATGACAGGATTTGCGGAGACTGCGGGCTGCCGGGCGAAGGCGATCCGTTATGCCGGATGGGAAAAGACGGAGATTCAGGGACATACACTTGGACATTATATGACAGCATTGGCACAGGTCTATGGGGCGATGCCATCACGGGAGCTTAAGGAAAAGACGGAATATATCGTTAGAGAACTGGAACGTTTTCAGCGTGCAGACGGTTACCTGTTCGCATCCAGGGAGGAAATCTTTGACCGGGTTGAGCAGAAGAAACCGGCGTGGGTGCCCTGGTATACCATGCACAAGATCCTGCAGGGCCTGGTGGATATCTATCATTACACCGGCAGTGAGACTGCAAATCGTGTCATGCGAAAACTCGGCATCTGGATCTATGAGCGGTGCAGTCGATGGGATACGGATATGCAGGCACAGGTACTCTCGGTGGAGTATGGCGGTATGAATGACTGTCTGTATAATCTCTATATGGAAACACAGGATGAGCGTTTTGCCCAGGCAGCACATAAATTTGATGAGGAGCCGTTGTTTACAGCGATGTGTGAAAAGCGGGATATCCTGAACGGGCTGCATGCAAACACCACAATCCCCAAAATCATCGGGGCGGTAAAGCGGTATATTGCACTTGGAGAATCCGAGGAAGACTATCTTAGAGCCGGTAAAAATTTCTGGGAGATGGTACTTTGTCATCATACCTACATTACAGGCGGAAACAGCGAGTGGGAGCACTTCGGTGAACCCGACATTCTGGATCAGGAGCGGACGGCGTGCAACTGTGAGACCTGCAATACTTACAATATGCTAAAGCTGTCCAAGCTGTTGTTTATGATCACCGGGGAAGGGAAATATCTGGATTACTATGAGCAGGCATTTACGAACACGATCCTCTCATCACAGAATCCTGAAACCGGGATGGGAACTTATTTTCAGCCAATGGCTACCGGATATTTCAAGGTATTCAGCACTCCCTACGACAGCTTCTGGTGTTGTACCGGAAGCAGTATGGAGAACTTCACAAAGCTGCAGGAAGGCATCTGTTTCCACGACCGACAGACACTCTATATAGGGAGAGCCGCAAGCGCCCGGGTGTCCTGGCCGGAGAAAAAATTTCGGGTGGTGACCAGTGTATCGGTGGAGGAGAACGTATATAAGGAAGAGATCTGCATCGAGCAGGCAGAGAAAGCATCAGTTGCACTGGCGATAAGGATTCCATACTGGGCGAGGGAAGGCTTTCAGATTGCGGTCAATAACAGGAAGACTTCATTTACAGAGAAAAAGGGGTTTGCAGTTCTTTTACAGCCATGGAAAACGGGGGATGTGATCACGGTATCTATGGAAATGAAGCTTACCATTCACACACTGCCTGACAACAAAAACTGTGCCGCCTTTCAGTATGGTCCCTATGTTCTGAGCGCAGGGCTTGGAAAGATTATGATGGATACCGATTATACCGGTGTGGATGTGCTGGTTCCAAAGAAAGATATTGTGATTCGTGATTATCTGGTCATTGCAGGCACCACAATCGACCAGTGGAAGGAAAATATCGAAGATTATATGAAAAAAGAGCCCGAAAGGCTTGTATTTACCATAGAAAATGCCGGTGACACACTGGTATTTACGCCACATTACCGGCGCTATACCGAGCGGTACGGTATCTACTGGAGGCTGTATCAGAAGGAATCCAAGGAGCTTGGGACACTTCTGAAAAAACAGCAGCAGAAGGAAAAGCTGAAACATTCACAGATTGATGTAATCCCTGTGGGAAATGATCAGTATGAGTTAGCGCATCATATCCGGGGAGAAAAAACAGACATCATCCGTGAGGATGGACATGTAGGTAGATTTCTTAAGGAAGACGGCTATGTCACCTACGACATGAAGCCGGGAGATACAGAGCAGTCGCTGTGTGTCACCTACTGTAGAAAGGATGCTAAAGGCATCCTGGAGATCTTTCTGGATGAGCGGCTGTTTGTGACGGAGATAATTGAAGAAGGCGTGGGATATTACAGCAGGGAATACGACATTCCAGCAGAATTCATACAGGGAAATAACACGTTAAGCGTGAGATTTCATAACAAAAACATGCAGTGTACGACGCATATTTTTGACGAGGTATTTCTTAAAAAGAAGGAGGAAGTAGTGTGAAAGAAAGTAGAGGTCAGCCACAAAGGGGCGCACTTAAACAAGCTGTCAAAAATGACAACTTTTAAAAAGTAGATTACTGATGATCAGTTAGGAAGCTAGAGGTTCTTTTGGTGGTGGATATAGTCCTTCACGTTCTAATAACTTCATTGCTTGCTTAATAGCTTTTGCCTTTTGTTTTTCTACAAGGACTTCAGGCATATCGATTTTGTACAAATCGCTTGGATTCCATGCTTCACCAGTTGATAGCATCTGGTAGATTGCAGTAAGAATCATACGAGCGATAGCAACGATGGCTCTTTTCTTGCCACGGCGTTTCATAAGAGATTCATATTTCTTTTTGTAGTAAGGAGACTTTTCAGATTTAACGGCTGCATGAGCACACTGTACTAATGCAGGTTTGAGGTAAACTCCAGCACGTGTAATCCGAACAGATTTCTTCTTACCACCAGTTTCATTTCTGCCAGGGACTAAGCCAGCCCAACAGCATAAGCGTTTTGAAGAGCAGAATTGAGACATATCAATCCCTATTTCGGAGATGATAGTGATTGCACTGTCACGTTTAACACCCGGAATAGTCATTAGGAACCGGATAGCATTTTCATAATCAGGATCAGAAGAAATCATAGATTCTATCATAGAGTCTACATCATTTATCTCTGCTGTGATATAATCCATAT
Organism: Lachnospiraceae bacterium; assembly: GCA_028692395.1. Taxonomy (GTDB): domain Bacteria; phylum Bacillota; class Clostridia; order Lachnospirales; family Lachnospiraceae; genus Novisyntrophococcus. Next base: position 116,427 of record JAQUXP010000007.1, read on the forward strand.
GTGCGCGTACGAGGCGCATACGATATTTTTGTGGATCAGTCATCTGGTATCCTTCAATGGATTCAATCACAGCATCTTCTTTGGATTTGAGACGTCTGAGAAGTTTAGAAGCGATTTCTTCATGGTTGATAAAATTGTCAGTCTGTTCAAGCAGGTAGTCAATAATGGATGTAGATGACTTCCCAAAGATATCGGAAACAACAGAATCTAAAGCGACATTACAAACAGTAAGCGCATTCTGATATCTATTTTTTTCACTGGAGCGACAGCAAACCAGCTTATAGCGATACCGTGTATATTCCCGTAAAATACGGATTTTTTTACAAGGTATGTAGCTGCCTCGCACAAGTCCAAGACGGAATAAGTCTCCAATCCATTTAGAATCTTTGGTGTCATCTTTGTTGCCTTTTACAGCTTTTACCCATTTAGGGTTAGCGATGGTAACATTAATTACATCTTCCAGAAGATTAAAAACAGGAACCCAGTATTTACCAGTGGATTCCATACAGACATCATGGCAATCATTTTCGAGAAGCCATTGCTTGAACTCAAGAATAGAGTTGTTAAAGGTGGAAAATCGTTTTTTCTGGTAAGAAGGTTCGACGCCACCAGTGGTCTTGACGATTGTGGCAACGAGAAAAGATTTGTGAACATCGACACCACAACAGGTTAGGTAAGTAACTTTCATAGTCATACTCCTTTCGTAAAAAGATAAGAAGCCATTGACTGAACTGCCACACAATTTAACCAAGGCGTTAAAACAATTCTTAGTGTACGGACTCGTAGTACCACTTATTTGTGCTTGAAAAGGCAGAACTTACACTGATTAAAATGCTGTCTAAAACGAGAAAGAATTTACAACTCCTCCTCCCGTGCTTTGTAGTATAGCTTCTTGAAGTTATTATCTCATGGAGTAGAGGTTTTGAAAATCTTTCATTACTATTTGTGCCGCGCCCGAAGGCGCGCGGAATGGAGATTAAAATGAAGAAGAAACTGGTATCAATCTTATTAACAGCTACAATGGCGGCAGGAATGCTTGCAGGATGCGGGGGTGCACCGGCAGCAACATCTACCACAGGAGCTTCATCCGCATCATCTGAGGCGGCAGCGACGTCTTCCGGTGCAGCAGAAGAGACAGAAAGCGTAAAAGGAACGACTGGAAGTGGAAGTACCCATCTGAGTGCCCTGTTCGTGGCACATCCACTGACTGAAAGTGTTTCCGACATGAAGTGGCTGGAGGAAATCTGCGATGCGGCCGATGTAACGGTAGAGTGGGAGATGATCTACACAGACTGGCTGACCGTAAAATCCACAAGATTCGCAGCAGGGGATATCCCGGATCTTTTGTTTAATGCCACTTTGGATTCTGATTATACAACTTATAACGGACTGTTCCAGGATCTTTCTGAGCTGATTGAGAAGGACGCTCCGAATATCCAGACAATGTTTGAGGAAGAGCCTGACACGAAGGTACTTGCAACTACGATGGAGGGCGAAATATACGGAACACCAAAATTCCAGGGAAAATGGCCGGAGACGAATACGGTTATGTTTATCAACCAGACCTGGCTTGATAACCTTGGATTAAAGCAGCCGACCACATTTACTGAGCTTGAGGAAGTATTAAAGGCATTCAAAGAGCAGGATGCCAACGGCAACGGTGATGCAAGCGATGAGATCCCTATGGATTACAATGCTTACGGTGGAAACAATGCCTGGTTTAACAGTGCCTATTCTCTCACAAACCTGATGGGTGCCATGGGAATTCAGCTGACCGACTGGGGCACAGATGCATATTTTGCAGAGGATGGAACCGTAAAAAACTATGCAGTGGACGAGCGATATAAACTGTTTATGAAATATCTGCAGAATCTCTACGCAGAAGGTCTGATTAACGAAAATGCACTGACAAACGATTACTCTGCATTCCAGTCTCTCTCCAGAGGCAATGAGAACGGTGACGCATCTGTAGGTGTGGTATTCGGATGGGAAGAGACCGATAAATTCGGTGAGACCCTGGCATCTCAGTATAAGGCACTTGCTCCCCTTGATTACGATATCGACTGTGCAGCAGGAACCTATGACACAAGATGGAGAAATGACTTTACCGGACTTAACATGTCGGCAAACCGTGTCTGCATGAGCGCAAAATGTGAAAATCAGGATGCAGCGATGAAGTTCATCGATCAGTTCTACGATCAGACACACAGTGTAGAGTCACTGTTTGGCGGTATCTCAGATGGCAATATTGAGCAGGTGGACGACACAACTTATAATGTACTGCCTCCTCAGGATTCCGAGACAGATGCAGGTACCTGGAAATGGACCACTGCATTTGCTGATAACGGACCGATGTATATCCGTCAGGCGATTACCCTGAACATGTCTCAGGATATGACAAATGCGCTGAATGAGCGTACCGTATACACTGATACGATTGCAAAGGCAACAACAGAGGATACCTATCCCCAGATGTTTATGAAATATTCTGCTGAGGATCAGAACGCCATGGCAGTTGCTCAGGCAAACATTAACAACATTATTGATAACTACTGGTCACTGTGGATGACAGGTCAGTCCGATATTGATGCTGACTGGGATTCCTATGTGGAAAGCGTTGATGCTGCAGGTCTGCAGGATATCCTGAAGATCCGTCAGACAGCATTTGATACCTACCTTGCGGGACAGAAATAATACAGCAGACAGATTAGAAACACGGGAGGTAGAACGATAATGAAACAAAAAAAGCCTCGATTGGGCGTAAAAAAATATTTTCAGCATACATGGCAGCTTTGGGTCATGCTGCTCCCGGCCATGCTTTACATACTGATCTTCTGTTATGTGCCCATGTATGGTATTCAGCTGGCATTCCGTGAATACAGCTTCGATGCAGGCATCACCGGAGGTCAGTGGGTCGGAATGAAATATTTCAATCAGTATTTCCAGAGCCCGATGTTCTGGAGCACTTTGAAAAATACCTTTGTGATTGCGGGAACCAGTATTCTCTTTGGATTCCCGGCACCGATCATTCTTGCGATGGTCATTAACCAGATACGTAATAAAAAGTGGAAAAAGGTCGTACAGACCACTGTCTACATTCCGTATTTCATTTCCGTCGTGGTACTGGTGTCCATGATGAACGTTATGCTCTCCAACGGAAGCGGCGTTCTCAGCAATTTCCTCAAGGATCTTCATCTGGTAGGAGAGAGTACCAATATTCTCGGAAGCGCAAAGACTTTTACGCCGCTCTATGTGATCTCAGGTATCTGGCAGAGCATGGGATGGAACAGTATTATCTTCATCGCCGCACTCTCCGGAGTCGATACGCAGCTTTATGATGCATGTAAAATTGACGGAGCCAACCGCTGGCAGACCATGATTCATATTGATCTGCCGGCGATCATGCCGACAATCATCATTTTGCTTATTATGAATATGGGAAGTATCTTAAATGTAGGATTTGACAAGGTATATCTGATGCAGAACAGTCTGAATCTGGGAGCATCGCAGGTAATCTCTACCTATGTATATTCCGTGGGTATCAAATCTTCCCAGTTTAGCTTTGGTGCAGCAGTCGGTCTTTTTAATACCGTTATTAATTTCGTATTTCTGGTTGTAACGAACGCTGTTGCGAAACGTACCTCCGGAACCGGTTTGATGTAAGGAGGCTGGAAGATGAGCAAAGTAAATAATAAGATCAAGACCAGAAATCCTGCAGACCTGATTTTCGGTGCAGCGGTTATTATCATCAGTATCATTGTATTTATCATCATCCTGTATCCACTGTGGTTCGTGGTGATCGCCTCGATCAGCAACTCGGATCTCGTAAATCTGGGTAAGGTAACATTTCTTCCCAAGGATATTCGTCTTTACGGCTATGAGCAGATTATGCAGGACGCCAGAATCTGGAAGGGCTACGCTAACACGATCTTCTACGTGGTGGCCGGAACGCTGCTTAACATGGCAGTCACTATGCCGGCAGCCTATGCACTCTCCAGAAAAGACTTCAAGGGCAGAAACAAAGTCATGTTCTACTTTGTGTTCACGATGTTCTTCAGCGGCGGTCTTGTACCGCTGTATATGACAATCAGTGCCCTGCATCTGATCAGCACAAAGACCATCCTGGTGATGCTGGTTGCTGTCAATACCTACAACCTGATCATCGCAAGAACCTTTATTGAAAACTCCATCCCGGAGGATCTCTACGAAGCGGCAGTACTGGACGGCTGCAGCCACTTTAAATATTTCTTTAAGGTGGTTATCCCGCTGTCAAAAGCCGTGATCGCCGTGCTGATTCTGTATTATGCAGTATTCCACTGGAATGATTATTTCAATGCCCTGATGTTCAACAGTAACAATAACAACGAGCCCCTGCAGATCGTGCTGCGGCGTATCCTGCTCCTGAATGAGGCATTCTCAAACGGAAGCGGAGGTGTGGCCGGAGGCTACGCACAGTCCAGTGCCGATCAGGTCAAATATGCGGTTATTATTGTATCCACAGTTCCGATACTCTGCGTATATCCGTTCATTCAGAAATACTTTGAGAAAGGTGTTATGATCGGAGCTGTGAAGGGCTGATCCGCTGATGGGAAAAGGAGTTGTGGCACCTTGGTGGCTGGGAGCTCCTTCGGAGGTCTGAACACGGTTTAAAAGTTCAAGAGCATACGACAAAGAATAGATTTTGCTGAGTACTTACAACGCAAATTCTATTCTTTTTCGTATTTTATATAAAAATTCTTTCTGCCTCTTGACAATGGTAATTATGTGTGATATAACACATATAGAACAAGAGGAACAAAGATGTTTTCCTTATTCGCAAACAGCGTATAACGTGGAAATAGGTAATTGCGAAACGAGTTCGCAATACTGATTCAAAACAAGGAAGAATTGCTGCATTGCAGCAATTCTAATATGAAAAAGCATATATTGGTAAAAAGGGTGCACTTAATAAAGTTTGTGGAT
>JAQUXP010000053.1 GCA_028692395.1 Lachnospiraceae bacterium
ACTCTCTGTCCCGGAGTAACTCCTGCAAGCTTAACTGCCATGTGTAGCGCTGCAGTTCCTGCTGAAAGTGCAACGGAATATTGACATCCAACCTTCTCACTCACCATTTTTTCAATTTCGTTAATATTGGCACCAACAGTGGACATCCAATTAGTCTCATAAGCCTCCATAACATATTTCATTGAGTCTGCATACATGGATGGACTACTTAGCCATACTTTCTCAGAGAATTTATGAAACTTATGATTATTGAAATTAAACATTTTCTATTACTCCTTTTCTACTATACTTACTTCATGTTCTATTAAGACACGTCTCTAACTTTCTGGCGTTTTGTGTGACCTTTACTAGATCAGATTATCCTCTGAACATCTAAGCTATTGAAAGCTCTGATTGATTCCCTTTAGCACGGAAATCCATCACAACCTTCAACTCTTATTCTGTCAATCCCTTAAACCTTGACCTTTACTGCTCTCGTCTCACGCACGGAATTCCACTATTCTATATGCTGCTGTACCTGTGAACGGTACAACAGCATATTTTTGTGTATACTGTAGCAGCTATTTCCCCTTCTGTTTCTACTTATTCATAGGATGATAAGTTGGAACAATCTCTGCCACAAGTTCTTTGATGTTACGTGATTCCTGATAGCTGGCCTGATCCAATTCTTTCAGCTTTTCCCTAAACCATAAATCATCCATTTCAATTGGTTTTCCTATATGTATCAGCTTATTGGCCGTTTCCTGCATACCTTCTTCCGCCATCAGAAGCTCTTCGAACAACTTCTCTCCAGGACGAAGTCCCGTATACTCGATCTTAATGTCAACATCTGGTGTATAACCAGATAAGCGAATCAGATTTCTTGCCATATCATCGATACGAACCGGCTCTCCCATATCCAGGATAAAGATTTCTCCACCTTTGGCATAGTAAGCTGCCTGCAGCACCAGAGATACCGCTTCCGGAATGGTCATAAAATAGCGAATGATATTGGGATCCGTAACCGTAACCGGTCCCCCCTCTGCAATCTGCTTCTTGAACAGGGGAATAACACTTCCATTACTTCCCAGCACATTTCCAAAACGAACAGCCACATACTTTGTAGTTGGATACAACCGACTCATCATCTGTACAACCATCTCACATAAACGCTTGGATGCTCCCATAATATTCGTCGGATTCACTGCTTTATCGGTAGAGATCAGCAGGAATCGTTTTACCCCGTTCCTTGCTGCCGCAGCTGCCATCTTGTAAGTACCCATCACATTATTCTTAATGGCTTCATTGGGACTGTCCTCCATCAGCGGTACATGCTTATGGGCTGCTGCATGGAATACATAATCTGGCTTGTAGGTTGCAAATATACTGTTTACACGGCTGGTATTTCGAACAGATCCGATTAATGTAACCAGATTCAGTTCCGGATGACTGCGCCATAATTCCTGTTGAATTTCGTAAGCATTATTCTCATAGATATCGAAGATGATCAACTGTTGGGGATGGCTCTTTGCGATCTGTCTGCATAGTTCACTTCCGATGGAACCACCTCCACCGGATACCAGCACTACCTTCCCCCTGATATCAGCAAAAATCTCTTCATTGTTCACTTTGACTGCATCTCTTCCAAGAAGATCCTGCACATCTACCTTGCGCAGTGTGCTGATACTTACTTCTCCCTTTACCAATTGGTAGATACCGGGAACTGTCTGAAGCTCGCATCCGGTATCTCTGCAAATCGTCAGTATATCTTTTTTCTGTTTTGCATCCAGCGTAGGAATTGCAAAGATAATTCTCCCGATCTGATACTTTTTTACCATATTGGGAATATCGTAGCGATTCCCGACAACAGGAACCCCCTCCAGATACTTTCCCTTAATGTTCGGATTATCATCGATGATACAGCATACTTTCGCCTTCAGATGTGTGCTGTTCAGTAATTCCCGGACTAATGTACACCCGGCCTGTCCGGCACCGATGATCATGACCTGAATGTCCTCTTCTGATATACTTCTCTGTCTGGAAGCATTGTTCCAAAATCTTAAGAATCGATAAGAGAATCGAACACCAGTGACCAGTAAAAAGTGCAATACGAATCCGGCAAAATAATATGACAGCGGCATCCGCACCTGCAGCAGTATATTCTCAAGAATATACACCAGTTCTAAAGCCAGTACCGCCTGTATGATCTTGCCCAGCTCACTAATACTTGCAAATCTCCAGATACTGTGATACAGCCTGCAAAAATAGAAGATAAGAACCATCAGAATGGATAAGATTGGCAGTGTCAGGATATATCCCCGTAAATATTCCTTTGGAATGCTGGAATACACAAAGTCGAATCGCATCCACAATGCGCAAAAATAAGAAACCCATAAAAAGCACACATCCAAAAATGCCAGCACCAGCGCCCGCACCAGCCATACACGATCATATCTCACCAACCGATTTCTCTTTTTTTTCTCACCCATCTAGATCTCTCCCTCAGTAATTATTCACCGTAGATGTATTGTTTCAGATACATGCGGTTCTGCCCCAGATCCGGCATCAAGACTTCCATCCCCTTACTCAATGTCACATTAGAATAAGTGCCTTCTACCGGAAGACGATAGCTTTCCATCTCACTGGCACCCATGGTAGCCACCGTGTACACATATCCTAGGATCTGATTATTCGACATGTCCGTGGTAATCAGAGGTAAGATCGTATCCGCCAGTCCCATCAGAGTACTCAGGCTCTCACCCTTCAGCTTATCAAACACCGCCATAATCACCGTTCTCTGTCGTTCCGTACGTCTCCAGTCGGAGTTTCCCACACTGCGGCATCTGGCATATTCTAACGCTTCCGCTCCGCTCATGTGGTTGATTCCTGCTGTATAACTGTGTCCCATATTAGAGTTAAAATAAAGAACCTCTGTATCATTGAGTTCGATATCCACACCATCAATAGCATCTATCATTTGGGTAAAGCCATCAAAATCCACCTCCACATTCGCATCAATATGCAGTGAAAGATTCGTCTCTATGGTTTGATCCAGTAAGGAGAATCCGCCAAACTGATAGGCTGCATTGATTCGATTATCACTGTAGCCCGGTATCTGTACATACAAGTCACGCATGATGGAAGTCACCTTAATGGTATTCTGTGCTTTGTTAATAGTAAGGACAATATTCGTATCAGACCGTTGTCGTTCTTCTCCGGAACGCTTGTCCTGACCAACCAGAAGGATATTTACCACGTCCCCATCCTGCATGATATTCGTATCAGCTTCCGGCCATTGCACCGTGGCTTCATCTACTACCGGAAGCTCCGGATTGGGTGTTGTCTCCGGATCAACATCAAAGGTTTCCTCTGCCGGATCAACCTTTGTGATTTCCGTAGGATCCACCTTATGAATTTTATTCAGCGTCAGCTGTGCATAGACATAGATCCCTCCGATAGCAAGAACGATAACACATAAGGCTGCAATCAGAATTTTCGCCCATACCGGCAACTTTTTTTTATTTGAATGTTTTCTTTTTTTTCCACTATGTGGATGATGGTGACTGCTTTCTGGCTGATTCGTTGTTTTTTCTGTAGCCTCTGTCTGCATCCGTCTCATCTCTTCTTCTAACTGCTTCTGCAGGTCTGCCGTACTATCCTTTTTATCTTCTGTGCTCATAATGCTCCTCTAAAATATAATAGAATCTGTCTTCTGTTTCTTTACTGTACTGTTAAAGTTAACACTGCTGGTGTACTTTGATTCCCGTCACTGTCCACGATATAATAAGTAATCTCCTTGGTTCCGGTTGTCTGAGTACTCATATCTCCCTCCAGGTTAATATGACCTGCCAGATAATCACTGCTGTCTCTATCGTCTGTCATGGAATCTATGTACTCATAATAGCTAAAACTATCTCCCTTGGATAACGTCACAGCATCCTGTGTCAGCTTGATCGTAGGAGCTCCCGGTGCTGATGTTGCTGTAGGCTCCGGCGTAGGGGTGGTAGTCTCCACCGACTGTGTCAGTTCTGTGGGAACATCTGTCGGTGTACCTGCTTCCGCACCATCTGTCTGGGCAGCATCATCTGTCTGATTCTCTACTGCCGCAGTTGCTGCGTCAGCGTTATATGTAACCTTCTGTTCTGCTATGGTAATGTTGTTGCTTTTATCCTTTACAATATAGGTAACCTTTGCAGAGGTACCATCTGCCAGCGGTGTTACACTGTCTACCTTCACCATGCCGGTAACATCCTTATCCCGATCATCAAAGGCTGTCACATTCTCCAGGAGACTGTCTGTATCGGTTCCTGCGGTATAAGATGGTGCTTTATCGGAAAAGCTGATCTTGGGACCCTTGTGATCCTTCGTCACATAGATCACTCCATTTGTCACTGCAAATGCTGCGCACAGGGTAACCAGCAAAGCAGTTATTTTCTTAGACTCCATAACTATTCTGCTCCTTCAGTTTCATTTTTGTCCTGATGTCCATAATACTCGCCATAATACTTTCCGTAATATTTCCCATAATAGCTGTTCTTTGCCATCTCTACCTTATTCAGGATGACTCCAAGAATCGGGCAGCCTGTCTTTTCCAGCTGCTCCTTCACATTCTGTACAAACTTATAGCTGACGCTTCCCGCTTCTACTACAATTGCTACTCCGTCACACTCTTTGGCAATGATGGCGCTGTCGATCACACTTCCAAGGGATGGTGTATCCAGAATAATGTAGTCATAGACTTTTCTGACCGCTTCAATCAGTGCCTTAAAATGTCTGCCAGTCAGAAGCTCTGCCGGGTTTGGTGGTACCGGACCTGCCACTGCCAGCTGCAGATTGGGAATATTAGTCTGATTGATCACTTCCATCAGCTTGTTCTGTCCGGACAGAAAGTGTGTCATCCCCTTCAGTTTCCCGCCCTGGGTCTGAAGCTTTCCGATCAGTACGCTCTTTCTCAGGTCAAGATCAAGATACAACACTTTTTTGCCTGCCTCTGCCAGGGAAATGGCCAGATTCAGAGAAACACTGGACTTTCCTTCATTTGGTGTACAGCTGGTCAGTGCAATCACCTTCACCTGGTCACCGCAAAACTCCAGATTGCTTCGTAGACTTTTAAACGCCTCATTCATACGAAAATCATCTTTATCTATCTTCTTCAAATTTACTGTTGCCATAATTTCTCTCTTATTCCTTTCGCATTCTTTCGGATTATTTGTTTCTGTGCTTCCGCTTTTTCTTCTTTGTCTTTGGCTCATTCATACTGACCGGAATAATGCCAAGGGTGCTTAAGCCCAGATATTTTTCTACATCCTCGGAAGTACGAAGGGTATCGTTCATCATATAATTCAGTACAATAATCAGAATCGCCAAAAGAAGACCTGCCATACCGCCGATGACTACATTCTTCATGGTGCTGGGGCTGCTGGCAACAGTTGGTATATTAGCATCCTCTACCACATTTACCGCTTTCGCTGCGGTGACACGGGCTATATGGTCTCCTGCTGCGATACGGGTTTCATTGGCAATATCTCTTGCGGTGTAAGGATCCGCATCGGTAACTGTAATAGAAAGAACACGGGTGTCGGTGGGTGTTGTGACAGTGATTTTTTTCATAAGCTCTTCATTTGTCAAATCAAGATCAAGATCTGTGATGACCTGTTCCAGTACCGGACGGCTGGTTACCAGCTCCATATAGTCCTTGGTCAGCATGGATCCGGTCTGCAGCTGGCTGTAATCAACATTTCCTGTTGTTTCCGCATCCTGACTTAACACATAAATCTTAGTGGTTGATTCAAATTCAGGTGTGATAAAAACCTTTGTGACAAACAGTGCTATCAGCCCCACTGCCAGTCCGGCAAAGAATATCACAAGCTTTCTTTCCCACAGGACGTAGAACAGCTCCTTCAGATCTAATTCAACTTCGTCGTTTTTATTTCTCTCATCCATCGTTTCTATGTTCTCCTTAACTTACATCACTTCGTTCGTAATTATTTTTTGGGGATTCAATATGAGAATCCGTCTCGTATAATCCTCTCCCATCGTCTTTGTCATAACCTTCTGACAAGCATCCATCCTGGGGGGGCGTTTTTCCATATCGTGGGCATCTGTGCCCACCAGATGGAGCAGATTGCGTTTCATCAGCTTTTTGCAGTACCACTTCATGCCAAGTCCCTGATGGCCTGCGATGCTGCCGGCATTAATCTGAATCTTGATGCCCATGTTGGCAAGCTCCTCTATGTAGTCAATATTCTTATAGAGGCATTCACTGCGTTCCGCATGAGCAAGGATCGGAAGATAGCCCTCACACTTCATCTCATACAGAGCTCCCTGTATCTTCCGGAAGTCATCTCCCGGCAGGAATTCTGTCAGGACATA
>JAQUXP010000008.1 GCA_028692395.1 Lachnospiraceae bacterium
TTTCCTTCCCATAAGTTACATTATGTGAATGGAAGATTTTTTATTGTCAGGAATGCAGGAGCTATGCAGGGTTGCGGCCCTTTCTAAAAGCAAATTCTGTGTCAGTTTGTGAAGTTTGAAAATCCATGAAATCATCATGCATAGTTTCACAGAGATTAGTTGCGTTTTACGTTCTAAATGATATAGTTGACTTATGAGTTTTAGCTGATTTCCGTAAGGAAGCGTCTCAAGATGATGCGCAACAAAAGATACGTTAAAGATAGAAGATGCCTTATTCAGCTGGCAGGTGAAAATCGGAGTACCAATTGCGATCAATTCCCCAATAATGGCAATGGCATTCAGCAACTCCGCCAAAGTAAGGGAAGAGCTGGGGAGCTGTTTATAGTCAATTGCGAGCAATGATCCTGTGTTTAATGAGATATTATATTGAGATGTTGCAGGAAGATATCCGATGGCTTCATTTTCACTTTTGTCGAAAATGAAGCCATTTCTTGCAGAATGAATTTATGCATGATATACTTGGAATTAAGTATTTCATGGTAACTATTCAGCAGGACGGAGCATTTACTGCGCAGATCCTGAGAAAGTGATACAAGAGTGCCGAAATTCCATCTCCGAAGATTTGGAATGCATTTAGGCAGGCTGCTGGTCACAGAGTGAACAGCAACATTCTGCAAAAATAGCGTTATAATCAACATGTTTGCCATTTTTGGTACGAATTATATTATAGTAATAATGTGAAACTATGTTTTTTATATGTTTCAGTCAGCATGGAGCGTAGAATACATGAGAAGAAGATCAGCCAGGAGAAAGCTTAAGTTAAATCAGGAGGGATATTCCACAACCGAAGTGGTTTGCATTACCTTTTTAGTAGTTGTGGCGGCATTGTGTCTGATCGGGGCTTTCCTATGGTACAGGGATAGTATGCACAAGACTTCTGATCAGACGATTGCCAACACTGCGGAGTCGGTAGCGTATTCGAACATGGCCGGAGGATGCATCGTAAATGACTGCGGCGGCAGTTCCGGCTGTGAACACCAGACCGCAGAGGGAAATGTTGGATATTTTGATCATCCCACAAACAAGATCTACGGTGAAAAAAAGGCCGGGTATAATGAATACAAGGTTATGACCATCGGAGATAGGAAATTCTACGGAGATCCGGGGACGATGGTGCTGAAAGTGGTTGCAAAGGATGGTGCCGTCACACTGTCCTGGGTGAAAGGAGCAGAATAGATGTTATACATAAACACAGGCATGACGATATATATTGTGGCAGTGACCGGAATCCTGGGTGCAGTGATGGGAAGCTTTATCAACTGCATGGCATGGCGCATCGCACACAAGGAGAGTGTTCTTCGGGGGCGCAGTCACTGTACAGCCTGCGGTCATGTGCTGGGACCGGTGGATCTCGTTCCGATCTTCAGCTATCTCTTCCTGAAAGGAAGATGCCGATACTGTAAGGAGAAGATTTCCATGCGATATATGCTGACCGAGCTTTTGATGGCAGTGGCATTTATCTCAGTTGTTCTTCGCTATGATGTAAGCTTTTTATCACTGCGATATCTGGTACTGTTATGCATCCTTCTGGGGCTTTCTCTGGTGGATCTTGAGTGCTACGAGATTCCGGATGGATTTATCCTGACAGGTATTGCCTGGTGGATTGCAACTCTGTTTTTCGTAAATGCAGAGCAGTCGATTGTGGAACAGCTGAAGCAGGGGCTGTTTGGCGGCATCTGTATCGGTGGCGGTATGCTTCTATTGTCGTTGCTCTTCGACAAAATCATGAAGAAGGAAAGCCTGGGCGGTGGAGACATAAAGCTGTTTTTTATGGTGGGTCTGTATCTGGGAGCCGGGGTAAGCCTTTTGAATCTGATCATGTCATGCGTGATTGGAATCCTGTTTGCATTCGGACTGAAAAGTAAGAAGATTCCATTTGGTCCGGCAATCTCCACAGCCACATGGATTTCTTTGCTCATTGGTCAAAATGTGGTAAACTGGTATATAGGACTTTTTTAATACAAATATTTAGAGGAAAGGAGTGATTTCCTTGGCAAAGTTAGTAACAGGAGTTGAAATCGGAAGTTATCATATAAAGTTTGCTGTCTGCAATCAGGGCAATATCACACAGCTTGTTATAGAACCGGTACCGGACAATCTTATTCGGGAGGGCGCCATCGTATCATGGGAAGCTATGGCAGACGTGATGAAGGAAGTGATCGGGAAACATAAGCTCACCTGTAAGCAGGCGGCGATCGTACTGCCGGAGAATCAGATGTATCTGCGCAGATTGACGATGCCGCTTATGACAGTGGATCAGTTAAAGGTGAATCTTCCTTATGAGTTCCACGATTATATTAGTGAGGATATTGATAAATACTTCTTCGATTATGCGGTCATCGATATGATCAAAAATGAAGAGGGCGAGGTAAAGCAGATGGATCTGCTTGCTGCTGCGGTGAAGAAAACGACCATTGATCAGTACAAGACTTTGTTTCGCCGTGCGGGCATGAAGCTGATCGCAGCGGAGCCGGTGGCATCGGTATATGGAAAAGCCATCCGTGCCTATCGTATCGCTCATGGAATCATCGGGAACACTTCTGAGGGAAATACCGGAGATGATGATTACGGAATACTGGATCTGGGACACAGCAGTATTCGCATCGATATTTATTCACAAGGTGTCTATGATACCACGCGCATACTGGAGATCGGCTGTGATGCAATTACAGATACTATCTCAGAGCTGTACCATGTGGATCGGCATATTGCAGAGGTATACAAACAGACCAATCAGGACAATGTCTGGGAACATGAAGCCTGCATAAATACATACAATAACATTGCCATCGAAGTAATGCGGGTGATGAACTTTTATAACTTCAATCATCCGGACAATTCGCTGGATAAGCTGTACTATTGTGGTGGCGGCGCCCATATTACTCCGCTTCTTCGAGAGATTAGTCATATGATCGAGCCGGAGCTGGTAGGGATTGAAGAATTATATTCAAAGGAAGCCGGAAATGCAGAAGAACTGCGAGCCGCTCCGGCAGCCGTTGCAATTACCATGGAGTAGGAGGGACAGGTATTGAAAAAACTTACAAAAGCAAAATATCCGGAAAAGACCTCTATGAATCTGGTAATGAAAGAAAACGAGAGCACCAGTCCGGTGGTATTGGCCGTGGGAGCTGTCATTTTCGTGATTGCACTTGGGCTGTTCACAAAGTTTGGGGTGCTGGATCGTATGATGGAAGCCTCCAAAGCAGAGGCCGCTTATCAGGAAGCCAGCAATTATCTGGACTCTCTGAAGGAGGCCAATGCAGACTATGATCAGATTCAGGAAACTTATAATAAGATGGGAAATGCTTATCTAAGTGAAGAAGAACGTGCGTCTTTGGATCGTATGGATATTATGGGAATGCTGCAGACTACAGTACTGAGCCGTGCAAATGTAAGCTCCATCGACATTTCCGGAAGCACGGTCACCGTAACGATTACCGATACCCGGCTGTCCGACATCTCAAAAATTGTGGCAAATCTGGAAGAGGATCAGCGTACCGACTATGTAACCGTTTCGACTGCCGGAACAAATGATAACAACGCCCAGGGCGGCGATGCCAATATGGTCACGGCAGACATGGTAATCAATCTGGTTGCATCAGACGGAACTACAGCAGCATCCGACCCTACAGGAGGTGACGCATCATGATGAGCAGAAAATTTACACTCCGGGAAAAAGTGTTGCTGCTGGTGTGCGCAGTCATTTTGCTGGGGCTGTTTTATTACAGGGTAGTATGGATGGAAACAGCGGAAACTATCACGGCCTCTAATACCTCCAGTATTCAGGACGAAATTATGATTCAGGAAGCGATGTCCCAGAAAAAGACCCAGATGGAGGACGAGCTAAAGACCAACAGTGCGAATACCCTGGGAGAGATCGCTCCCTACAATAATATTTCCAATGAAATGAATGAATTAAGTGCGATCTTACAAAGTGCAGACAGTTATGAGCTTTCTTTTTCAGAAGCAACGCTGGAAGGAACCACCGTTCGAAGAAATATCGATGTTACCTACCACGCATCTTCCTTTCAGAACCTTATGAAGATTCTGCAAAGTCTGCATGATTGTAAATATCGCTGCATGATCGGAAATGTGAATATCCAGACGGCCTCTGCGCAGTCTGCCAGTATTCAGAAAAGTTCAGATCTGAATGTATCATTGACGATCACATTTTATGAAACTACCTATAATTCCGGTTCTACTGCAGGACTTGCACAGCAGGAGCCAGATGCTTCTGCAGGCACTCAGACAGAGGGGGAGACTGCCAAGTAAACAGTGCCGGTTGAAATATACAGAAAGATGAGTGATTTACTTGAGGATAATAGAGCAGAGTCAGCAAAAAGACAGAAAACTACAGAAAAGAAAAATCTGGAAGGGACAGAAGGGATTTACCCTGGCAGAGCTTTTGATCGCAGTTGCCATCATGGCAATTCTGGCTGCGTTTGGTTTTGTTGCGGTTATCCAGTACCAGAAAAGTCTGAAACTGACGGAGATGGATTCTTCAGCACAGGAGATCTTCATCGCTGCACAGAACCATATGACGGCGGCGAAAGCATCGGGAGAGTGGGATGCCTATCTAAGCCTGAGTGATTCGGAAAAAGCAAAATTAGGTACAGAGATTCTGGTAGAACCCAGCGACTATACGGGTAGTGATTTTGAGGATAAGGATGCCCACGCATTCTATTATGTGAATTATAGCAGTAAATCCGGCCAGACATCCATGGATCTGACAAACTCGATCCTGTCAGCCATGCTTCCCTTCGGGGCTATCGACGATACCCTTCGAAGCGGCGGAAGTTATGTAATTGAATATGATCTTAAGACGGCATCTGTTTATGGCGTGTTCTACACGGACAGCAAATATGGGATGTCTTATTCTGATGTTACGGCATTAGATAAATTAGAGGCTCGCAGTGATTCCACAAATGCTAAAAAAGCAAGAAAAACCCATCAAAACAGTGAGGGGAAAAATGTTATCATCGGGTATTATGGTGGTGCCACAGCTAAAAATCTTACGGAGAAAAAGCTGGATGTGAAGGATTCCGATCTCGTCATCGAGAATGGGGACAAACTCACGGTTACCATCAAGGATCGAAACTACACAAATAAGGAGAAAACCACCGTTACGGTGAAGATCACAGGGGAAGAAAGTAAAGCTGCAAAGACAGTTCTGTTAGAAACAGGAGATACTAAGAATTTCTGGTATTCCGTGGCAGATAATAAAGAAGAGAACAAAGTAGCCGGTAAAGTGTATACATTAACGCTGGATGATATTACAGCGAAAAATCTGCATTTTGCAGATAACTTCAAGGACACGGATGAAACAGGAGAAGAAAACGCAGCATTTATACCAGGGGAAAACCTGGTTATTAAGGTAACCTATGGAAGCAGTACTGCCTTATGCAAGATGGAGACACTGGATGGCTATACAAACAGTTTATTCCATACGGGAATTACGAAACAAGATGCTGGCGGCAAGGTAGAGAAGATGGATGTTACAATTGCCTCCATCCGCCATCTTCAGAATCTGAGTAATGCCATCTCCTCATTAGGGGTAAAAGTGGGAACAGCAACACAGACAGAGGATCTTACCTGGAGCAGGGAAGCAGCAGACAAAGAGACTGTGATCTTTGGCAAGGATACCGTTATATATAATAAGGAAAATCAGTATATTGATTCGGAGCTAAAGGCATCCCAGGGTAAATTTTTGTCCATCAGTAATACGGACCTGGTAAAATATCATGGATCGAATAAGAATATCTCTAACTTTCATCTGCTGGATACAGCTGTTGATAAGAAGAGCTATGTAGGCTTGTTCGCAACACTGGGAACCTCAGAGACTTCAGAGGGAGCCTTCGAGATCAATAATCTGAATCTGGATCACTTCACCGCACAGACGGAGGAGGGTGTGGGTGCAGGTACTCTTTGTGGTGCAGCACTGGGAAAGACACAGCTGACAGTTACTAATGTAAAAGTTACCAACGCAAAAGTATCAGCAGGTGCCTCCACAGGTGCCGCAGGCGGTTTAGTGGGCAGCATGAATAACGGAACAATTGACGGCTGTGCCGTATATCTCACCGATACCAGTGAAAAAGATACCGCAGAGGACAAATATACGGATAAAGATAAAGCCTTTACGGTGACTGGGAATCAGGCAGGGGGATTATTGGGAAGCATAGCTGCCAATAAAACAGTGACGGTTGCCAATTCTTTTGCAGCTGTTCCCATAGCAGCATCCGGTGATGATGCAAATGCTGGTGGTCTCATCGGAAAAGTATCCGGCTCAGGGACTGCATTACTGACGAACAATTATTCCGGTGGATACACCACCGGAAAGGAATACAGTACAATTGCTTATAACGTGACTTCTATAAGTGGAAATGCAGGAGGTCTGATCGGTTCCATTACGAATACTGCGGCAACTGTTCAAAATAGTTATTCCACCTGTTCTGTCTCTGGTAAAAACACATCCGGAGGCCTGATCGGTGAGGACAGCAATACAGGAAGTAACTATACCAATTGCTATGCAGTTGGTCTTGTAGACACCTCACAGGCAGAAAAGACTTCCTGCGGTACCTTCGCCGGAACGCTTGCTGCGTCAAATGAGAATCTTACAGGTGGAAACTTTCTACATACGAATTATTATCTCTCAAATCTGAATGGAACGTTAGGCGCAGTGAGCAATGCTGCCAAACCCGGAATCACAGCAAGAACCTATCAGGAGCTGGGGGCACTTACGGAAGCTGCATTTACAGAGACGAATACAGGGGATGGGGCATATGAAAAACCCCAGACACTGACCACTACTGCAGATCATCAGACCGTTCATTATGATGGGGCGTGGATCAATCTGCCTGATGCAGAAAAAGCATATCCATTCCCAACAGTGAACAAGACCGCTGCAGATACTGCCCAGAGAACAGGGGTACAGGTTGGTGACTGGCAGGAAAGCATAGATGATGTAACAGAGCTGGCTTACTATGAAATCTACAAAGATAAATCAGGTAAGTATACCATCGGATTATATAATAATGCCGGAAGCGGGGCGTGTCCCTTAGGCTTGGATTCCCTTGTGGATGATCCGGATGGTGCAGGATTAGATATCGTACAGGATGGATATGTTGTACTGACATCGATTTTGCAGAATGCTCCCCTCCAGGTTTTGGGACAGGATACGCATACTGTATCTCAGCTTTCTGGTATTTCAAATTTGCAGCCTGCAATAGTAGATGGAAAAAGTGGTACAGCTCCAACCTGGGACAATGGATCGAATCCTATTAAAAAGGATTCCACCGTGTCCTTTGGAGGAAAAACCTATTATTTACAATTTATGGATTTGTTATCGGTGAATGCATCGGCAGATTCCCAATATTCTCATTTTGCTGCAAATGGCACCTATTTTCTTGCAAACCTGCATTATGCAAAATCTGCAATTAGGAATCAGGGAAGCCAGGAGACAAATACTGTAAATGACGGCTTACCTGTTGTTACAACAGGTTATGTTGCTGATAAAAACCAGGCAACTCCATATGAAATACGAACAGAACGACAGTATAGTATGATGACCCAGGACCTGAAAGCTTCCAGCTTCCAGCAGTTTCGTTATAGCTATTATGCACAGACCGTTGACTTGGATTATGGCAAAACATATTCCTATGTTTCCCAGTACTTTGGTAAAGCGACTGCAACCTCCATGAATGGAAATGGAGTTGCAGTTCAGTATCCAGCAGCAGCCGCAGCACAGAATATGAACGCTGAAACGCCCAAACAGGAGCAGCCAGGTTTCAGTGGAACTTATGATGGCAATAACCATAGCATCAACAACCTTACGATAACAGGAACAGAGGGCTATAGTGCGGGACTCTTTGGTAATACCCAGGGAGCACTGATCAAAAATCTCATATTAAATCAGATAACCGTAAATGGTACGGATTATGTGGGAAGCTTAATAGGCAGTTCAACATCCTATGTCTCAGCGAATGCAGCAGAGGCGAACCATACGGGAAGTAATTCCTTCTTTACCAAGGTTGAAAAGATAACCGTAACAGATGCAACAGTTTCCGGAAAAACAAATGTAGGTGGTTTACTGGGAGCTTCTTTGAGTACGTCTGCTTCAAAGGTTACAATGAATACGATGAATGTTTCCGGTGAGACACTGGTAGGTGGTGTTGCCGGCTGTATCAAAAATTACGGAACGATTATCGCCTCACAGAACAACGGAATATCTTTTTACGGCATTCATATGTCCGGAAAAAACCAGATTACATCAACTGGAACCACTGACACGAATAAAACTTCGAAAGAAGTTGGCGTAGGTGGATTTGCGGGATTCATTGAAAGCACTGACGGTAATGCAGGAAACCAGATCCCATTTTCCTTCACGGATAATACACTCGAGTCCATCACAATGACAGTATCAACAACAGGCAATCAAAGCGCCGAGTCAGCAGCCCTTTGGGCAGGAACCATCTGCTTTAACCAGGGAAATGATGTTCACTACACAAACTGTAACGTGAACGATTCAACGTTAAATGCGAATGCACTTGACGCCTCCCAAGAGTTTGAAAAAGTAAACTATGGAAGCCTCTATGGCTATGCAACTGCTAACCAAAATGGAGAAGGAACTGCGAACCCTATAACACTGAATACTGGTGTATCCTTTAAAGGATCCAAAATTAAGGAGAGCAAAAGTACCACCCTTAAATGTAATATGGGGCAGATGATTGGTATGGTTGATGGGATGAATCTTAAGTTTTCAGGTGATTTTGAGGAAACTGTTCTTCCGAATATTAATTCCACCCAAAGCACAGATGAAAGCATTTTTGCATTTGGAAAATATATTGGATTATTAAAAGATTCCGCCATAACGAATGGAACCATATTTAATAAAAAAATCTCTTATAATGAAAATGGCACTACGAATAATACTTACAATATCATGGCAGTACATTATGGTGGCTTTGTTGGATTGCTTCGAAACAGTACCATAGGAAATGTCACTGTGAATCAGCCGATTTCTCTAAAACATCAGCGAAATAATAATGGCTCTATTGGTGGGCTTTTTGGTACGGTAGATGAAAGCAGTAGTGTATCTGACATCCGTGTTTACAATGATGTTACGCTGTCCGGCTCGGTAGGCGCAGAGGGGGGAATCATCGGGACTCTTTTGGGCCAAGCATGGGATCTTTACCTGGAGCCATCAAATGGGGGCTCAATCACTGTTAATATGACGGACGGCAACAACACTACCACGTATTCCGGTGGACTTGTGGGCAAGGTGACAGGCGGCAGTTCTGATTTGCGTACCAGTAAGGTTTCCCGTGTGATCGTGCAAGGTGATACGAATAATGAAAAATCATCATATACCGGCGGCTTGGCTGGAGCTGTTATGGATGGTGGAACCTCTAAAAGCAATGTAACCAACTGTACAGCAGATAATAGTATTGTTCAGAATGGATTCAATGTTGGCGGTGCATTCGGTAAAATTGAAAGCGCAAGTGTTACATACTGCGATGTAAGACTCTCAGACATTGCAGAAGATCAAAGCATAAGCATAACGGGAAACTATAAGGTTACAGGCTCCGGCAACAGTGGCGGCTTTGTGGGGCATATAAAAAATGCTACGGTAAGCAATTGTTTTGCCGCCATTCCAGTATCCGCATCAGGCAGTAATGCCAGTTCCACAGGTGGATTTGTTGGACAGATTACGGGGAATACCACCCAATTGTATAACAATTATGCATCAGGTGATGTAACAGGCCAAACAGCAGAAACTGCCGTAAGTGGCAGTACTGTTGGTGGATTCGTAGGAATGATTGCGTCTAATGCAACAGGAAATAAAATTGATGACTGTTATGCGACCGGAGATGTTGCTGGTGGAACTGTGATAGGTGGATTTTTGGGCAGCCTGGGTAGCTCTGCGTATGTTAATAACTGTTATTCTCTTGGCACGGTAGATCAGACGGTTGACCTACACGGCGGTTTTGTAGGCAAAGGAGGAGATAAATTCGCACAGATCTCTACCCAGGAGGATGTAGAAAATGCGAAACTTTTGTACAAGACCATGAAGCTTGATATTGAAGAGGAATATCGTAATGCGTTGAAAAAAGATCCAAACTCAAAAGAAACCCAAATTTACAAGCTTTGCCTGCTGGGATGTATCGAAAGATACAAGGGTACCCCCTACTCCCTGGAAAAAGTGACAGAAGAATTAATTTCGGAATTGAAAACAGATTATTTAAAGGGAGGCATAATCTCCATATACAATATGACTGGAATCATCACGACGAAAACACTGGATTCCGGAGCGGAGAGTGAGATAGTGAACAACAAGGAACCATCTTTGTCCTCCATGCTTTCTTTGCTTGCATCATTGCAGTCAGAGCCAGCTATTAGCTTAACCAATATGCGAACATGGACGTTTAAAATAGCTGCTGATGGTTCTTCGAATTTATATACCACTGCGCAATCCGTATCACATGCTGGAACGATCAATGGATATCATTATACATTCAAAGATGATCAGGTCACAGCGGAGCCGGTAGATATTGTATTTGCGCAAAAGCGTAATCCGGCGTATGGAACCTATGTAACGGCTACAAGTACAACATCCCGGGTGGATTCCAACAATGAAAAATTCACAGGCTGCGTGTACCTCAGTGATAGTAGCTATCTTTATAATCAGTCTGAAACATGGGCGGATAAAGACAATAAAGTTGTGCAACCCATGACATTTGCAGAGATGCAGTCACGTGCAGCTGACAGCTACCTGACAGATCTTAATACAGATATAAAAGGATCTCAGAGTACGCGGGTGGATCGCTTTAACTGGGCAGCGGCAGATGGAACAACAACCCACAGATATGAGAAGGCACTTCCTACAGTATATCCATTCCCGGCGCTTTCAGCACAGGTTGGGAGCAAGCTAAGCGATGGAGACACAACAACGGGAGCAAACTCCCACTGGGGAGACTGGCCCGAGATGCCGGAACCAGTTGCAGATGATGTAGGACTGTTATACTACGAGATCGTAGATGGAAAACTGTATTATCATGGCTATACATCCAACTTTGAGTCGAATCCGAAAGATGCGAAATATACGGAGGTAATGACGAAGGGAACGAACCTAGATGATGGATTAGTAACTGGCGCAGGAAAGTATGTTACAGAAGATGGGTATCTTGTGTTACTGGCGAACGAATTTTCTGCAACAAGCCAAGATTGTAATGTAGATATCCGGTTTGCCAACGAGGGGGTTAGCCAGGCAAGTGGGTATCTGGAAAAAGTTACAGATGCAAAGATTGCAAATGCTTTTAAAGGATATACGCCTTATTATCTAAATGATAAAGCAATCAATCATGGTGTGTTCACCAACCAGGGACAGGAAAATACGATAACATTAGGTCAGGCAGAATATAGTACGTTTAAGACTCGCACAACATTTGTAGTGGATCCTTTGTTTGGTGACTCTGTGATTGATTCATCGACACCTAGAAGTTCAGGTGTTACCTTTGCTGTTCGATCAGCAAGACAGTTACTTCAGGTGGGCGAGTATTCAAACAAGGGGAAAGTGGGTTATAGATTTGAGCAACAGTTAGATATTGATATGAACCAGACGTTTACAAACCAGAATCAATCGGTATCCTATGAATACACAACCCCGATTAGCAGGATGGATTCTGTAACATATATAGCCGATACCTACAAAGATGGAGCTATCTCGAAGGGATACAGTATCAGTGGACTGAAATCCTATTTATTTCAAACGATAGGCAGATCGAGTGTGATTAAGAATGTTACAATTCTTGATTTGAATTTATCAGAAGCATCCAATTACAATAAGGTTGGATTTGCAGAAACAGTAGAAGAAGAAGCCCAAATCATAGGCTGCTCCATACATGCCGAAAAAATTGATACTAACGGTTATGCTGCAGTGAAAATCGGAAAAGAAGGTACATGGGAAACCTCGGGATTTGTCGATACAAATCGAGGTACGATTAAGGAATGTTATGTCACAGGTAAAATTTCGGGCAAAAATGTATATGGCTTTGCAAAGTATAACCAGGGAACAATAGAAAACTGTTACAGCAACGGAATTGCTGAAGCTGCTGTCAATGCAGTGGGCTTTGTGGGAACAAACAACAGTGGTGGAACGGTAAAGAAAAGCTATGCCCTTGTATCACTTAGCGCCAGTGGAAAGAACAACGGTCAGGCATATGGATTTGTTCAAAAAAATGATGGAAGCATCAAGGACTCCTATGCGGCAATGCAGAAGCTGCAGGCAAAAACGATATATCAGTTTGGCGCAGGACAAAACAAGAGCGGAAATTCCTATTATATGATTGAAAGCGAGCTTCAAGGGAAAATTGCTGCTGAGACTGTTGGAACGGGAATAACCTATCAACAGTTAAAAGCAAAAGCAGGTGAAAATACTGCCATAGAATCGATAACCAATAAATTTGGAACAGAGATTAATAATGATAGCAACGATGTGGTTTATCCCTTCCCATTCTATGCATCGACAGAAGCAGATATCACAATGCAGTTTTATGGCGATTGGCCGAAATCTGAGACAACAGCCCCGCAAGCGGCTGCAATTCACACCGGTATCGCCTACTACGAGAACAACAACGCAGGCTATGAGGGCTGGTACGCACTGACAGATCACATGTCGGATGAGAATAGTCCCTACTGTACTCTGACAGCAGACAAAGGCGTTACCCTGGCAGATACGGACACATCCTACGGGATCTTAATTACAGCCGGAGAAACTCCCATCTGTGAGGGAGCAGAGCTTGAAAGCACCCCTGCAGCATCGGTTACGCTGGATGGTGTGGATTACGATTATTACAAGCTTGTGGCCGATGATTTACACGCAGAGGCAACCATCACCCTAAAGACAGCCAGTGACGAAGCAGGCACTGTATTTACCTACAATGATGATTTTGCGGCGGCAATCGCAGCGGAGAAGCCTCTTGGCGTAGCTGCAGAAGAGGGTGGAAGACCTTATCAGATCCGTACCAATGCACAGCTTCGAAGCATCAATCAGAACAAGCAGGGGTATCTGGATAAGGCATACAGACAGACGTTAGACGTGGCATTGACAGGAGAGAACTTTGATCCCATCGGGGGAGCCTCTTCCTGGACAGAGGATACCTACAGCTTCTTGGGAAGCTATGATGCAGGTTTGATTTTGGAAGGAAGGACATTAACAGATTCCAGCACTGATAGGGCCAGTGACGCAATCCAGGAAGGCTATGCAATCACTGGATTCACGCAGCAGCTGTTATTTACCAGCATTGATGGAAATGGCTATACCAGCGAAGAGGAAGGCAGTAATGACCAGTACAAGCAGTTGCAGGGTGGTTTATTCGCCAGTGTGTCAGGAACGATCCGTGGAGTGAACCTGTCCGGAAACCTCAGCCTTCGTACAGACGGTTCCAACAGTTACCTCCAGGGCGCAGTTGGCTCCATCGCAGGAAATGTGACAGAGCAGGGTGTGATCACAGACACGAATTCAGATGTATGGATTCAGGTAGATATCATCCTTTCCAACTTGAAGCTGGGTGGTCTGGCCGGTGCCAATGATGGAATCATCCAGAACAGTTACTACAATGGTTCCATACAGGATTATTACTACGATGAGAATACCAGCGGACAGCTAAGGCTTCAGGAGACAGCAGGAGGCACGGCTTCCATCGGTGGCTTTGCCGGATATAATACAGGAACCATCACCGGTTCCGGGGCTTCGGCATATCTGTTGCTCCATGTACAAAATCCCGTACCGGCGGCAACCCTTCTGGGGGGCTTTGTAGGATGGAGCTGGGAGAAAGACAGTGAGATTACCAACAGCTGGAGTAAGACAGTTCTGGGGAACGCTGAGGGTGTTGTGGGCGGCTTTGCCGGCCTGATATCTGATCAGGAATACACTACCACACTGGTAAATGACTATGCACTGGTAAGATTCGAAAATATCGGTGACAGTGCCCAAAAAGGACTGTTCCTGGGAAGCAATGGCACCCTTGCCATCCGATCCTGCTACGCAGCGGAGCTGAATGGCAGCAATTATCTCCAGAGCAGTACCTGTGAGTTTCAGAATGGAAAAGAGATGAAGCTGGCCGATTATGGATGCTTCATCTGGAATCGGATAGATGAGATACCCTTTGACACGCTGAACGTAGATGGGGTCTGGAACCTGTCCAACAGTGTATATCCGACACTTACGAAAAACAGTGAGCGTAACACGGATCTGATTCAGGTGTCCGGTGGAATCGATGGAGCTAAGGCGGTTACCGTAACTGAGATACCAGGGATAACAGGAGAGACAGCAGATTCACAGGAACGGGTGGAGACAGAGAAAACAACCGAAACACAGACGACCGAAACACAGACAACTCCGGCGTCACCTGAGATACATACAACATCCGAAACACAGAAAACGCCGGAAACAGATGAAGGATCAAAAACACAGGACACTGCCAAAAAGCAGAGCTCTGACAGTGTTTCAGATGTGACAGGAAGCAGTTTGAAAGAAAACGAATCATAAGGGGCTGAACAGGGTTTCGAAGTTCAAGAGCATAAAAACAACCGATTTTGCTAAAATTATAAGAAGATAGTTTTCTTATAACGCAAAGTCGGTTGTTTTGGTATCCTTAGGAGTGCTTGTATTTTTCGAGTGCATTCTGCAAGTGCTTGCTTGCATTTTCATAGGTTTGCTGTTTTGAATTCTCATTTGTGCTGGGCTCATATTTTTGGTAACCTGACAGAACCTTGTAATCACCATCATTAACAATTTTATCTCCGGATGTTACATCGGCAATCCAGACGGTGTAGGTAGCAGTCTTAAGATTATAGCGGAGAACTGGAATCGTTTGTTTGTTAGAGACCGGTAAATTACTAATATCAACTGGAGTCCAATAGAAGAAAGAATTACTTCTGTCAAACTGCCATGTCTTCATCTGATCAGCATCCAGAGCTAAGTTATATTTTTTGAGCAGGTTGAGAAACTCATCTGTACGTGTGTTGAGCCCTACTGCGCCTGAATCATAAGTACTTACCGGTTTATAGCCATTCTCGGTAGCGATTTCATCATAATTTTTTAAGAGGTCAATGATTTCTGTACTCAATCCCGTCTTGGTTAATGCATCTGATGGAGATGATTCGCCAGTTTCCCCGGTATGCTTGCTGCATGCAACAGAGAAAGTACCCTTCGCCTCATCCTTTTTGATTTTATAAATACCCTTCGATGGACAGTGTGCACCATCCTGGGATTCATATTTTGCTAATAAATCGTCATCTACTGTTATACTGGGATCAGAGATCAGGTCTATCATTATATGTCGATATAAGGTATCACGGTTTGATAAACAGGCGGCTTCTCTTGCCTTGGCAAGCTGGCTGGTAAAGAGCGGTATGGATATGGCAACCAGCACACCGATGACTGCAATAACAATCAGTAATTCAGCCAGGGTAAAGCCCCTGTTATGCGTATTCATACTTTTCATAAACACCATTCCTTATTCCTTTTCTATATTTCACTTCATATGTTTATTATAGCTTACTTCTGCCAAAAATGAAAGTGGATTTAACTATTCAGCAGGTCTGTGCATTTACTGCACAGACCGTAAGAAAGTGATACAAGTAAATGATGAAATATGCATGCTTTTTGCAAGAATCGGCAGTGCGATACAGACACAGGAGGTAGAAAAAAGGCTGCACAGAGTAACAGGGAAAGGAAGAAAAGTACAGCTTCTGTAAAAAATGTGAATTTTGATAAAAATCAGTACAATATAACATAAAATATTGATAAATAACTTCATGTGAGTTACTATTATAAATATAAGTTAAAATCAACAAATACAAGGGAAAAAGGGGAAAAATATGGAATTTTTATATGAGCTGTTTGGGTTACAGGTTACCTGTGAGGACTGGAGCTTTACAGAACGACTTCCGGCATTGATGCGAAGGATGTACCGGTTTTACTCTGCGAGAATTGATGGTAATTCCTGCGTGGTGATGGAACTGTGCAGTGAGTTTCCTACGATACCGGGGCTGGAAAAGCAGATTCGGATGGTCCGGCTCCAGGAGGAGGTACCGGTAATTCTGAAGGTGGATCAGGTTTCGGCGCTTCGAAGAAAAAAACTGATACAGGCCCATATTGCATTTCTTGCAGGAGAGCAGCAGGTATATCTGCCATTTCTGGCCACGTATCTGGAAAGCCGTGAGGTGAAATGTCAGAAAAGTCTGGGCACGGTGAAGTATCTGCAGTATTCTGCGCAGCAGTTATTTCTGTGGTATCTGTATCAGGAACAGCAGAGAGTCTATGTGGCAAAGGCACTGGAGATACTGCCATATTCGGCGATGTCCCTAAGCCGTGCAGCCAGACAGCTGGAGGCCACCGGACTCTTCCAGATCAGCAAGGAAGGTGTGAACAGAATTCTGGAGTGCACGAAGGAGAAAGACACCTTATTGGAACGGATGGGTCCGCTGCTTCGCACACCGGTGAAATGTCGGGGATATGTGGAACGAAGTGCTGTGACGAAGGATATGGTATTGTCCGGTGAATCGGCAAGAAGGGCCATGAAGGGAGAAAACCCGGGGCGGGTTGTGACCTATGCGGTGGATGAGAAAAAGTTCGACCTGAGCATGCTCCAGACGGAGCTTTTCGGTGCCGACAGACAGGTGAGCCTGGAGATTTGGCACTATGATCCGCAAATTTTCGCAAAGCATGGGAGGATTGATGCGATTTCCATGAAACTTTGCAGATGAAACCTTGCCTTTTCAGACAATTCCTTTTATAATCATAGTTGTAATTATTAAAAAATATACCTCCTATGGAGGCATGGAAAACATCAAAGGAGAACAAACATTATGGCAAAAGAGATTATCAGCACAGAAAAAGCACCCGCAGCAATCGGACCGTATGTACAGGGCATCAAGAGTAACGGTGTTCTTTATATGTCAGGTCAGCTGGGATTTGATATGAAAGATGGCAGTATCCCGGAAGATGTTTCCGAGCAGGCAAAGAATTCCCTTTCCAATCTGCAGGCAGTCATGGAAGCCGCAGGAACAGATAAAAGCAAAGTCCTTAAAACCACGATTTTCCTGACAGATATGAATGATTTTGCGAAGGTAAATGAGGTTTATGGTACATTTTTTGGAGAACAGAAGCCGGCACGTTCCTGCGTAGCTGTTGCGGCATTGCCCAAGGCAGCAAAAGTTGAGATCGAGTGCCTTGTAGAAGCTTAATCGTATGGAGACGGAGCAGTTACTGGTGGATACGGCAGTGCTTGCCGGTGAGATCATGCAGCGAAGCGGTGCTGAGACCTATCGGGTCGAGGACACTATGAGTCACATTATGAGAAAATCTCACGCCACACGGATTGAAACCTCTGCATTTACGACGATGCTTCTGGTATCCTTGCAGGAGGAGGGCAGACAGCCCCTTACAGTGGTCAGACGTGTACACAAGCGTGGGATGAATCTGGACCGAATCGTGCATGTAAATGAAATCTCCAGAAAGCTCTGTGGTGACAGCCTGTCTTTAGAGGAGGCCTACGCAGAGCTGAAGGCGATAGAGCAGGAATCCCAAAAGCTGTATCGTCCCATCACATATCAGGCAGCAACACTTCTGACGGTCATAGGGTTTGCCGTGTTTTTCGGCGGAACCTGGCTGGATATCATCGGCGGCGGTATCGTGGGAGCAGTGCTGGTTGGGATTAACCTGCTGGGGAAGAAACTCAGGTTTAATAATGTATTCCAGGATATCTCCGCCAGCATCGGTATTGCCCTTATGGGCATTATACTGAAGCAGTATGTTTTCTGGAATATGAACCTTGAGACAGTGATCATCAGCGGTATCATGCCTCTTGTACCTGGAATTGCCATAACGAATGCAGTACGGGATACTTTGATGGGAGATTATCTGTCAGGTGCCGCCCGCATCCTGGAGGCATTTATGCAGGCAGCGGCAGTTGCGGTTGGAATTGGTGTGGGAATCGTGATCGCATCGGCTCTCATCGGAGAGAAGGTGCTGCTGTGATATTGAAAATAATCGGAGTTTTTATCGCTATTGTGGCATATTCTGTGATTATCGAGACACCCAGGCGTTTTCTATGGCTCTCAGGACTGGTCAGTGCCGTGGGAGGTGCTGTCTTTGTCGTATGTAATGAAGCCTGGAGGATGGATATGGTGCTGGCATCCTTCTGGTCGGCTCTTGGAATTGCACTTTTATCTCATATCTTTGCAAGAGCATTTCGTGCACCGGTTACTCTTTTCCTGGTGGCAGGGATTCTTCCCACAGTTCCGGGAGCTGGAATGTACCGTACGGTATACTATCTGATTTTGGGAGATGCATCCATGAGCAGTTTTTATCTGACCCAGACTCTGGAGGTTGCGGGCGTCATCGCACTGGCAATCTTCCTGATGGATTCCGTCTCAAGGATCTTTCTTAAGAGAGATGTGGGAACACAGCCATGGACAAAAGAGAGAAATATGGATAAAAAGCAGGAGGAGAAGTGATAATTCGGGATAAAGAGAGAAACTGTAGGAGAAACACTCGATAATCCACAGAGAAATTCGTGGGGAAATCAACGGTATTTAGGAAACAATGTACCGGGACAGATGAAATTGGGAGGAAGATAACTATGTTAGAACAGATTGATTTGTCGAAAAAGATGTCCAAAAAAGATGCAAAGGTTCGTATGGAAGAGCTTGAAGCTGAGTTGGGAAGACTGCAGCGTCAGGCCAAGGATCTGAATCTTCCGGTTATGATCGTATTTGAGGGTTTTGGTGCTGCCGGAAAGGGATATCAGATCAGTCGTCTGATCCGTGCGCTGGATCCCCGGGGATTTTCTGTATTTTCTGTAAGCAAAGAGACAGAAGAAGAGAAGATGCATCCATTTATGTGGAGATACTGGACAAAAACACCGGCTTATGGAAGAATTGCGATCTATGACAGAAGCTGGTACCGTAAGGTTCTGATTGATCGTTTTGAAGGAATCACGAAGCCAAAACAGCTGGTGTACGCTTATGAGGAGATTAATTCTTTTGAGCAGCAGCTGACAGACGGCGGTTATACGATTATTAAGCTGTTTCTCTGCATTGACCAGAAGGAGCAGAAGAAGCGCTTTGATCGCCTCCTGGAATCAAAGTCCAGTGCATGGCGTGTAACGAAGGAAGATCTGAAGCGGAATAAGCATTTTGATGAATATAAGCAGATGAATGATGAAATGCTGGAAAAGACGGACACAGATGCAGCCCCCTGGACACTGATTGAATCTATGCATCGTGAGTTTGCAACGGTCAAGATCTATACGGCTGTCATCAGTACACTGCAGGATGCAATCGCAAAGAGAAAAGAAGAACTCGCAGAAAAAGAGGCCAGAAAGGGAGGCCCAGAGGTAGTGGCAGAAGCTGAAACAGCAGAGACGCAGACCGCAGAGCAAGGTGGCAGTATGCTTCAGGATGATGTGCTGCGAACCTCCAGTCTCCACAGCGTTGACCTGTCTCTTTCTCTGACCCAGGAAGAATATAAGAAACGTCTGGAAGAACTGCAGGCAGAGATCGCACAGCTTCACGGCGAACTTTACCGAAGAAGAATCCCGGTGGTTTTAGGCTTTGAGGGATGGGATGCCGGTGGAAAAGGCGGAGCCATCAAACGCCTGACAGAAAAGATGGATCCCCGGGGTTATCAGGTACACCCGACTGCAGCGCCAAACGATATCGAGAAGGTACATCATTATCTGTGGCGATTCTGGAGAGAATTGTCGAAGGATGGTCATATCGATGTATTTGACCGAACCTGGTACGGACGTGTCATGGTAGAGCGTGTCGAGGGCTTCTGCTCGGAAAAGGACTGGAAGAGAGCTTATCAGGAAATCAACGATATGGAGAAGGATCTGTATCAGCACGGTGCCATCGTCTTAAAGTTCTGGATGCAGATCGACAAAGATGAGCAGGAACGCCGATTTAAAGAACGTATGGCAACTCCGGACAAACAGTGGAAAATCACAGACGAGGACTGGAGAAACCGTGAAAAATGGGATCTGTACGAAGAAGCAGTAGATGAAATGCTTGTCCGTACGTCCACCACCTATGCTCCATGGATCATCGTAGAAGGCAACAACAAGCAGTACGCAAGAATCAAAGTATTACAGTCCGTAGTAGACGCCATTAAGGCGAGACTCGCAGAATAAGTAAGACAGGGAAACTGTCTGAAAATTCTAAAATGTAGGTGAAACTGATGAAAATTTGATTAAACAATGCTCACTTTCTTGACTTTACAGCATGAAATGGTTATGATTAAAAGCAGTTATGATTCCTTTGTGTAAATTGTATTGCATATATTATGGAAACGTTGCTGATGAATAAATTGTAGTAGAGGAGAGTGAGAAGATGCAGGAAGTAAAACCACCAAAAAAACCGATTATGTTTTATTACGTTGTTGCGATTATTGTGATTTTGCTGTTGAATGCGTTCCTGTTTCCGAAACTGTTTCAGCCGACAGTTGAGGAAGTAAGCTATGGAACCTTCATTCAGATGATTGATAAAAAAGACATCGGGCAGGTTGAGATCACCAACAACCAGATTACATTTACGGATAAAGAGAATAAAAAGTATTATAAAACAGGTAATTTGAATGACGGAGAGCTGATTGACCGCCTGTATGAGGTTGGAATCACAGAATTCGGAACTCCGATTCAAAGTGAAACCTCTCCTATTATTCTGAATATATTAAGCTGGATTATTCCCATCGTATTGATGGTGGTAGTAGGACAGCTGCTGATGCGTTCCCTCACCAAGAAGATGGGTGGCGGCATGGGAAATGCCATGAGCTTTGGAAAGAGTAACGCCAAGGTCTATGTGGCTTCCGAAACCGGTATCAAGTTCGCAGATGTGGCTGGAGAAGATGAGGCGAAGGAAATTCTGACAGAGATTGTGGATTTCCTTCACAATCCTGGTAAATACACAGAGATCGGAGCCAAGATGCCAAAGGGTGCACTGCTTGTGGGCCCTCCCGGTACAGGTAAAACATTGCTGGCAAAGGCAGTGGCAGGAGAGGCAAGCGTTCCATTTTTTTCCATCTCCGGTTCTGAATTCGTTGAGATGTTTGTTGGTATGGGAGCCGCAAAGGTTCGCGATCTGTTCCAGCAGGCCAACGAAAAAGCACCCTGTATCGTATTTATCGATGAGATTGATACCATCGGTAAGAAGCGTGACGGCAGCGGTATGGGCGGAAATGATGAGCGGGAGCAGACTTTGAACCAGCTGCTTACAGAGATGGACGGATTCGATGGCAAGAAGGGTGTTGTGATCCTTGCAGCTACCAACCGTCCGGAAACCCTGGATCCGGCCCTGCTTCGTCCGGGACGTTTTGACCGTCGTGTTCCGGTGGAACTTCCCGATCTGAAGGGACGTGGCGAGATCCTTAAGGTACATGCAAAGCAGGTTAAGATCAGTGATAATCTGGATTTTGACGCCATTGCCCGGGCAGCGGCAGGTGCCAGTGGAGCAGAGCTTGCCAATATGATCAATGAAGCTGCGCTTCGTGCAGTGCGTGATGGAAGAAAATATGTGACACAGGCAGACCTTGAAGAGAGTGTTGAGGTTGTCATCGCCGGTTATCAGAAGAAGAACAAGATTCTGTCGGATAAGGAGAAGCTGATTGTGGCTTACCATGAGGTGGGACATGCCCTGGTGGCAGCCCTTCAGACTCATTCTGCTCCGGTTACCAAGATTACGATTATTCCCAGAACCTCAGGGGCACTGGGCTATACGCTTCAGGTGGATGAGGGCGAGCATAATCTGATGTCAAAGGAAGAGATCGAAAACCGTATCGCAACATTTACAGGAGGACGAGTGGCGGAGGACCTGGTGTTCCATTCCATCACCACTGGTGCGTCAAATGATATTGAACAGGCCACAAAGATGGCACGTTCTATGATTACAAGATTCGGTATGAATGACGAGATCGGTATGGTTGCATTCGAGACAGTTAAGAACCCTTATCTGGGCGGTGATACGCAGCTGATGTGTTCCGAACAGACGGCAGCAGGTGTTGATGCCAAGGTAATTGCGGTTGTACGCACCGGTTATGAGAAGGCGGAAAGTCTTCTGAAAGCCAATATGGGAAAACTGCATGAGCTCGCCAAACATCTTTATAATCAGGAGACAATCACTGGAGAAGAATTCATGGAGATTCTGCAGCGTGAGCCGGAAAAGCTTACGGTGAACGAAACCGAAGAAGCTTAAAAAACAACCGATTTTGCTAAAATCATAAGAAATCAGTATAAACTCGCTGAGCTCAGACAGTATGCTGATTTCTTATAACGCAAAGTCGGTTGTTTTTTGATATCAGGAAAGGTTCCATGGGGCAACAAGATGGTGTATTACGAAAATGTTAATTCCACAAGATGTATGATCTGGAAAAAAAGTGTGAAAAATATCGAAAAAGAGCATTTTTAGGGGTTTTTAAAGTGACGAAAGTATGATATAATACAATTCGTTAGAAAAATGTAATATATGTGTAATAAATGGAGAGCATAGGTGCGATTATGAGAAATCGAAAAATGAGGAGAACAAAAGCAGCAGGGATTATTCTTGCAGCGATGCTTGCAGTCAGCAACATTAGTCCGGTTCTTGCAACGGCACAGACTGTGACAACACAGACAGCAGCGAATACCAAAAACCAGAATACGGTTTATTATAATATGGAGACAGGCAGCGATACCGCAGATGGTAAGACGGAGAAGACTGCAGTCAAGACTTTGGAAAAAGCAAAAGCGCTTGCGGGAAAAGATGGCAAGGTTGTAGCACTGGGAAAAGCGGCAGAAGTAACGGTAACGCCGACACCGGAAGTAACACCAACTCCGGAGACAACACCAGAGATAACACCCACGCCGGAAGCAACACCAGAGGTAACACCGACACCGGAAGTAACACCAACTCCGGAGGTTACACCAGAGGTAACGCCAACACCGGAAGCAACACCAACCCCGGAGGTCACAGTAACCCCTGCACCGGAGGAAACACCAACACCAACGCCGGAACCGACAGTAACCCCAGAAGTGACACCGACTCCGGAAATAACAGTGACACCAACACCGGAAGTCACGAAGACTCCGGAAATCACAGAAGGAACAGATACTACAAAGGCTCCGGAAGTGGCAGAGGGAACAGATACCACAAAAGCTCCGGAAGTGGCAGAGGGTGCAGATACAACAGATCATGGCGCAGGAGAAGCTGTGCCGGCTATCGCTTCTTATCAGATGTTATCGAGAACGGCAGCTAATAAAACAATAGCGGATGACACAGAAAAAAAGGCAGAGAAAGCAACAGATACCAAGTCCACAGAGCAGACGATCTCCGATACCGCTGCTGCAGAGCAGAAAACAGAGAAAAATCCTGTTGTAGAATCCGCATCCCAGGCAGCATCCGACGCAGGACTGAAAACATCAGGTATCAGCGATACCCAGACAGCTGCTGTTACAACTACATTCTCATCCAGAATGCTTGGAAATGAGCTGGTTGGTAATAATAATAAAATCTATGGAATATCCGGTTCAGCAACTGCTTCCAATTCCAATGGCAGCACCTCGGGAAACAGTTCTTCCGGTAATAAAACTTCCGGCAGCAGCTCTAATGGCAGCAGCTCCGGCAATACCGGATCTACACAGACTCCCCTTCGTGCAGCCAGTGTAACAGGCGGAGCAGTAGCAACCGGGGATCTGACACAGACCTTACCGCTGTCTATCGCAACCGTGATGGCACTGCTGGCAACGCTGGGCCTTGGAAGTATGAAGATGGAGCGCAAGCGTGACCGTATTCAGAATACCATCGCTGAAGAGTGGGAAGAGTTCCACCGCAGATGCCGTGAAGATTAAGAAAAGCTTTTTGCCCTAAGAATAATTGTAACTATTCAGCAGGTATGTGCATTTACTGCACATACCGTAAGAAAGTGATTCAGGAGTGAAGAAATCCCATCACCAAAGGTGATTTTTATGGATTTCTGAATCGTAACTGGTCAGGCACTGAACAGTTACGAATAATTACGAAAATCCTTCCATATATTTGAATATGGGAGGATTTTTATTATGGAAGAGATGCGAACCGTGACACATAAGGTGATGGGTGTTGTGAAAGCGCTCATCTGTTCCGGGATTTTGACGGCGGCAGGGCTTGTGATACTGGCTTTTCTGCTGCTGAAGCTGGAACTAAGCGACAGTGCCGTAGCTGTCGGAATTGTACTTATCTATTTCCTTTCCGGATTCCTTGGAGGATTTCTGTTGGGAAAGTGGAATAAAAAACGTAAATTCCTGTGGGGAATCCTGCTGGGCAGCCTGTATTTTTCTGTACTTTTGCTGATTTCTGTGATCATCTACCAGGTTCCAGCAGCAGGTGATACCCATTTTACGAAGGTGTTTTTTATCTGCATGCTGGGAGGTATGCTGGGAGGAATTCTTTCCTGAATAAAATTTGTATTCAAATCACAGTAAAAAACTCTTTAAAATTGAGAAAGGCTGTGTTATAATTGCAAGTATAATTTGTTCAGGAGGATAGATAACATGAAACATATTACAACATTGAATACAAAAAGCTTACAGAATACAGTAAAAAAAGGTGGTTGTGGTGAATGCCAGACTTCCTGTCAGTCAGCATGCAAGACTTCCTGCACGGTAGGAAATCAGAGCTGCGAACATAAAAACTAATAAGGTTCTGAAAAAAGCCAAAATCGATGTTCCCGGACCTTCAGGGGTTTTGGGAACATCGTCATGTTTAAAGGAGAAATATTTTGATACATCAATATAAAAGTAATGGTTATAATATGGTACTTGACATTAACAGCGGTGCAGTTCACGTTGTAGATGATCTGGTATATGATGTGCTTGCCTGTATGCAGGAGGGAACAGAAGGGGCAGACGATGTCTGTCAGAAACTGCAGGACAGGTATCAGGAATCGGAGATAAAAGAAGCACTTGAGGAATGTAAGGACCTGAAACAACAGGGAATGCTTTTTACAGAGGATATCTACGAGCATGCCATCGACGTGTTTGCCGAGCGGCCAACGGTAGTGAAGGCTCTTTGTCTACATATCGCCCATGACTGTAATCTGGCATGTAAGTACTGCTTTGCGGAAGAAGGAGAATACCACGGAAGACGTGCGCTGATGTCCTATGAAGTGGGAAAAAAAGCACTGGATTTTCTGATTGCTAATTCCGGAAACAGAAGAAATCTGGAAGTGGATTTCTTTGGCGGAGAACCGCTGATGAACTGGCAGGTAGTGAAGGATCTTGTCATCTACGGAAGAGAACAGGAAAAACTCCATGATAAGAACTTCCGCTTTACGCTTACTACCAACGGAGTTCTTTTAAATGATGAGATTATGGAATTCTGCAATAAAGAGATGGGGAATGTGGTTCTAAGTCTTGACGGAAGAAAGGAAGTCCATGATTTTATGCGCCCTTTCCGTAATGGAAAAGGCAGCTATGATCTGGTTGTCCCAAAATTCCAGAAGTTTGCCAGCAGCCGGAATCAGGACAAGTATTATGTCCGGGGAACATTTACCCACTATAATCTGGATTTTGCTGCGGATGTACTGCATTTTGCAGATCTTGGCTTCAAGCAGATCTCTGTGGAGCCGGTAGTGGCACCGCCGGAGGCTGATTATGCCATCCGAGAGGAAGATCTTCCAATTATCTTTGAGCAGTATGATATTCTGGCGAAAGAGATGATCAAGCGGGAAAAAGAGGGAAGAGGCTTTAATTTCTTCCACTTTATGATTGATCTGACAGGTGGTCCCTGTGTATATAAAAGACTTTCCGGCTGTGGATCCGGTACGGAGTATCTGGCGGTAACACCCTGGGGAGATTTTTATCCCTGTCATCAGTTTGTGGGAAATGAAGAATTTCTGCTGGGAAATGTTGAGGAAGGGGTAAAGCGTCCGGAACTGACCAAAGAGTTTAAACAGTGTAATGTCTATGCGAAGAAGGAATGTAAGGAATGTTTTGCGAGATTTTACTGCAGCGGCGGCTGTGCAGCTAATTCCTTCAACTTCCATCATAAGATCAACGCAGTTTATGAAATTGGATGTAAGATGCAGCAGAAGAGAATTGAGTGTGCCCTTATGATCAAGGCGGCTTTGGCCGGGAATCAGGAGACACAGGCATAATTGTCCGGTGAAAGGACTTTTATTATAGAGGCAAGTCAGAAAAGCAGTTAGAAACTATGAACTAATGGAGAGATTTATCATGAAGAAAAAACAAAGTATTATCACACTTGTCGTGATATTTGTTCTGACAGTACTTCTGGGATACACAGTAGCAGTTGGCTGGGGTGCAACCGGAGTCGGAGCAATGAAAAACATCCGTACAGGTCTGGATCTGTCTGGCGGTGTCAGTATCACGTATGAGGCATCAGAGGCTAATCCGTCTGCAGAGGATATGACAGACACCATCGGCAAGCTGCAGAAGCGTGTTGAGCAGTACAGCAATGAAGCACTTGTTTATCAGCAGGGTGACAACCGGATCAGTATCGAGATCCCGGGCGCATCGGATGCTAATACAATTCTGGAAGAGCTTGGAAAACCAGGCTCTCTGACCTTCCAGGATGCATCTGGTAATGTGGTGCTGGAAGGTACTGATATTGCAGATGCACAGGGTGTTGCCCAGCAAAACTCCACTACAGGACAGAATCAGTATGTGGTCAATCTGACACTGAACGATTCCGGTAAGGACAAGTTTGCGGAGGCGACAGCAGCAAATATTGGAAAACCAATCTCAATTATATATGATGGCAATACCATCAGCTCTCCCACGGTTAATTCCACTATTTCCGATGGTAAATGCGAGATTACCGGTATGTCAAGCATCGATGCGGCAAAAGAGCTTGCCTCTACCATCCGTATCGGCTCTCTGTCACTGGAACTGAATGAGCTGTACTCGAATGTAGTTGCTGCTCAGCTGGGACAGGATGCTCTGAGCTCCAGCGTTGTAGCAGGTATGATCGGTATTTTGCTGGTTATCATATTCCTGATTTGCGTATATCGTATTCCAGGTGTGGCAGCAGGCTGGGCACTGATTATCTACACAGGTCTGATGCTTGGCGCATTAAATGCGTTTGATCTGACATTGACCCTTCCTGGTATTGCAGGTATTATTCTTTCGATCGGTATGGCGGTGGATGCCAACGTTATCATCTATGCCCGTATCCGAGAGGAGATTACGGCAGGAAAGAGTATTAAGAATGCCATCGCAGCCGGATTCCAGAAAGCATTTTCAGCAATCCTGGATGGCAACGTGACAACATTGATCGCAGCAGCGATTCTGTATGCCCTGGGAAGTGGAAGCATCCGTGGATTCGCCATGACGCTGGCACTTGGTATCGTGCTTTCCATGTTTACGGCACTGGTTATCTCCAGACTCTTAATCAATGCACTTTTTGCAGCAGGCTGCAAAGCAGAAAAGCTTTACGGACGCCAGAAAGAGCGGAAACTGATTGACTTTGTAGGAAAGAAAAAGTTTTTCTTTATCTTTTCCTTCGTGCTTATTCTTAGCCTTCCGGCAGGATTGATTCTGCACCAGGTAAAAGACGGTCAGGCTCTGAATTACAGTCTTGAGTTTATTGGCGGTACTTCAACCACCGTTGCATTTTCAGAAGATTACAGCATGAGCAAGCTGGACAGTGATGTGCAACCGGTTGTTCAGGGGGTAACCGGAGATGCCAATATTATGTTCCAGAAGGTAGTTGACAGTGATTCTGTCATTATCAAAACCCGTGAGCTTAGCGTGGAGGAACGCCAATCCCTGGATACAGCACTGATTGAGAAGTTCGGTGTAACACAGGAGGATATTACAGCAGAGAACATCTCGGCTACCATGAGTGATGAGATGACACGGGATGCGGTATTTGCCGTAACGATCTCTGTAATCTTTATGCTGGTATATATCTGGCTGCGCTTTAAGGATATCCGTTTTGCATCCAGTGCAATTATTGCACTGATTCATGATATTATAATTGTAATTGCATTCTATGCATGGTTCCGGTTCTCGGCAGGCAGCAGCTTTATCGCAGTACTGCTTACGATTCTCGGTTATTCCATCAACGGTACGATCGTTATCTTTGACCGCATCCGTGAGAATCTGCCGTCCATGAAGAAAGAGGACTTAAGCGTTGTGGTAAATACTTCTATTACCCAGACACTGACACGTTCTATCTATTCTTCTCTGACAACCTTTGCGACAATTTTCGTACTTTATCTGATGGGCGTACCGTCAGTGAAGGAGTTTTCTCTTCCAATTATCATCGGTATTGTTACCGGTACATACACCTCTGTATGCCTGACAGGCTCCATGTGGTATGTATTTAAGAAAAAGCTGGGAAAGAAAAAAGTACCGGAAAAGATTGTGGCATCAAAAAATAAAACAAAAAAGTAATGAGTTGAAAGAAAAAAATGGGGTTGTTCCGGCTTAAGGGTGGAGCAGCCCCTTCTTTGAGGTGTTTATGGAACGTTGGGTTGTGTTAAATAAAAAAAGTAATTTTCAGGAAATTGGAAGAAAGTTTGGAATTGATCCGGTGATTGCCCGGCTGATTCGAAACAGGGATGTGATAGGAGAGGAAGCCATAGAGGAATATCTGCACGGGGGCATACAGCAGCTTCACGATCCTATGAAACTGAAGGATATGCAGGTGGCACTGGAGCTTCTGGATACCTATATCAGACAGGGGAAACATATCCGTATTATCGGTGACTATGATATAGATGGTGTCATGTCCACTTATATTCTGCTGCAGGGTCTGCAGCAGGTGGGCGCCAGGGTGGATACCCGGATTCCCAATCGTATTACAGATGGGTATGGATTGAATGAATCTCTGGTACAGCAGGCCCATGACGAGGGGGTAGAACTGATTCTGACCTGTGACAATGGAATAGCGGCAGCTCAGCAGATTGCAGTAGCAAAGAAACTGGGTATGCAGGTTATCGTAACAGATCACCACGAGGTGCCCTATGAGGAGCATGCGGATGGAAGCCGTACTTATCTGCTGCCTCCGGCGGATGCAGTGATCAATCCCAAGCAAAAAGAATGCTCCTATCCTTTTGATGGGTTGTGCGGAGCGGGTGTGGCATATAAGCTGGTATGTGCGCTCTACGACTGGTTTGGTATTCCACAAGAGAAAGGCCTGGAGCTGCTTCAGTATGCAGCTTTTGCCACTATTGGAGATGTGATGGATCTGCAGGGAGAAAACCGGGTGATCGTAAAGGAGGGGCTGAAGCTTCTTCGCAAGACCTCCAATCAGGGTCTTCTTGCTTTGATGCAGCAGTGCACAATTGACCCGGAACAGGTAGATGTGTATCATATCGGGTTTGTACTGGGTCCCTGTCTGAATGCCAGCGGTCGTCTGGATACGGCAAAACGTGCTCTTTCCATGCTTTGCGCCAGCGGCGAAGAGGCATACCGGCTGGCAGGAGATCTGAAAGCGTTAAATGACAGCAGGAAAGAGCTTACTCTTAAAGGCACAGAGGAAGCCATCCGTATGGTGGAGGAATCTTCTCTGATGCAGGATCGGGTTCTTGTGGTATATCTGCCCGAATGCCATGAAAGCCTTGCAGGAATCATCGCAGGACGTCTGAGAGAGCGTTTTCACAAGCCTTCCTTTGTACTGACCCGATCGGAAGAAGGGGTGAAGGGCAGCGGGCGTTCCATCGAAGCTTATTCCATGTATGAGGAGCTCTGCAGGTGCAGGGAGCTTCTGACAAAGTTTGGAGGACATCCCATGGCGGCAGGTATCTCCCTGAAAGAAGGGGATGTCGTGCATTTTCGAAAAAAAATCAATGGAAACTGCACACTGACTGAACGAGATCTGACGGAGAAGGTAACGATTGACCTTGTAATGCCGATTGCCTATGTGAATCGATCGCTGATCAGCCAGATGGAGCTTTTACAGCCCTTTGGAAAGGGAAACACGAAACCCCTCTTTGCCCAGAAGAATCTTACGGTTCTGGGAGTGCGGATTTTTGGCAAGAATAGAAATGTAGCGAAGCTGCAGATAAAAGACGAGCATGGCTTTGCTATGGATGGCGTATATTTTGGGGAGGCAGAGCAGCTGGCAGCCTACGTTTCCCAGCATCCGGTACTGTCCTTAACCTATTATCCGGGGATTAATTCTTATATGGGAAGAGACACGCTGCAGATCACGATTCAGAACTATCAGTAAAAAAGTTGATTCTCTTAAAAAAGAATGTTATAATTTGTTCTGTGGTGTCGAAAACAGGCACATTTTCTCAAAAAGGAGACAGGTAAACATGAAAAAGATTGAAGATTACGTTGTCAGTATTCAGGATTTTCCCGAGCCGGGAGTTGTGTTTCGGGATGTGACAAGTATTTTGCAGGAGGCAGATGGACTGCATCTTGCTATAGATGAGCTTCAGAAACTGATCCAGGATGTGGATTTTGATGTGATTGCCGGAACAGAGTCCCGGGGATTTATCTTCGGGGTTCCGCTGGCATATAATATGGGCAAGCCTTTTGTTCCAATTCGTAAGAAGGGAAAACTTCCCCGTGCTACGATAGAGCGCACCTACGATCTGGAATATGGTACGGCTACCATTGAGATGCATAAAGACGCCATCAAGCCGGGACAGCGTGTAGTATTGGTGGATGATCTGATTGCCACAGGCGGAACGATCACAGCATGTACGAAGATGGTGGAGGAAGTCGGTGCATCAGTTGCAAAGATTATATTCCTGATGGAATTGGAAGGACTGCATGGCAGAGAGCTTCTGAAAGGCTATGATGTTGAATCTGTCATAAAATATGCCGGAAAGTAATAAAGGGAACTAAGGGGGACTCGATATGGACACTGAGATGAAACAGAAGGAAGAAGAAAAGTTAAAAGAGGAGATTGCGGCTGTGGACGCCAATGTCAAATCCATGGAGGATTTTACAAGCCCGGATGAACTGTATCAGGAGCTTGTAACCAGTGTGCGCAAATACCATCCTTCCGATGATATCAGTCTGATTGAGAAAGCCTATCGGATAGCTGCGGATGCCCATAAAGAGCAGAAGCGAAAGTCCGGAGAACCCTATATTATTCACCCGCTGTGTGTTGCCATCATTCTTGCAGACCTGGAGCTGGATAAGGAAACGATTGCATCAGGACTTTTGCATGATGTTGTGGAAGACACCATAATGACAGTGGAGGAGTTAAGCGCTGAATTCGGTGTCGAGGTTGCCTTGATTGTGGATGGTGTCACAAAGCTGGGACGATTGAATTATTCAGCAGACAAGGTAGAGGAACAGGCGGAGAATCTGCGTAAGATGTTTCTTGCCATGGCGAAGGATATCCGGGTTATTCTGGTAAAGCTGGCAGACCGTCTGCACAATATGCGGACAGCCAAGTACTGGTCTGAGCCCAAGCAGCGGGAAAAAGCCCGTGAGACAATGGATATCTATGCGCCGATTGCACAGCGGCTCGGTATCTCCAAAATCAAGGTGGAGTTAGATGATCTGTCACTGAAATATCTGGAGCCGGAGGCTTACTATGATCTGGTGGAACAGGTCAATATGAAGCGCAGTGAACGTCTGGATTTTGTGGGACATATCGTAGATGATGTGAAGAAGAACATCGACGATGCGGGAATCGAGGGTCAGGTATCCGGGCGTATCAAGCATTTTTTCAGCATTTACAAGAAGATGGTGAACCAGCATAAAACTCTGGAGCAGATCTACGATCTGTTCGCAGTCCGGATTATCGTGGAGACCGTCAAGGACTGTTATGCGGCACTGGGTGTGATCCATGAGATGTATACTCCCATACCGGGACGGTTTAAGGACTATATCGCCATGCCGAAGCAGAATATGTATCAGTCCCTGCATACCACTTTGATCGGACCGAATGGACAGCCGTTCGAGATCCAGATCCGTACCTTTGAGATGCATCGTATCGCAGAGTATGGTATTGCGGCACACTGGAAATACAAGGAGGCTTCTGACGGCAAGAAATCCGGTCCGGAGCAGGAGGAGGAGAAGCTGAGCTGGCTTCGCCAGATTCTGGAATGGCAGCAGGATATGTCTGACAACAAAGAGTTTATGAGCCTTTTAAAGAGCGATCTGGACCTTTTTGCAGATAATGTCTACTGTTTTAGTCCGGCGGGAGATGTAAAGACTCTGCCAAGCGGTTCCTGCACCATCGATTTTGCTTATACGGTACATTCCGCAGTAGGTAATAAGATGGTGGGCGCCAGAGTGAACGGAAAACTGGTTCCTATCGAGTATGTGCTCCATAACGGTGACCGGATTGAGATTATCACTTCTCAGAACTCTAAGGGTCCAAGCCGTGACTGGCTGAAGATTGTCAAGAGTTCTCAGGCGAAAAACCGTATTAATCAGTGGTTCAAGGCACAGCTGAAGGAAGATAATATTGTTCGGGGCAAGGAGATGCTGACGGCTTATGCGAAGCTGAAGGGAAAGAATCTTGGCATCTACCTGAAACCACGGTTTCAGGAATCTGTTATGCATAAGTATGGATTCCGGGATTGGGATTCCGTGCTGGCTGCACTGGGGCATGGCGGATTAAAAGAAGGTCAGGTCTTAAATAAACTGATTGAAGTTTATGAGAAGGAAAATAAAGCCAATATTACGGATGCAGGAGTTTTGGAGGCGGTGAAAACCCAGTCAGAGAACCATGCAGAGGTACCGGTGGTCAAATCAAGAGGCGGTATCGTAGTACGTGGTATCCATGACGTGGCAGTGCGTTTTTCCAAATGCTGCTCTCCAATTCCAGGAGATGAAATCATCGGTTTTGTGACAAGAGGACGGGGAATTACGATTCATCGTACAGACTGTATTAATGTAATCAATCTCCCGGAACCGGAGCGTATGCGTCTGATAGATGCAGAATGGCAGCCGGAG
The DNA here is from genome assembly GCA_028692395.1 of Lachnospiraceae bacterium. Taxonomy (GTDB): domain Bacteria; phylum Bacillota; class Clostridia; order Lachnospirales; family Lachnospiraceae; genus Novisyntrophococcus. The sequence continues at coordinate 32,967 of JAQUXP010000008.1, forward strand.
AGTGTGGGAAGCAAGCGTTATACTGTTGAAATTAATGTATATGCTTACAATCGTACCGGACTTCTGGTAGATCTGTCGAAGCTTTTTACAGAGCGCAAGATCGATATTACAAGTATCAATGTCCGTACCAGCAAACAGGGAACTGCGACCTTTGATATGACCTTTGATATCGGAAGCAGGTCAGAGCTGAATTCTCTGATCGAAAAGGTCCGTCAGGTAGAAAGCGTTATAGATATAGAACGTTCGAAAGGATAAAGAATGTCAAAGATAGAGATAAAAAATCTAGTATTGGGCAGTGTTTCAACGAATTGTTATTTTGCCATGAATCCGGACACGAAGGAGCTTATCATCATCGATCCGGCAGATCGCTTTATGGACATAGACAGACAGGTTATGAAGATGGGTGGAAAGCCTGTGGCTGTTCTTCTGACCCACGGTCATTATGATCACATACTGGCGGCTGAGAAATGCAGGGAAAAGTATCATATTCCTGTGTATGCCCATTATTTTGAGGAAAGTGTTCTTGCCAATGCAGAGGTGAATCTTTCTGCTGCCTGGGACATGCCTTATACGATAAAGCCAGACGTGACGGTGAAGGATCAGGAGGTTTTAAAGCTTGCGGGATATGAGATAAAGGTACTGCATACACCGGGACATACCACAGGCTCTGTGTGTTACTATATCGAGACAGAGCAGACACTGTTCTCTGGTGATACTCTTTTTGCACAGTCCTATGGAAGAACAGATTTTCCCACTTCCAGTTCCCGGGATATGAAGACAAGCATCCGCAGATTATTAACAGAGCTTCCCGATCAGACAAGAGTTTATCCGGGACATAACGAGGAAACTTCGATTGCTGTAGAAAAGAGGTATAATCCACTTGCTTAGCATGACACTAAAATTAAATAAAAAACTTTTTGAATATGATATTTATTCACTGATCCGTGCTTTCTATCCGGGAGCAGCCATACAGATCTGGTACGAGGGCACCCAGAAACCAGAGGGTGCGTTTGACTATTCTTATGAGGTATCCTATGAGGAGGATCTGGTAAGCTTTGATATTTACCGACAGGGAGAGCTTGTGTCTCACAAGCTGTCACGGGTGTCCACCGATGAACCAAGACAGGAATATAAGAATCATGTCAAACGTCTGGTATACCGTTCACTGGTAAAGCAGACAGGACAGGAGCTTCCCTGGGGCAATCTTACCGGAATCCGTCCCACCAAGATTCCCATGCAGCTTCTCGAGGACGGGAAAACGAATGTGGAAGCTGCACAGTATATGCGGGATACCTACAGTGTCAGTCCCGAAAAGACTGCACTGGCAATTACAATTGCAAACAGGGAACGTTATATCTTACAGAATATCGACTATGAGCATGGCTACAGCCTGTATGTCGGTATTCCCTTTTGTCCTTCCATCTGCCTGTATTGTTCCTTCGGCTCCCATGTGCTGAAGCAGTGGGCACATATGGTAGAGGCGTATCTGGATGCGTTATGTAAGGAGCTTACCTTTATCTCGGAACAGATGAAGGACTGGACGCTGGATACCATCTATATTGGAGGCGGAACACCTACCACGCTGGAGCCGCCTCAGCTGGAACGGCTGCTGAGCCACATACAGACACATTTTCCACTGCAGCGGGTGCTGGAATTTACGGTGGAGGCCGGAAGACCGGACACCATTACTCCGGAGAAGCTGGAAGTGCTGAAACGCTTTCCAGTGACCCGTATCTCCATCAATCCCCAGACGATGAATCAGAAAACACTGGATCTTATCGGCAGGAAGCATCTGGTAGAGGATGTGGTGGAACAGTTTCATCTGGCACGGAGTATGGGATTTGATAATATCAATATGGATCTGATTGTGGGACTCCCCGGTGAACACGCCCAGGAGGTGGCGCATACTTTAGAAGAGATGCAGGCACTGCGTCCGGATAGTCTTACCATACATTCCCTGGCACTGAAAAGGGCCACCAGACTGAATCTTTTTAAAGATCAATATGAAGAGATTTCCTTTGAAAACAGTCAGGAAATCATGAAGATGACAGAAGATTGTGCAAGAAATATGCAGATGGGTCCTTATTATCTGTATCGGCAGAAGAACATGGCTGGAAACTTTGAAAATGTAGGATATTCCACTGCCGGAAAAGAAGGGATCTATAATATACTGATCATGGAGGAAAAGCAGACGATACTGGCGGCAGGAGCAGGGGCTTCCACAAAGTTTGTATTCGACCATGGAAAACGCATCGAGCGGGTAGAGAATGTAAAGGATTTGAAGAATTATGTGGAGAGAATCGATGAAATGCTTGAACGAAAGCGTGAAGGGATTGAAAAATATTTATAATCACAAGCATATGCTGCAATATACGCTTTCTGAACAGCTGATTCATGGCTGTGAGGTGAGTAATCTGGCCTGTGAGGTTGCCAGAGAGCTGCAATTGTCTTCGGATCTGTGCAGCCAGCTTGCTGTGGCAGGACTTTTGCACGACATCGGAAAGATACAGGTTCTGGGAGAAGTCGAAGACAAAGAGGATACCCTGGTGGTGGAAGAGATGAGCTTTGTACGCATGCATGCCAAAGAGAGCTATGAGATTGTACGCCAGCATGGATATTCTGTATTTATTCAGGAAAGTATTTTATATCATCACGAGAATTTTGACGGAAGCGGCTATCCTTATAATTTTTCGGGACTGGAGATACCGCTTGGAGCAAGAATCCTCCGGGTGTGTGATGTTTACTGTGCGCTTACTTCAGATCGTCCGTATCGGAGGGCATTTGATACGGATGCGGCGATGGAACTGATGATTGATGATATCAAGGATTTTGATATGAGGATTTTTCTGGCATTTCAGCGTGTGTTACACGAGGAGAGATTTAGAAGAGTCAGACTTGACCAGGTTGTGGTCAACGAGAGAGGAGAGATAGAATAATATGGCACTTAAAAAGAAACCGGTTACCGGAATGAAGGATATTCTTCCACAGGAGATGGCGATTCGTGATTATATGATCCGTATGATTAAGGAAACCTATGGTACTTTTGGATTTTCTTCCATGGAGACACCCTGTGTGGAGCATATTGAAAACCTGTCCAGTAAGCAGGGCGGAGAAAATGAAAAGCTGATTTTCAAGATTCTGAAACGTGGAGAAAAACTGAAACTGGAGGAGGCTTCCCAGGAGGCAGATCTGGTGGACAGCGGACTGCGCTACGACCTTACGGTTCCCCTTTGCAGATATTATTCTAATCATGCCAACGAGCTTCCCTCGCCTTTTAAAGCACTTCAGATGGGAAATGTATGGCGGGCGGATCGTCCCCAGAGAGGACGTTTTCGTCAGTTTATGCAGTGCGATATTGATATCCTGGGCGAGCAGACCAATCTGGCAGAGATCGAGCTGATTCTTGCCACCACTACACTCCTTGGAAAACTTGATTTTCATAATTTTACCATCCGTATCAATGACCGCCGGATCTTAAAGGCTATGGCAGCCTACAGCGGATTCCCCCAGGAGGCTTATGATACAGTCTTCATCATTCTGGACAAGATGGATAAGATTGGTCTGGAGGGTGTTGCACAGGAACTGGAAAAGGAAGGCTTTGCCAAAGAGTCTATCGATAAATATATGGAGCTGTTCCGCATCATTACACCGGATGTTGCCGGAGTAAGCCTTGCACAGGACAAGCTTGGAAGCTTTCTGGAAGCAGAATATCCGGAAGGTCTGATGAACATTATGAAGAGCGTTGACGCAGTGAAGAGTGCTGACTTTAAGATTGCCTTCGATCCCACTTTGGTACGTGGTATGTCCTATTATACGGGACCAATCTTTGAGATCTCCATGGATGAGTACGGCGGATCTGTGGGCGGTGGTGGACGCTATGATGAGATGATCGGAAAGTTCACCGGGAATCCGGTTCCGGCCTGCGGCTTTTCCATCGGTTTTGAGCGTATAGTAATGCTTTTGATGGAACGCAATTATCAGATTCCGGGAGCGGCAGAGAAAGAGGCATATCTGGTGGAGAAGAAAGTTTCTCCAATGCAGATGCAGGAGATTATCGCTGAGGCCTGTGCAGAGCGCACCCGGGGCAGACAGGTACAGATCTCTATTATGAAGAAAAACAAGAAATTCCAGAAGGACCAGCTGGCAGCAGAAGGTTACACCAAGATTCGGGAATTCTTTGCAGAATAAATAAAATTGGAGGAAATAGTCATGGCAGAGTCTATGAAAGGCATGAAACGTACCCATCGTTGTGGGGAGGTTACAAAAGCAGAGATTGGACAGACCGTCACTTTGATGGGCTGGGTACAGAAAAATCGGAATAAGGGTGGAATTATCTTCGTGGATTTACGGGATCGTTCCGGAATTATGCAGCTGATTTTTGAAAATGACACGATTGACGAGGAAGGCTTTGAGAAGGCAGGCAGGCTTCGCAGTGAATATGTTATTGCCATTACCGGCAAGGTAGAAGCACGTTCCGGTGCAGTGAATACGAATATTGCCACCGGAGAGATCGAGATCCGTGTCTCTTATCTTCGCGTTCTTTCCGAGTCTGAGACACCGCCATTTCCAATTGAGGAGAACGCAAAAACAAAAGAGGAGATCCGACTGAAATACCGTTATCTGGATCTTCGCCGTCCTGACTTACAAAGAAACCTGATTTTGCGTTCTCAGGTTGCCATGCTGACCCGTCAGTTTATGGCACAGGAAGGATTTCTTGAGATTGAAACACCTATGCTGCAGAAATCCACCCCAGAAGGCGCAAGAGACTATCTGGTGCCAAGTCGTGTTCATCCTGGCAACTTTTATGCGCTGCCCCAGTCTCCCCAGCTGTTTAAGCAGCTTCTGATGTGTGCAGGCTATGACCGTTATATTCAGCTGGCAAGATGCTTCCGTGACGAGGACTTACGTGCGGATCGTCAGCCGGAATTTACACAGATCGATATGGAGCTGGCTTTTGTAGATGTGGATGATGTCATCGACGTAAATGAGCGTCTGCTGGCATATCTTTTCAAAGAGGTAATGGGAATTGAAGTATCTCTTCCTATCCAGCGTATGCCCTGGCAGGAGGCCATGGACCGCTTTGGCTCCGACAAGCCGGATCTTCGCTTTGGCATGGAGCTGACGGATGTGTCTGAGAATGTCAAAGACTGTGAATTCGTTGTATTTAAGGGAGCACTGGAAAATGGTGGTTCTGTAAGAGGTATCAATGCAAAAGGACAGGGTGCGATGCCCCGTAAGAAGATTGACAAGCTGGTGGAGTTTGCCAAAGGCTATGGTGCCAAAGGTCTCGCCTATATTGCACTGCAGGAAGACGGTACGGTGAAATCTTCTTTTGCAAAATTTATGACAGAGGATCAGATGCAGTCTCTGATCGGAGCCATGAAGGGCGAGGCGGGAGATCTGCTTCTCTTTGCAGCAGACCGGAATAAGATTGTATGGAATGTTCTTGGTGCACTGCGCCTGGAACTGGCAGATCAGATGGGTCTTCTGGATAAGAAGGAATACCGCTTTGTATGGATCACAGAGTTCCCGCTTCTGGAGTGGTCTGATGAAGAAAACCGCTTTATGGCCATGCATCATCCATTTACCATGCCGATGGAAGAGGACTGGGATAAGATTGATACCGATCCGGGTTCTGTCAGAGCAAAGGCTTATGATATCGTATTAAATGGTACTGAGATCGGCGGAGGTTCTGTCCGTATCCATCAGGACGATATCCAGGAGAAGATGTTCGAGGTGCTTGGATTTACGAAGGAACGTGCCTGGGATCAGTTTGGTTTCCTGTTAAGTGCATTTAAGTACGGAGTTCCACCACACGCAGGACTTGCTTATGGTCTGGACCGTCTGGTGATGCTGATGACCCAGGAAGACAGTATCCGTGATGTCATCGCATTCCCGAAGATCAAGGATGCTTCCTGCCTGATGACAGAGGCACCGACAACTGTGGATGAGAAACAGCTGGAAGAACTGTCACTGTCCATCAGACAGCCTGAAAAGAGCGAAAAAGCCGAAGAAATGTAAGAAAAGTCTATATGGCGAACGCCCCTGCTTTGTGGGAAAGCAGAGGCGTTCTTTATTGGATTATATAGAAAAAATCTTATTGCTTTCTTTGGAATATCAGGAAACCTGTTGTGGGTTAGGAGCAGGTTCCTTGGGGTCCAGCCGGTTGATACTGACAATGTAGGCTATGGTAAGGGGAACGAATGCACCGAACCATGCCAGTGGGTTGGATACCGCAGCGCCTGTGAAACCGAAGAGATCTGTGAGCAGCAGGCCTCCGATGGCACGCATAATCAGTTCCATAATACCTGCCACAGTAGGAATCACGCTGTTTCCCAGTCCCTGCAGGGAAAAACGAAAGATGAACAGCAGGGCAAGAACCCAGTACAGGCAGCCGTTGATACGAAGAAAGGTCTGGGCCAGAGACAGAACCTCTGTTTCACCACCACCGACAAAAAGACCAGTGAGCTGGTAGCCCAGGAAAAAGTTCATAAGTCCCATCAGGACGCTGACACCGATGGAGATGCATACACACTGGAAAACACCCTGACGTATACGGTGCATCTTGTTGGCACCATAGTTTTGTGCACAGTAGGTTGCCATGGCCTGCCCAAGGGAATTCAGGGGCATGGTGGCGATCATATCAATCTTTGACGCAGCAGTATAGGCGGCCACAGAGACAGCTCCAAGACCATTTAATGCGGACTGGAGTATCAGGGAGCCAATGGCGATAATAGACATCTGAAAGCCCATAGGGAGGGCAGTTCCCAGATGCTTGGAAATCTCAGATTTTTCAATATGAAAATCAGAACGTCTGATACAGAGAAGCGGCATCTTTTTCTTGATATAGATCACGCAGAGTATGGCAGACAAAAGCTGGGAAGCAATGGTAGCGATACCTGCTCCGTTGACCCCAAGACCAAATCCCAGGATGAATACAAAATCCAGTACAATGTTTACCAGACATGCAAAAATCAGGAAATACAGCGGTGTGCGGCTGTCTCCCAGGGCCCGGATAACATTAGAAAGCAGATTGAAAGCCACGTTGGCTAAAGTTCCAATAAAGATAATCTGCAGATAACCGGTGGCGGCATCCAGAATCTCCGCAGGCGTTTTCAGAAGAACTAAGAAAGGACGTGCCAGCGGTACTGCAATCAGGGTGATAAGAAGGGCAGAGGTAACACTGACAACAATACTGACAGCGAAGCTTCTTCGAACGCCTTCAAAATCTTCAGCACCAAAACGCTGTGCGGTGATGATAGAAAGTCCCCCTGTAAGTCCCATGACAAAGCCCAGTACAAAAAAGGTGATGCTTCCGGTGCAGCCAACGGCGGCCAGTGCATTGACACCGATGGTTCGACCAACAATCAGAGTATCAGCCATACTGTAGAGCTGTTGGAACACATTTCCGATAATTAATGGTAATGCAAAGAGTAGAATCAGTTTTGCCGGATTCCCGGATGTTAAATTTTTAGTCATACTTCCTCCAATGATTCAGTTGTTTTTTTATGCTAATATCATTATAATGAAATAAAGGAAAAGAAAAATGTACTTTCTTGTACGAAAAATGTGAAATCTTGGTAATAATTTTGTTTGCCGGGATTTGGAAATAACAGAGGTATCTATGGACAGAGAACAACAATATGACATAACGGAGGGGGATTTGAATCCCACCTTCCTTTTTTCCTGCCTGATGAAGCGGACGGAGGACGAGGCTTATTATCATGCCCACGATTTTATCGAGCTCCTTGTTATCCTCAAAGGAGAGGGTGTCATTCATATAGAAGGAAGAAACTGCCTGGTTCAGGAGGGAGATCTGGTATTGATTAATCCAGGTACTTATCATCGGGCATTATTCTGTCAGGATGCCGCAATTCAGGCTACAGAGTTTTATCTTGCATTTTCTAACGTTGCCTTTCGGGACTGTGAGAGGGGAAAGATGCCGCTGTTTCGGGGCGGGAAGATTATCACCTCCATGCCGGATGGTTGGAAACAGGAGATGTTCCGTCTGTGCACCGCCATTTCCAAGGAAGCACAGACAAACCGGATGGGGAGGTACTTTATGTTAAAGGCCTATCTGATCCAGGTATTATGTCTGATTGAGCGGGAGCAGTCTGAGGAGGAGAAGAGCGGGCAGCCGGGGTATATCTTCAAATCTGTCAATAAGAAATATGTGGTGCGCCAGATTACAAAATATCTGGAAAAGCACTACCAGGAGAAGATATCTTTGGACCAGATTGCAGCGAATATGTATCTGAGCCCTTTTTATATCTCGAAAATTTTTAAAAGCGAGACGGGAGATACACCAATTAACTATCTCATTAATCTTCGGATGGAGAAAGCAAAGGAGATTCTGGATGGAGAACCTACCAAGAGTATTCAGTCTATTGCGGCAGCGGTAGGCTATGAGGATGCCTATCATTTCAGTAAGATCTTCAAGAAGTATTCCGGCATGTCACCTCTGCATTACAGGGGAAGGGAATAGTTTTGACAGCTGGAAGCACCCCTGCATATCTTAAGTTATAAATGAAAATGTGGGGGAACGTGATATGCAGCCATTGCTGGAAGTGGAAGATGTCAGCTTTTCCTATCACAGTATGAGTGGCGAGACGCCTGTTTTGTCACATGTGAGTTTCAAGATAGAAGAAGGTGAATTTGTCGCAGTTGTTGGACCAAGTGGCTGCGGAAAGAGTACCATTCTTAATCTGATATCCGGATTAATTAAGCCGGAGAGCGGTGAGATACGACTGAATCAGCAGCAGGTGGAACAGGGGGCTTTGCAGGTGGGCTATATGCTGCAGAAGGATCATCTGTTTGAGTGGCGCACAATCTATGAAAATGTAATACTGGGACTCGAGATACAGAAAAAACTTACCCCCAGGCGTCTGGAGCGGGTAAAGGAGATGCTTGTGCAGTATGGTCTGTCAGCCTTTGAGAAGGCAAGACCCTCTCAGCTTTCCGGAGGTATGCGCCAGCGTGCGGCTTTGATACGTACATTGGCCCTGGATCCTTCACTTCTGCTTCTGGATGAGCCATTTTCAGCTCTGGATTATCAGACCCGGCTGTCGGTGGCAGATGATATTGGAAAGATACTGAAAAAAGAGAAGAAGACAGCTCTTTTGGTTACCCATGATATCTCGGAGGCAATCAGCATGGCAGACAGGGTTTATGTTTTATCCAGACGCCCGACAAGTGTCAGGTCAGCGATTGATATTCAGCTGGATATCCCGGACCGCACACCGCTTGCTGCCAGAAATGCCCCCGGATTCAAGTATTATTTTAATCTGATCTGGAAGGAGCTTTGCGATGAGCGGGAAACTTAAGGGTCAGGAAGCATATCAGAGAAATTATATGCTGCGCAGAAAGAAGATTCAAGTTACACGTATTTTGCTCTTTGTGGTGTTCTTAATGATCTGGCAGTCGGCCTCGGATCTTGGGTGGATTGACTCTTTCATATTCAGCAGTCCCACAGAGCTTGTGGGGACTTTTTTTGATATGTACCATCACCATGATCTGATGCGGCATATAGGGGTGACACTGCTTGAGACATTGGCAAGCTTTGCGTTGGTTGGAGTGGTTACTGTGCTGGTGTCGGTTCTCCTCTGGAGTTTTCCGGCAGTGTCAGAGATCCTGGAACCCTGTCTTGTGATATTGAATGCACTTCCAAAGTCTGCCCTGGCACCTCTGCTGATTGTATGGCTGGGGGCTAATCAGAGAACGATTATTCTTGCTGGAATGTCGGTGGCGGTTTTTGGCTCTATTATGAACCTGTCCCAGGGATTTGGAGAGGTAAGCAAGGATAAGATGAAGCTGATCTATACGCTGGGGGGAAACAGAAGGCAGGTTCTTACTAAGGTGGTGCTCCCGGCATCGGTGCCCTATCTGATCAGTATCTTGAAGGTGGATATCGGATTGTGCCTGGTGGGAGTAGTAATTGGGGAATTCATCGGGGCCAGAGAAGGTCTTGGATATCTGATTATTTACTCCAGTCAGGTATTTAAACTGTCCTGGCTGCTGTTGTCGATTGTACTGCTTTGTATCATGGCGATGGTCCTGTATCAGCTGATTTGTCTCGTACAAAAACGAAAGAAGTAATTAAGAATTATTAAAAATAAGAATATTTAGCTTGTGAAGATGGGGGAAGATTGTTATACTGTGAATGTTAGCAATCGGTTAGACTATAAATCTGTTGCGAAAGATTACGGTGATTACTCAGGAACGGTCTTTCGAATGCAGGCATTTACAGTGCCCATTTGAACCTTTTTTCTGTTTCGGAATAGTTACAGGTTAGGATTGGAACATGAAAAGAATTAGAACATGGATTACAGCAATTGTACCTGAATATGGATTGATACCGGTGATATTTGCCTTTGTGTTTAATACAGTTATCTATGCCGGTGCACAGGTGGTAACCGGAAGCTGGTACCATCATAATATAGAAAGTCGTCTGGATGGAATGATTCCGTTCATTCCCCAGACACTTTCTATCTATCTGGGATGTTATGTGTTCTGGATTGTGAATTATATCCTGATTGCAAGACAGGATAAAAAAAGCGTGTATCAGTTTTTTGCGGGAGATATGTTGTCACGGATCATATGTCTTGTGTGCTTTCTTTTATATCCCACAACAAATGTCAGACCTGAGATTGTGGGAAATGGATTCTGGGAGCAGGCGATGCGGGCATTGTATTCTATTGATGGGGCGACGAATCTGTTTCCTTCCATTCACTGTCTGGTAAGCTGGTTCTGCGTGATCGGAATCCGGGGAAGAAAGGAAATTCCACGGGTTTACCGCTGGCTTTCCTGTGTGATGGCAATTGCAGTGTTTGTGTCTACCCTGACAACAAAGCAGCACGTAATAGTAGATGTCCTTGGAGGAATCGTGCTGGCAGAGGTTTGTCTGATGATTGGAAAACATACAGTGATTGCAAAGTGGTATGGAAAAGTATTTGACCGGTGCACGGCATTACTGTTTGGGTATGGAAGTGAGAAAACTATTGAAGAACAAAAAGAAAATTATATTTAATGCAGCATTTTTGCTGATCGTCTTTGCAGTGACGCTCTATGGTGTCTTTCATGGCGAAAATCTGGGTGAGATGGTCCAGGTGCTTGGAAATGCAGATAAAAGATGGCTGATCCCGGGTGTGATCTGTGTGGTGATCTTCATATGGGGAGAATCCATCATCATCTGGTATATGATGCGTTCCTTTGGAATTCATGTGAAGAAGTGGACCTGTTTCCTGTTTTCAAATGTCGGGTTTTTCTTCAGCTGTATTACGCCTTCTGCCAGCGGCGGACAGCCAATGCAGGTTTATTACATGAAAAAGGAAAAGATCTCAATTCCCGTATCTACAGTAATTCTGATGATTGTAACGATTACCTACAAGCTGGTACTGGTTGTCATCGGCGTTGGGATCATGATTTTTGGACAGGGATTTTTGCACAAATATCTGGAAGGAATTCTGCCGGTGTATTATCTGGGCTTAATTCTGAACGTATTTTGTGTCAGCTTTATGATTCTGCTGGTCTTTCATCCGGTGCTTGCAAAGCTGCTTATGACAAAGGGACTGAGACTCCTGGAAAAAATACATATCCTGAAACATCGGGAGGGAAGAACAAAGAAGCTGGAAGAGTCTATGGACCTTTACAATGAAACAGCGGCGTATCTGAAAAGCCACATCCTGGTGATGGTAAAAGTATTCATCATTACCTTTGCGCAGCGTGTGATCTTATTCGCTTCCACCTGGTTTGTATATCGTGCATTTCACCTTTCAGGCACCTCAGCCTTAGACGTGATTATGCTGCAGGCGGTGATCTCGGTATCCGTTGATATGCTGCCGCTTCCAGGCGGTATGGGAATCAGCGAGACTTTGTTTTTGAATATTTTCAAACCTGTATTCGGAGCAGTATTGCTTCCGGCCATGGTGCTCAGCCGTGGACTTGCTTATTATGTACAGCTTTTGTTAAGTGCACTGCTTACAGGGGTAGCGCAGCTGACAATTGGGCGGGAAAAAAGTTTTAGACAGAGCAAAACATTTACAGAAGATGGGGGAAAACAATATTGATAGGATTTTATGATTATACCGTGGTACTGACCTATATCAGTTTGGCTACTTCAATCAGCGGAATGCTTCTGGTTGCAAAAGGACATATTCAGTGGGCACTTTTTTGTCTGGCACTCTCCGGACTTTTAGATATGTTTGACGGAAAGGTTGCCAGGACGAAGAAAAACCGCACAGAGGATGAGAAACGTTTTGGAATACAGATCGATTCTCTCTGCGATATTGTGTGTTTTGGTATTCTGCCGATTATGATCTGCTACACCATCGGGATGCGTCACTTCTACAGTATCCTGATTCTGATCTTCTATGGTGTGGCCGGCGTGATACGTCTTGCATATTTTAATGTCTGTGAGGAGCACAGGCAGGATGAAACAGATGAAAATCGTAAATACTATCAAGGCCTGCCGATTACTTCTATGGCTATAGCGCTTCCCCTGGTATTTACCATATTCTCTATCGTTCCCGTCTTTAAGGTATATCTGCTTCTGGCGTTACATATTCTGGTATTTGCAGTAGGATTTTTATTTATCAAAAAGTTTAAATTTCGAAAGCCCACAAACCGTGAACTGGTTGTGCTGGTTGCCATCGTTGCAGTGGCAGTAGTTCGTCTTGTATTTATCTGGAAAGGAAGACCAAGACCATGATGAAGCTTGCAGACCGAGCAGGAACGATCATAGAACAAGATACAGCCCAGGACAGGCTCCTGGCGTGGATGTATGGACATATTACCGGGCGGCTTCTGTTGAAGCCGCTTGTTTGCCCGTTTGTTTCAAAGCTGGGAGGAAAAGTGCTGGATACCCGCTTATCAGCTATGGCAGTACGGCCTTTCGTAAAAGCCAACCATATCGACCTGACACAATGTGAAAAGCAAAAATTCAATTCTTATAATGACTTTTTTACCCGCAGACTGAAAGCGGGAGCCAGACCGGTTGCCATGGAAGATGAGCTTTTGCCGTCCCCCTGTGACGGACGGTTAAGCGTCTACCAGATCAATGACAGTCTGGAATTTTCTGTCAAGCATACCCGCTATACCGTGACATCTCTGCTGAAGAATAAAAAGCTTGCCGGAGCATACGCAGGTGGTTTCGCCTGGGTATTCCGCCTGTGTGTGGAAGATTATCATCGCTATATCTATGTGGACGATGGGGTAACCTCCAGCAATTATCACATTCCCGGTGTGTTCCATACGGTGAACCCGGTGGCAAATGACTGCTATCCTATCTACAAAGAGAACACAAGAGAATATTCTCTGCTTCACTCCGAGAACTTTGGTACGATTCTGATGATGGAGGTGGGAGCACTGATGGTAGGAAAGATCGAAAATCCCAGAGGAGCAGGAAGCGTAAAGCGAGGGCAGGAAAAGGGAAATTTTGCCTTTGGCGGTTCCACTGTCATTCTTCTGACGCAGGCAGGCAGCGTATACCCGGATCGAGATATTCTGAAAAATTCCCGGCATCATATCGAGACAAAGGTCCGCCAGGGAGAGCAGGTGGGAAGTAAAAAGGAGTGATCAGGGATGAATAAGAGAAATTATCAAAGAGAGCTGGACGGTGTGATTACACAGAATCAAAAAAGCGGAGTTATACCTACATTGCTGCTTCACAGCTGTTGTGCGCCCTGCAGCAGCTACGTGCTGGAGTATCTTTCCCAGTATTTTTCCATCACACTGTTTTACTATAACCCCAATATCTTCCCGGAGCAGGAATATCATAAGAGGGTGGAAGAGCAGAGACGTCTTATCCATGAGATGAAAATGCTGCATCCGGTAACATTTCTGGAAGGCAGTTTTGATACAGAACGTTTCTATCAGATGGCAAAAGGGCTGGAACAGGAGCCGGAGGGAGGAAGGCGCTGCTTTGGCTGCTATGAGTTGAGGCTGAGGGAGGCGGCAATGGCTGCCGTACAGCTGCACATGGACTACTTTACCACCACCTTATCTATAAGTCCTTTGAAAAATGCCGAAAAGCTAAATGAAATCGGGGAGAGACTGGCCCGTGAGTATGGAATTCCATATCTGAATTCTGACTTTAAGAAGAAGAATGGTTACAAACGTTCCATCGAGCTTTCAAGGGACTATAACCTTTACCGTCAGAATTACTGCGGCTGTATATTTTCACGGAAGGCTACGGAGGAATTGACGGAAAAGAACGAAAATGGTATGATACTATGAGCAAAAATTCAATCACAAAGGAGAACAGTTATGGCACAGCTTTGGGGAGGAAGATTCACCAAGGAAACAGATAAACTCGTATACAATTTTAACGCTTCTATTAGTTTTGATCAGAAGTTTTATGAGCAGGATATCAGAGGCAGTATCGCTCACGTGAAGATGCTTGCAAAACAGGGCGTTATTCAGGAATCCGAGAGAGATCAGATTATCAGCGGACTGGAGAGTATCCGTGAGGACGTGAAGAATGGCACCCTTGAGATCACCAGTGAATATGAGGATATTCACAGCTTTGTGGAAGCTAATCTGATTGACCGCATCGGTGATGCAGGGAAAAAGCTTCACACCGGAAGAAGCCGTAATGATCAGGTTGCCCTTGATATGAAGCTTTATATCCGCGATGAGGTCAAAGAGATCGATGGTCTGGTGAAGGAACTTCTCAAAGCGATCGAGAAAATTATGGAGGAGAACCTTCATACTTATATGCCGGGATTTACGCATTTACAGAAAGCACAGCCTATTACTCTGGCCCATCACATGGGAGCCTACTTTGAGATGTTTCGAAGAGACAGGGGACGGCTGTATGATATCTATGAGCGTATGAATTACTGTCCTCTTGGATCAGGAGCTCTGGCAGGTACCACCTATCCTCTGGACCGTGTCTATACAGCCAAACTTCTGGACTTCTACGGACCAACCATGAACAGCATGGATTCCGTGGCAGACAGAGATTATCTGATTGAGCTTTTATCTGCAATGTCCACAATTATGATGCATCTGAGCCGCTTCTCGGAAGAGATCATCATCTGGAATACCAATGAATATCGTTTTGTGGAGATTGATGATGCTTACAGTACAGGAAGTTCCATCATGCCCCAGAAGAAGAATCCGGATATCGCAGAGCTGGTTCGGGGAAAGACGGGACGTGTTTACGCTGCACTGACATCTATTCTGACTACCATGAAGGGACTGCCGCTGGCTTATAACAAGGATATGCAGGAGGATAAGGAGCTTTCCTTCGACGCAATTGATACTGTGAAGGGCTGTCTTGCTTTATTTACCGGTATGATTTCTACGATGAAGTTCCGCAAGGATGTCATGGAGGCTTCCGCAAAGAATGGCTTTACCAATGCCACTGATGCAGCGGATTATCTGGTTGGAAAAGGAGTTCCCTTCCGGGATGCTCACGGCATCGTAGGTCAGCTTGTCTTATACTGTATCGATCAGAACATTTCTCTGGATGAGATGTCTCTGGAGGCATATCAGAAGATCAGTCCCGTATTTGACCAGGATATCTATGAGGCCATCAGTATGAAGACCTGCGTGGAGAAGCGTACGACCATAGGAGCACCGGGGCCGGAGGCTATGGAGCATGTGATTGCATTTAACCAGGAATACTTGAAAAATAAGTAACTTATGCTCCTATATTAATAAAATTCAAAAAATATTCAAAAAGTTATTGATTTTTAAAGCATACTGGTATATTATTATCTGCATGACGCACAAATGTACGTGGTACAAAAACAAAACACAAAAGATGTGCGGGAAGGCCGGTATATATCAGCCTTTTGATGAGGAGAGAAAAGATGGAAAACAAGTTAAGAGTAGGAATTCTTGGTGCAACTGGTATGGTTGGACAGCGTTTTATCTCACTGCTGGAAAATCACCCATGGTTTGAGGTTGTAACACTGGCAGCCAGCCCACGAAGTGCAGGGAAAACATATGAAGAAGCAGTAGGCGGAAGATGGAAGATGGATACTCCCATGCCGGAGGCTGTGAAAAAACTGGTTGTTATGAATGTCAATGATGTGGAAAATGTTGCAGCAACGGTTGATTTTGTATTTTCAGCTGTAGATATGACAAAAGATGAGATCAAGAAGATCGAAGAAGAATATGCCAAAACAGAGACACCTGTTGTGTCTAACAACAGTGCTCACAGATGGACACCGGATGTGCCGATGGTTGTTCCGGAGATCAACCCACAGCATTTTGATGTGATCGAATTTCAGAAAAAACGTCTGGGAACTACAAAAGGATTTATCGCTGTAAAGCCAAACTGTTCGATTCAAAGCTACGCTCCGGTGCTTACCGCATGGAGAGAGTTTGAGCCTTATGAGGTTGTAGTAACAACCTATCAGGCGATCTCCGGTGCAGGAAAAACCTTCAAAGAGTGGCCGGAGATGATGGGTAACATTATCCCATACATCGGCGGAGAAGAAGAAAAATCCGAGCAGGAACCCCTTCGCCTCTGGGGAAAGATCGAAGATGGCGTTATCGTAAAAGCACAGGAGCCAAAGATCACAAGTCAGTGTATCCGTGTTCCGGTCCTGAACGGACATACAGCAGCAGTATTCGTAAAGTTCAGAAAACAGCCTACCAAAGAGCAGCTGATTGAAAAACTTGTAAACTTTAAAGGTCTTCCCCAGGAGCTTGCACTTCCAAGTGCACCGAAGCAGTTTATCCAGTATATGGAAGAAGACAATCGTCCTCAGGTAACGATGGATGTGAATTATGAAAATGGTATGGGTATCTCTATCGGACGTCTTCGTGAGGATACCGTATATGACTGGAAGTTTGTAGGACTTTCTCATAACACAGTCCGTGGAGCAGCAGGTGGAGCAGTACTTTGTGCTGAGACACTGAAAGCAAAAGGATTTATCACTGCCAAATAGTGGAAAAAGGCGCTGCCGCACTATGGGACCTCAGGACAGAAGCCTGCTGACAGACACTGTTTCAAAGTCCAAGAGCATACAGAAAAAGAATAGATTTTGCTAAATACATAAGGAAGCAGCACAAACTCGTTTCACTCAAACAGTGTGCTGCTTCCTTATAACGCAAATTCTATTTTTTTTTATGCTTAGGACTTTTGCAAATGTGTCTGGCAGCAGGCTTCTGTCCTGAGGTCCCATAGTGCGGCAGCGCCTTTTTCTGGCCAAACGGAAGGTGGATGGGGAAAATGAAAAGAAATGTATTTGCTTGGATGTTGCAGTTTTAAAGCATAAATGGTATAATGGAAAAATAGTGAGCGGAAACACTATTTGCATAAAAAGGGGGAATTTTTATGCCGTACGATGATGTACAAAAGTTTTACAATGCCGCAAAGGCAAAGGCAGCACTACTGAAGGAGAATCCGGGGCGTTATTTTATCCGATCTATTGTAGCTGGCTTTTTTATTGCGGTGGCTATGATTTACTGCAATGTTCTTGGTAATGTATTCAAGGATTCAGATCCTGCATGGGGCAAGATGCTTGGTGCTATCGGATTTTCTATTGCAGTACTTCTGATTGTGTTTATCGGAAGCGAACTTTTCACCGGCAACAACCTGATGATGGCTTTTGGCGGATATGGAAAAGCAGTTACCTGGGGACAGGTGGCGAAGGTATGGGTGGTAAGCTATATCGGAAACTTTGTGGGATGTTTTATCTTTTCGGGTATCTTTGTTCTTGCAGGAGCAAGTGGAACAAAAGATTATTTTGCTGGCTTTATTGATGCAAAGCTTGCAATTCCCATGGATCAGATGTTCTTCCGTGCGGTTCTCTGTAATTTCTTTGTCTGTCTGGCAGTTGCATGCGGAACAAAGTGCAAAGAGGAAGCATCAAAGTTTTTTATGATCGTGATATGTATATCCGGATTTGTTGTTGCCGGTTTTGAACATTGTATTGCGAACATGGCAATTTTCACAACAGCATTTTTCCTTGTACCAGGGTTATCCATCGGTGCAATGTTGAAAAGTATGCTGATCGTAACTATTGGAAATATTATAGGCGGAGCAGTGCTGCTTGCATTACCGCTTCAGAAAATGAGTGCAGATAAATAATGTCAAAATCCTTATACATAGCTGAAAAGCCAAGCGTGGCACAGGAGTTCGCCAAGGCTTTGCATGAGAATATGGGAAGGCGAGACGGATATGTTGAGTCTGATAATTCGGTAGTGACCTGGTGCGTTGGTCATCTGGTCACTATGAGTTACCCAGAAAAATATGATATGAAATACAAAAGGTGGAGTTTAGATACCCTGCCTTTTTTGCCGAATGAGTTTAAATACGAGATTATTCCTTCTGTCAAAAAGCAGTTTGATATTGTAAGCGGATTGCTGAATCGGGAAGATGTGGATACAATTTATGTGTGTACAGACTCCGGACGGGAAGGTGAATATATATACCGGCTTGTGGAAATGATGGCAGGCGTGAAAGGTAAGAACAGAAAGCGAGTCTGGATCGATTCCCAGACGGAAGAAGAGATACTCAGAGGAATCCGGGAGGCAAAGGACTTAAGTGAATATGACAATTTGTCAGATTCTGCGTATCTGCGTGCCAAGGAAGACTATCTGATGGGGATTAATTTTTCAAGGGTGCTTTCTCTAAAATACAGTAATGTGGTTTCTAATTATCTTGGGGGAAAATACCAGGCGATTGCAGTGGGAAGAGTAATGACCTGTGTTCTTGGTATGGTAGTTCGAAGAGAGCGGGAGATCCGTGCTTTTGTAAAGACACCGTTTTATCGTGTTCTTGCTGGAATTGATGTTGCAGGAGAATCCTTTGATGGGGAATGGCGTGCCGTGAAAGGCAGTCGCTATTTTGAGTCCCCACTGCTCTATAAGGAAAATGGATTTAAAGAGGAAAAGGATGCAAAGCAGCTGATTGAAGAATTATCGGTAAAGCAGCCGCTGGAGGCTCTGGTTGATAAAATCGAGAAGAAAAAGGAGAATAAGAACGCTCCGCTTCTCTACAATCTGGCTGAGCTGCAGAACGACTGCTCCAGGATGTTTAAGATCAGTCCGGATCAGACGCTTCAGATTGTCCAGGAATTATATGAGAAAAAGCTTGTGACCTATCCACGTACCGATGCCAGGGTTCTGTCCACCGCAGTGGCAAAGGAAATATCAAAGAATTTAAGCGGCCTGAAGTCTTATGCCCACGGGGCACCTTATGTGCAGGAGATCTTTGAGATGGGAAGCTATAAGGGAATAGAAAAGACCCGTTATACCAATGACAAACAGATCACAGACCATTACGCCATCATTCCTACGGGACAGGGACTTCAAAACCTCCGGAACCTGTCAGAGGTTTCTTCCAGGGTATATGAGGTGATTGTCCGTCGGTTCTTAAGTATCTTTTATCCGGCAGCTGTCTATACAAAGGTGGCTCTGACACTGATCAGAGATGGAGAGCGATTCTTCTCCAATTTCAAGGTACTTTCGGAGCCTGGATATCTGAAGGTGACCGGATATTCCTTTACAAAGAAAAAAGAGGAGTTGGACGGAAAAGAGGAAGAGACTGCCTGCGATGATAATCTTCTGGAGGCTCTTTCCCGGCTTAAAAAGGGGGCAGTGCTTCCTGTTCGGGAATTTCAGATCAAGGAGGGAGAAACTTCCCCACCGAAGCGTTATACTTCCGGTTCCATGATTCTTGCCATGGAAAATGCAGGGCAGCTGATCGAAGATGAAGAGCTGCGTGCCCAGATCAAGGGAAGCGGTATCGGAACCAGTGCCACCAGAGCAGAAATCCTGAAAAAGCTGGTATCCATCAAATATCTGCAGCTGAATAAGAAAACGCAGGTGATTACACCGGCATTACTGGGAGAGATGGTTTTTGACGTTGTAAATGCATCAATTCGCTCTCTTTTGAATCCGGAGCTTACTGCAAGCTGGGAAAAAGGACTGAATTATGTTGCAGAAGGAAGTATCTCTTCCGAGGAATATATGAACAAGCTAAATCATTTTGTAACCCGCCACACGGGAAGTGTTGTGGGACTTCAGAATCAGACCGTGCTGCGAAGATGCTTTGACGCAGCATCCGTATACTACAAATCAGTATCAAGAGGAGGAAAGAAAAAATGAAAAATATAACAATTGCAGAGCTTTATACCCTGGAGGAAACAATTGCAGCAGAGGTTTTTGAAGGAAAGACTTATCCATGGGAGGTGCTTCCACTGATCCATGATTTTATTCTGAAGCTGGGAGAGACGCTTTCGCCGGAGGAATATGAGAAGAAGGGTGAGAATATCTGGATTGCGAAGGACGCAGTCATTGCGCCAACTGCTTCTATCACAGGACCTTGTATCATCGGAAAAGGAGCTGAGATCCGCCAGTGTGCATTTATCCGGGGAAATGCTATCGTGGGAGAGGGTGCAGTGGTTGGTAATTCTACAGAACTTAAGAATGTTATCCTGTTCAACAAGGTTCAGGTTCCCCATTATAATTATGTGGGAGATTCAATCCTTGGATTCAAATCTCATATGGGTGCAGGAAGTATTACATCCAATGTCAAATCAGATAAAAAGCTTGTGATGGTAAAGGGCGAGGGAGAAACGCTTGAGACGGGACTTAAGAAGTTTGGCGCCATGCTGGGTGACCATGTGGAGGTTGGCTGCGGCAGTGTGTTGAATCCGGGAACTGTCATCGGATCAAACTGCAATATCTATCCCCTGTCCTCTGTACGGGGAGTGATTCCTGCAAATCATATCTTTAAGGATGCAGCACATATTGTAGAAAAACAGGAACAGTGAAATAAAGATTGACAGAAACAGTAGAATACCGTATTATTGTATTAGATTAACAATACAATAATACGGTATTTTTAAAGGGAGGTACTATGCTGGAAATTCAACATCTTACAAAACGCTATGGGAAAAACACTGCGGTAGATGATGTGTCATTTACTGTGGAAACTGGTCGGGTAGGCATCCTTTTGGGGCCCAATGGAGCCGGAAAGTCTACGGTAATTAAAAGCATAGCCGGACTTTTGAGATATGAGGGCGGAATCGGAATTGAGGGAATGCCTGCTAAAAGTATGGAGGCAAAGAGAGTGTTTGGCTATGTACCTGAGATTCCGGCACTTTTTCAGAATCTGAATGTATGGGAACACATGGAGTACATACGAAGGGCCTATAATCTGGATATATCAGATGAGGAGATTCACAGTGTACTGCGTCGTTTTGAATTGGACGATAAGCTGGACAAGCTGGGGAATGAATTGTCAAAGGGCATGATGCAGAAGGTAAGTATTTGCTGCGCACTGATCATCAAACCCAGGGTACTGATGCTGGATGAGCCAATGGTCGGTCTGGATCCGAAGGCAATTAAGGAGCTGAAGGAAGTCATACTGTTTCTGCGGAAGCAGGGAATTACAATTTTGATCAGTACCCATATGCTGGAGATGGTGCAGGAGCTGTGGGACGATGTGTTTATGATGCAGAAGGGTCATATCATAGCTTCTTATCGAAAAGAGGATGTGGGAGATCAGAATCTGGATGATCTTTTCTTTGCAGTGACGGAGGGAGGAGAGGATTCCGGACAGGAAGAAGGTGAGAAACATGAATAGCCTTCTGTATGTGCTGCGAACAGGATACAAGAACTGGCTCAAGAAAAATCTGAAGCGTCCTGGATTTTACTTTTATGTGATCTTCCTGGTGGCTTATGTATTTTTCTTGCTCAGTGCACTTTATGGCTGGGTGGTTACCGGAGGACATCGTGAGCCGGAAATATTTGTGATGGCACTGACAGCGATTCTTCTGTATTTTACACCGATGAATTACCGGGCTTATGCCAACAGGAAGGGACTGAGCTTTCTGCCAAGTCACGTACATCTGATGTTTTCGGCACCGATCTCACCCAAGAAGCTGCTGATCTTCGGCAGCCTGCAGACCTTCAGCGTGAGTATGATCCTGGAACTTATTGTGATAGTGATTGGAATCTTTTTCTTTCAGTTTTCATTGCTTCAGATGCTGCTTTATTTTCTTCTTGTCAGCTGCTTCAGTTTTGCAGTGGAATTTGCACTGATTATTTGTCTTTATGGAAATGAACGATTCAGCACCAAAGTCATGGAGTGGATTGCAAAGATCTTCTGGTTTGTGCTTCTGGCAATGGTAGCAGTTGCCGCCGTATTCTTTTTGAAAAATGGATTTACTTTTCAGAATGTTCTGAGTTTTCTGGTCAGCGACTGGATCTGTTATATTCCCATATTTGGGTGGCAGGTTGCCCTGATCCGGTTACTGCTTCTGGGTGCAGGAACTGCGGAACTGATCGGAAGTATCTGTTATCTGATCTATGGAGCTGTCTTGATCTTTTGTGCAGTCAGGCTTCGATGTACGGGAGCGTATTATGAAGACGCCATAAAGTTTGCAGACGATTTCCAAAAGATTATGGACAGGAGAAAAAAGGGGGATGCTACTACAGCAGGCGAAAAGAAGCTGCGGAAACATGCATCCGTTACCTATAAGGGAAGTGGTGCCAGAGCAATTTTCTATCGTCAGCTTCTGGAATATAAAAAGAGCAGATTTTATATGTTTGGGATATCTACCCTGATTTATGCAGGTGTAGGCATCGGCTTTCTGGTACTGCAGCGGATGGGTAAGGTACAGATCTCAGGTACTGCCGCTTATTATGCGGTTTTTGGTATTCTGGTATATCTGTTTCTGGTCTTTGGACAGATGCAGACAAAGTGGGACAGGGAGCTTGAGAATCCCTATGTGTTTATGATCCCTTCCAGTTCCTTCTCTAAGCTGTTCTATGCCACTGCCCTGGAGCATGTAAAAACAATCTGTGAGGTTTTGCTTCTGGTGCTTCCCTATGGAATTGCTTTAAAACTTCCAGCTTGGTATCTGGTACTGGTGGTGCTAGTGGCAGTTATTGCAAAAGCTGTCAAACTCTATGCAGATACAGTTACAACACTTTTTTTAGGCAATCATTTTGGAACAACGGCACGCCAGATGCTTCGGATGCTCATCGAGTCGATACTGCTTGGCATCGCTTTTCTGATCGGATTGGTCTGCCATATGATAGCGGGACCATTCCCAGCGGTGGTGGCTGCCGGGATTTACCTGACGGTGGCTGCAGTGGCACTTATGATTGCAGGGGCAGGTGCATTTGCACGTATGGAGTACCAGGCAGGTTAAATAGATGGGTTAATTTTATGTAAAAACATGTTGGACTATATACTTTTATGTGATAAAATGGTGCTCAGGTGCAGTGAATCTGAGCATCATTTTTGCTGTGAAAAAGAGGAGGGGAAAGCTATGGAAGCTTATACACCGGCGTTATACGCCACATTTTGGGCACTGGTTCCACCATTGGTGGCGATTGTGCTCGCTCTGATTACGAAAGAAGTATACAGTTCGCTGTTTATCGGAATTGTAGTTGGTGCTTTGTTTTATTCCGGGTTCGCGTTCGAAGGAACGGTACTTCATGTATTTAATGACGGTTTTGTGGGGGTATTGACAGATCCCTCCAATATGGGAATTTTGATATTCCTTGTTTTACTGGGATCTATGGTAAGTCTGATGAATCGGGCAGGAGGCTCAGCGGCCTTTGGACGCTGGGCGGGAAAGCATATCAAAACCAGGGTGGGAGCACAGCTGGCCACGATCATGCTTGGAATCCTGATTTTTATCGATGACTACTTTAATTGTCTGACTGTGGGAAGCGTGATGCGTCCGGTTACAGACCGGCATCAGGTATCCAGAGTGAAGCTGGCTTATCTGATCGATGCAACAGCGGCACCGGTGTGTATTATCGCACCGATTTCATCCTGGGCTGCAGCAGTCAGTGGATTTGTCGAGGGAGAAGACGGGTTTTCCATCTTTATCAGTGCCATTCCCTATAACTTTTATGCACTTCTTACGATCGTTATGATGGTTGCACTGGTAGTGATGAAAGTGGATTTTGGACCCATGGCAAAATATGAAAAAAATGCTGCCGCCGGTGATCTTTTCTCAGATGGAAAGACCGTAGAAGAGCATGAGGAACACACCACAGTAAATCCCAGGGGCTCCGTAGCGGATCTTCTGGTGCCGATCATTGCCCTGATTTCCTGCTGTGTCGCAGGGATGCTTTATACCGGAGGCTTTTTCAGCGGAGAAAGCTTTGTCAACGCATTTTCCAACAGTGATGCATCGGTAGGACTGGCTCTTGGAAGCATCTTTGCACTGATGATCACCATTGGTTTTTACCTGATCAAGCGGGTTATGACCTTCAGCGATTGTATGGGATGTTTTCCGGAGGGCTTTAAGGCCATGGTTCCTGCAATCCTGATTCTGACCTTTGCCTGGACGCTGAAATCTATGACAGACAGTCTGGGTGCAGCAGAATTCGTTGCGGCGATGATGAAACAGTGTGCGGGGGGACTGATGAACTTCCTTCCGGCAATTATCTTCCTCGTAGGATGCGGACTTGCCTTTGCAACAGGAACCTCCTGGGGAACCTTTGGAATCCTGATTCCCATCGTTGTCAATGTGTTCTCAGGGACAAATCATACCATGATGATTATCTCCATCTCTGCCTGTATGGCAGGTGCTGTCTGCGGCGATCACTGTTCACCAATCTCAGATACCACCATTATGGCCAGTGCCGGTGCTCAGTGTAATCATGTGAACCACGTCACTACACAGCTTCCTTATGCACTGACAGCAGCGGTCATCAGCTTTGTGACCTATGTGATAGCCGGATTTACAAAAAGTGCACCGATCTCTCTGGCAGCAGGTGTAATCCTGATGCTTGGAACCCTATTTCTATTAAAGAAACGTCAAAATTAGGGAAAGAAACAAAAAAATCGTAATTAAAGCTTTACGAATCGACAAGTTTGTGAGAAAATAAACATAGTTCTGTGAAGAATATTTTTCACGGAAAAGTACATCAAGTACATATTTCAAGTTACATATTGAAAGGAGTCAAACGAATGATTTATTCACACGAAGTAGAAACGATGTGCCCGGTAGCACAGGGCGTGCATCACGGCGCAGCTCCGATTCCTGAAGAAGGAAAATGGGTTCAGTCAAAAGAAATTAAAGACATCAACGGCCTTACACATGGTATTGGCTGGTGTGCACCTCAGCAGGGCGCATGTAAGCTGACCTTAAATGTTAAGGACGGTATTATCCAGGAGGCTCTTGTTGAGACAATCGGATGTTCAGGTATGACTCATTCAGCTGCTATGGCATCTGAGATTCTTCCTGGAAGAACTTTATTAGAGGCTTTAAATACAGACCTTGTATGTGATGCAATCAACACTGCTATGAGAGAGTTATTCTTACAGATTGTATACGGCAGAACACAGAGTGCATTCTCAGAGGACGGACTTCCAATCGGAGCTGGT
Organism: Lachnospiraceae bacterium; assembly: GCA_028692395.1. GTDB lineage: Bacteria > Bacillota > Clostridia > Lachnospirales > Lachnospiraceae > Novisyntrophococcus. The sequence continues at coordinate 58,285 of JAQUXP010000008.1, forward strand.
CTGGAAGATTTGGGAAAAGGACTTCGTTCTCAGGTTGGTACGATGTACGGAACCCTGAAAAAAGGACCTCGTTACCTTGAGATGGCTGAAGGCTATGTAACCGGAATTGCTCTTGACGAAGATGACCTGATCATCGGTTATAAATTCATCAACTTTGGTAAATTCATGGACTTTATGAAAGCCGGAGACGATGCACAGACCGCTCTTACAAAATCAGAGGGTCAGTATGGTCGTGTGGATGATGCAGTTAAGATCGTAGATCCACGTAAAGAGTAAAGAAGGAGGAAAAGATAATGGCTTTATTTGAATCATATGAAAGACGAATTGACAAAATTACTGAAGTATTAAAAAGCTATGGCATTTCTTCCATCGAAGAAGCAAAGCAGATCACTGTAGATGCCGGCTTAGACGTATATTCACAGGTTGAAAAGATTCAGCCAATCTGTTTTGAGAATGCAAAATGGGCTTACACCGTAGGCGCAGCAATCGCAATCAAAAAAGGCTGTAAGAGAGCTGCAGATGCTGCAGCTGCTATCGGAGAAGGACTTCAGGCTTTCTGTATTCCAGGTTCCGTAGCTGATCAGCGTAAGGTTGGTTTAGGACATGGTAACTTAGGTAAGATGTTACTGGAAGAAGAGACAAAATGTTTTGCATTCTTAGCTGGACATGAGTCTTTCGCAGCAGCTGAAGGTGCAATCGGTATTGCCGAGAAAGCAAATAAAGTACGTAAAGAGCCACTTCGTGTTATCTTGAACGGACTTGGAAAAGACGCTGCACAGATCATTTCCCGTATCAACGGATTTACTTTCGTTGAGACAGAGATGAATTACTATACAGGCGAAGTAAAAGAAGTATTCCGTAAGTCTTATTCTGAAGGTCTTCGTGCAAAAGTTAACTGCTACGGCGCTAACGATGTAACCGAAGGTGTTGCAATTATGCACAAAGAGGGCGTTGACGTATCTATCACAGGTAACTCAACAAACCCGACAAGATTCCAGCATCCAGTTGCAGGAACCTACAAGAAAGAATGTATCGAGCAGGGTAAGAAGTACTTCTCAGTAGCATCCGGTGGTGGTACAGGACGTACACTTCATCCAGATAACATGGCAGCAGGTCCTGCTTCTTATGGTATGACTGATACCATGGGACGTATGCATTCAGATGCACAGTTCGCAGGTTCTTCCTCAGTTCCGGCTCATGTTGAGATGATGGGTCTGATCGGAATGGGTAACAACCCGATGGTAGGTGCTACCGTAGCTGTTGCAGTTTCTGTAGAGGAAGCAGCAACCGCTGGCAAATTCTAAATAAAGATACAAAAAAGGCTTAAACTCAAGGGTTTAAGCCTTTTTTTCGTTTAGCCGGCGTTCCAGCTTGTTAGGAAACCTTTGAGGTCTTTTCCTGCGTTTGCGCCTCCAGTGCTTCTTTGTACCACTGACATTTATATTCTATGGTTGCCATGGTTTTTTTCAGCGATTCCATCTGACGCTCCACCTCGGCTTTCCGGTCAAGGAACATCTGATAACGCCGCTCAACGGTAGAATCACCCTGTTTGCACCATTCGAAAAAAGTGCGAATGTCTTTCAGGGGCATGCCGGTGCTTTTTAGGCATTCCAGCATACGAAGATGATCCAGATCTTCCTGATGAAAGATACGGATGCCGCCTTCTGTGCGTTCCACAGTGTCAAGCAGACCTTCTTTATCATAATATCGTAGTGTTGGGATGGAAAGATTCATAATTTTTGATACCTCGCCAATCGAAAATGTTTTCATGTGGTTACCTCCATATACCTAAAGTGAACTTTATATTCATGTATGCTATCGTATCATAGAGCATCCATCAGAGTCAATGCAATTAAGAAAATTCACCTTTATTATTTGGCTGGATTGCTTTATAATAATGGAGTGAGAGATCAAAAGCATTTGATCGTATACGCTTACTAGACTTATACATATGGAGGAGAAATTGCGATGAATGAAATGACAGTTACAGACAGCATCCGGTATATCGGAGTGCAGGATACCAGTATTGATTTGTTTGAAAGCCAGTATGTAGTGCCGGAAGGTATTTCCTATAATTCTTATGTAATCATGGACGAGAAGGTTACCGTGATGGATACGGTAGATCAGCGGGCAACAGATGCCTGGCTTGCAAATCTGCGTAAAGTGCTTGAAGGAAAAAGCGTAGACTATCTGGTGGTACAGCACATGGAGCCTGACCATGCAGGCAATATACAAAAGCTCGCCGAGTTGTATCCAAAGATGAAGCTGATTGGAAATGTAAAAACCTTTGCCATGATGAAACAGTTTTTTGACATGGACTTCACTGAGCGCACCATCGTAGTAAAAGAAGGAGACAGCATTTCCCTCGGTTCTCATACGCTTCAGTTTTATATGGCACCGATGGTACACTGGCCAGAGGTTATGGTAACCTATGAGACCAGTGAAAAGGTATTATTTGCTGCAGACGGTTTTGGAAAGTTTGGAACTACAGAGCTTGACGTGGCAGACTGGGCAAGAGAAGCACGCCGCTATTATCTGAACATCTGTGGAAAATACGGAGTACAGGTACAGGCACTTTTAAAGAAGGCAGCCACACTGGATATCTCAATGATTGCTCCGCTGCATGGACCTGTACTGAAGGAGGAGCTTGGTACTTACTTAAATTTTTATCAGACCTGGAGTACCTATGAGCCGGAGATTGACGGTGTCCTGGTAGCATTTGCATCTATTCACGGAAACACCGGAAAAGCTGCATATGAGATGGAAGAGATTCTGCATCAGGCAGGCATAGAACAGGTGAAAGTTATCGATCTTTCCAGAACGGATCTTTCTTGGGCGGTCAATGATGCATTCATGTACAGCAGGGTGATTTTTGCTGCTGCGACCTATGATGGGGGCATATTCCCCTGCATGGATGACTTCCTGCACCACCTGAAAGCAAAAGGTTTTCAGAAGCGCACGATCGGTCTGATGGAAAATGGTTCCTGGGCCCCCATGGCGGCAAAACACATGCGTGCAATCCTTGAAACGATGAAGAATCAGACAATCGTTGAGCCTGTTGTCACAATCAAATCAACCATGACTGAGGAGAATAAAACGCAGATGAAGGAACTCGCTGCCGCAATCAAATAACAATTTTATCAAACACAGAAAGGGTAGACCTGCATGCAAGAAAAGAAGATCTTACACAATAAGTTTTATCTGTATCTTACGGAATTCTTTGCCGGTATGTCTGTCATGGCTGTGGAGCTGGGTGCAAGCAGGCTTCTTGCACCTTATTTTAGTTCCTCACAGATCGTATGGACGATTATCATCGGCACCATTATGATTGCCATGGCACTTGGTAATATCTATGGAGGAAGGACGGCAGACAAGAATCCCAATCCGGACAAGCTGTATGGGAGAATTATCATTGCAGCTATATGGATTGCAGCAATACCGGTTGTCGGAAAGTATATTATCCTGCTGATCTCGGGTGTGCTGATTTTTTCGGTAAGCAGTCAGTTTTTAATCTGGGCAGCATTTGCCGCCTGTATGATTATCTTTGTTTTCCCACTGTTTCTTTTGGGAACTGTGACGCCATCTCTGGTGAAATACACGATTGACAGCCTGGAGGACAGCGGAAAGGTGGTAGGTACTTTGAATGCGTCCAATACCATCGGAAGTATCCTTGGTACTTTTTTACCCACATTTGTGACCATCCCTTCCGTGGGAACCTCTATTACCTTTCTCATCTTTGCAGGGATTCTTCTGGCACTTGCCCTGGTATATTTTATCAGCACAAAGACTCGTAATGTGAAAGCGGTGGCAGGCTGTGTGTTATTCGTCCTGTGCTGTATCTTTGGCTACTCTGACAGCTTCGCATTCTGGGAGAAGGATCTGACCTATGAGGGAGAGTCGGTATATAATTATCTGCAGGTAAAAGAGGATCAGGAGAATATAATCCTTTCTACAAATGTGCTGTTTGGCGTTCAGTCCATACTGAAAAAGGATCAGGCGTTGACCGGAATGTATTACGATTACGCCATGGCAGCTCCCTACATGGCAGGAGTGAAGGAAAAAGAAGATATGAACATGCTGATTCTTGGCATGGGAACCGGAACCTACGCCACCCAGTGTGAACGCTACTTTGACAATCTCAATATCGAGGGAGTGGAGATTGATGAGAAAATCACAAATCTTGCAGAAAAGTATTTTGAGCTTCCAAAGGATGTAAAGGTTACTACCTATGACGGGCGTGCATATCTGAATGCAGTGAATAAAAAGTATGATGTGATTATGGTAGATGCCTATCAGGATATCACGATTCCTTTTCAGATGGCTTCTGTGGAATTTTTTACGCTGGTGAAGGAGCATCTGACGGAGGACGGCGTTATGGTTGTCAATATGAATATGCGTGGAAGCCGGGAGGGTAATATGAACCAATATCTGGCAGACACTATTTCCCATGTATTTGGAACGATCTATACAGCTGATGTAGACAATTCTACCAACCGGGAATTATTCGCTTCAAACGTGCCGGATATGCGAAAGGTTATGGAGAAAAACCAGAAGCTGGATCAGAATGCAGATGTTGCAGCACTGATGAATAAAGTATCCGGGCAGCTGACAGAATATATACCGGGAGCATATCTGATGACGGACGACAAAGCACCGGTTGAGCTTCTGAGCATGCAGGTGATCGACGATCTGATCAGGGATGAGGTTTCTTATTACAAAACAGTATATGAGCAGGAGGGTCTGCAGGGAGTTCTGAATAGTCTGTAGACAGACTCCATGGTAACGCTTTACATTTCTCTGTCAATGATTTAACAGAATAAGACTGGTAAAATCATTCCGTAAAATTTAAACTATAAGTAAAAAGAAAAAGGAATGGTGACTAGATGAAAAAAACGTATGTCATTGATACCAATGTACTGATTCAGGCGCCCTATGCGCTCCACTGCTTTGAGGATAATGATCTTGTAATCCCGCTGGTGGTGGTGGAAGAACTGGATGGATTAAAGAAGGCAGACGGCGAAAAAGGTGCAAATGCACGAATGGCGGTTCGCATGCTGGAAGTTTATCGGGGAAAAGGGAATCTTTTGACAGGCGTTTCGCTGGAAGACGGCGGAATTATCAGAATAGAGAAAAACTTTGTACATGAGGAGCTTCCACCGGATCTTCCGGAGGAAAAAGCGGATAATCGGATCCTCAAGGTTTGTCAGGGACTTTCTGTACAGCTGGGGGAAACCTCTCAGGTGGTGCTTGTGACCAAGGATCTGGTATTAAGACTGAAAGCACAGATAATCGGCATTCGGGCAGAGGACTTTATCACAGAACAGATTTCAGAAAGTGATGCACAATACACAGGAAGATGTGAGGCATATATTCCGGAGGAGCTGGTAAAGGACTTCAAGAAAAAGGGAGTGGCTGTTTCGGATGTATATGTCAGCGATGAAGAAGGCAATCACACAGAGCTGGAAGCCGTGGAGAATGAATTTGTGATTCTGAAAGCAGATCAGTCTACCAAGAAGACGCTGCTTGGCAGAGTCTCCGGTAAGAAGATCCTTCCTCTGGAATATAAGAAGAGCAAGCCGTATGGAGTATCCCCCCGGAATGTAGGACAGTATTTTATGCAGGAGGCTTTGATGACAAGCGCCCAGGAGGCTCCTCTTGTGATTATTCAGGGTATGGCAGGCACTGCAAAGACCTTCTATTCCCTTGTGGTGGGTATGGAGAAGGTTTACAATAATCCAAATGGTGAGTATCGGAGAATTATGGTCTGCCGTCCCAATACACAGTTTGATGATGACATCGGTTATCTGCCGGGCAGTGAGCAGGAGAAGATTGCACCGCTGATGCGTCCCATCATCGACAATCTGGAGCAGATTCTGGATTCCGATGACAAGGACCGTTATGAGGATGAAAGCATGCTCAGTGACAAGATTCAGGAAGTCTTTGAACGCAGTGTGATTCAGACGGAGGCTTTGAACTTCATCCGTGGACGTTCTATCGCAAAAACCTATCTTATTATTGACGAGGCGCAGAATATGACACCAAATCAGGCAAAGGGAATTATCACAAGAGCCGGAAAAGATACAAAGATCATCTTACTTGGTGATCCCCATCAGATTGACAAACCATTTTTAGATGAACGCACCAATGGACTCAGCTATGCGGCAAAATGCATGAAGGGCAGTTCCTACTGCTGGCAGATTACATTATCTGCAGAAGAATGTGAACGTTCTGTACTTGCCATGGATGCAATACATAGATTATAATAAAGAAAGACAGGTTGAACGTACTTGAAATATGAGGATATTAAAAAGAACAAAGAGGTTCTGGCTCTTTTAAAAAAGGGAAATGAAAATCTGGATGTGCTTGGATATACGGATCATTCGGAAAAACACTGCAGTGTGGTAGCGGAACGTGCAGCACTTTTGCTGAAAAAATTCGGCTATCCGGCGCATGATATTGAACTGGCACGAATTGCCGGAATGATGCATGACATCGGAAATGCAGTGAATCGCAGTCATCATGCAGAATATGGAGCAATTCTGGCCAATGGAATTCTGGAAAAGACGGATATGCCAATGGAAGATCGTCTTATTGTGATGTCCGCCATCGGAAACCACGATGAATCCACCGGAGGGGCCGTGGATCCGATTTCTGCGGCAGTGATTATCGCAGATAAGACAGATGTAAGAAGAAATCGTGTCAGGAATAAGGATAAAGCCAGCTTTGACATCCATGACCGGGTCAATTATGCGGTTACAGAAGCAAAGCTGAAGATGAATCAGGAAAGAAATATAATATCGCTGAATCTTCAGGTGGATGAAAGCATCTGCACCATGTACGAATATTTTGAGATCTTTCTTGGGCGTATGATGATGTGCAGAAGGGCAGCTGAGATTCTTGGGGCAAAGTTTAAGCTAACAGCCAATGGCAGCAAAGTCTTATAAAGGACTACAGTTTCTGTTTGACTGGAAGCTGCACCAGGATAATTGCTGCGAACATAAAGAAACAGCCGGTAATTTCTTTTGCAGAAAGCGACTGACCCAGGATGATCCAGCCAGCCAGAACCGAGATACAGGATTCCAGGCTTAGAATCAGGGATGCCACTGTGGGATTCATGTTTTTCTGTCCCACAATCTGAAGTGTGTAAGCAACGCCGCAGGACATAATACCGGCGTAGGCAATCGGCTTCCATGCCAGCAGAATATCGGTGAGTCGTGGAGTCTCGGTGAAAAGCATGATAATTCCACAGCAGATTCCGCAGACAAAGAATTGAATGCAGGACATCTTTACTCCATCCGTCCGGGGAGAGAAGTAATCAATCACCAGGATATGTAAGGTAAAGAAAATAGCACAGATGAATACATAGATATCACCTTTTCCGATAGAGAGCTGTTCATTCATACACAGAAGATACAGACCAAAGAGGGCAAGAATAACAGAGATCCATACAAGAGGACTGCATTTTCTTTTCAAAAAGAGGCCGGCGATGGGAACAAGAATAATGTAGCAGGCGGTAATAAAACCGGCTTTTCCCACGGAAGTATACATGATCCCCAGCTGCTGAAAGCTGCTTCCGGCAGCCAGCAGGATGCCACAGCAAATGCCGCCCAGCCATAAGGTTTTCTTTTCAGAGACAGGAGGGGATGATTTTTTTCCCCGATTGAAGATCCAGATCACCGGAAGAAGAACCAGACCGCCCAGCAGACTCCGGATGCAGTTGAAGGTAAAAGGACCTACATAGTCCATGCCGACACTTTGTGCTACAAACGCAATGCCCCAGATTGTGGCGGCAAGCAGGAGAAGAAGTGAATTTTTACAGGTAGTATTATGTTTCATGTTGGTTATCGAATCCATCCTTTTCATTTTCTATCAGACAGTATACCCTGTGAAAAATTAGCTTGCAAGAGAAAATGTAAAACTTTGGATTATTCTCGGGAAAAAATATAAAAAAATTAAAAAAATGTGATCAATAACATTGACAAAAAAATAACACTGAGGTACTATAGGAACTATGGAAATAGTTAAATATTTATCAATTCCAAATTGAGAGGAGAATCACTATGGGAAGTAAAATCACAGTTATTGGAGCCGGAAGTGTTGGCGCAACAATCACCTACACATTATCACAGGAGGCATTTGCTTCAGAACTTGTTATGATTGACATTAACAAGGAAAAGGTAGACGGCGAGGCGATGGATATCGTACAGGGTACTGCATTCCGCGATCCGATTTCTATCATTTCCGGTACTTATGCAGATGCTAAGAATTCCGATATCGTTATTATCACATCAGGAATGCCGAGAAAAGCAGGCCAGAGTCGAATTGAACTTGCACAGACCAATGTGAATATCGTTAAGAGCATTGCCAAAGAGATTGTTCCGGTTGCTCCTGATGCAATCTATGTTATTGTAGCAAATCCGGTTGATGTTATGACTTATGCATTCTTAAAGGCCTCAGGACTTCCTGAGAATCGTGTACTTGGATCCGGTACTCTCCTGGATACCACCAGACTTCGTTATGGACTTTCAGCTAAATTTGAAATTGCACAGAAAAATATTCATGCTTATGTATTTGGCGAGCATGGTGATTCTTCTTTCGTTCCGTGGTCCTGTGCAAACATTGCAGGTGTTCCCTTCGAAGATTACACAGAGGTTGCCAGAAACTTCGGCAAGAACTTTGGTGAATTTAATCACGAAGAGATGGAAGAGTATGTACATAAATCAGGTGGAGAGATCATCAAACGTAAGGGTGCAACCTTCTATGGCGTAGCTATGGCAGTTGTAAAATTATGTGGTATGCTCTGCGCAGCTTCTGATTCTATCACAACACTTTCTTCTCTGATGCACGGCGAGTACGGTGTGACAGATGTCTGTACCAGTGCATTGACAGTAGTTGGACCAGAAGGCGTAAAGGGAAAAGTTCCGGTAGAACTGACCAAGGAAGAGGTACTGAAATTCCAGGACAGCGCTAATAAGCTGAAAGCAGTTATTGCTGAGCTTGATCTGGATTGCTAGAATATAAAAATTATGGAGGAAATCATGGAATATCGTATTGAAAAAGATTCTATGGGCGAGATGCAGGTGCCTGCAGATCGCTACTGGGCTGCACAGACACAGAGAAGTTTTCAGAACTTTAAAATCGGCGGAGAGAAAATGCCGAAGGAAATCATCCATGCTTTTGGTATCCTGAAAAAAGGAGCAGCCATCGCAAACTTTAACCTTGGAAAGCTGGATGAAGACAAAAAAGACGCAGTCTGTCAGGCAGCAGATGAGGTTATCGACGGAAAGCTTTATGATCATTTTCCACTGGTTGTATGGCAGACTGGAAGCGGTACACAGTCTAATATGAACGCAAATGAAGTGATTGCCAACCGTGGAAATGCCATCTGCGGACAGAAGCTTCTTCATCCAAATGATCATATTAACATGTCACAGAGCTCCAATGATACATTTCCAACTGCATTACATATCGCTGCTGCCTTAAGCATCGAGAATAAGCTGTTCCCGGCTATGGATCAGCTGACTGAGACTCTGAAACGTCTGGAGTCAGAGAATGAGGATGTTGTAAAGAGCGGCCGTACCCATCTGCAGGATGCTGTTCCGATTCGCTTCTCCCAGGAGATCAGCGGCTGGAGAAACATGCTGGAGAAGACAAAGAAGATGCTCACCGCAGCACTTCCGGGACTTCACGAGCTGGCACTTGGCGGAACGGCTGTTGGAACAGGATTAAATGCTCCCAAAGGTTTTGACACTGAGGTAGCGAAGGTAATCAGTGAATTAACAGGAAAAGAATTTGTGACTGCTGAAAACAAGTTCCATGCACTTACATCCAAGGATGATATCACTTTTGCTCATGGTGCACTGAAGGCACTGGCTGCAAACCTGATGAAGATTGCCAACGATGTAAGATGGCTTGCAAGTGGTCCAAGATGTGGTCTGGGTGAGATTCATATTCCAGAGAATGAGCCTGGAAGCTCTATCATGCCTGGAAAAGTTAACCCGACACAGTGTGAGTCTCTGACAATGGTTGCTGTTCAGGTAATGGGAAATGACGCAGCAGTAGGATTTGCCGCATCTCAGGGTAATTTTGAACTGAATGTGTTCATGCCTGTGATTGCATACAATTTCCTGCAGTCCGTTAATCTGCTGGCAGACGGAATCATTTCCTTCAATGATAACTGCGCAGTTGGCATTACTGCAAACAGAGACAAGATGAACCATAATCTGCACAATTCCCTGATGCTTGTCACTGCACTGAATCCTTATATTGGATATGATAATGCAGCAAAAACATCAAAACTTGCATTCAAAGAAAACATCTCTTTGAAGGAAGCCTGTGTGAAGCTTGGTTTCCTGACATCTGAGAAGTTTGATGAAGTGTTCCATCCGGAAGAGATGGCATAAAGAATCTAGGAGGACAAGATGAAGTACAGTTATTATCCGGGTTGTACCCTAAAAACCAAGGCAAAAGAGCTTAGCGACTATGCAGTTGCAGCAGCAAAGGTTCTTGGAGTTGAACTGGAAGAAATCAAAGACTGGCAGTGCTGTGGAGGCGTTTATTCTACTTCAAAAGATGAAATCGCATCCAAACTGTCATCTGTCCGCGCATTAGCACAGGCAAGAGATGAGGGCCATGATCTTATGACCCTCTGTTCTGCCTGTCATAATGTTATCAAGCGTGTAAACGAAGATATGCGAGGCGATGAGAACTTCCGTACAAAAGCAAACAATTATATGGCACCTGATATGGAGTATCATGGAGAGGCAAATGTTGTACATTACCTTGAGATGCTGCGGGATGTCGTTGGCTTTGATGAAATTAAGAAAAAAGTTGTGAATCCTCTGACCGGCAGAAAAATCGGAGCTTATTATGGCTGCCTGCTGCTGCGTCCCGGAAAAGTTATGGAATTTGACGATCCGGAAAATCCACAGATTCTGGAAGACTTTATCCGTGCCATCGGCGCAACTCCGGTGCTGTTTGAACAGCGCAATGAGTGCTGCGGCGGCTATATGACATTAAACGATAAAGAGCTTGCACAGAAACGTTCCACAGCAGTGGTAGATTCTGCGGTACGTAATGAAGCAGACTGCCTGATCACAGCCTGTCCTCTGTGCCGGTATAATCTGGAAGTGAACAGCGAGACAAAGCTTCCGGTTATCTATTTTACAGAACTTCTTGCAGAAGCTCTGGGAATCAAGGAGGTGAAGTGATGAGTTTAAATACAAAGATTGATACGGAAACAATTGAACGTATCAGTGGCGTTAATACCAGAAAATGTATGAAGTGCGGGAAATGTTCCGCTACCTGTCCTGCATTCCATGAGATGGATTTTCATCCCCATCAGTTTGTAGCCATGGTAGAAAAGGGCGATATTGAACCTTTGATGAAATCAAAATCCATCTGGAACTGCCTTACCTGCTTTGCATGTGTACAGCGCTGTCCAAGAGATGTGGAACCGGCGAAGCTGGTAGAAGCAATCCGTCAGGCAGTGATCCGTCAGGCAGGAGAGAATCATCTGAAAGCAGAACAGATTCCTGAGATGCTGGACAGTGAATTGCCACAGCAGGCAATCGTCAGCGCATTCCGTAAATATAAAAAGTAGAAAAGGCAGAGTGAAAGAATATGCAAAAGATTGGAGTATTTGTATGTTGGTGCGGCAGTAATATTGCTGCAACCGTCGATGTCGCTGCAGTTGCCGAAGCCGTAAAAGGCGAGCCCGGTGTTGTATTCGCGACGGATTACCAGTATATGTGTTCCGAGGGCGGACAGTCCTTAATTAAAGAGACTATCAAAGAGCAGGGTCTGACAGGCGTTGTCATCTGTTCCTGTTCTCCACGTATGCATGAGGCAACCTTTAGAAAGACAGTAGAAGCTGCCGGAATTAATCCTTATATGCTTGAGATTGCCAACATTCGTGAGCAGTGTTCCTGGATACATAAAAACAAAGAAGAAGGAACTGAAAAAGCAATTATTCTTGCAAAAGCAGCAGTTGCAAAGCTGAACCTGAACACTCCTCTGATCGCAGGAGAGAGCCGTGTAGTAAAACGTGCCCTTGTAATCGGTGGTGGTATTGCAGGTATTCAGACTGCACTGGATATTGCAGAAGCAGGCTATGAGGTTGATATCGTTGAGAAACAGCCTACCATCGGTGGTAAGATGACTCAGATCGATAAAACCTTCCCAACCCTTGACTGTGCAGCATGTATTCTGACCCCTAAGATGGTAGATGCAGCACAGAGTGAAAAAATCAATATCTATTCCTACAGTGAAGTAGAGAAAGTCAGCGGCTTTGTCGGAAACTTCTCTGTAACAATTAAGAAAAAACCTCGTTATGTGAATTCGGACCTCTGTACAGGCTGTGGTGCCTGCATGGAAAAATGTCCTTCCAAGAAGACACCAAACGAGTTTAATATGGGTCTGGACAATAGAACAGCAATCTATATTCCCTTTGCTCAGGCGATCCCGAAGGTTCCGGTTATCGACACTGCTGCCTGCCTGCATTTCAAGACAGGAAAATGTGGTATCTGTCAGAAAACCTGTAGTGCCAACGCCATTGATTTTGACCAGAAGGAAGAACTGATTACCAAAGAGTATGGTGCTATCGTTGTAGCAACCGGATTTAATCCGCTGAAGCCTACCAAGTTTGATGAGTATCAGTATAATCAGTGTGCTGATGTTGTGACATCTCTGGAATTTGAGCGTCTGATGAATGCTGCAGGCCCAACAAAGGGTGTACTGCTTCGTCCGTCTGATCAGTCACATCCGAAGAAAATTGTATTTGTACAGTGTGTTGGATCCAGAGGCCAGTCCTGCAGAGATCATTCCTACTGTTCAAAGATCTGCTGTATGTATACTGCGAAGCATGCGATGCTGGTACGTGACAAATATCCGGATACTGATGTTACAGTATTCTATATCGATGTTCGTACTCCGGGTAAGAACTTTGATGAGTTCTATCGCCGTGCGGTAGAAGAGTATGGTGTTCATTACATCAAGGGAATGGTTGGAAAAGTGGAGCAGGTTGACGGTTCCCTGAAGGTACAGGCTTCAGATCTTCTTTCCAATGACCAGATGGTTCTGGATGCAGATATGGTAGTTCTTGCAACTGCTGTTGAGCCGGATCCGACTGCAAAGAGCCTGGCTACGATGCTGACAGCAAGTATTGATACCAACAACTTCTTCACAGAGGCACATCCGAAGCTTCGTCCGGTAGAGAGCCCAACAGCAGGTGTATATCTGTCTGGTGTCTGTCAGGGACCGAAGGATATTCCGGAGACCGTTGCTCAGGGAAGTGCCTGCGCAGCAAAGGTTATCGGCCTTCTTGCAAAAGACAAGCTGCTTTCCAATCCATGTGTTGCCCATTCCGATGAGCTGCTTTGTAATGGATGCTCTACCTGTGCAAATGTCTGCGCATACGGAGCAATTGATTATGTAGATAAAGAAGTCAATGATCACGGCAAACGTGAGGTTCGTCATATTGCAGTTGTAAATGAAGCAGTATGTCAGGGCTGCGGTGCATGTACCGTTACCTGTCCTTCCGGAGCCATGGATCTGAAAGGCTTTGCAAACAGACAGATTATGGCGGAGGTAGATGCGATATGCAAGTAAATGAGACAAATACCGTAAATACAGAAGAAAAAGAATTTACTCCGTTAATTGTGGCATTTTGCTGTAACTGGTGTTCTTATGCCGGTGCGGATCTTGCGGGAAGCAGTCGTCTTTCCTATCCTGCCAACGTTAAGATCATCCGTGTACCATGCTCCTGCCGTGTGAATCCTCTGTTTATCCTCCGGGCTTTCCAGAGAGGTGCAGATGGTGTAATCCTTTGTGGATGTCACCCGGGAGACTGCCATTATTCAACAGGAAATTATTATGCAAGACGAAGAATGACTCTGTTGTTCTCCATGCTGGATTACCTTGGAATCGAAAAGGGACGTACCAGAGTAGAATGGGTATCCGCTGCGGAAGGTGCAAAATTCTCTGCAACGATGAACGATTTTGCAGCTACCATTCATAAACTGGGACCGAACAGAAAGTTGAGGGATCTTAGATGCGAGAAATAAATGAAATGTTAAAGAAAAAAGTAAGCGAGCTGCTTGAAAATGGAACAGCAGACCGCATAATCGGATGGCAGGCAGGAGAATTCTGCTATGATGTTACTCCGGCTGTTATGAGAAAAGACAACCTGGATGAGCTCTTCTATAATGGATTCTGCGGAGCGAACCAGAGTAAATACCTGATTCAGGAATCCCTGGAAGAAGGAAAAGTACTGGCACTGTTAAAACCATGTGACACCTACAGCTTTAATCAGCTGGTAAAAGAACATCGTGTGAACCGTGAGAAGGTGTATGCCCTTGGTATTCCCTGCTCTGGTATGCTGGATGTTGATAAGATCAAAGCTCTTGGTATCACAGGTATTCTCAGTATTGAGGATAACGGAGAAGAGATCAAAGTAGCTACCATGTACGGAGATAAAACCTGCAAACGCACAGAGGTTCTTCAGGAACGCTGCAAAGTCTGTAAAGGAAAAGAGCATAAGGCTTACGACGAGCTTTTGATTCCAGATGAGGATGCTCCGGAAGTACCAAACGGAGAAGATCGTTTTGAACTGGTGAATAAACTGGAAGCCATGACTTCCCAGGAGCGTTTTGACTTCTGGAGAGGGGAACTTTCCAAGTGTATACGCTGCAATGCCTGCCGTAATGTCTGTCCTGCATGCAGCTGCCGTACCTGCGTTTTTGATAACGACAATTCCGGTGTTGCTGCAAAGTCCAATGCAGATGATTTTGAGGAGAATATGTTCCATATCATCCGTGCATTCCACGTAGCAGGACGCTGTACAGACTGTGGCGAATGCAGCCGTGTCTGCCCACAGCATATTCCGCTTCATCTGCTGAATCGTAAGTTTATCAAGGATATTGATGAGTTCTACGGAGAATTCCAGGCAGGAGAGGATGATACAGCCAAGGGACCTCTGACGGCTTATACAGAGGGTGACTGCGAGCCAAGCATCGTGATGGAGAAAGGCGGTGAAGCATAATGTTTAAGATTGCACTTGATAAAATTGATGAACTTTTTGCTGCACTTTCCGGAAACGAAACCTTATATCTTCCCATCGAAAAAAGTGGAGAGATTGAGTTCTATCCCTATGAAAAAGATGCAAAAGTTCGTCTGGATGCACTGCATACTGTAAAATCAGCAAAAGATCTGTTCTTTCCACAGACAGAGAATCTGATGAATATGAAGCTGGATGGAAAGAATATTCAGATCGAGGAAGGCAGACATGTGGAGGACCCTTTTGTACTCTTCGGTGTTCGTGCCTGTGATGCAAGAAGCTTTGATGTGCTGGATAAAGTATTTCTGGCTGATCCGGTAGACAGCTATTATGCTGCCAGAAGAGAACATGGCGTGATTGTTTCTATGGCATGTTCTCGTCCGGAAGAAACCTGCTTTTGTAATGTATTTGGTATCGATGCTACCATGCCGGAAGGCGATGTAGTGGTATGGCTGGATACAGATCATCTGTACTGGGAAGCAAAGACAGAAAAAGGAGAGGCTCTGACAAAAACCGTAGAGAGTGTACTCACTGATTCTGACAGCAAGGCAGTAGAAGCGCAGATTGCTGCAACAAAGGAAATTATGGATAAGCTTCCACTGAAGGACCTTGATCTTACCAGATTTACAGAAGATGAGATGATGAACATCTTTAACGACAGCCGCTGGGCTGAGATGTCAGAGCATTGTCTGGGCTGTGGTACCTGTACTTTTGTATGCCCGACCTGCCAGTGCTACGATATCCGTGATTATGATACAGGACACGGTGTTGTCCGTTATCGCTGCTGGGATTCCTGTATGTATCGTGATTTCACACGTATGGCACATGGCAATCCGAGAAAAAGCCAGCTGGAGCGTTTCCGTCAGAGATTTATGCACAAGCTTGTATATTTCCCTGAGAATAATGACGGTATGTTCAGCTGTGTTGGATGTGGCCGCTGCTTAAGCAAGTGCCCGATTCATACGAATATTGCAAAAGTAATTAAGACCATGGGGGTGAAGGAACATGAGTAATACGGAAGAAACATTAATCCCAAAAATCGGCGTGGTAACAGAAGTACGTGTCGATACACCGGATGTAAAGACATTTCGTGTGACTGCTCCGGAAGGCGGAAAAGTATTTGAGCATATGCCAGGACAGTGTGCAATGCTTTCTATCCCTGGTGTAGGAGAAGCGATGTTTTCCATCACTTCTTCTCCAACCAATAAAGAATTCATGGAATTTTCCATCAAAAAATGTGGCTGTCTCACAACCTGGCTGCACCAGATGGACGTAGGACAGCAGATCACAGTCCGGGGACCATATGGTAAATGCTTCCCGGTAGAGACAGAACTGAAGGGAAAGAACCTTGTATTTATCGCCGGCGGTATCGGACTTGCTCCGCTTCGTTCTGTAATCAACTACTGCCGTCATTATCGTGAAAATTATGGTACCATTGACATCGTGTACGGTTCCCGTTCCATGGATGACCTGGTAGATTATCAGGAGATCCAGGAGGAGTGGTGCAAAGAGGCAGGAATCAATGTGCATCTGACCATCGACCGTGAGCAGAAGGAATGGGACGGACATGTTGGATTTGTTCCGACCTATGTAAAAGAGCTGGGCTTTGATCTGGACAAGATTATCCTGATCTGTGGACCGCCGATTATGATCAAGTTTACACTTCAGGGTCTTGAGGAGCTTGGTTTCCAGAAGAGCCAGGTATACACAACCATGGAGCTTCGCATGAAATGTGGTGTTGGCAAATGTGGACGCTGCAATATCGGCAACAAGTATGTCTGCAAAGACGGTCCGGTATTCCGCTTTGATGAACTTGGAGAATTGCCTGACGAATATTAAAGGATCATGGTAACCGGTCAGAGACTGGCCGGCTGCCATCAGATCATAAAATGGAGGATTATGTATGAGCAGCGAATTAGTAACTGTATATCTTTTTGGTAAAAAATATCAGGTTCCATCCTCACTGACCATCATGGAGGCTATGGAATACTGCGGCTACCAGTTGGTTCGCGGATGCGGATGCCGTAACGGCTTCTGTGGAGCCTGTGCAACCATCTACAGAATTGAGGGAGATTCTGAACTGAAAGGCTGTCTTGCCTGTCAGACAAAAGTTGAGGATAAGATGTATGTTGCAACACTTCCTTTCTTCCCGCTGGTGAAAAAAGTTTATGATATAGAGAAGATTAAACCGGACATGCAGATTATGATGCAGCTTTATCCGGAAATCTACAGCTGTATCGGATGTAATGCCTGCACCAAGGCATGTACACAGGAATTGAATGTTATGCAGTATATTGCATATGCACAGCGGGGTGAATTCGAAAAATGTGCAGAAGAATCCTTTGACTGTGTTATGTGCGGTGTATGTTCTTCCAGATGTCCTGCAGGAATTTCACATCCTCAGGTAGCAGAACTGGCAAGACGTCTCTACGGAAAATATATTCAGCCGGAATCAGAGCATCTGGTAAATCGTGTAAGTGAAATCGAAAACGGTGACTTTGTTAAGATGATGGAAGATATCATGGGTAAACCAATCGAAGAGATGAAAGAACTTTACAATAACAGAGAAATCGAGAAATAAGGAGGACAAGTCATGAGTTTACCATATACACAGGAAATGCTGGACTCAGTAAAGAAAGTAGAAGCTACACGTGCAGCGCGTATGCAGACAGAACTGAGACGTATGACAGCAGATGAAAAGGATGATGTACTCCAGAAATTCCATCCGGATTACAAGATGGACGGTTTTGAGATCCTTCAGATGGGGCCAAACAAGGGAGAAAAAGCTCCGGCAGAGCTGGCAGCACTCCTTCAGGGAAAAAGCCGTCTGGATGGCAAGGAAATCTCTTTGCAGAACCCGGATTATGATGTGGATGTACTTGTTATCGGCGGCGGCGGCGCAGGAAGCTCTGCAGCAGTCGAGGCGCATGCCGCAGGTGCGAAGGTTATGATCGTAACAAAGCTTCGTCTCGGTGATGCCAACACCATGATGGCTGAGGGCGGTATTCAGGCAGCAGATAAGGAAAATGATTCCCCGGCACAGCATTATCTGGATGCTATGGGCGGCGGACATTTCACCAATGTTCCGGAGCTTCTGCAAAAGCTGGTAACAGAAGGACCTTCCGCTGTAAACTGGCTGGATCATCTGGGCGTTATGTTTGATAAAGACGAGAACGGACGTATGATAACCACCCACGGTGGCGGAACTTCAAGAAAGAGAATGCATGCGGCAAAGGATTATTCCGGAGCAGATATCATGCGTACGCTTCGTGATGAAGTGTTAAACCGTCAGATTCCGGTTGTTGACTTTACTGCAGTTGTAGAGCTGGTAAAAGACAGTGAAGGAAAAGCAGCAGGTGCTGTTCTGATGAACATGGAGACAAAGGAAGTTTATGTTGCCCGTGCAAAAACTGTAATTATCGCAACCGGTGGTGCAGGACGTATGCATTATCAGGGATTCCCAACCTCCAACCATTATGGAGCAACGGCAGACGGTCTGGTTCTGGCTTACCGTGCAGGTGCACGTCTGTTATATCAGGATACACTGCAGTATCATCCAACCGGTGTTGCATTCCCGGCGCAGATCTTTGGTGCACTGGTTACAGAGAAGGTTCGTTCCATGGGAGCACAGTTCGTAAACCGTGAGGGTGAAGCTTACATGCATCCCCTGGAGACTCGTGATGTATCTGCTGCTTCCGTTATCCGTGAGTGCAGAGAACGTGGAAAAGGCGTTCAGACACCGCTTGGACAGGGTGTATGGCTTGACAGCCCAATGATCGATGAGATTCACGGAAAGGGTATGCTGGAGAAACGTCTTCCAGGAATGCTGCGTATGTTTGGAAAATATGATATCGACATGCGAGAAGTGCCGATCCTGATCTACCCGACACTGCATTATCAAAATGGTGGAATCCGCATCTCAGCAGACGGTATGACTGATGTCGAGAACCTGTATGTTGCAGGAGAGGCAGTTGGAGGAATCCATGGACGTAACCGTCTGATGGGTAACTCTCTGCTGGATATTATCGTATTCGGAAGAAGTGCAGGACAGCATGCAGCTGCAAAGGCAAAATCAGTAGAAGTCAAAGACCTTACCATCGACTTTGTTAAGGAATTCGAGCATGAGGAAGAAGAGGCCGGCATTCACAGCAGCATCTTATCTCCACAGCTGCTCCCAGACTATCGTCCGGAAGGCATGAAAACCATCTAAGTTAAGGATTTATATAGTTAGAAAAAGGGACGCAGGAGCCCCACAGAGATTCTTCGCAGATTTGAGAGAGTTTTAACTCATTTGCGAAGGAGATCTGTGGGGCTTCTGTTTGTATGAAACTTTGTACTTGGAAAACAGGAGTGGAAAGTGTATAATTATAACACGCAGATCAAAGATCAGACACAGGTAATGAATAGATAAAACAGATAAGATAAGGATGCAGACACAGTTTTGTCTGATAATATGGAGGGATGTCAGGATGAAGGAATATCCGGTAATCAAGGTTGCACTTTTAGGACTGGGAACAGTTGGGACAGGGACCTATAAGGTGCTGCAAAAGCAAAAAGAGTTTATGGCTGAAAAAATCGGTGCCATGGTTGAGGTGAAGTATATACTGGTAAGAAATCTGGAAAAGGCAAAAGCAAAGGTTGCAGACCCGGGTGTTTTGACAAATGACTGGAATACTATCGTACAGGATCCGGAGATCGCCATTGTAATAGAACTGATGGGTGGTATGGAACCGGCACGCACCTGTATTTTAGAAGCACTAAGAGCGGGAAAACATGTTGTAACAGCCAATAAGGATCTGGTTGCATCCGATGGAGAGGAGCTTCTCGGTGCAGCTGGTGAACATCAGTGTGATCTCTTATATGAGGCTGCAGTTGCAGGAGGAATTCCGATTATTCGGCCACTGAAGCAGTGTCTGGCAGGAAATAACATTACAGAAGTGATGGGAATTGTAAATGGAACTACCAACTTTATCTTAAGCCGTATGTCTGAGGATGGTATGGAGTTTGAGGATGCACTGAAGCTTGCCTCAGAGCTTGGATATGCAGAGGCGGATCCAACAGCAGATATTGAAGGTCTTGATGCAGGACGTAAGGTGGCAATCCTTGCCTCGGTTGCATTTAATTCTCGTGTTACCTTTGCCGATGTATATACCGAGGGAATAACTAAGATTACAGCTACAGATATTCGTTATGCCAAGGAGCTGGGGTGCGCCATCAAGCTCCTGGGTGTGGCCAGGAATACAGAGAGCGGAATCGAGGCAAGGGTACACCCCATGCTGATTGACAGTAAACATCCCCTGGCGTCTGTCAGTGACTGCTACAATGCAGTTTTTGTTGTGGGAGATGCAGTACAGGATACCATGTTCTACGGTCAGGGCGCAGGAGAGCTTCCCACAGCCAGTGCAGTGGTTGGTGATGTGTTCGATATTGTCCGCAATATCTCTTCCGGATGCTGTGGAAGAATTGGCTGTACCTGCTTCAAACAGCTGCCGATCAAGACCATGGAACAGATTGAAAGCAAATATTTTATCCGCATGCAGGTGGAAGACCGTTTTGGTGTGCTGGCATCAGTTGCCAGCGTATTTGGCAATAACAGTGTTTCTATCGCACAGATGCTGCAGCGGAAGGTAAAAGGTAAGGATACAGCAGAGATTGTACTGATTACAGATCAGGTAGAGGAACGGCATTTTGCAGATTCCCTGAAGGTGTTTGACGGGATGTCTATCATCAAAGAAGTTTCTTCCGTAATCCGTGTATATTAGACTGTTATTGTTCACACAGGACTGAGCATCTACTGTTTTCCGGCTGATTCCGGAGAACAGGATTATTTTGACTTGCTTTTTAACAGGTAGTGTTATAAACTATTTATAAAATTTACTGTATTTTTATACAGACGAGGAGGAATTATTATGAAAAAGTTAAAAGCATTTACATCGTTGGCCCTGGCGGCAGTCTGTGCATTTTCGATTACGGCCTGCGGAGGAAGCATTCCGGCTAACACGGTGAACAGTGTGGCGGATCTGGATGGAAAGAAGATAGGTGTTCAGCTGGGAACCACAGGAGATACCTATGCTTCTGATTACGAGGGAGATAAGGCAGGCACAACCATTGAACGTTATAATAAAGGTGCTGATGCAGTACAGGCCTTGAAGCAGGGAAAGATTGACTGTGTGATTATTGATGCAGAACCGGCAAAGGTTTTTGCAGAGAAAAACAGTGATGTAAAGATTCTGGATGAGGCATTTGCCGATGAAGAATATGCGATGGCCATTGACAAGTCTAATACAGAACTGAAGGAGAAGATTAACGGTGCTCTGGCAGAGCTCAAGGCAGATGGTACGCTGGATGCTATCAAAGCGAACTACGCAGGCACGGATGAAGAGATTGGAAAAACCCCTTACGAATCACCGGCTGACGTGGATCGCACAGGCGGCACACTTCGCATGGGTACGAATGCAGAGTTCCCTCCTTATGAGTATTATGAAAATGAGAAGATTGTAGGTATCGATGCAGATATGGCACAGGCAGTTGCAGATAAACTGGGTATGGAACTGAAGATTGAGGATATGAACTTTGATTCTATTATCTCTGCAGTTACTGCAGGCACGGTTGATGCCGGCGTGGCAGGCATGACCGTTACTGAGGATCGTCTGCAAAATGTTGATTTTACGGATAGCTATGCAACCTCCAAGCAGGTTATTATCGTCCGCAGTAAGTAGGAGGCAGATAGATGCAGAGTTTTATGGATTCATTTTATCAGAATTTTATAGAAGATCATCGTTACATGTATCTGGTCAAAGGTCTTGGTAATACAATTGCCATCACATTCTTTGCGCTGATGATCGGAATTGTCCTGGGATTTCTGGTTGCCATTATCAGATCTTCCCATGATAAGATGGATCATCCGGGAGCAGCAATTAAGATCCTGAATGCCATCTGTAAGGTGTATCTTACCGTTATTCGTGGTACACCAACGGTTGTGCAGATTATGATTGCGGCGTATGTGATCTTCACAGGACCGAATGTACCGAAGCTTTTGATTGCGGTTATTACATTTGGTATTAATTCCGGTGCCTATGTGGCAGAGATTGTTCGTTCCGGTATTATGTCCATCAATGAGGGTCAGATGGAGGCAGGAAGATCCCTCGGTATGAATTATGTACAGACCATGAGTTCTATCATTATGCCTCAGGCATTTAAGAATGTTCTTCCGGCACTGGCCAATGAATTTATCGTCCTCTTAAAGGAGACATCCATCTGTGGTTATATTGGAATGATGGATCTGGCAAAGGGCGGAGATATTATCCGAAGTGTAACCTGGGAGCCGATTCTTCCGCTGCTTGGAGTCGCATGTATCTATCTGATTATGGTATGTGGACTGAGTGCACTTGTGGGAAAACTGGAAAGGAGGCTGCGTACCAGTGAACGATAAAAAAGAAAAACTGAGTACAGATGCATCTGATCAGGGTGAGGTGTTGATTCAGGTTAAAGATTTGAGAAAACAGTTTGGCAGTAATGTGGTATTAGACGGGATTTCTACCGATATCCGAAGAGGAGAGGTTGTTGTTGTAATCGGACCCTCAGGATCCGGAAAGTCCACGTTCCTGCGTTCGCTGAATCTCCTGGAGCATCCAACCAGCGGTCAGATTCTGTTCGAGGGAACCGATATAACAGCACCTGATACAGATATTAATATTCATCGTCAGAAGATGGGAATGGTTTTTCAGCAGTTTAATCTGTTTCCCCATATGACAGTTCTGAAGAATATCACACTGGCACCAGTGAAAACAGGAAAGCTTTCCCAGGAGGAAGCCGATCGAAAAGCCCTGGAGCTTTTGAACCGTGTAGGACTTCCAGATAAGGCAGACAGCTATCCGGATATGCTCTCGGGCGGGCAGAAACAGCGGATTGCCATAGCGAGAGCCATGGCGATGGAACCCGATGTAATGCTGTTTGACGAGCCAACTTCGGCATTGGATCCTGAGATGGTGGGAGAGGTATTGTCCATCATGCAGGAACTTGCAAAATCCGGTATGACCATGGTTGTGGTTACCCATGAGATGGGATTTGCAAGAGAGGTTGGCAGCAGAGTACTGTTTATCGATCAGGGCAGGATCCAGGAAGAGAACAGACCCAAGGAGTTCTTTGCATCACCGAAAAACCAGAGGCTGAAAGAGTTTTTATCTAAAGTTCTATAAAGGTTCTATAAAAGCTACATTCAGGAAAATACCTATTTACCGATTTCTGTTTTCATGTTAAAATATCAGATGGATAAAAAATTAACATGAGAATGGAAATCGGTTTTGTTTATTGTGAAAATCAGATTCCTAAAAGGATAAGAACAAGGAGAAAAAGATGAGTAAAAAACCAACCGTATTAATGATTCTTGATGGTTATGGATTAAACAAAAATTGTGATCATAACGCTGTGTGTGAGGCAAAGACACCGGTTATGGATCAGCTGATGAGCCAGTGCCCTTATGTGCAGGGACAGGCAAGCGGAATGGCAGTGGGTCTTCCGGAAGGTCAGATGGGTAATTCCGAGGTAGGGCATCTGAATATGGGTGCAGGACGTATTGTATATCAGGAACTCACCAGAATCACAAAAGAGATTCAGGATGGAGATTTCTTTAATAATGAGGCACTTCTTGCAGCCTGCAAAAATGCAAAAGAAAATAATAGTGCTCTTCATATGTTTGGACTGTTATCCGATGGTGGTGTACACAGTCATATCACTCATGTATATGGCTTACTGGAGCTTGCAAAGCGTGAAGGCCTTGAGAAGGTATATGTACACTGCTTCCTGGATGGACGTGACACTCCTCCGGCTTCCGGAAAAGGATATATCCAGCAGCTTCAGGCAAAGATGACAGAGCTTGGCGTTGGAGAGATCGGTGTGGTTTCCGGACGTTACTACGCTATGGATCGTGACAATCGTTGGGATCGTGTAGAACTGGCATACAATGCACTGGTAAATGGTGAGGGTGTTAAAGCTACAGATGCAGCAGAGGCTGTTCAGGCTTCCTATGATAATGGAAAAACCGATGAGTTTGTATTGCCAACAGTCATCGAAAAGGATGGCAAACCGGTTGCTAAGATTTCAGATAAGGATTCTGTCATCTTCTTCAACTTCCGTCCTGACCGTGCCCGTGAGCTGACCAGAACCTTCTGCGATGATGAATTCCAGGGCTTTACAAGAGCAAAGAGACTGGACACAACTTTTGTATGCTTCACCAACTATGATGATACCATTTCAAACAAACTGGTAGCATTTAAGAAAGAAGAGATTACCAACACCTTTGGCGAGTATCTTGCTGCACATGATATGACGCAGGCACGTATTGCAGAGACAGAAAAATATGCGCATGTTACCTTTTTCTTCAACGGTGGTATCGAGGAGCCAAACAAAGGAGAGGATCGCATCCTTGTAAAATCTCCGAAGGTTGCCACTTATGATCTGCAGCCGGAGATGAGTGCTCCCGAGGTTTGCGAAAAGCTGGTAGGCGCAATCAAATCAGAAAAGTACGATGTCATCATCATCAACTTTGCAAACCCGGATATGGTTGGACATACCGGTGTTGAGAATGCAGCAATCAAAGCAATCGAGACAGTCGATGCATGCGTAGGTAAAGCAGTTGATGCGTTAAAGGAAGTAGACGGACAGATGTTTATCTGTGCGGATCATGGAAATGCAGAACAGCTGATGGATTATGAGACCGGTGAACCATTTACCGCTCATACAACCAATCCGGTTCCTTTTATCCTTGTAAATGCAGATCCTGCATATACACTGAAAGAGGGCGGAAAGCTGGCAGATATTGTTCCGACACTGATTGAGCTGATGGGTATGGAAAAACCTGCAGAGATGACAGGGGAGTCTTTATTACTCAAAAAATAATAATCTACAACGATTAAGAGCCATTCGATAAGTTGACATTTATCGAATGGCTCTTAATTTATGATTGGATCATTCATCTCTGGTGGTCCGTACCTCACTTTCTTAAATTATAAGATAAATCATGCTACTTCCGGTGGTCTGTACCTCCTGTTCTTTTTTTCTTTTGTACTTCTTTTTGATAATTGAATAATATCACACAAATGGTGAGATGTCAATACATAAACAGATAATAATACTATAAAATACAAATATTCAGAATATTCAAATAATAGTAACCACGAATAAACAAGCAAAAACCGGAGAAAATATAAGTATCTGTTGTAACTATTCAGCAGCTCTGTGCATGTAGTGCACAGACCGCAAGAAAGTGATACAAGAGTGAGAAAATCCTATCACCGAAGGTGATTTTAGATGGATTTTCGAATGTCACTGGTCAGGTACTGAACAGTTACGATCTGTTTATGATTCTATCATTAGGAGGTATCTCTATGCATCGTTATCTGCCGATTCGAAGGGTTTACGCAAGAGAAATTCTGGATTCCAGAGGAAATCCAACAATAGAAGTAGAAGTAACTGTAGGAGAGGGAATTATAGGAACGGAGGGTGTGACCGGAAGAGCTATGGTGCCCTCTGGTGCCTCTACCGGAAAATTTGAAGCTGTGGAGCTTCGGGATGAAGGAGAAAGGTATGGGGGCAAGGGTGTTTCAAAAGCTGTGGCCCATGTGAATCAGGAAATTGCGGAGGCTATTCTTGGTGAAAATGCGCTGGAACAGGCTCACATTGATCAGATTCTGCTGGATACAGACGGGACAGAAAACAAAGAGAGGCTGGGTGCCAATGCAATTCTGGGTGTTTCCATGGCCGTTGCCAGGGCGGCAGCCATGTCTCTTCGGATTCCACTATATCAGTATCTGGGAGGATGTTATACAAAGAAACTTCCCATCCCAATGATGAATATCTTAAATGGCGGCTGCCATGCGGACAATACGGTGGACTTTCAGGAATTTATGATTATGCCAACAGGAGCTGCCAGTTTTTCAGAAGGCCTTGAGATGTGCGTAAATATTTACCACTGTTTAAAAAAACAGCTAAAGGAGAGAGGGCTCAGCACCGGAGTTGGAGATGAGGGAGGATTTGCACCGGATTTGAAGGATGCAGATGAAACACTGTCCCTGCTGATGGAAGCGGTCAGAGAAGCAGGCTATGAGCCGGGAACACAGATTGGATTTACGATGGATGCGGCGGCAAGTGAACTGTATGCGCCGGAAAAGAAGGCCTATTACTTTCCCGGGGAGAGTATGCGTACCGAGATACCGGTTATGAGAGATGCGGCGGAGATGATTGCATTTTACGAACAGCTGGTGAAAAAATACCCACTGATATCCATCGAGGACGGTCTGCATGAAGAAGACTGGGAGGGATGGACAAAGATGACGGAAGCCCTGGGAGATAGAGTCCAGCTTGTGGGGGATGATTTATTTGTTACCAATGTAAAACGGCTGGAAAAGGGAATTTGTCAAAAAGCGGGAAATGCGATTCTGATTAAGCTGAATCAGATTGGTACTGTGACAGAAACGCTGGCGGTGATCGAGCTTGCATTTAAGTCAGGGTATCAGGTAGTGATCTCACATCGATCAGGAGAGACAGAGGATTCCTTTATTGCAGATCTGGCAGTTGCCACCGGGGCAGGACAGATCAAGACCGGAGCACCCTGCCGATCCGAGAGAAATGCAAAATATAATCAGCTGCTTCGTATTCAAGAGGAGCTTGAAAAGTCTGAAGGAGCTGCAGGAGAAGAAGATTCCTGAAAAAAGGAAAAAGAAAAAGAAAAAACAGTTGAAATTCACGGGGTATTGTGTTAAAATTACTGATAGTTCGTATTGGAGGTGTGATTTTAATGGCAGTACTTAGAGTCGTGTTGACAGTTATTTATGTGATAGATTGCATTGCATTGCTGGTTGTAGTTCTCATGCAGGAGGGCAAACAGCAGGGATTAGGTGCAATAGCCGGTATTTCAGACACTTACTGGGGAAAGAACAAAAGTCGGTCCGCTGAGGGCACTTTGATCAAGATGACAAAGTTAATGGCAATTTTGTTTATTGTACTTTCTGTCGTATTAAACTTAAACTTTTAAGATAACGGGCTGTCACATCATATTGTGACAGCTTTTTATATGTAAAGATCAGGAAAAAGAAAGAGGAAAAATTTGAAAATTACAAAAAATAAAGGCTTTGAAAGCAGAAAAAAGATGATATATGATCTCGTCAGCACAAAGAATTATGTGCCGATGAATACAAAAGAGATAGCTGTCTTGCTGCAGATCCCCAAAGAGCGCCGTGGGGAATTGCAGGAGGTAATGGACAGTCTTGAAAAAGATGGAAAGGTGAAGAAAATTCACAGAGAGCGTTATAAGAAATGCCAGCAGGAAGTGGAAGCAAAAGCCGGAAATAACGCAGATAAAAGACAAAAAAGAGAAAAGAATAATGAAAGACCACAAAAAGACCATAGCAGAGAGACCGTTTCCATCACCGTCGGTGAAAATGACAAAACTGTTACCGGACTTTTTATCAGTCATCCCAAGGGCTTTGGGTTTGTGCAGTTAGAAGATCCGGAGCAGGATGACATCTTTATTCCTGCACCTTACGTGGGGGAGGCATTTCACCATGACCAGGTGGAAATTATCGTTGAACCGGAGAAGAACGGGAAACGTGCGGAAGGTAAAGTGGTCCGTGTGCTGTCCCATGAAATCAAAGAGGTGGTAGGAACCTTTGAGAGGAGTAAAGCTTTTGGATTTGTAGTTTCTGATAATACCAAAATCACCAAAGATATCTTTATTCCAAAAGAATTTTTTAATGGAGCAAAGACCGGTGACAAAGTGGTAGCTCATCTGCAGTCTTACGGCGGTGTTAACAAAAAACCGGAAGGGCGTGTGACAGAGGTGCTTGGAAAACTGGGAGATCCAGGTGTAGATGTACTCTCGGTTGCGAGAAGTATGGACATTCCCATGGAATTTCCACCTAAGATTGTGGTTCAGGCAGAAAGATGTCCCCAGGAGGTGCTGGAAAGCGATTATGAGGGACGTCTGGATCTGAGAGAGGTACAGATGATTACGATCGATGGAGAAGACGCCAAGGATCTGGATGATGCTGTATCTGTAGACAAAGATGGTGAACTTCTGAGACTGGGTGTTCATATTGCAGATGTAAGCAACTATGTCCAGGGGAACAGTGCTTTAGATAAGGAAGCCCTGAAGCGGGGCACCAGTGTGTATCTGGTGGACCGTGTAATACCGATGCTTCCCAAGTGTCTCTCTAATGGAATCTGTTCTCTGAATGAGAAGCAGGAGCGACTGACTCTCTCTTGTATCATGTGGGTAGATGCCAAGGGAAATGTAGTAAAAAGTCAGATTGCAGAGACGGTTATCTGTTCGGATCACCGCATGACCTACACCAACGTGGCAAAACTCCTAGAGGGGCGAAAAAAACGTGTGGCTGACCGTACAGACGAAGAACAGGCTCTCCTGAAGGAATATCGGGATATTATGCCGATGCTGCTTCGTATGAAAAAGCTTTCCGGTATCTTACGGAAGAACAGAAGCAAGCGTGGATCCATAGATTTTGAATTCCCGGAGAGCAAGATCATCCTGAATGAAGCAGGAAAACCAGTAGAAATTCGTGCGTATGAACATAATATTGCCACGAATCTTATCGAGGATTTTATGCTTTTGGCTAATGAGACAGTTGCGAAAACCTACTGTGAGAAAGAGATTCCCTTCCTGTACCGTACCCATGAAAATCCTGACATGGAGAGGATGGAGAGTGTTCTGACCTATATCCGAAGTCAGGGAATCAAGGTGCAGAAGTCCATGGAGGAGATTACGCCGGGAGAGGTGCAGAAGATCCTTTCCCAGATAGAAGGCTCCACGATGGAGCCCTTGATCAGCAGACTTCTGCTTCGCTCCATGAAGCAGGCACGCTACACCACAGGCTGCAGCGGACATTTTGGACTTGCAGCCAAGTATTACTGCCACTTTACTTCCCCTATACGGCGTTATCCGGATCTGCAGATCCACAGAATTATCAAAGACGACCTCCGGGGCCGTATGAATGATCAGAAAAAAGAATACTATGTATCAATTCTCGATGATGTGGCACAGCAGACCTCTGCCATGGAGCGTCGTGCGGAGGAAGCAGAACGCGAAACAGATAAGATGAAGATCGCTGAGTATATGCAGCAGCACATCGGAGATGTGTATGAGGGTGTCATTTCCGGCGTGACAGGCTGGGGCATCTATGTGGAGCTTCCCGATACAGTGGAAGGTCTGGTACACGTCAGTACTATGAAAGATGATTTCTATGAATTCGATATGGATCATTACCAGATGGTGGGGGAAGCTACAAAAAAGACCTATCGTATGGGCGATGCAGTCAAAGTTAGGGTCACAGATGCAGATACAGTCAATAAAACCATTGATTTTGTATTGCAAAACGATTAAAATAGATCTAAAACCAGATGTATTTTGCGGCTGCAGGCAGCTGCAGAATCATCCGGCAAGAGAAGTATGGAGTGTTGTGATATGAATAAAGATAAGGGAATACGCATGATCGCCAACAACAAAAAGGCATATCATGACTATTTTATAGAAGAGAAGTATGAGGCGGGAGTTTCCCTTCACGGAACAGAGGTGAAGGCACTTCGCATGGGAAAATGCAGTATCAAAGAAGCTTTTATCCGGATTGAGAACGGGGAAGTCTATATCTACGGCATGCATGTGAGTCCTTATGAGAAGGGGAATATCTTCAACAGAGATCCTCTGCGTGTCAAGAAACTGCTGATGCATCGCAGTGAGATTCTGAAGCTGCAGGGACAGATTGCTGAGAAGGGCTACACCCTGATGCCTTTGCAGGTATACTTTAAAAACTCACTGGTAAAAGTAGAGATTGGGCTGGCAAGAGGTAAAAAGCTATACGATAAGCGACAGGATATTGCCAAGAAGGATATGCGAAGAGAGGCCGAGCGGGACTTTAAGGTAAAAAATCTGTAACGATTCAGCAGGTCCGTGCATTTACTGCACGAACCGTAAGAAAGTGATGCAAGAAAAATTTGTGTTGACATCCCGCTGAACTGCCTTTATACTTTACAGTAGTGTAACATTCAAATCCAGTATACGGGCTAGTACTGGTTTCGACGGGGGTTATGCAGCTGAGGAAGCAAGCCGTATGCAATGCGTTAAATGGCAAACTAAAATTAAACGCAGACGAAAATTTAGCGTTAGCAGCCTAGTTGCTGCTCGTCAGCCTTAGAGCACTCACACTTTAAGAATCTGACGCCGACTATGTGAGAAACGACGCAGGTAAAGCTTTGCATCTGTGGACGTATTATGAAGCTACTAAAACCGCAAGGGTGTTTCTCCTCGGGCGGCAGAGGGAATGTAAAAAGAGTAACTAAGCTTGTAGAAGAACAGTGAATTGACTTTCGGACATGGGTTCGACTCCCATCTAGTCCATGGGAAAACCTTGGAAAAGTAAGGATTTCAGTAAATGCGATCATACAGGGAGCAGAGATGCTTTCCTATGATCGCATTTTTTAATAGAAAGAAAACCATTCACAGATAGATCACAAATTTTTGCTATATTAATAAGAAGAAATAAAATCGGAACGAAAAAGAAGAGCAGGTCGGATTGTTCTGAGAGAAACAGGAGGAAAAATGGTGGATAAATTAAAAGTTTTGGTAGTGGATGATGAGAGCAGGATGAGAAAACTGGTACGTGATTTCCTGACAAAGAGTGGATACGAGGTTTTGGAAGCAGAAAATGGTGAAGTTGCCGTAGACCTTTTCTTTGAGCAGCAGGATATTTCACTTCTGATTCTGGATGTGATGATGCCAAAGATGGATGGCTGGCAGGTCTGCCGGGAGATTCGACAGTATTCTAAGGTACCCATTATTATGCTGACTGCAAAGAGCGATGAAAGAGATGAACTGCTGGGATTCGATCTGGGTGTTGACGAGTATATCTCAAAGCCCTTCAGTCCAAAGATTCTGGTAGCACGGGTAGAGGCAATTCTCAGAAGAAGCGGCCAGATGGGAAGCGAGGCAAAACTGGAAGCAGGCGGTATTGTGATCGACAAGGATGCCCACCAGGCAACTGTAGATGGGGAAGAGATTGAATTGAGCTATAAGGAATTCGAACTTCTCACATACTTTATTGAAAATCAGGGGATTGCTCTCTCCAGAGAGAAGATTTTGAATAATGTATGGAATTATGATTACTTTGGGGATGCCCGGACGATTGACACTCATGTGAAGAAGCTGCGCAGTAAAATCGGAGCGAAAGGTGACTACATCAAAACCATCTGGGGCATGGGCTACAAATTCGAGGTTGGACAATGAAGCATTCAATAAAATATAAGATGGCACTGAGCTTTATTACCCTGATTACGGCAACTCTGATTATGATAGGAATATTGAACTATGCCTTCAGCGAGCAATATTATATGGACAAGAAGCAGGATATTATGGAAGAAAGCTGGAATATGATCAATGAGATAGGTACCGAATCAAAGGCACCAGGTGCTTCCTTTTATCATTTTTGCTCAAACAATAATCTTTATTTTGCTGCGATGGATGATCAGCTGACCCTGTTATGGACCAATTCTCAGGAACCGAATCTTCTGATCAACCGAATCTTTGGTTACAACTTTATGAAGGATAACAAGAATCAGGAGACGATTCGAAAAACAGACAAGTACATCCTGCAGAAAACCTACGATGCAGCGGTCCAGATTGATTATCTGGAGCTCTGGGGGAAAACCAGCAACGGTTCCTACTATATCGTGCGCTGTCCGGTGGAGAGCATCAAGGAAGCCTCTGCAATATCCAATCAATTCTATCTGATGATCGGAATTCCCATGATCCTTGTAGGAGCTCTGGTAATCTGGATTCTCACAAAAAGAATGGTAAAACCGCTGCAGCAGCTGTCGGAAATATCAAAAAGTATGGCCCAGCTTGACTTCGATGTAAAATACAAGGGGAAAAATCACGATGAGATTAGTGTGCTGGGTAATAATTTAAATATTATGTCAGAAAAGCTCCAGAACACTATCACAGAGCTGAAGACAGCTAATCTGGAGCTGCAGGATGACATCGAAAAGAAAATTCAGGTGGATGAGATGCGAAAAGAGTTCCTTTCCAATGTCACCCACGAATTGAAAACTCCGATTGCGTTGATTCAGGGATATGCCGAGGGTCTGAATGACAATATCAATGAGGATGAGGAAAGCAGAGCATTCTACTGTGAAGTTATCATGGATGAAGCCATGAAGATGAATAAGATGGTGAAGAAGCTTCTGAATCTGAACCAGATCGAATTCGGAAATGATCAGGTGATGATGGAGCGATTTGACCTGACAGAACTGATCCAGGGCGTGTTACAGTCCTCCAGGATACTGATTGAACAGAAGGAGGCACAGATTCTCTATGAACCTGGAGGCCCGGTCAGTGTATGGGGAGATGAGTTCAAGATAGAGGAGGTTGTGACAAATTACCTGACCAATGCCCTGAATCATCTGAATGATGAAAAAAAGATAGAGATTACCTGCAAGGAAGAGCATGGAATTGTCACAACTACGGTATTCAATACCGGTGATCCGATTCCAGAGGAGGATATTGATAAAGTATGGATCAAGTTTTACAAAGTCGATAAAGCCCGCACAAGGGAGTATGGCGGAAGTGGAATCGGTCTGTCTATCGTAAAAGCAATTATGGATTCCATGCATCAGAAGTGTGGAGGACAAAATTACGAGAATGGAGTTGCTTTCTGGTTCACCCTGGAATCCAAGTAGTACAGGAATAATTTACAATTAAATCTCCAATATTTTGTATCATATTATCGAAATGTGGTATAATACACGTAAGCAATGAGCAGCAAAGCAAAATCGAGCTGCACAGCCGACAAAAGGAGGAAGGGTCCTTATGATTAAATTCGATATGCATTGTCATACGAAAGAGGGTTCCATGGATGGACAGGTCAGTATAGATGGTTATATTAGTCTGTTAAAAAAACAGGGATTTGGCGGAATGCTGGTCACAGACCATAATTCCTATAATGGTTATCGGGAATGGAAGAAGAATATAAAAGAACAAAAACATAAAGATTTTATTGTATGGAAGGGTGTGGAGTATGACACCATGGACTGCGGGCACATTCTTGTTATTATGCCGGAGGGTGTGAAACTTTGGATTCTGGAGATGCGGGGAATGCCTGTGGCGGTCTTGATTCGTATCGTTCATTATTACGGGGGTATTCTGGGACCGGCACATCCCTATGGGGAGAAGTATATGAGTGCTATCACCACCCGGGGACGGAAAAGGAAATATGCTGATAAAATCAGCAAGCTTGTAAAACAGTTTGATTTTATAGAAAGCTTTAATGCATGTGAAAGTCCGGAGAGCAATGCTCATGCGAGAGCACTGGCGAATAAGTATCATAAGCCGGGACTTGGCGGCAGTGATGCCCATAAGCCGGCCTGCATCGGCACAGCATATACGCTGATACCGGCAGGTATTAAGACAGAGTCTCAGTTCATTGCATTTATCAGGAAAAAACCAAGATTGGAATCCGGTGGGACTTATTATGAGGGGACTACCAAGGACAAGCTGGGAAAAGTGAATCGTGTTTTGGTGGATTCTTTTTTCATTTATAATAAGCTTGGGGGTGCCCTGCGAAGCAAAAAGCGTAGAAGAGAATTAGAGAATATCTTTGATCGCGATAAGAGTCTTCATTAATAAGGAACAAGGGGGATTAGTGAATGCCGGATTTAGCGATCATGATTGTTGAAGATGAGAAGATTAATCGTACAATTCTTGCAAGAATTTTCAGGGATGAATATCAAATCTATCAGGCCAGGAACGGAAGACAGGGACTGGATTTACTTGAGACGGGAGTAAAAGTTGATCTTGTACTGCTCGATCTGGTAATGCCTGTGATGAATGGAATTGAATTTTTAAAAAACATAAAGTCGGATCAGCGTTTTACGGATATTCCTGTTATCGTGACAACGCAGAATGGAGATCCGGATAGGGAAACAGAGGTATTTGAACTTGGGGCAGATGATTTTGTCACGAAGCCATATAATGTCAGGGCTCTGACACGGCGGGTGAACAATCTGATTCAAAAGTACGTACTGGAAAAGCGGGAGATGGAAGAACAACTGCAGTTTCGAAAAAGACGAGATGTTCTCACCGGAATATACAATCGAACTACCTTTTATGAAGCTGCTCAGAAGATGATTCAGGAAAATCCTGAGGAAAATTATGTGATTGCAGTATGGGATATTGATCATTTCAAGATGATCAATGAGCTCTTTGGCAACCTGCAGGGAGATCAGATGCTGATCAGAATGTCCGATATCTTGAAAGAGAGCATTCCTCCGGGCAAGGGAGTTTATGGAAGACTGGAGGCAGATCATTTTGCTACCTGTGCACTGAAAAATGTTTATCAAAATACCAAGGAAAGCATAAAAGAACTGATCAATCGCGGGATTCAGGGCGATATTTTAGATTATCCGGTGTTTGTTCATGTGGGACTTTATGGTGTTACGAACAATCGGGAAGAATCGGTCAGCACCATGTGTGACAGGGCAAAACTGGCACTGCAGACTGTAAAGTCCAATGCCCTTCAAAGATTTTGTTATTATAAATCGCACATGAGTGAACGCCTCTATCTGGAACAGGAGCTGGTGAATGATTTCGAACAGGCGATGCAGGAAAAACAGTTTTACATACAGCTCCAGCCGGTAGTGGATACCGTATCAGGGGAAGTCATCAGCGCAGAGGCTCTTGTGCGATGGAATCATCCCCAGAAAGGCTTTATCTCACCAGGCGATTTTATTCCCATATTTGAAAAAAATAATTTTATTATCAGACTGGATTATTATGTGTGGGAGGAGGTCTGCAGATTTCTAAGTGAAAATCGCAGCAGAAATCTTGCCAATGTTCCGATATCTATTAATATATCAAGAAAGAACTTTCTTATGGGGAATCTGGAAAGCAGACTTTTGTACCTTCTGGATAAATATCAGATTCCTGTTGAGCTTTTGAAGCTGGAGGTGACGGAAAGTGCATATATGGAGCATCCGGACCAGATTCTGGCAGAGATTCAAAAGCTGCAGAAAAAAGGTTTTGTGATACTGATGGACGATTTTGGCAGCGGCTATTCCTCTTTGAACATGCTGAAGAATGTTCCGGTAGATATCTTGAAAATCGATATGATATTTATAGCGAATCTGGAAGATTCAAAGCGTGGAAGTGATATTCTCCACAGCGTTGTGGAATTGACAAAGCGCCTTAAAATGCAGACTGTGGCAGAAGGGGTTGAGACAAAACAGCAGTATCGTCTTTTGAAAAAGATGGGCTGTGATTCGATTCAGGGATATTATTTTTCAAAACCGATGCTGCCGGAAGCGTTTCTTTCCTATGTAGAGCAGCATAGTTCTTCCGTCTTTCTGGAACAGGAGCTAAAGGATGATAAAAAACTGATTCTGATTGCAGATGCCCTTGAGGCAGTACGGGTATCCGTAGGCGGGATGCTTCGGGATCGCTACCGGGTGCTGACGGCAGAAGACGGCAAAGCCGCTTATCATCTTCTGGAGCAATATAAGGATCGAATATCCTTTGTACTGACAGCTATTCATATGCCCCGGATGGATGGGCGGGAGCTGATACGTGCCATGAAGAATAATGCGAATCTGCGGGAGATCCCAATTATGGTTTTATCTGCAGATGGTGCGTCGGAGACAGCTCTGGAAACTCTTTCACTTGGCGCCTTGGATATTATCAATAAACCTGTAGAACCGGATGTGTTAAAGGCCAGAGTGGGAAATATACTCGAAGATGATCTTTTTGAACATGAGACAGCAGCAGAATGGAAAAAGAAGCAGATGAGGCTGGATTCTTTTATTAATAACGTTCCGGATGGTCTCTGTATGTATTATGTCTATCCAAAACAAAAGCCAAAAGTGATGATTTACAATGACGGCTATTGCAGATTGTGTGGATATACCAGAGAAGAGATGTCTGAAAAAGTATTCCAGGATCCATTCCACAGTATCTATGCAGAAGATTTTCCCAGAATGAGAGAAGAACAGAGAATGCTGATGGAAGGCAGAAAGCAGGAAACACAGTGCATTTATCGCATCGTGAAAAAAGATGGGGAAATTGCATGGGTTTTATTGAAGGCAAGGGTCAATCAGAAGCACGATTATATGGAGATTTATACCAGTTATACGAATATAACAGAGTGGAAAATGCAAAGTATTCATTATCAATGTACCTTTTGAGAAAAAAGGCTTTACAAAGCTTCGGATTCATGTTAGAATTATAAATTGTGTGGAGATAATCCACAATTCCTTGTTCCCTGTGAGACAAACATAGTGTTTAAACAACAGCAGGGGGCCAAAAGTCCAAAAGGAGGTTAACAGCATGAATAAGTATGAATTAGCACTGGTTGTAAGTGCAAAGCTTGAAGATGAGGAAAGAGCTGCCGTAGTAGAAAAGGCAAAAGCTTATATTACTCGTTACGATGGCAGCATCACCGAAGTGGAAGAGTGGGGCAAGAAGAAACTTGCTTACGAAATCCAGCATATGCGTGAGGGCTTCTACTATTTCATTCAGTTTGAGGCTAATGCAGAGTGTCCTGCAGAGCTCGAGCGTCATGTCCGTATCATGGATAATGTGCTGAGATATCTGGTTGTTCGTAAAGACGCCTAAGATTGATTATGATTGAATGAAAATAATAGAAGGAGGAAAAGCAAATGGCTTTTAATAGAGGTGAAAGACGCGGACGCAGAAGAAAAGTATGTGTATTCTGCGGAAAAGATAACGTAATTGATTACAAAGATGCAAACAAACTGAGCAGATATATCTCCGAGAGAGGTAAGATCCTTCCGAGACGTGTAACAGGAAACTGTGCAAAACATCAGAGAGAGATCACTTCAGCAGTTAAGAGAGCTCGTCACGTGGCGATTCTCCCATACGTTGCAGAATAAATCGATGCAGAAAAAAAGCTGTCGCATAATTGCGGCAGCTTTTTTCTTAAAGTGCGCCTGGTGGTACACGCATAAGAGGTAAAAGGAGGAAGCGGATGATTCAGCAAAATGAAATCATAAAAACATATGGAACAAATTATAAAACTATGACCCGGGAACTGCTGGAGACAGCGGGACTTTCTGAAATGATTCCTTCCAAAGACGCAAGAATCGGAATTAAGCCCAATCTGGTAGCCCCTATACCGGCTTCCTATGGAGCGACAACACATCCGGAGATCGTGGCAGGAATTATTGAATATCTAAGAGCCTCTGGATTTTCCCAAATTGTGATTCTGGAAAGCTCCTGGGTTGGAGATAAAACCTCGGAAAGTCTGGAGGTATGCGGCTACAGTGAACTTCTAAGGGAGTATGACGTGCCATTTCTTGATATGCAAAAGGATCGTGCAAGGAAGATAGATGCAGGAGGAATGGAGCTTATGATCTGTCAGGAAGCGCTTGCACTGGACTTTTTGATTAATGTTCCG
Source organism: Lachnospiraceae bacterium (assembly GCA_028692395.1). Taxonomy (GTDB): domain Bacteria; phylum Bacillota; class Clostridia; order Lachnospirales; family Lachnospiraceae; genus Novisyntrophococcus. Next base: position 95,806 of record JAQUXP010000008.1, read on the forward strand.
GTTTTGAAGGGACACTGTCAGACCAAGGTCACCTGTGCGCTTAAGAATATGAAGGGTCTGATTCCAAACAGCGAGAAGAGACATTTTCATGCATGGGGACTTCACAGACCTATTGCGCATCTGGCAGCAGCTCTTCATCAGGATTTCATACTGGTGGATCAGATCTGTGGGGATCCGGATTGTGAGGATGGGGGAAATCCCTACGTTACAAACTGCCTTATGGCAGCACGGGATCCGGTACTTTGTGATGCCTATGGAGCGTCCCTTCTGGGATATGGGGCAGATGAGATTCCCTATATTATCATGGCGGAGGAGCTGGGGGTGGGGTCAGCAGACCTTCATAAGCTGTGCATACGCCAGATTGGACATTCCCAGGAAGAAGAAAAACCTGCAAAACGCCGCCGCCTGGTAGCGATTCAGGATAAGGTGGAAGAGGTGGATTCCTGCAGTGCCTGCTATGCGAATCTTGTTCCGGTTCTTTTGAGACTGGAAGAGGAGGGAACTCTAGATCAACTGGGAGAAAAGCTTGCTATCGGACAGGGGTATCGGGGAAAAAAGGGCAGACTGGGAATCGGTAATTGTACCAGGTGCTTTGAACAATATATACCGGGGTGTCCGCCTGAGATCGAAGAGATCGATGCATTTTTAAGAGAAATCATAAGGAAACAGGCTGGATCAGAGGGTACAGATCGTGGCGTCCAGTAAATCAGCATCCGATTCCTGATGGGTGGAAAAAAGTACAATCTTGTCCCGGGTCATATCCCGGATATAGGCCGCAGTGGTATCCCGGCTGTCAGGATCAAGACCGTTAAAGGGCTCATCCATAAGAACAACATCTGATGCAGCAAGAAGTGCACGACAGATAGCCACTCTGCGTTTCATACCGCCACTGAATTCCCGAAGCGGCTGTGACAGCGATTCAGGAGGAAGAATACGGGAAAGATGCGCAAGAATCTGTTCGCCGGTAACTTCTTTCGGGGTAACCAGTTGTATATTCTTCAGGGCATCCAGCGATTCCAGAAGACGGTCTTCCTGGAAAACGACAGAGAACCGAAGCTTTTCAGGTGAGGATTCCACAGAACCTGCATCCGGTTTTTCCAACCCGCAGATCAGATGGAACAGCGTTGTTTTACCGCAGCCGGAGGGGCCCATAATACAATAGGTTTTGGGAGAAGAAAAGCAGAAGCTATAGTCTTTTAAAACCTCTTTGCCGGAATATGCTTTTTGAACATGTGAGAGCTTCAGATACATGGGACTGCCTCCTTATATGTGTTTTAGTAATTTTAAAAATAACCATTCAAAGATGGCACTTAAGATTAAGATAACGATGGTCCAGGCGAAAAGGTCTGGGGTATTCAGATAGATCTTTGCCATATAAAGCTTTTCACCGATGGACATGTTTGGCACACCGATGACTTCCGCTGCAATACCAGACTTCCAGCTCATGCCAAGAGCAGTTTTACAGGCAGTCTCCAGCTGGAGCTTCAAGGGCGGCAGGTACAGAAAGCGAACCTTTTTCCAAAAAGAAACCCGAAAAACAGAGGCCATCTCCAAAAGTTTTTCCTCGGTATTGGAAAGTCCTGTCATGGTGTTCGTATAGATGATCGGCAGCACGATTAAAAATGAGATAAAGATGGATAGTCCGGGGGAGCCGATCATAATTAACGCCAGTATTACGAAGGAGGCCACCGGGATTGATTTCAACAACAGTAAAATCGGTTCCAGCAATTCTTTCAGCCAGTGAAAACGGAAAGAAAGGCAGCCAAGAATCATACCAAGTAAAAAAGCGCTTATGAATCCAAGCGCTATTTTTATAGAAGAAAAAAGAATCGAAAGCCAGAAGCTGCCGGTGGGCAGAAGGGCTGCCAGTGAAAGCAGCACTTCTGTGGGACCGACAAGGATCAGCTGATTATGAAGCAGCCTTGAAAGCAGCTCCCAGAGTATCAGCCAGAAACCGATAATCAGGATCTGACGGACTCTTTTATTTTTGAACATAATAGAAATCTTCACCTGGCATCTGTCCTCCTATGGTTGCAGGATCCAAATCATATAATGCCTGCAGATAACCGGAAAGCTTCTCTTTCATAGCAGTTCCGTCAATATAGGTGATATTACAGTAAGGAATCGCACTGACGGCAACTGGAGCTTTTTCTATAATTCCCGCAGAAACTACAAGATCAGCAGTTTCTTCTACATGCTCTGTCGCATATGCAGAAGAACTCTTATGCTCTTCCAAAAATGTGTTGACAGCCTCAGGATGAGCCGCAAGGAAGTCATTATCTACTACAGTTACGCCGGTTACGAGGGTGCTGTCTGTAGAAACCTTGTCCCATTCAGCGGTGAGGTCACACACGGTTTTCAGAGCATCATTTTGCATCTGAGCGGTGGTGGCAAAAGGCTGTGGAAGAAGTCCAATCTTGGCAGGATCAGCGGTAATGTCGGAGACAACTTCTGTGGCTTCTGACTTATATTCCAGAGTTACATCAGAGGCAGAAAGTCCATTCTTGTTCAACAGATACTGAAGACAATAATCCGGTGTGGTTCCCTTACCTGTGAGGACCACAGTTTTTCCCTTTAAGGAAGGAATATCGGAGATGGTATTATCAGCAGATACCAGATAGAGTACGCCAAGGGTATTGATATCGATAACAGAGATTCCGGAATTGGTCTTCTGATACAGAATACTTGACATATTGGCCGGAATCAGTGCAATATCCAGCTCGTTCTTTGCCATGGAAGCAACCACTTCGTCGGCAGCTGTTACCATCGTAAAATCATAGTTTTGTGCAGCGGTTTTTGCATCATTTTCAGAGAGCAGATGTAAAAGCCCCATGGTGGTAGGTCCCTTTAAGGCTGCAATCCGCACCGTCAGATCAGAATCAGTATCCGACACAGAAGAACTGCCGGCTGTTGTACTTGAGACAGACACAGAAGAACTGCCGGATGCTGCGCTGGAAGCAGATGAAGCCGATGAAGTCGATGAAGCCGTGGAAGCCCCGCCCTGACACGCACCAAACAGAGCAAGAGATGTAAACAGTGCACAGATAATACTAAGTTTCTTTTTCATAATTTAATAGCCTCCTTTTCTTCCTTTAGTATAGTGGTGCGGAAAAGAAAAGTCAATGATACGATTCCCCGGTTGACGAAAGCGACAGAAAAATCTATAATCTACATAGGGAAGCGGCGCCACACGAAGGCTGCTTCAGGTAAGGGAGAATGTTATGAGTGAAATGTTAACGCCAGGCGATGTCAAAAAGATTGAAGAAGAGATTGAATATCGCAAACTGGTTTACCGCAAACAGGCATTAGAGGCGGTAAAGGAGGCAAGAGCCCAGGGAGATCTGAGCGAAAATTTTGAGTATCATGCGGCGAAGAAGGACAAGAATCAGAACGAAAGCCGTATCCGTTATCTGGAACGGATGTTAAAAAATGCAAGAGTAGTGGAAGATCATTCCGGCGCTGATGAGATCGGTCTGGATAACACGGTTACTGTCTATGTGGAAGAGGATGACGAGGAGGAAACCTATAAGCTGGTAACCTCAGTAAGAGGCAATTCCATGAAAGGCTATATCAGTACCCAGTCACCCCTTGGAGAGGCTTTGATGGGCAGGAAGGTTGGGGACCGTGTCACAATTAAGGTCAGCGATGCATATAGTTATGATGTGATTGTACGGCACATCGATAAGAGTACTGATGAGTCCATGGACAGTATTCGAAAGTTTTAACAGAAGAGCAGGGATAATGACAGAGAAAGTATGAGGGCTGAAGGGTGGAGAATTATAAAGTTGTTTTAGGTCTGCTGATACCGCTTGCAGGAACAATGCTTGGTGCGGCAATGGTCTTTTTTATGAAAAATGCAATGAGCAGCATGCTGGAGAAGATACTGCTGGGATTTGCTTCCGGCGTGATGATTGCGGCATCTGTGTGGTCACTTTTGATTCCGTCTATTGAAATGGCTGGCGAGCAGCAGACAGTGGAATGGCTGCCGGCGGCGCTGGGTTTCCTGGGAGGGATCCTTTTTCTTCTGATTCTGGACCTGATTATCCCGCATCTGCACCTGAAAGGGGATGAGCCGGAGGGACCTAAGACCAGTTTAAAGAAGACAACGATGCTGGTACTTGCTGTGACCTTACATAATATACCGGAGGGAATGGCAGTAGGTGTGGTGTTTGCCGGAGCACTTGGCAATCATCCGCTGATTTCGGCAGCAGGAGCATTTTCCCTGGCTATCGGAATTGCCATTCAAAACTTTCCTGAGGGGGCAATTATCTCCATGCCGCTGAAAAGTGAAGGTACCACAAAAGGAAAAGCGTTCTTCTACGGTGTTTTGTCCGGTATTGTGGAGCCTATAGCAGCTGTGATTACGATTCTTCTGACCTCTGTGATTGAGCCGGCACTTCCTTATCTTCTGTCATTTGCAGCAGGAGCTATGATGTATGTGGTAATTGAGGAACTGATACCGGAATCACAGAATGGAAAACATTCGAATCTTGGAACTATCGGTGCAGCCTTTGGCTTTGTACTGATGATGGTTCTGGATGTGGCACTGGGCTAAAGGAGAAGAACATGAAAGAAAAAGAACATAAAATAAAAAAGCTGGCAATGTACTATAAACCTTATCGGGGACTTTTCTTCAGCGATCTTTTGTTTGCCATGCTGGGAGCCGGTGTCACACTGGCACTTCCCCTTCTTGTGAGATATATAACGGGAACGGTGGTAGAAAAACCGGTGGAGGAAGCTACCGGTTTGATTATACGTGTTGGACTGCTGATGGTTGCCATGGTGGTGGCTGAGGGAGGCTGTCGTTACTTTATCACCTATTATGGACATATGATGGGTGCGATGATTGAACGTGATATGAGAAATGAAATCTATGGGCATTATCAGAAGCTTTCCTTTGCCTTCTATGATAACCAGAAGGTTGGTCATCTTTTGTCCAGAATTACCAGCGACCTCTTTGATATCAGCGAGCTGCTCCATCACGGACCGGAGGATCTTCTGATCTCGGCGATTAAGCTGGTGGGAGCATTTACCATTCTGCTGTTTATTAATCCGGTTCTGGCAGGGGTGTCTCTGGTTATCGTATGCGTGATGCTGGTCTATGCGATCTTTATGAATCGCAGGATGAAATATGCATTTCAGGAGAATCGAAAGAGGATTGCGGATATTAACAGTCAGATTGAGGACAGTCTTTCCGGAATTCGTGTTGTAAAGTCTTTTGGAAATGAAAATGTGGAGATGCATAAGTTCAGCGAGGGAAATAATAACTTTCTGGCATCAAAGAAAGCAACCTATCGCTATATGGGTTCCTATCACTCTACGATGGAGATGTTTTCTCTGCTGATTACAGTGGGAGTTCTGATTACCGGTGCCTTTTTGATGACTAGAAATCAGCTTACGGCGGCAGATCTTGTGACCTTCCTCCTCTATATTAATAATTTTACGGAGCCTGTGAACAAGCTTGTAAACTTCACCGAGCAGTTTCAAAATGGATATTCCGGATATGAGCGTTTTCTTGAGATTATGCGGATTGCACCGGATATCAGTGATCGTCCCCAGGCGGTACATCTAAGTACACCGGTTGCCGGACATGTGACTTTTGAAGATGTGAGTTTTCGCTACCCGGAGACAGACACGAATGTTTTGTCCCATGTGAATCTGAATGTAGAATCCGGAGAATATGTGGCACTGGTAGGAAGCTCCGGGGCAGGAAAAACGACCATCTGCAGTCTGATCCCACGATTTTATGATGTGACAGACGGGAGGATCCGGCTGGATGGAAGGGATATCAGAGATATCTGTCTGAAGGATCTGAGAGAGAGAATCGGTATTGTACAGCAGGATGTCTATCTTTTTGCCGGAACCATCATGGATAATATTCGATATGGAAAGGCAGACGCCACAGACGAAGAGGTACTTCGTGCTGCCAGATCTGCCAATGCCCATGAGTTTATCATGGGACTTCCCCAAGGATATGACACCGATATCGGACAGCGTGGTGTGAAGCTTTCAGGAGGACAAAAGCAGAGAATCTCTATTGCCAGAGTTTTTTTGAAGAATCCACCTATCCTGATCTTTGATGAAGCCACTTCCGCTTTGGATAATGAAAGTGAACGAATCGTACAGCAGTCACTGGAAACGCTGGCGAAGGATCGAACCACCTTCGTGATTGCCCACCGTCTGTCTACGATACGAAATGCAAAGCGAATTCTGGTACTTGGCGAGCATGGAATCGAGGAACAGGGAACCCATGAGGAATTATTAAAGAAAGATGGATTGTATGCTTCCCTGTATCATCTTCAGTTTTAACTATAATACAAATTGACTAAAAATGATAAACAATTGTTTTATAATTGTAAAAAATTCCTTCAAAGAGTGTGCTATACTAAAGCAAGATAATTGAAAGAGTGTTTTTTGGAGGAATAAAATGTCAAAGAAGAATAAGATATTAATTGGTGTTGTTGCCGCTATTGTGCTGGTTATGGGAATTTCTTATGTAGTGATGGCCTTCTATTACAACAGGCATTTTTATACAGATACACAGATCAATCACATTGACTGTACCGGTATGACCGTAGAGCAGGTGATCAGCAGGATTAACGAGAATCTGGATTCCTATGAGCTTGAGCTTTTGGAGCGTGGGGATGCCAGTGAGATGATTCGCGGGGATGCGCTGGATCTTGCTTTTACGGACACAGATACCATCCAGAAGATGATGGATGACCAGGATGCAAAGCTTTGGATTCTTGACTTCTTTAGAAAGAAGAATCACCAGCTTCAACTGAACATAGAGCTTTCGGAGGAAAAACTTTCCCAGCAGGTAGATGCACTGCAGTGTATGCAGGAGGGAAATATTGTCCCGCCAAAGGATGCCTATGTGACAGAGGTGGAGAATGGATACGGGGTAGCGAAGGAAGAGGAAGGCAATCAGCCGATCCGTGAGAATATTTTACAGGTGGTGAAGAAAGCAATACTGGCAGGTGAAACATCAGTAGATCTTGACGCCAGCGGGTGCTATGTGGCACCGGCTGTCCGTCAGGATGATGCAGCACTGCAAAGTGAGGCAAATGCCATGAATACCGTAATTTCCGCAAAGCTTACCATGGATTTTGGAAGTCAGGGATCGGAAACACTGGATGCCGCTACCTTAAAGGGATGGATCATTTTTGATGAAAATGGTACTCCGGTTATCGATCAGGGACAGGTGAAGGCATATGTGCAGTCACTGGCGGATCAATACGATACCGTGGGTACTGCCAGAAGCTTTACCACAACCTCTGGTCAGACCATCAGTGTTTCCGGAGGTACCTTCGGATGGGCTACGGATGTGGAGACTACCACCAGTAATATGATCGATGCAATTACCAGTGGAACCCAGGGAGCATTTGACATTACTTATTCCAGCACAGGAAAAAGCCGGGATGGAAATGATATCGGTAATACCTATGTGGAGCTTAGTATTCAGAATCAGACCTTCTGGGTGTATGTGGATGGCCAGATGGTACTCACAACACCGGTGGTAACAGGAACCGTATCCAAGGGACATGACACGCCCACCGGAGTTTATAAAATCATAGGAAAAACAACAGATTACATTATGAAGGGCGATAAGAATGCCTCCGGGGAATGGTCCTATCAGGTACACTGCAACTATTGGATCCCGTTTGCTGCCAATGGTACCATCGGCTTCCACGATCTTGCCAGCCGAACCGAATACGGTGGAGAGATCTACAAAACAGCAGGTTCTCTGGGATGCGTCAATACACCGCTGGATAAAGTGACGCAGCTGTATGATCTCGTATCCTACAACTTTCCGGTAGTAGTGTATTAAAGGATTTTGTTAATAGATGAGGGGAGATACCGGGTCAGCATGTATAAAATAGCTGTGTGTGATGATGAAAAGAGCACTTGTATGGAAGTCGAAAAGCTAATTAGAGAATATTGTAAAAATCATTGTATTCGAATCGACACGGCGGTGTTTTACAGTGGGAAGTCATTGTGCGATTATCTAGAACACAGTGATGAGTTTGAACTATTATTTTTGGATATTGAATTGCCAGATGTGAATGGGGTGAATGTAGGGAAATTTATTAGATCGAACATAGAAAATGAGCGGATGGGCATCGTGTATATTTCTTCAAAGGCCAGCTATGCTTTGCAATTGTTTCAGAATCAGCCCTTAGACTTTTTAATAAAGCCGATTTTATATACGGATATTGAAAAAGTGATGAAGGTCTTTTTCAAAAAAAGTGGAATTGCAGCAAAGAGCTTTGAATGTCTGATTGATAAAGTATATCATAGAGTTCCATTTTCCGAAATCGTGTATTTCAATAGCAGTGATAAAAAAATCACCATTTTTCTGATATCGGGTAAATCCTGTACGTTTTACGGGAAATTAGTAGATGTGATGGGAAAACTGCCCAGGGAAATTTTTCTGTTAATACATAAATCATACATCGTTAACCATCTGTATGTGGTGGAATACACGTATGAATGGGTTAAGATGATCAATGGTGACATCATCAACATATCAAAGGGCAACAGAAAGACAGTTAGAGAACAGTTGTTACAATACGAGCAGTAGAAGGGACTTAACATGGAAGAGATGATTTTATCTGTTGTTGCCAACGTTATCAGAGCATATGCCATCTATAGATGTATGGAGCACTTTTTAATTTCAAAAAAGAGGAATGATCAAATAAAAGTTGTGGCTTATCTTTTGTTTGTGGTTATCACAAGCGGCGGCTTCTTTTTATTTAACAACATGGCAATCAATCTTGTATCTAATATTGGTGGTCTTTTACTCATCACAACATTGTATATTGGCAGCAAGGGAAAGAAGATTTTGATGGTCATGCTGATCTATATTGTCAATATCATCATTGAGAGCGGAGTGCTTTTCGCATTTTCCTATAGTCCGAAAACAGAGGGAAGACTGGTTTCTGTTTATGAATGTCTGGCAAGTATGATTATCTTGCTGATTATAGCCTTTTTATCAAAAACGATTGATGGGAAGCAGAAAGATAAACAGTTCTATAGAGGACTGTGGATCTTCTTGATAGCGGTCCCCCTTGCAAGCATTGGGATGGTGCTTGCATTACTTCAAGCTTCTATGGAAAAAAATATTCTTATTGTAATTGAAGTGTCAGGACTCTTGTTGATTAATCTGATTATCTTCTATCTATATGATGCCCTGCAAAGATTCTATGTCCAAAAGCGAGATCAGGAAATCTTAGAACAGCAAATACAGTTTTATGATAATGAACTGGAAATCATGAAAAACTCCTATTATAAGATTCGAGCCATACGACATGATATGCGTCACCATATGAAGGAATTAAGATATCTGGCGAAGGAAAATCACACCAGTGAACTGTTATCGTATATGGAAAACATGGAACAGTTTATGAATAATCCAGATGAGTACGTCGCATCGGGAAATAAGGAGATCGACAGCACATTAAATTACTTATTACAGAAGGCGGATGAGCTGCTTGTTAAAAAAGAAATACATGTGGTGTTACCGGAAAACTTAGAGATACATACGTTTGTTATTAATGTAATCATTGGAAATCTGTTAGAAAATGCTATTGAGGCGGCAGAAAAATCAGTAGAGAAATATATCAATGTGGAGATCACAACGAAAAAAGGATTATTGTATATTAAGATGCAAAACAGTTTTGATAATCAGTTGGAAATAAAAAATGACAACTTGGTTTCGAGTAAGACCGATAAAGAAAAACATGGGATAGGATTAGTAAACGTAAAAAAAATGGTAGAGGAACAGGGCGGAATTATGAGCTTCTCATGGAATGAAAATCGTTTTCATGTAGAGGTAATGCTGTATCTGTCAAAAATTTAAAAATAAATCTGCATAACAAGGGCATATTTTCTTCTTGCATAGGAAGAAAATATGCCCTTGTTGAATTTATGCTAATATCTAGCTAAAAAACCAGTCCATTTTCGATATTATTTCATCCATTTTCGCCATATACAATCCAAAAAAGTCAGGATCTGATATGATGTATCTAAAGCAAAGATGAATGAGACATGAAAGATATCAACGTTCATCTGTATGAAAAAAAGTGGTTACAAATTCTTAGAATAAGGAGGTCGTTGTTATGAAAAAAAACGTAAAGTTCGCATTGCTCATAAAAAAAACTGGCTCGAATTGCTATAAAGGCGGCAGAGATGGAAGCTAATTCAGCTTGCCCATTAATTGCTTATCAGCCAGAGTTACCAGAAGATGTCAACTGAATATCACAACGGCGAGTTCCGGAACATCGGGATATGTGACTGGAGCGTGGAGTCCGGACTCTGTAGGAAGTTATCCGGTTGTCAATTAAGGAGAACAGATAGGGCAGACAGTATTAGGCAGTGCACTGTCTGCCCTGCTTTTGTGAGAGGAGTACTGAATATGAAGATACGTGTAAAGACAGCAGTTGTAGTACTTAGTTGTCTCTGTGTATTTATGTATGGCTGTTCCCCAAATGTGACAGGTAAAGGAAATCCTTTGAATGAGAAGACGGAAGAAACGCCGTATAAGCCACAACTCCTGCGAAAGGGACAGGTTCATTCGCTGGGAGAGATGGCTCCACTTGAGGATCCAACCATTCAGAATCCGAAAGCGATTGGGGCAGAGTGCACTGTCAAGACTGCACAACTTTTTGAAACGCCGGAAGCGGCAGGAATCAGTGAGGAGCAAGTAAAAACAGACGGAGAAATTCATTATGATATTAAAACAGAGAGACCAACAGACCTTGATGTCTCGAAAGCCCAGTTCTTGCTTTGTGATCTCAAGTTTAAAAATATTAATATGCGTTTGGATGATCTGAGTATTACGCAGATGACGCTGGTTTATCTTACGCCAGATACGGAGGAATTGAAGCGGGTGGGTTTTCCGGTATATTTTTCCGAGTCTATAGATTTAAATGGGCCGAAATATTATGATTTTGAATTGCCGGCAGGTGAAAGCAAGGATATGAAGGTTGGCTGGCTGGTGGATCTGGAGGAATGCAAAAAAGAGAATCTGTACTTAATGTACAATTACAATGGAGAGGAAAAGATTCAGGAAAGTTGGGCGTTGGGTTTATAGGAGAGCATTTCTGTAATTCAGGAATCCCTTTTCTTTTTACTGGCACTTCACTATTCCAGGCAGTGAGACTTTGTTTTTTTGATACATTGGAAAGCGAATAGGAAAGGTTCCCTTGCGTTCACCTGGGGGAATATTAGGGAGGGACTGGCATGGTTCAGATTGAAATAAATAATGTGACAAAGCGGATTCATAAGAATCTTGTCCTACAAGATGTCACAGCAGTGATGCATGAGGGAAGAATCTATGGTTTACAAGGCGTGAACGGTTCAGGAAAAACAATGTTGATGCGAACCATCATCGGTCTGATTCGTCCGTCTGAGGGTAATGTGTCAATTAATGGAAAGATTATTGGCAAGGACATCGAGTTCCCGGAAAGTATTGGATTTCTTTTGGAAAATCCTGCCTTTCTTGGGCGTTATTCCGGATTTGACAACTTGAATATGTTGGCAGGCATACGAAAGACTGCTACGGTGGAACAGGTTCGTGATACGATCCGCTTGGTTGGACTTGACCCTGGGGATAAGAAAAAATACAGGAAGTATTCCCTTGGTATGAAGCAGCGACTGGGTATTGCTGCAGCAATTATGGAGGAGCCGGACATCGTTATTTTGGACGAACCAACGAATGCCCTTGATGAGTCAGGGATCTATCTCGTCAAAAATATCTTGTTGCGGCAAAAGGAGAGAGGTGCGCTTGTTATCATATCCTGCCATGACATTGGTATCTTGAGGGAATTGTCGGATGAAATATTCAAGCTGGATACGGGAAGAATTATCGAACATATTTGCGGGGAGAGTGACGCATAGGATGAGAAGGAGGCTGCTATGTTGAAAAGAAGAATAGGTATTGCTGTTGCACTGATTTGCCTCATAGGACTGTATGCGTTCAGAGTGTATGCAGTCAATACGGATATAAAGCTTCCTATTCGCCAGGTTTATAAAAAGAGTGAGGCTGTTCCGTATGAAAAGGATTTTAACACAGGAACAGGCAGCAGTGATGGTTATACGGTACAGGTGCTGGATTCTAAAATTATGTCGGCAAAAGACTTTTGTGAGAAATATAACGTAACAGATATGAAACTTGCCACTCACTATTACATGGTGAAGGTGTCTGTGGAGAATATAAGCAATCATCATGTGGGGGAAGAGGGAGTGCCACTGGGAATATCAATGCTGATTGGAACGAATTATTGTCTCATCCCATCGCCGGATATGTTTAGTGCAGTGAATACCGATATGCCGTCACAGGCATTCTCCCTACGTCTTGGTACGCAAAAAGAGGTATGGCTTGTGTTTCAAATTATTCCTGGAGTTGCGCCTGAGCGCAAACAAATAGAAGAAGACCCGCCTATGCTGCAGATCACACAGTATCCCCACCAAAAGCTGATTCAATTAACATGATAGGTGGGAGTTGGTAAAAAACGGCTACAGAAGGTGTCAGCTGAATATCACAACGGCAGCTCCCGGAACAACAGGATATGTGAGTGGAGTGTGGAGTCCGGACTCCGTAGGAAGCTATCCAGTTGCCAATTAAGGAGAACAGATAGGGCAGACAGTATTATGCAGTGCACTGTCTGACCCATATTACAGCGGAGATGAAAAGACGCAGCAAAGTTGTGGGTTGGGCATATAGGAAGGAGAGGTAAAATGTTGAAGAGGATGATAAGGCTTGAAGTTCATAAAGCATTGAGAAATAAGTTGTTTTATGCCTCGATAATAGTTGGCTGTGCGATTACCATAATAGCCCTCATTTATAATGTGGGTATTTATCAGGATGCATTTGCTATGATGAACATAGCAGATGGAAATCCAGAATATGAAGGGTTTAGTTTGTTCAATCACTGGATTGGAGGGGAACCCTTTTCCCTTGGAACGGCCATCTATTTCTTTGTTTTTCCATTACTGGTAGCAATGCCATATGGGTGGTCCTATTGCGAGGAAAAACAGTGTGGATATGTCAAAGAGGCAGTAGTGCGCTCTGGTAAGAAAGTCTATTTCTTGTCCAAGTACATTGCCATCTTCTTGTCGGGTGGGCTTGCTATGGTCATTCCACTGGTGTTTAACTTTCTTACAACGGCTATGTTTATTCCGGCTGTTGTGCCGTCTCCTGTATACTGCACGAGTACAGGCGTTTTTTTTAATTCGCTGATGTCGATGCTCTACTACTCGATGCCTTTCTTGTATGTGTTGTTCTATCTTGCCATTGACTTTGTGTTTTGCGGGCTGATTGCCTGTTTCAGCTACGGAGTAACGTGTTTTGTCAGGAACCGTGCTATTGCAGTTATCCTGCCACTTTTCTTTTTACTGGCACTTCACTACTCCAGACAGTTTCTTTTTACTTCATATGACATATCCAACAGGGAAATCTCACCTATGTATTTTTTGCGTCCAGTGTCGGCATGGGCTCAGGCATCCTGGACAGTAATTATCGTTGAGACAGTTGTTTTATTTGTCATAACAGTATTCTTGAGCATGATATGGGAGCGCAGCCATGAAATTTATTAAATACTTGTTATTTGATTTGAAGCAGGGAATCCTTCGCAATAAGGCAATGGTGTTTGCTCCCATAGTGATTGCAGCCACGGCATTCTTGGATTTTGCAAGCAAGGCACATCGCCTTTTGCTTGATGGGAGGATAAGGGAGTCTGTCAGCTACGGAGATTATTGGTTTTACCTATATGGGGGAATGCATAAATATACGCCTTCTCCCGGCAATGGGTTTCGATTCCCCGTGGTTTGGATTGTGGTATTTCTTGTCATTCCCTTTGTTCTTCTGAATTATCCATTCAAGGACTTGTATGGGGTAGGGCAGCAGATTCTCGTTGGATCCGGGAGAAGGACGGTCTGGTGGCTGTCAAAATGTTGCTGGAATTTTTTGGGGACAGTAATGTATCATATGCTGATGCAGCTCACAGGACTGGTATTGTTTCTTGTGTTTCAGATGAATGTCTCAAATCAGATTCATATGGACTTCATCAATCTGGTATTTGAGGTAGGGCATCAGGAGGTCTGGAATCGTGTTGCACTTCCCCTTTCGGTGCTTCTGCTTCCGGTACTTGTGTCCACCGCCATCAGTATGCTGGAGATGACACTTTCCCTGTTCCTTAAGCCAATGTTCAGCTTTTTCGCCGTTGCCGTTTTGTTTCTTGCATCGGCTTACCTGCTGACACCGTTGTTGGTTGGCAACTATGCCATGGCATTTCGTTATAACTGGATGCTTAAGGAAGGGGTTTCTATCAATGTAGGGTTTGGGGTATCCATAGGATTGTTGTTGGTATCCGCATTGGTAGGACTTGTAAGATTTCGGTACTATGATATATTGGAAAGTGAATAGGAAAACATAACGTGAATAAATAAGGCTTCAAATATTAAAGTGAATCTAAAATTTGCACTGGCATCTTTATTTCGAGTAAAGACAATTATAAATCAAAAAGATGTTTGGTTTGGGATGGCTATTATTTATATGATAGTGGATTTGTTTACAACGGCTACAAAGGAAATCGATGAAATATCAGCATTGGTTTTGATAGGTGTATACCGGCTGCAGCATGGAGATATAGAGAGAATAGATCGCTATATATTAGAAATAAGTCCAGATAATATGAAAGAGCATATCACCAGAGCGGCGATAGAAGCATCTTTAGGAAAATTGGAGGGGTGGGGCTGTGTTTGTTGCCTGGACGGCGAATACGTAGTAAGTGAGAATGTGACATCTTCAATGATTAAGGATATTCCATAAATAATCCACTTTCATTCCAACAAGTAATATGCTATAGTCACTTTATAATACATCTATGGTTAAGGGGGGATTCCAATGTACTAAAAAACGGAAAAATGATACTCCAAAATACAGAAATTTATTTTTGAAAGGAGTGTAGAAACTATGAAGAGGTTTACTGGATTTTTCTTATCATGTATTTTACTGCTGATCTGTACTTTAACTGTGTATGCAGATGAACCAATGAGCTATTCTTCAAAAGATGAAGCGTATGCTCTTGATTCTTTTTCTGGTGAACAACTTGGTGCTGTATCCGACTTAAATATAACACAGACGGATATTAGTTTCGATTATTCTGGAAACTCCTTCTCATGGACAATAAATAAATCTGATGGAGCTTTTGTTGCAGAAGCTACTGTAAGTGCTCTTGTAAAAGGATTCCCGTTAATGTGGACCTTATATGATGTATCTTATATGAACGGAGCTCACCAATGATTTTTCAAAGAATTTTAAAACGTTCTTTCATTCTTGGACTAATTTGGATTATTGGAAGTTTACAATACATTGCAACAACAAATAACAGGAATATATATTTCTTACTGTTTATTTGTTGTGGAATTATCGGTATTATTCAATGTATATTATCATGTAATTACAAGCGTTATTTTCAAATATTAAAAGCAACGCTTGTAATACAAGCCCTTTATTATTTAATTTGTTTGTATTATACAATTGTACCAAATCGCTGGTGCGATGGCTAGCGTAGTTTTTGGTACATTTTCGCCACTTTCTATTTTTTAATAAAAAAGTAGCAGTTTTTGTATATATGTTGTATTGTTGTATTACCCCTAACACGAC
>JAQUXP010000054.1 GCA_028692395.1 Lachnospiraceae bacterium
ACTTCAGCATTTCTTGCTTCGACTTCAGCATTTCTTGCTTCCACTTCAGCCTTTTCCGCTTCCAACTCATCAATTCGAATCCGGTATTTATCCAATGGCAGTTCTATGGCTCCGTCCAGTAACGGTTTCATTTCTTCAGCCTCCTTTAATTCCTTGTAGTGACCACAAATATGCTGATACAGAAGATTTGTCAGTTCTATCAGCTGCTCTGCATCATCCTTTGTGATGTTTCCCACTTGAAAGTTTGCTTTGATACTTCCAAGTATATCATCCCCTACCAGATTCTGCAATGCTTTCAGTGTCTCTTTTGTGATACCTTTTTCCACAAGCTTTTTCATTTTGATTACCTGAAATGGAATAAGCACCACCATTTTCCTGCGATTCAGTTCCACCAGATCCTCCTCCTGGTACACCAGGTTTCGGACTGTGAATTCAAAGGTTCCCTGATTCCCAAATCTCAGCAGCAGGGAGCTTGTTTTTGGAATGTCTTTTTCTGTATCAAGATAGATGACAACCGGTTCCGGAAAAACCAGATCTTCCTCATCCCCTCGATTTTCCATCGCATGCAGAAATCCATACTCGAACACCCGCACTACAATTGCGGAATCCTTAGACATCTGTGCTTCCAGATGATAGGCATCTCCGTTAATAACTACAATAACATCCGCAAAACGGCGGTTCAGATTCCGCCCCACAAACTCCTTATTGCTGAAAAAGATGTTGCTGTCCAGCGGATAATTGGTATCAAACAGCCCATTGATCAGATTGATGATTGCTGTGGATGATAAATTAAAGATACGTTTAAACATACGATCATAGATTTGATAGATTTCTTCGATTTGACTGACTTGTTCCATAAGATTTGATTCCTTTCGATAAGATAGAATTCCTTTCGGAGATATTAATAGATATGGGTATAACATAAAATAAAAAAGAGAATACTGTGGTCGATAAGACCGAATAAAATGTAGAAAATTAAATCATATGTAATAGAATAAAATCACTATAGCATATACAAAGCGTAAATGCAATTTCTTTTTTCTTTGAGTTTTCGTGGACGTTTTCGTGGATTTATCCACAGTCTGCCTATTACAGCAGACCTCTTACAGATACCTTTTAAATCGCTCAAAACACAAGGAATCCAAAAGGTATCTCCGGCATACTTTCGTGTGCAAAAGAGGGTGCTGCTCTATTACTTGTCTGTTTTTATTACCATCCTTAGTTCCCTGACAATCATCTTCCCATTGCGCACTACTCCCCGTATCACTCGATACACAAGGTAAAACGGGCGAAACCATCTGTGCCGATAGGCAAACGGAACGTAATCCTGATAAAAGCTCTCGTCCGGAAACAATCGTTCCAGGATATATCTGCGTTTTGTAACACCTTTGATGAGATTGCCTTCCGGCTGATACTCTCGAATCTTTTTCTCAACCCTGTTTTGCATGGTTCCATAAGTACCTGCGCCAAGAAAATAGTCAAGTAACCCTGTTTCATCCTCTGTCAGATAGTACTGGTCCATGGAAAATACCTTTTCAGCCAGATTCCTGCTGTTTTCTTCAAATTCTGCTACATGAAGTTTTTTCAGCTCGCCGAAAATATACTCCCAGTCCAAAGAAGCTCCCTTCTTCCGCAGATAAACAGCGATATCCAGAAGCGAACGGATACCGGTACCGCTGCCGTTATAATGCTTATAGGCGTGGGTAATGATATAGATATAGAAATCCTCGTCCGTAAAATGATATTCATACTTATTTTCTTTGTCCTGTATCAGGCGTTCCTTCACATCCTGGTAATAACTGACCCAGTTCTTATCATGCCCTTTCCCGTACAGTGAGGTATGCATCTCAAAATTATAGACAGGTTTTTTCTCATAGACATCATGATTCCCTTTTCCTACCGATACCGCCTTATAGCCATGGTGTACCATCCATTGGCATACTTCATTTTGAAATGTGCTGTCAAAGAGAATATCATTGTCTGCCATCTGGCGCATACCAAGCTTGGGATAGAATTCCTTTAATACCACACCCTTCAGCGGCATATACCAGATATGTTCCTGCTCCATAAAGCTACAGATATTCTGGCGTTCCGCATCCAGTAACAGAGTTTTGCGGATTGCCTTTTCCTTGCATTCCTTCCACTTCCGGACAAGTTCTGTATCGGTACATCCACGAAATGCATCCGCTGATTCTAATGCCATACAGGTAATGGCAGCCAAGGTATGGAATCTGGCCGCTTTGTATATCGCCCTCAAGTCCATCTGTTCCATCCGCTGCTGTTGAGGCACAACATCATTGATAACACAGTTGATGAGATATAGCAGGTCATATTCCGACCGGTTCTGTTTCTCCGCATCCGCAGTTTTCCAATCATTTACAATCATCTTACTTCCTTCTCCTCAGTTCTTTCTCTTTTACACCTGCCTGTGAAAAACAGATTTCCTTATCGCAGATTGCCAGTACCGCCGGTCTGTGGGTAACGATCAATACGGTCTTATCAGTCATGGAACGCAAATGACGCAGCAGCCTCGTCTCCGTCGCCTCGTCCAGTGCACTGGTGGATTCATCCAGCATGAGGATCGGGTTGTCCGCAAAAACAGCCCTTGCGATGGCGATTCGCTGCATCTGTCCCTCTGATAATCCCATGCCACGTTCTCCAAGCAGGGTATCAATTCCCTGTGCCAGTTCCGATACAAACTCCTTGGCACAGGCGATTTCTAATGCCTTCCATATGTGATCATCCTGCTTCATTCCTGCTTTATCTGAAAATGCCACGATCTCACGGATCGTTCCGCTCATTAGACGGTTGCCCTGGGGTACATAAGCAAACAATCTGCGATACGTCTGATCCAGCGGAAGTCTTAAAGCTTCCATTCCCTGTACTTCCAGATCACAAGCCCCTTCATCCAGCTGATACAGACACATCAACAGCTTCAGCACCGTACTCTTCCCACAGCCGGAAGGTCCGGTAAATGCAATGTAATCCCCTTTCTGTATGGTCAGATTCAGATCACGCAGCACTACAGGAAGCTCCTGTGTGGACGCTTCTGATAAGGGCTCATATGTAAAACTGGCATGTTTCAGCAAAATTGCTGTCATATGCGTTCTGTAAAAGTCCTGAATCCTGGAAATGCTCATGATATTACAGCTTCCGTCACTGGCATCTTCCATACCTGTCACTGCATCACCATAGGAAAACAGTTCCACTTCCCGCAGTCTTTCTGCGCTGGCAAGCATGGCATAATACTTGGGAAGATAGCCCGTGATATTAGCAAATGGGGACTGTATCTGACCAATCAGCTGCAAAATCGCCATCAGCGTTCCGTATGACATGGTACCCATCAGTATCCCATAACCGCATACCCCGGCACCAAGCACATACGCCCCCTGCATCACTCCGCCAAAGCCGATATTACACACATTGGAAAAATGATTCTTCTTCATACGGGCCTTTTTGTGCTCTTCCATGAGCTCCCCTGCCTCCTGCATGGTCTGCTCTTCCTTCACGAAAGCCCGTACCACCAGCATACTGGCAAGACGTTCCTGCAGAAATACCCGCAGTGTTCCGTCCGCCTCCTGCATCCGCTTGTGGAATCCTTTTAACACCTTGCGAAACCCATAGGTCAGGATAACCAGAAGTACACCACCTGGAATCAGGATATAGCCAAACCGTGGCTCCAGGACCAGTATCATAACAAGCGCACCGCACATCTTCACCAACATTCCAGCCACGCCGGGAATGATCTGTGCCAGGCCATCCGCCACAACTACCGTGTCAGAAGTCAGACGGTTCATCCACTCTCCCGAATGAATCGCAGTGATTTTCCCATAATCTTCTCTTAACAAAAAGGACAACAATCGGCTCTTAAAACAATTCTCCACGGTGGCTCTGGAGTATTCTTCTAAAAATCGGTTGACCGCACGAAGGAGAATCTGAAACAACACAAGACCCGCAAATGCTGCAATGGTCAGAAAAAACTTCTCCCTGTTCCCAGCCACTGCCGCATCAATGAGACCCCTCAGAATGAACGCATAGAAAACACTGCTGATGCCAAGAACCACCTGCACCAACAGCAATATCACAATATAGAGTTTTTTCTTTCCAGCCACATCACTGATCCACCGCAATGTGGGAATGTCTGCTTTCTGCTTCATCTGTTTTTTCTTCCTTCTGTTCCATGTAGCTGTCGTAATTTTCTTCTGATACGCTTTGGCAGCCTCTTACACCAGAGAACACCTGCCCTTATGGGGAAACAGTCACACCAGAGATGTACATAAAAAAGATATTTTTTATCCGTTACTGAAATCGTCTTTCCATCCCGAATAATCCCTGTCAAAACACCAATAATGTGCCTGTCTGTGATCCCATACTCCTTTTGATATCTGTTATCCCCGCTGATTACATAATCCTGCTCTCTTACCTTTAAAATACGATGCAGAACATACTGTCCACTATCTCGTTTATACAATGGCACATCGTATTTTTTAAGACGCCCATTGGGAGACTCTATGATCAGAAGATCCTTTTTTTCACGCAAAAGAGGCATCATGCTGTTGCCAACACAAGTATAAATCAGCTTGCCATTCTTGTTCAGTTCCTCTTCAAAGGTGCTTTTCCTACTGTTACTCATCAATCGCTCCAATACCTTTTAATGAATCAATAATCTTCCTTACATCCTTCTCTATCACATCTCTTGGGGCATCATATTTTGTAAATACCGCATCTACAATCTTGTCCAATGTGGTTTCTTCCTTCAGCTGCTCTACGATAAAGGCTGCCGTCTTATTGTTGCGAACCAATCCTGCAAATGCTGTGCTTCCAGTTGCTACCATCACCTGTTCGTCTTCTGTATCATGTGTAATAAAATTGCTGTTTAACTTCATCTCGTTTCCCTCCGTTCTTTACTCTTTACTGTCTGCATCCCTTCGTATGCCACTTTTGCGGCTGCCTGTTCCATATTACATCCCAGCACATAAATACTCGTATTCTGAATCATGCGATCCAAAAGCTGCAAAGTTTTCGACAGTTTTAATGGATCCCCACTGCGATAGGTCTGCTGGAGCAATAAGGGATATTTTGTTTTTCCAAATGCCTGTTCTATATGATTTGTTTCATCTCTGTTCAGAATACAGATTGCCTTTAGCGGCACAGAAATGTTACTGCTTAATCGATGCTTACCATCCCACGGTGTGCCATAGACCATCACTCCATCTTCTGTAATCTTTAACAGCGGCTTATCATCATTGACCATGACCGCCCGGTCACCAAAATATTCTCTCCAAAGTCTGGTATGGGTAGACTTCCCAGTGCCGCTTTTGGCAGTAAACAGATACCCCTGTCCGTCTACTGCTATGGCTGAGCCATGAACAAGAAGTGTATCATAGTCTATCATCTGCTCTGCGATCTGGCGGTAGACTGCCAGCGTTTCCAGATATTCATCAGAAAAATGCCGGATAGGTATGCCTTCTTTTATGTCTTCGGCTTCTGATTTCTGCCGTTCAAAAATAATATCTTGTTCTGAAACAGCGATAGAAAAATCGGATTGCACTGCATTGTCCTGATTTATAACATATTCCTTACAGTAATCCTGTAAATAAGAATACAATGGAGAAATCTCTATTCGTTTTCCACCAAGGCAAATATGAAAAATATCATTGATCATTTTCTTTTCCTTCTCAATTTCTAATCTTCTCTACACGCTATAGCGAAAATGGCAGGCAAAAAACCTGCCTACCACCAAACATTACACATTTTTTGTGCCTTTATAGTTTAGCACATAAAGATAGTCTTGTAACCTACCTCTAGGGGTAGTCTTTTCAGAAAAACCTGCAATATACTGTTATCGATACGCTGAGATAGCCGTCTCTTGTATCTCCAAAATGTATTTTTAAGGATTGCCTATACATTGTATCAGGATCACTAAGCTCGAGGATACCTCGCTAAGTGTTCAGATATGCATTCTCACTAAGTTCAATCTGCGCTCCGCTTGATTTCTCTAAGTGTTCATAGTATATCATAGGTAATTGCGAAACGAGTTCGCAATACTGATTCAAAACAAGGAAGAATTGCTGCATTGCAGCAATTCTAATATGAAAAAGCATATATTGGTAAAAAGGGTGCACTTAATAAAGTTTGTGGATTA
>JAQUXP010000037.1:0-7013 GCA_028692395.1 Lachnospiraceae bacterium
TGCAGCACAGATAAGGTATTCATGATGGTATCTCTGGCTGCATGGTTGGATATTTCAATACAGTATCCACCGGTTTTTAAAATCACAGCAGGAGCCGCAATGTCAGCGTCTGAACTGTTCGAATGATACACATACGGCTGAGGTGTTTCATCTATGATTGGTAGTTTAACCACCTGTTGGCATTCTCTAACCACACGATGGTTTGCTGCCGGTATCTCACATGCTTTTTTGCGAAGCCTGGTGATTTTAGTATAAAAAGAACTGATTGGAATACCATGCTGTTCACACCAGTCTTTATCACCAAGTCCGCTTGTGCGGCATTCCTGTATCAGTTCCATCCATTCCTGATCTGTGCGTCTTTCATTTCGTTGTTTTTCATTCATTGATTTTGTACTCCTTTCCTGCTCAGAGGAAAGTCAAGTACTTGATTCGCAGAATTGTAGTGAACGAATACAAAGTAGGCAATCAAAAACTGATCTGGAATAGAGTTTCCCCTTCGGTAAGATCTATTATTTCATACTGAAAGGGATTTGTGGAACGGTGGGTTATTCATCGGATACGAAGATTGTTCTATTTACATAACAGCTGCCTTCTGTAAATCGCTATTGGTATCTCTGATCATGGAGGATACAACAACAAAAGGAACTCCGCTTTAATGCGGAATTCCCCATTCTAAACCTGCTAATTTTTCATACCAGTTTCTGATTTTCGTTATATCCTCTGAAACAGCTTCAAGCTGTCCATTTTTGAACTTGCGACACATGTCCTTTGAAGCTTCATAAGCATGCAGCATACCTAACATGCCAGTTAATGATTTCATATCAAATGCATAATTTGCAGCACTCTCATAATCCTTTGCCTTCATACATGCGTACACCTTCTCAATCGCATTCTCTTCCAGGAAGGCCTCCATAGTACTTAAATAAAAACTGATATCATCCAAAAAAATCGGCATTGCCGCATCCACGGAAACTCCTAATTCTATCAGCTGCTCAAGCAATACCAGTTGACAACGTTGCTTGCTTGCTTGCTTGCTTCATTGCTTGCTTGCTTGCTTGCTTGCTTGCTTGCTTGCTTGCTTGCTTGCTTGCTTGCTTGCTTGCTTGCTTGCTTGCTTGCTTGCTTGCTTGCTTGCTTGCTTGCTTGCTCAGTATAAATTTTTTCCGGCATTGTGTCAACCTCCTATTTTTGTGTTGTTTCGTTACTGACCATAGGTTCCTTTCCACATGATGATGCTGGTTTTTTGCATTTTTATAATAATACTCGCCTGAATTTCTAAAAAAACACTTCCGTAATCTATATACTACGATGTGCATTATTGTATCAGTTGTCTTGATTCTGCTATATCCTGATTGATATTCAACGTCAGGATACGGTCTATATTATACATTGGTCTCACGCGATACGCATAGGCAGATGCCTCAAACACCAGGTAAACCTTTCCGTCCGCAACACAGGCGCACTCCAGCTTATCGGGAAGTGTATAACTCACCAGTGCATTTTCATCGGTAAATGAATAGCCATCTGTACTGCTGCTGTCATTTTCAAATACACGCAGCTTTGATTCCATCATTCCGTAGGATTCTGCCGCCAGAAGATAATTTGATCCTAAAAATGAAATCCCCTGCACAAGAGAAGGCATGTTCACGAAATCCACCGGATCAAAGGTATCCTCCGGTGCAACCTCTTCCTCCTCCTTCTTTTTCTCAGAGGAGTCTGCCAGCGTACCTGTTGCAGAACTGCTTCCTGTTGCACTGCTGTCCTTCAGACTGCTGTCTGCCAGGCTACTGTCCGCTGCCTTGCTTTTCGCTTTTACACTGTCAGAAGAGGAGGAGGATAGGCTGGTACTTTCAGATAGTAAACTGGTGGAAGCTGAGCTGGCTGCCTCTTCTGCTGCTTTTTCTTTCATCTTTTCCGAATCATCATTTGTAATCTGTGCCTTATCGACACTCTCTACCGGTTTACTGGATTCCAGTCTTCCATCGGCTCCCAGCGTATATTTATACAAAACGCCTTCTCCGCTCTGGCTGAAATATCCCGCATAAAGTGCATGATCCCGATAGGTCATAAAAGAATTCTGTTTTAGCTGAATCAGTGGCACCATCTGCATAAAAGAAAGTGGACTCTGGGCTTCATCCAGGGAATAGTCTTCAATTGCCTCAAGGGAATAGGAATTTGCATAAGAGACACCGGCTTTTCTTCCAGACACCCAGATTGTATGGGTATCCGAATCATACGCCAGACCACCCACATGGGAATGTCCCGGTAATACAACAGTCTTCACATATTCATGGGAGACTTTATCAATCACATAAAGCACGGAGCTGTGCTTTTTCGTATGACAGTAGGCCGAGACAATCAGGTAATCGGAGGTTACCGCTATACTTTGTGGAGTCATCGATGTACACATATCAACTTTTCCACTTTCCAGTTCAATCCCCTTGGTAGCTTTCATACCTGGAATTATATAGGTACCGTAATCCTTTGTATTTTTCAGGTTATTGCGTTCTGCAGTAGTATAAAAATCATCAAACTGCGCCAGTACATCCTTTAATTCATTTAGCTGATAAATTGCTGCATTTGTGTTTGTTTCCGTAAGTGACGTAGGCGGCTCAAATTTCATTCTGACCACATAGACATAGCCAAGATAGATACCTGTACCTGCCGCAAGCAAAAGAAGAATCGCCACTGTCCGCAGGATTATCTTCTTTTTATTCTTTATCTTCATCTATAATAATTCCCCGCATTTTCTGCCATGATTTGTTTGCAAATAACTGTAATAGTTCCGGGCTTCAAAAATTTCATCTTTAAGAACATTTTCAGATAATTATTTGATCTAATAGCCCGAATATAGAACAGGTATAGTCTATTATAGCACCCCTGCCGTAAAAAATAAATAACCGAGTCAAATTTCGGGGATATTTGTAGATATTTGTAGGTATTACAAAAAAAGGTGACAACAGTCATCTATAGGATAGCTGCTCTCACCTATTAAAATACTTTTTTCGCTTTCATTCTCACAGATTATTATGCTTCGAATATAGTTCGCAATTCCTCTGTTGTAATTTTGCTTTGAACATTTTCCTGATTCACTATGATTGCAATTCCGTCTCTTGCAAGAACTGCTGCCTGAAAACTATTACTTTCTTTTCTGCTCAGTTCCCGGGATACCATAGCAAAATCACTGCTTCCATCTTCTACCGCACGCAGTCCGGCTTCGGAATCTGTTGCACGGACAATAACAGTTACCCTGGGCTGGCAAAGCTCATAATCTGCTGCCAGCTTCCGAAGCAGCGGTGTCATGGAAGTGGAACCACTGATCATAATCTCACCTGCCACCTTTTTCCCTTCGTATTCCCCGCTCTTTCCATCGAAGACATAGGCACTTTCTTCGATCACATCCACTGCCCTGGAGCTTTTCACATAGGCAGCAAAGTCCTGCTCTGCCGCTGACAGCTTCTGATCCCACACTAAGTACAGCTCTCTGGATAAAGGATACGCTCCGCTTTTGATGTTGTCCGCTGTCGGAGAAGTATCATCAACCTTTAAGGTTTTCACACCACTTTCTGCATTCAGCTCACCGGTGGTCACATATCCAATCCCCCGCTTTGTCAGAGCGATCTGCTGCAGCATTTCTTCGGAAGAACCCACCATTGCAGGAGTGTCCCATCCGGGAGTAGGAACCTTTAAATCACATTCTTTTTTATCCAGTACCAGTGAATAAAACATGCTTCTTGTACCGGAACCTGGTTCACGATTGACCGGAATCCAGGATTGAACCGTCTGAGAGCTTACGGTGGATCCACCCATCCAGACAAATACGGTCGCAGCCAACAAAATACCAAACACATAAGACAGCCGTCGCCAAATAATATTCATAAGAATTTCTCCTTTTTCACCTAAAATCAAACCTGGACTGAGACTCTATCATACAACAGCTTTGTAAAATCAGAGCTCATCTTTCTGTTAAATTCTTCTTAATCTTGACTTTTTAGCAGTCTGGTGTAAAATGAGGGTATGAGAAAAAAACATATTACCAAAGAGATGCTTTGTGAGGCTGCAATTGAACTTGTTGCCAAAAACGGTTTAGAAAATTTTACCACGAAAAAAGTGGCTGTTAAGATGGGGATTTCAGAGGGAAGCATTTTTAATAATTATCCAAACAAGATTGCCCTGCTGACCGACTGTCTCTATGCCATTGATCATGAAATCGATAGTGTTCTAAAAAGCGTACCACTGCGTATTACTGCATTGACCTCCTATGTGCATGATTTGTGGTATGCTTATTTTGGCTATCTTTTGGCAAATCCGAATAAAGCAAAGTTTTATCTCAGTTTTCGCCACTCCTCCTACTATACCAAAGAGGTTATCAAAGGACAGGATACTTCTTTTTCTTTCTTTTCCATGCTTTTGAAAAACCATGTGGAAATTTTTAAGATCAGCTCTGATATTTTTTGGGTGTATATGATAGAAACTACCCTAAACTTTGCTGTTCGTATGGCAGATGGAAATCTGGAACCCACCGAACTCTCTGTCAACAGTGTCTACCAGCTTCTGATCCATGGAATTGCAGGAATCTATAAAAAAAAATAAAACAATAAATTTTGCGCCGTAAGCAGTCAGCATACCATAGGTATCACAGTTTTATGCTGACAGCTTACTTTTTTTGCAAAATCTATTGTTTCTGACCTATTCCTCTCTTCTGTGAACAAATTTCCGAATCATCTTCTTTAATTCTTTAACATCCACTGGTTTTGACAGGTGATAATCCATTCTGGCAGATATTGACTTAGAAATGTCTTCCGTAAAAGCATTGGCTGTCAATGCGATAATGGGAATCTCCTGCGCTTGGGGATGGTCGCTGGCACGGATCGCCCTGGTTGCATCATATCCATCCATTACCGGCATTCGGACATCCATCAGGATCATGGAGTACATCCCATCGATGGAATTGGTAAATGTCTCATAGGCTTCCTTCCCATTTTTTGCAACTTCTACAATAATTCCCCAGGCATGAAGAATTTTCTTCATCACGAGAATATTGACCTCATTATCCTCCGCCAGCAATATGTGCATCCCCAGAGTATCTAAAGCATTTTCTCCAAAATAATCCTCTTCCTCTTCCTGATCGTCCCTTTTCTCCATATCTATTCGAAAAGGCAGATCAAAAGAAAATGACACACCACCCTGTTCCAGATTTTCTGCAAAAATCCTTCCTCCTCTGGACTCCACGATATTCTGTGCTATGGCAAGACCAAGTCCGGTGCCCTCAATTGAGTGACCGTTTGCAGACTCACCGCGATAAAAAGGTTCAAAGATTTTTTGAATCTGCTCCTCCGGTATACTGTCTCCATCATCTAACACTGCAAAATGAAGATTCATCACCGCATCATTCCAGGACTGCAATTTACGAATTATAACCTCGATATGTCCCCCTGCCGGAGTGAACTTAATGGCATTTCCAATAATATTTCCCAGTACACGCCCAAACTTCGCCCTATCACCAATTACATAGGTAGATGGGATTCTTCCCTGCTCTATTATAAAATGCTGCTGTTTCTTTTTCGCAAGCACTTGATATGGTGCCAGGATAGATCTCAGTTCTTCCTTCAAATTATAGGATTCCTCTGTAAAGAATACAGCGCCACTTTCAATCTTTGCCATATCCAGCACATCATTAATAATACTCATCAGCTGTTCGGAGGAATCCCGTATCACATGCAGGTTCTCCTTCATTGTATCCGGTTCATGAAAGTGTCCCTCAGAAAGTTCGGTCATGCCAAGTATGGCATTCATAGGAGTACGAATATCGTGGGACATTCTTTCAAGAAAGCTTGTCTTGGCATTACTCGCCTGTTTTGCTGCTTCCAGTGCATTCTTCAGATTTTCTGTCTCTTCCGTCACATCCTTAGCTATTATCACCACATAATGTGGCAGCTCATCCCGGATAAAAACAGCTTTACTTTCCATGATAATCATAGGACAGCTTTTCTTCAAATGATACCTGACACTGATTTCTGTTAATCCTTCGCTGTCAGATATGATCTCACTTAAAACCTCCCAGGAAAGTATTTTTTTCACCTCCGGCACATCTTCCTCCAGAACTTCCTCACTGCACATATGCTCAAATGCAGTCTTATAGGTGCCTTCCTCTGGTATACTGAAATATGTCAGCTGTCCGGTGTTCACCTGATGATAATGTCCATCCTGCATATTAACCTCTGTATAGACACCATAGGTCTGCTGAAAAACACGCAGCATTCGATTCAGTATCTTTTCATTTTTTATATGCAGATTCAGATCCTGCTGTTTGCGTACAGTAATAATATATACCGGTTTCTCTCTCCACCAGGAGGGCGAAGCCTCAACAGAAAAAATCATATCGTGATCTGAACGGTTCACAAAAGACCGATGCTCCTGAGTGCGAAGAGGGCAATTTTTACACATGCCCTTATTTCCATGTATAGAATAACAGGGTTGCCCAATCCGATTCTTCACTGAATACTTTTGTGCAACAGGATTCTCGTACAGAACTGTAAATGTTTCCGGATCTATAATATAGATTCCCGTATGCTCCAGTCCTTCAAAATAGGAAACAACGGCGTTATCTGCTTCGGGAACTGCTGTAACCTCAAGAGTACCTGTTTTCTTTCCCTGTTCGTCTGACAAGACCAAAGTTTCCATATCACTCATACACAGCTCTCTTTCGGCCACCTTCTCTCCAAAAAGTCTGATGTATTCCCTGTTGCAATATATCTTCTTACCGGAATTATCCTTTATACAGATGCAAAGTGGTGACAGGTTCAGTCCTCTTTCGTATAATTTACGCATGTCGTCATCTGTATCTTCACATACTATATATGCTGCAAATTTGCGAATATCCTGATTCATGCCAGACCTCCTGTTCTGCTTACAAAATACTGGTTATATACAGTTATTATAAACTTATGTACTTCAAAACACAATCTTTTCTCCAAAACGTTTTTAAACGCACATAAAATTAAGGAGCTGTC
>JAQUXP010000037.1:7113-29642 GCA_028692395.1 Lachnospiraceae bacterium
AGCTGTCCAAAACATTCCTGATTGTTATCAGGGGCAGAACAACGCTACCACTGCTACGTCATAATCAGGAAGTCCCTGTGATTTCCACAAAAGTTTTATCTCAAATTGCTCTTCCAGCAGACTGGTCAGATCAAAACCAAACCCAGTGATGGAATATCTCCGCCACTGAGGATTCCTGCAGGGTTTTCCCTCTTCTCTGGCACAGTGATCACAGAAATGACATCTTCCGGCACCCAAAGTCTTTCCGCCACCGACCTCACGCTCCTGTGCGATCAGCTGAAGAAGCAACTGCATCTTAACCTGCTCATAGGTTTCCTCCCGAATTCGCTCCACTTCTCCGGCACTTACTGCCGCTGCCAACGTTTCCGGTGCGTAATTCACCTTGACACTCACCAGCAGAACCCGACTGTAGCATTCCAGATACCCCCGGGCATCCGGAAGTCCTGGTGGGCATGACCACCTTTTATTATAAAAGGGACAGGCTTTACATGCATCCAGATACTGCCCTGGATGATAATATCGTCCAAGAAAATCCTCCTTGGACATCTCCTTCACCTGGACCTCTGTTTCATATTTCATGTGTCACACCTCCACTCTCCAGTCCGGTCTTTTAGACAGGGAATTAAAAGTACGTATAATTTTTTGGTTTTTCACTCCAGCCGATCGCTCGCTGTATATCTTCCTGGAAACTGTCATCACTACATTCCATACGTCCTGCCCACAGGAATGATTTCAGCGAAATCGCACCCATAACCAGGGAAGACAGATCTGCAATACTGGTTTTCAGAGTGACATCCACCTCCCGGTCCTTTGTGATCAGTACCATATCATCGTGAATATATAACAACAGTGTCCGGCTATTATCCAACATAAAATCATCTTCTACCACCAATTCCAGGACAAAGGGACGTCTGGCTGGTTTATCACAGTGATTCTGCTGCATAAAATAGGCTTTTACATCGAAGATACGGAACATGTAACCCATCATCTTTCGTCCTGTCTCCTGAATCGCACCATCATGGGAACGATTTTCTCCACTGTCCGGATTTGAAAACAACATCTGGAAATCTTCTTCTGGAGAATAGATACGTACCCGATCAATCTGATCAACCTGGGAAGCAAGAAATGTCATAAATTCTTTCATGGTTTCCATGTCGTCACAGATTAGCTCACGTACCGCCAGATCATGGTACATATCGGTATAATGATCAACCTTAATAAACTCAAATGTCAGATAACCGGTAATACAGCCGCCTTTTCTGCAGATTACTACATAGGGCATATCAAAGATACGGTGCAGATCCATAAATGGATGCTCAGTGGCACCATGCTTTCCTTTTACATACCTGCGATAATACTCCAGAATCTCGGGTCTGTCCTCTTCTGTTGCATAGGACAGATCTGCCTTATTACCATAAGAACGGATATAACAGGGTTTGGGACTATACATCATCATCTCTGTACAGTACCCAAATCCCATCTTTTCATAAAATGCAGGATTGAATGGGTGCAGTGCACCCACACAGGTTCCTGTCTTTGCACACAATCCCATGGTTACCCGAATCAGATTTTTCGCAATATGTTCCTTTTTATGAAGGAAATTTGTGGACACATAGGCATTTGCTCCCATGCGCATCATCTTACCCCTGATATTCATGTTAAACTCCATCAAAAGCGTGGAGCCTATCAGTTCTCCATAATTATCAAAGCATCCCAGATACCGTCCTTCTTCCGGCTTCTGCAATTCATACTTCATATGCTGAATCAAAGCTTCCGGTGTCTTAGAAGGGAACGACGTCTGTACATTACGTGCCAGCTGCGCCTCTTCCTCCGGCAGAATAAAACGAATATCCATCGTGTTTCACCTCTTTACTGCCAGTCAGCCGGATATACGAAATATGCATATCTTGCCTTTGACGGAGTCTGGAAATGAATATGGCTGTTTTTCGGAATATAGATAATATCTCCTGCATTTCCGGTTACCACTCTGCCGTCGATCTCAATCTCAAGAACGCCGTCAATTACCATATCATACTCATCATAAGTCAGTGTCCATTCAAAGCTTGTGTGGTCCAGCTCCATGATTCCGCAGCCCATACGAGGTGCCTCTTCCAGCGTAACTACATCCTTTAAGGCAACACCATCCTGCTCAAAGCGTTCACATTTTACCGTATCTGTCTGAATCTTAATAATACCGCTGCTGTCTTTTTGCTTCACAAAATCAGCTTTGGGTGCATCGGAAACAGATTCCTTCAGCACACGCATCACGATCTCGCGAACCAGATCTTCACTTACATTCATACTGTCTCGGTCCTTTCTTTTCAATTCCAACATGACCTGATTTATTCTGCGTCATCTTTTATCTTGTCAACACTTGCCTGTACCTTGGAAAGAAGCTTTGGTGAAAGAATATTGGCAAGAATCAACGCTGTAATACCTGCTACCAGCTTACCTACGATAACAGGGAAGATCATCTCTGAGTTTACACCGGCGGTGAATCCAAGGTGATCGCCGAATACGAAGGCTGCACTTACTGCAAATGCTACGTTCAGCAGTTTTCCTTTTGCGTTCATCTTATCCATGATATTGAACATTGCAATATTGTTTGCAAGGTTTGCTACCAGACCTGCAGAAGCATTCTCATCGATACCAAGCTTTGAACCAACTGCATTCAATGCTTTACCAAAAGTACGGGTAATCCACAGTACCATGGGGAATGCACCGATCAACACGATAGCGATCTGTCCGCAGACCAGAAGACCGGATTCCAACGGAATAGTACCAGATGCATCAGGCTCAACCATGATGTTCATCAGCGGGAACTTAATACCTGTCTCATACTCAAATACTGCAATTGCTGTAAATATAGTAATTACTACTGTAACACCGGTACCAAATTTGTTGAATCCGTTAATCATCTTATCCGGGAAGAACCAAAGTCCTAATACGATAAGACCAGCAATAATGATTACAGGAATCAGGTTAATCAGAATTGTCAGGATATTGATCTTATACTGTGTCATGTTCATAACAAGACCACCTGCGATACATCCGATGGGAATCGTAATCATACCTGCAAGAACACCTGCTCCAAGGAAGGGTCTGTCTTTTTTCTTAATGATGGAAAGAGCTACCGGAATTGTAAATACAATGGTAGGGCCCATCATGGTTCCCAGAATCAATCCGGAAAAGTTACCAATTGTTTCATTTCCTGCCATCTGCATTGCCAGAGGGTATCCACCCATATCACATGCCAGCAGTGTGGTTGCGAACATGGAAGGGTCTGCACCCAGAAGTGTGTAGATTGGAACAATAATCGGACTTAAGATAATTGCAAGTACAGGTGCTGCTGCTACTACACCTGCCATGGCGATTGCCAGAGGACCCATAGCGTTAAAGCCTTCCTCAAACTGTTCACCGTACCCCTTTTTGTTTCCACGAATCTTGTCAACTGCGCCGACAATCATGAAAATCATCATAATGAAAATGATAACCTTATTGATAGAGATTGATCCGATCCATTCTTTTATACTATCTGTAAAAACACCCACATTTGTAATATTGTCTATCAATTCTTGAAACATACGCTCCTCCTCCTGGTGTTACCACCTAAAGCAACGACTGAAATACCTGCGGTGAAGGTCTTGGGATAACAGTACTTCCGACAAACAGATCTTTGTTCATCGTAGCTGCTGCAACTGCTGCTCTTACAGCACCTACATCACCTGTCAGTGTTACATATCCCTTTCCTCCGATTGCAAATCCAGTACGCACTTCAATTAATGTAATCTGTGCTGCCTTTGCCGCTTCATCTGCAGCCAGAATTGCCGATGCAACTGAATAAAACTCGATGACGCCCACAGCGCCGGGTTGTTCTATCTCTACGGTACCCGAAAGTGCCGGTATCAGCTGCTCATGCACATTGGAAATCTGAAGAGAATCAACCACATATTCTCTTCCTCTCTCCAACCCTTCTTTCATTGCCGCCTTTACGTCTCCTGTATAGCCGGCAACAATAATCATATATTTACCGGGACATACCGTGGAAGAACGAACCAGATCAACCTGGGCAGCTTTTACCATGTAATCACTCGTCTCGATCCCACGGGCAATACTGGACAATTCCACCATGCCTATAGACTTACCCATCTTCTATTCCTCCTTTCCACTGATAACAATTCCCCTGTCTGTCACTTCCGTTACCACTCCGGCCATACCGGTGTGAATATTGGCTGACAATCCGCCTTCTGCTGCACTGGCTACAAGATCTCCTTTGGCTACATGGTCACCGACACTTACCTTGGGAACTGCCGGTTTTCCGATATGCTGTGAAAAAGGAATCATACAGCCATCTACCTGAAATTCGATTAATTCCGGTTCTGTATGTGTAACATATCTTGTCAGATCAAGTCTCGCAATCAGACGATCTGTAGGAATTCTGTGATGCTCGATACCATCTCTTGCCACCGGCTGTGTATTCTTCTCCACATTGATCCCCCGGGCTCTTAAAAGTCCCTTTGCGTAGTCATTCATCTTACGCGGGGAAAGTCCCATAGGACAGGAGAACATCTCGCAGGCACCACAGCTGCAGCAGTTTGCTGCGCTTCCAAAACATCTCTTATACTCTTTTTCATCAGTGATCAGTGCCTCTTTCCAGAGACTTCTCATCACCATATTGGGACGTACCTCATGCCCTATCATATACCTTGGGCACAGATCCGTACACATCTTACACTGAATACATGCAGTTGCTGCCTGGTGAATCATACGCTCCGGTGTGAGCTCAGAACGTCTCACCAGATAATGATCTTTTGGAAGTACCAGAAGATTTCCGGTTGTCTTTGTCACCACTGCGGCATCAATCTCACCATCTGTTCTTAACATCTTACCCATCATGGGACCGCCCAGAATCACTGCATACTTTGTTTCTTTTAAGTCTGCTGCCTGAAGTATTCGACGAATCGGAGTGCCAATCGGTGCATGAAACATCACCGGTTTTGCTACAGCTCCGGTAACGGACAGATATTTTTCCATCACCGGTTTTTCCTCCAACGCATCTGCGATGGACAAAACCGTCCCGACATTATCCACAACACATCCCACATCAAGGGGAAGACCTCTCTCCGGAACACTTCTTCCAGTCACCTCATACACCAGTGTCTGCTCATCACCTGCCGGATAAAATGATCTCATCTTAAAGATCTCGACGGCTGCTTTCTTTCTGTCTATTGCCTGTTCAAGTGCCTTGATTTCACTGTGATAATGATCCTTCAGTGCAATCACGGAACGCTTGGCACCTAGATGCTCTGCGATTTTAACTACTGTTTCGACTATTCTGTCCGGATAAGTCCGACACAGATATTTGTCTGTCTCAATCAGGGGTTCACACTCTGCAGCATTGACAAGAAAACATTCTGCCTTCGCATTCAGTTTAATATGTGTAGGAAATCCTGCACCACCTGCGCCCACAACTCCGGCACTTTTGATTGCTTCTACCATATTCATCTTATCACCGCCTTCTTCTATATCAGACTTTCATCTATTTCCAGATCATCTACAATACCGACAACGGTAGCATCCACCGGAATATCCATACCTCCGGCTGCGCCCCTTGCAGAGCTTCCGCCTACATAGATTATTTTTTCTCCCACGCCGGCGCCGATAATATCAGCGGCGACGATGGGATATTGTATAGAATCGTCATTCAGCAGATTGATTGGCTGTATGATAAGTAACTTCAGACCAGACAACTTTTCTTCTTTTCTGGTTGCCCAGATATTGCCTATGACTCTTCCTATCTTCATAAGCTGCTACCTCTGTTGTTTAAGGAGCTGTCACTGCGAAGGATTGTGATTCTTTGCTTTGCAGCATACTCTCTCGCAAGATCTGTTAAGATTGCTTTTGCATCCACGCGGATGATATCTGCTTTTCCCTGGTGTGCATCTATGATGTTCTTCTCAGTGATTACATGCTTGGTAATAGTAATCTCTTTGGGTGCAACAGGTTTGTCTGGCTCTGATACACGAACCTCCGGTTTTGGAACCGAAGACTGTGAGCACTGACAATTTGTTTCCTGTTGTTCCAGGACTGCTATCTTTTCCATGACACGTCTGCAGACCTCATTCACAAGAGCTTCAAAATCCATGCGTTCTCCTCCTTTCTCTGCTAACTTTAAACTACCTTCTATCTACAGCTCATCGCAATTCCTGCCGGGGTCACCAGGAAGGGATTGGTGGGCTTGATAGTTCGAATTCCTGTTTCTTTCTCTATAATTCCTTCTATACCGGTCAGACAGCAGGTACCTCCGCAGAGATAGATGGTATCCGTGTCAGCCTGAGAAACATAGCGTTTAATAATTGTTGCCATCTTCTCAATTACTGCTTTCACCACCGGCAGAATCTCTTTATGTCTGGAATAGTCCTGTTTGATTGCCTCCGCTTCCTTGATCGAGATATGGTAATTGCCAGCCAGAACTAAGGTCAGGTGGGTTCCGCCTGTAGGCTCATCCTCCACCTCAACTACCTTCCCGTCCTTTAAGATGGCAAGTCCTGTGGTTCCTCCACCGATATCTACGATTACCCCATCCTGAATCTGATAGATGGCATTCGCAGAGGATGGTTCATCCAGTATATTCGTTACCTCAAAGCCCGCACCTTCTGCGACATACTGATGGGTTTTTGCACTGCTTTCTGTGCCAGCCGGCATGGCGATAGCACAGTTCACAAGTTCCCGTCCCAGTCTTGCTTCCAGTTTTGCTTTCAGGTCCTTTACCGCCTGGAGTGCTCCGGTATAATCAACCACGACACCATCTCTTAAGACATCTGCTGCCTTCTTTTCACAGGCAATCGGGTTATTTTCCTCATCCAGAACCACCAGAACAATATAGGCGGTTCCCAGATCCACTCCCACCTTCAGTTTTTCACTGACAGGCTGAAAGGTTGTCTTCTCGGATTCTTCCACACGTTTCATAAAATCTTCTACACGTTTCATATCCATCTGCATGGTCTGTATCTGCTCCTTCACCTTTTCCTACGGAATTAATCCTCATATTCTCCTGCCAGATACTTGCACATGATAATGTGCATGGCACTTGACATACGGTTCAACTCCTCTATGATGTCTTTTCTTACATAGCTCTGTCCCTCATGAAATGCTGCTGCCGCAGAAACCTCCGTCTCTCTGACCATCGTTCTAAGCTGATTCAACAGTGCATAGGATTTTCCCAGCGTGTAGCTTGGAAGTACCATCTGTTTCACGTTATAGAACTTCATCGGATTGTGAGAATGTTCCCGAAGCTCTGCATGGGAAAGTCCGATGATATAGTCACGTCTGAATGGTTCATCCAGTACATCACACCGCATCATTTCCCTGAGGCTTTTCAGTATATCCTCAAGATCATCAATCAGTTTCTGTGAAGCTTTTTCCTCAAGAAGAAGTGTCTGATTCAGCACAAAGAACGCTTCAAGGCTGTCAAGCTTTCCCCGGAATACAATCCGCTTATGATCCTTAACAACCAGCACGTTTCCCACAAGATGTGTCATATGCTCAGGCTTTTCATAGTAAAAGGCTCCTGTCTCATAATCCACAAATTTTGGTTTTTCCGTGCCCTCTGCCAGTTTTACTTCCGGCATCTTCGGCACTTCTGTTGCCACCACATCAGGTCTTTTGTCCTGAGCTGACCCTTCCTTTGCCTCTGTCTTTGATACTGGTTTTCTCTCAGCCGGCTGATCCACCGGCTGGGAGAAGGTCATTACTTTTCTTGTAGGCTGCTTTTCATAATCTATGCGGATCTTGCACTGCTGCAGATATTCTCTTGCAGCAGGTGACAGGATTTTATCCGCTGGAACAGTATAGGATTCTGGCTTTGTTGCTCTTAACTCATCACGCAATACCGCTTCTGTTATCACTTTCATTACGTCTTAAGCCACCTCCTTTTACCATCTGTCAACTGGCTGAAGCCGCCTGGCATCCCAGATGCACGGTGCCGCCTCAGTTCGCCTGTATCTTAGTCTGCCAGATGAGGAAGAATAGCCTCTACTTCTTCGTGTGGTCTTGGGATTACATGGATGGAGATCAGTTCGCCAACGCGCTCTGCTGCTGCTGCACCTGCATCGGTAGCTGCCTTAACAGCTCCTACATCTCCACGAACCATAACAGTTACAAGTCCTCCACCAACATGCTCTTTACCAATCAGAGTAACGTTAGCTGCCTTAACCATTGCATCTGCTGCCTCGATAGATGCTACTAAACCTTTTGTCTCAATCATTCCTAATGCCTGCTGTGCTGCCATAATATTTTCCTCCTTTTTCTTTAAGCGTTGTGAAGTCTCTTAATAATCTCAGTCACAATCGCATCAATATCTACATCATCCTGTTTTGTCGGTTTGCAGATTCCGCTGGAACAATCCGGAAGAGCTGCTTTCACGTCTTCAATTTCTCTGATTCCCTCTGCTACATACCGCAGATTCATCAGGTTCTTCGGTCCTACATTCTCAGAAGTTGCACTGCCTCCGATTGCTCCACAGCCAAGGGTCAGTGCCGGCTGTAAGCCGGTTGTTCCGCCGATACCGCCAAGAGCACTGGGGGTATTAACGATAATTCGAGATGCCGGGATCCTCTTTGCAAAATAATCAACCATCTTCTCATCTTTTGTATGCATGGAGAAGGTGTGACCTGCTCCTTCGTAGTGCAGAATATCCTGGCAGAGTTCACAGATCTCTACATAGCTTGGTGCTGTGTAGAATGCCAGAATCGGAGCAAGCTTTTCGTTGGAATACGGATGTCCTCTTCCGATGCCATCTTCCTTTGCCACGATAACCCTTGCATCCTTTGGGATATCAATTCCCGCCAGATCTGCGATTACCTGTGCACTTTTTCCAACAATCATAGGGTTCATAGTTCCATTTGCCCGAAGGATAAATGCTCCAAGCTTCTTACTTTCTTCTTTTGTCAGGAAATAAGCTCCCTGGCGTTCCATCTCACTTTGTACTGCCTCTGCCATGTTATCATCGCAGACTACTGACTGCTCAGAAGCACAGATTGTGCCGTTGTCAAAGGTTTTGGAATCCATAATTCTTTTTACTGCTACTGGAATATCTGCTGTTTTCTCAATATAGGCCGGACCGTTACCCGGTCCAACACCGATCGCAGGTGTTCCGGATGAATAAGCTGCTCTTACCATCGCAGAACCGCCGGTTGCCAGTATCATAGATACATCAGCATGGTGCATCAGATTGTCTGTTGCCTGCAGTGTGGGAATTGTAATACAGGTAACTAAATCTTCATTACCACCGGCTTCTGCGATAGCCTGTCTAATTACTTTTACCGTCTCCAGAATACAATTTCTTGCATTTGGATGAGGGGAAAAGACGATAGCATTACCGGCTTTGATCGCAATCTCAGATTTGTACAATGCCGTGGACGTAGGATTCGTTGATGGAATAAGTCCAGCGATAACACCTACCGGCACTGCAATCGTCCGAATTCTGTTCCGCTCATCACGACAGATCTCACCGATTGTCTTCATATCTTTAATATGCTCGTATACGCCTTCAC
The DNA here is from genome assembly GCA_028692395.1 of Lachnospiraceae bacterium. Lineage (GTDB taxonomy): Bacteria > Bacillota > Clostridia > Lachnospirales > Lachnospiraceae > Novisyntrophococcus. The sequence goes on from JAQUXP010000037.1 coordinate 16,668, forward strand.
TGGCGAATACATTTTTGATTACTTTGTCAGCTTCTACGCCAAATCCTGTCTCTTCATGGGCCATGGCCGCAAGACGCTTGGCATTTCGTACTCCGGCGGATGCGACAGATCTTACGATTGCATCTACCTCTTTCTGGCTTTTATGGCTCAGTTCCTCCTGGGCTGCTTTCGCTTTTTCAACCAATTCACGTACTTCCTGTACTGACAAAAGATCTTTATCGTATAATTGCATACTCTACTTCTCCTGTCCTAAAAATTTTAATATACCATGAATTAGTTCCTGTTTCTTGGCAAATCGGATTTCCTGTCTGTTCATCGTATCAATCTTCAGCTGTCTTGCGAGGGAACGAAGTGCGGAAACTGTCATCTCACGCATCTGTTCTATCGTAATCTGCATCGGATCAATATCCGGTTTGGGAACTTCTTCCTGACTGATTGGTTCCTCCGTCAAAAGCTCCTGGAGGTTCTCCGGTGCTGCTTTCCTGGTTTCTTCCTCTGCTGCAGGTTTTGGTTCCTCTTTCAGATTCTCATCCGATTTATGACTCGGTGTGGAATCCGATACTGGACCGGGTGAAGGATCCGGCTTTGGATCTTCTTTTGGCTTTCGCTTCAACATCTTTGCCACATCAGCTGCCGGTCTTGGAATCACGTGAATACTCACAATTTTCCCAACTCGCTGGGCTGCTGCCGCTGATGCATCAATGGCAGCCTTTACCGCTCCTACATCTCCGGTTACAAGAACACTTACCAGACCTCCTCTTACTTTCACAACATCCACCAAGGAAACATTCGCTGCTTTACATGCACTATCCAAAGCTTCTACGGCTGTAAGGTAGCCATATACTTCAATCATTCCTAATGCTTCCATATAGTACCTCCGCATGATGCCTCTTTACTGAATCATGCCGTATTATTCCTTTGGATTGTCCGCTACGAATTCAACTGCTGCTGCAAATGCATCACATGCCGCTTTGCATGCTGACTGACTTCCAGTGAGAAGTGCGCCACCAAAGTTTGTCTCTGACGGTGGTGCATACAGTACGCACATTCTTACATCAGCTGCTTTCAACGCTGCATCTACTGCATACATTGCCTCGAGAGGAGGTGCAATCAGATAAGCCAGTGCTTCACCCTCTGCAATACCTGCTCCATCAGAAAGATAGGAACCTGTACGAGAGATACAGTGTGCGTAATATACGATGGTATCATCTTCATTTGCAGATATGAAGTGAGCTACATTTTCGATGGTATCCACTGCTGCTTCCAAACCGCTTTTTACTTCTGCCGGATTCGGTCCTGCAAGAATTCCGATGATTTCACCGGCAAGCTTTGTATTGGCATTGTCAGCACCTGCATAAAAGCTCTTTGCATATACAACCTTAACATCTGCTTTTTTTGTTGCCTCATCCAGCGCTGTGTAGGTTACATCATCACAGTTGGATGTAATCAAAGCCAGTGATTTCATACCAGGCTCAAGGTTCAGTTCCTTTGCCATATCAGGACTTACGTTCGGGATGATTTTTGTTGCCAGGACGTCAGCCTGTATTGGATCTCGTTTCATTTGATTTCCTCCTTTTCAACAACCTTAGTGGATTAAAGTTTCAGGTCTGTTCCACTTGCTTTATTATCAAGAATCTTCTTAATAATTTCTGCGATATGAGCACCAGCCTCTGCAGGAATAGTACCCTCGCTGTGGATATTTGAAACTACAGTTCTTCTTGCCTCAGGCATACCAACCGTTGCTTTATAAGCAATGTAGGCAGACATGGACTTTGCAGTGATCAGACCAGGACGCTCACCGATCAATACACAGGTAACATCTGCTCCGGTGATTTCAGAAATCTGATCCATTGCACCAACTCGTCCATATTTTAAGAAGAACGGTGTTCCTATTGTAACACCATAGCTCTTTAAGCCCTGCTCAATTGCAGGCAGTACATCTCCGATATTAGCTGCAACTGCCGCTGAGCTTAATCCGTCAGAGACATAAATCTGAACTGTTGGATTCATCTTGCATTTTTCTTTGATTGCTGCAACTGCTTCATCGTTTAACTTTCTTCCAAGATCTGGTCTTGTCAGATAAACATCCTTGCTGTCACACTGAGAAGATACAGAGAACAGCCCCATATTATCGATAAAGTCCTGATCCACATCTGAGAATACTGCATCCTGTGCTGCAGAATGTGCTGCACGGAACTGTAACATTGGATCTGTCTTGTAACGTGCACCTGCTTTGCCGATACCAAGTCGGCAGGGAGCATACTGTTTCAGATCATAATAAGCTTCTTTGTTTACCGGATTTTTTACCAGATACTGCTTACGGATATCAACCTCTGTGACATCGGGAATAAATCCCTCTTCTATCGTTGTCTTTGAACTGCAGGTATCACACGCTGCCGCTGTATCGGAGGAACCGTCTTTCGAATTCAGATTCATATCAGCAAGAACCTGCTCAATTATTGTTCTTAAATCATTTTCATTAACCAAAATTTGTCACCTCCTGTGTTATTTCAAGAATACGGAAGCATCACCGGCCAGCGGTGTAAGTTTACCGTTCTTTGAGAATCCCATCTTTTCCAGCCACTGATCGAACTCGCTGATTGGGCGAAGTCCGAATACTTCCCGAAGACTTGCTGCTTCGTGATATCCGGTACACTGATACATCAGCATACAGTCATCTCCCTGTGGAACACCCATGATATAGTTACATCCTGCTGAAACAAGCAGTGTTGCAAGATTTTCAATATCATTCTGGTCTGCTTTCATATGGTTGGTATAGCAGGCATCACAGCCCATAGGAATACCGGTCAGTTTACCCATAAAATGATCTTCCAGACCTGCACGGATAACCTGTTTGGAATCATACAGATACTCCGGTCCGATAAATCCAACTACGGTATTTACCAGGAATGGAGAATATCTCTTAGCCAGCCCATAGCATCTTGCTTCCATGGTTACCTGATCCCATCCATGATGTGCTTCTGAAGAAAGCTCGGAACCTTGTCCTGTCTCAAAGTACATTACGTTCGGTCCTGTACTGGTTGCTTTTTTAAGCATCATCTCATGTCCTTCGTCCAGCATAGCTGCGGTCAGACCAAATGCTTCATTACCCTTTTGAGAACCGGCGATAGACTGGAACATCAGATCAATAGGTGCATTGAATTTTTCCATAGCTTCCATCTGGGTGGTAACATGTGCCAATACACAGATCTGTGTTGGAACTTCCCATTTTGTCTTGAACTCATCAAAGCTCTTTAAGATTCTGGCAACACTCTCTACGGAATCATCAACCGGGTTCAGACCGATAACAGCGTCACCGCATCCAAGGCTTAAGCCCTCCATTACGGAAGCCATGATTCCCTTTGGATCATCTGTTGTGTGGTTTGGCTGCAGACGGGATGAGAAAGTACCCGGCAGACCAATGGTTGTGTTACAATGTGCTGAGATTCTGATTTTCTTAGCAGCATAGATCAGATCCAGGTTGCTCATCAGTTTACACACAGCAGCTACAATTTCACTTGTGATACCTCTGGAAGCACGTTTGATCATGTCTCCGGTCGTCTCAGTATCCAGAATCCACTCACGGAATTCAGCTACTGTCATTCCTTTGTATTCATTGTAAATTGCTTCATTTACAGCATCCTGGATGATTCTTGTTACTTCATCCTCTTCATAGGGTACTGCCGGATTGTTGCGGAGGTCTTCCAACGTTATATGAGAAAGAACAACTTTGGCTGCTACTCTTTCCTCGGCTGATTCTGCAGCGATACCCGCCAGTTTATCGCCGGACTTCTCTTCGTTGGCTTTCGCCATAACTTCGCGAAGAGATTTAAATTCGTACACTTTTCCAAATAACTTTGTTTTTAGAATCAATTCGTTCACCTCTCCTTTTCATGAATTAAATATCAACGTTTTTGTTACTACCGGAACCACTCGCCCTGCGGCCACTGGTTCACCGATGTCGATATAATCGCCATCTCCTGCATGAATACCATCAATACAGATCACATCTTTCTTTCGCTCCAGCATATAATTCAGGGCGTTACCCAGAACCTTTGCGATGTCATTTTCGATTACGAGGATCAAAGGGTACGAGGTTGCAAGCACTGAGCCTGCTCCTGCTATAATCGCTTTTGCAAGATCCTGAATCTGTGAAAATGAGGTGTGATATTCTCCGGTTAATGCGATGGCTACCTGCTCCATGGCGCCGTCTGTCTCGTAGATTGGCAGGCGATCTTGTAAAGCCTTCTGAAGCAGCCCCGGTTCCTGTTCCTCCTCCGCAGAAATCTTTAGAACCGGAATGTTTTTTATGGGAAGCCTGCTGCTTGCGTAGCTGATTGTGCTCCCACTAACATTTGTAGTATGTGTACCTGCGCCTACGACTGTAGCTCTTATTGTCTCAGCTGCAGGATATACTCTGATCTTTGAAAATGCAGGATATCGCTTCACTGCTCTTCCAAGCAGGATACCGATGTCTCCAAACTGGAATACATCTCCTGGCTTTTCGGTGTAGATACAGTCTGCTACACCACCAGAATATGTGATTCCCTGTAAAGTGGGACTGGAAGGAAGCAGATTGCCCTGGTTTGTATACAGCTCTTTGTGAAATGCATCCGGTTCCTCCAGATGAATTGCCATGGCCAGCTGCTGGGCCATCAAGTCGCAGATTCTGGATAGCTTATTCTGATCTGCTGTATCACCAACCTGTATCTGTATCTGATGCAGTGCGGCAAGTTTTTGTATGCTTGGGAACAGGTAAGTAATTCTGTTGTTTTCCACCTTGATCAGTCTTCCGCCGATATCCAGACAACAAGTTCCCCGAAGAATACCCTTTTGGAAAAATGCTATATTGCTGGTACCGCCGCCGATATCAATGTTTCCAACCACCTCCCGGTTATCCTGGGAGATTTTATCCGCCCCTGCGCCTTTGGCCGAGAGTACGGATTCCAGATCCGGTCCTGCTGTTGCCACTACAAAGTCTCCAGCCATATCACTGAGTGTGGAAAGTACGCTGTTGGCGTTTTGCTTTCGGGCTGTCTCCCCGGTAATAATGACTGCACCGGTCTGCAGATCCCCCGGCCTGATTCCACTCTTCTGATATTCGGATCGGATAATCTCCTTTACTGCTGCCGCATCGATTTCCGTCTGGGACAACAGGGGTGTAAAGTAGATATCACTCCGGTAAATTACTTCTTTTTTTACAATACTGATTCTTGGCACTGTATAACTGGTGGCAAGATTCTCAATTGTAAGACGGCTGAAGATCAGCTGTGTGGTTGATGTTCCTATGTCGATACCCACACTTAAGATTGTTTCATGCACTTTTTCGCCTCCTAACCCGCAAAAGAACCTAGTCGGAAATGCTGATCAGATCAGCAGTTTCATTCATAAAATCGAAAGAAACTCTGGTTCCCTTTGATCCGGATCGGATCTTAAGATTACCATGCAGCTTGTCTCGTACCATAGATTCCACAATATTCAGTCCGAGACTTCCGGTACGTTTTTTTTCTGTGTCAAACCCCACTCCATCATCAATCACCTTAATTGTGGAGTAGATCTTTCCTCTTTCCAATATAATTTGTATTTTGCCTGTTTTTCTTCTTTTAAATGCATATTTCATACAATTTTGCAGCAATTCATTGACCGCCAGCGCTGCTGATGTTGCAATGTCAGAATCAACTGTCAGGTCGTCCCCCTTCAGTTCCACACTGATTGTCAAATTTTCTCTGGAAAAAGGCTGCAGTGCGTTATTCTTTACTGTCGCAAGGACATCCTTCAGATTCACCTCGTCCATGCCGCTTTTCGCAAGCAGCTGGTGCGTCACTGAGATAGAAAGAATACGGTTAATGCTTTCCTGCAGTACTTTCTTTGTTTCCACTGATTCAGCTCTGCGTTCCTGCAGTCTGAGCAGCGAAGCGATCGTCTGCAGGTTATTCTTAATCCGGTGATGCAATTCTTTAATTGCCACCGACTTTAGAACCAGACTTTTTTCCTGCTCCCGATTCCAGGTAATATCCCGAATGATAACCGCCATACGGATGTCGCCCTTTTCCATACGGATACGGCGAATCCGAAGATAATAATTGCTTGCTCTCACTTCTGAGAGCATTTCATTCAGTTCAATCTCAGAATCATAAGGACTCAGGCAGATATTCTTGTATTTTTGTCCCAGAATATCTTTTACATAACCCAGCTTAAAGAACAATTCCTTTGCATAGAGATTTCGAAAGCTTACATAACCCCGTTTATCAACAAGGAGTAATCCTTCATCAATACTCTCCGTCAGCCACTCATTTTCATTGATCATATGATTCAGCGGAGTTTCCACAGCCTCATAACGATTATGGTACTCCTCTGTTTCTGTATCCTCATTAATCCGTCTCTCCCGGATTAATACACCGATTACCCGGCTGTTGTACCGGATCGGTTCTACGGACTGAATGGTATAATTGTCTTCCTGGGTACGGCATTTCATATATTTTGTTGCAATACCAAGCTTGATTGTTCTGGCAACTGCAGGTTCATTTTCAGATTTTGCCAGCATGCCTACAACACTGTTTTTATAAGAGGAGGGAACCTCTTCCGGCTTTGCCTCCGCAACTACGATGGCATCGCCCTCCCGACAGGGACAATCCACAAAGATGTCTGCTGCCTCCAGATTTGCCAGCGGCTGCAGTGTTGCTGCCATCATTTCTATAACCTGAATCTCATTCAGATCAAGATCTGTATATTCTTCGCACAGCTGGTGAATCGTCTCATCCATATCAATCACCTCTATGCATCAGTATAATATCTGCAACTCTCTTCATGGAAACATTTTTGGTCCGGCTTATTTTTCGGATATAATCGTAAGCATCCTGCTCCGTCATTCCTCTCCTGCTCATAAGCACACCTTTTGCCTGCTCAATCGAGGTTCGGTTCTCCAGTCTCTGGGAAATAGTATTATAGTCTTTTTTCAGCTTTTTCATCTCCCGGCCCCGCTCCAACGCAATTTCCAAAGCAGGAATAAAGGACCGCTCATCCACTGGCTTCACAAGATAGCTGCTGACGCCGCTTTTCTTGGCTTCCTCTATGAATTCTCTGTCACTGTAGGCAGTCAGCAGTACTACTGCATCTGCCAGCTGTTCTTCATTTACAATCTGTGAGGCTGTCAGTCCATCCATCAGTGGCATCTTCACATCCATAATCACGAGATCAGGCTGCTCACTTCGGCAGATCTCCACCGCATCGAATCCGTCTGCTGCCTCTCCAACCACCTGATGTCCTTCATTTTCAAGCATTTCTTTTAAATCCATCCTTGTAATCGGTTCATCATCTGCTATAATTACACGCATATCTTCTAGTCCTCTCATCGATGTCCTACGTCAGCATTATCACTGCGATTATTCGGTCTTTATTTCCAGCTCTTCCAGATATTTCACTAATTCCTCCACACCTGTATTTTCATAGCTGCTGGTCACAAATATTTTCCCTGCTCCTGCAAGCTTCAGATACTCCGTCGCATCCTGAATCTGCTTTTCGGTGGCAAGATCGCTTTTTGTTACAATTCCAACACTTGGCTTGGCAAATGTGCTGGAATAGCCCGGGGGAAACATGGTTCCACCCTCTGTGGCCTGCTGAACAAGTAATATAACGTCGGCATCTGTGGCTGTTACCGTAAGTGCTCCTCTCATATAGGAGCGTTCCAGATATTCCCCTGGTGTATCAATCATATTCTTGTTTAATATCTGTACGGTCTGTGTCTTATAATACTTCAGTTCTTCGTGATTGATACACTGGCAAAGTGTTGTCTTGCCCGCCATTGATCTTCCGATCAATATCACTCTTTTTTTTCTCTTCTCCATGTCCGTCCTTTTGCCTTAACTTCTTGTTATCGTCGTTGGAGCAAATCCCATCTGATCACAAAGTGTTGCCATAACATCATGGAGTGCTGCCTCAACACCTGCCACATCTCCGGTAATCACAAGAGAACCGTTAAAACGATCCACAAATCCAATCTGCACGTCTGCTGCCTTACTGGCAACATCCGCTGCTATGATTGCACCTTCACTTGGTGTAATGGTAAAGATACCGATTGCACCTTTTGCATCGATTAATCCCATCTTTGCATACAGTGCATCAACCGGATGAGGAATCACATGAGCCAGTGTCACCTGCTTTCCAGGAACAAACTCCTGTATGATTCTTTCTTTTTTATCTTCATACATCGTGTGTCACGTCCTCTCTTACAGCAGTTTTCCGGTATAAGCCCGCTGAAACAGTTGTTTGATCTCTTCGACTGAGCATGCTCTGGGATTGGTTTTGGTGCAGGCATCATGAAAAGCTGCCTCCGCCATCTCATCAAGAGCAAGATCAAAGTCTTCTCTTGCGATTCCCGCTGCCTCAATGCTGTCCGGTATATGAAGCTGTTTCACGTATTGCTTAGAGGTACGCACAACAGTAAAAGCACTCTGCCGAATGCTGGGACCGTCCAGTCTCAGAATTCTTGCTATTCTGGCATAACGCTTTGCAGCCGGTGTCAGTTTATCGTGGCATCCACAGTTAAAGCTCATAACATAGGGAAGCAGGATTCCATTCGCACGTCCATGTGGAATATGGAAATGAGCACCTAATGTATGTGCCATACCATGATTTAATCCCAATCCACTGTTGCTGAATGCTATACCTGCCAGACAGGATGCATTATGCATCTTCTGCCTTGCCTGCAGATCATCCGGGTGCTGGTAAACCTTTAACAGGTTATTTCGAACAAGCTTAATAGCTTTTTCTGCACAGGCATTGCTGAAATCATTTTGTTCTGTGGAGACAAATGCCTCAACTGCATGAGTCAAAACATCAATTCCCGTATCTGCCGTAACAGAAGGTGGTACAGATTTTACAAGCTCTGCATCCAAAATTGCTGCATCCGGAAGCAGTTCATCTGATACCAGAGGATACTTTGCAGACTGTGTCGGGTCACTGACTACTGAGAATTTACTTGCCTCTGAGCCGGTTCCACTCGTTGTAGGAATTGCAACAAAGACACATTTTTCAGCAAGCCCTTCTTTCGTAGCCAGGTAATTCATGGCTTTTGCTGCATCGATTGATGAACCTCCGCCAAGTGCCAGAAGCACCTGCGGCTTACACTCCAGCATCATAGTCATTCCTTTTGCTATGGTAGCAATATCAGGATCCGGTTTTACCTCGGAAAATATCTGATAATCGATATGCCGCTGCTCAAGGGGAATCGTCAGATAGCTGTCTTTTCCACTGGAATGCATAAAACCATCTGTGACAATCATAACCCGCTCAACACCACGGAGAATGTCATCCAGACCTTCCTTCCCCATATAGATACGGGGCTTTACATAAAAACTATTCAAGAAAAGAACCTCCCTTCTTTTTGGAAAATAAAAAAGTGCCCAGCATTCCCCCTAAAGGAAACCCAAGACACTTCAACGTTCTCAGAATAAATCATACTTACTGCGCCGTAAGCACTCCTAAACTGTACTTACTATATCACAAAGTATGCTCTTTGTCAACAATGTTCAATTTTTCTCTCTTTTTGCGTGCTCAATTAGATATAATTTTACATTTTATTAACTTTTACAGTGCTCAATTTGTACAACATTTTGCATTTTACTACTTATCATACCTTCTTCTTAGCTCATGTTCTGCAGCCGAACCTCTGGATTAGTCCTCTCTCCGATTCGAGATCAGGACAAGACGAAGCAGCTGCAGGATGGACGCTGCCGCACTGGCCACATAAGTTAAAGCCGCCGCACGCAGCACATCTTTTGTCCCCTGAACCTCCTCCTGCGATAGCATTCCCAGATCAGTGAGAATTCTGACTGCTCTGCCGGATGCATTGAATTCCACCGGAAGAGTTACCAGCTGAAACAGGACGGAGGCTGAAAAACAGATAATTCCTAGATGAATTAAAAATGCTGCCGTGGAGCTTCTCATAAATAATCCAATGATAATCAGCGGCCAGGCTGCCATAGAACCGAAGTTTGCCACCGGAACCAGTGCACTTCTTACACTCAGCGGTGCATAGCCTCTGGCGTGCTGAATTGCGTGACCGCATTCGTGAGCAGCAACACCTACTGCAGCTATCGATGCACTGCTATAGGTGGCATCTGAAAGGTTCACTGTCTTGGTTCTCGGATCATAATGATCTGTAAGATTGCCAGCTACATGTCCTACGGAAACATCCGTTATTCCGCTCATCTGTAGAATTCGAAACGCTGCATCCTTTCCTGTTATTCCAGAATGATTTCTGACTCTGGCATATCGGTTAAAGGTTGCATTTACCCTGGCAGAAGCAAGCATACAGATAACTGCTCCAATTACTACTAATAGATAGGTACTATCAAAATACATAAGCATCACTCCTCATTCTAAAGAGTTTGCTGTGTTGCAGCAAACTCAATTTCTACAATATCCTCCAGTGGTATGACCATTCCATCCGACATGATCATACGATTGCCATAAATATCAATTTTTTTTACATTACCGGCAACAGTACTATAAGAACCACCTGTTTTTTTCTCATCTGCTCTGAAAAATGTAATGAGCACTGCAGCATTATGATACTCCTTTTTCAATAATAATCCAAGTCTTTCATCTAACAACGCCTTACTGTCCTCATCCAGTTCTACTTTCTCACTGGTAATCCTGGCTGTTTCCTGAATTGCAGACTCATACCCCGTCAATGCAGCAAATGGAGCAAACTGTGCCGCCCGATCATATACCGACATCTGCGGATGTATCTTTGAGACCGGATGCGGCAAATCTATTATATCTGCATAGGGATCCATGCACTTCCTGTTTTCATTCATAGTGTGTTCTCTCCTTCAGGCTTTATGACCACCAATCTGCCCGTTGCGGTTTCTCGCAGTTGCACCATCTTCCAGATTCATCCCCTTCAATATGGCATTTTTCCCATATTTCTTCTTGATATCAAGTATGGCATGCTGCATACGTTTCTCCCGTTCCAGCGCCTTTTGCTCCTCTTCCCGTCTGGAAAGCTCTGCCTCGTAGTCTGTAAATAAATCCAACTGCTCATAGGACTCTTCCTGTGAGATACTTTTTTCTTCTACCACACGATTTGCAGTGACATAGATACGTCGAATCAAAAGCCCCGGGTCAACAATCCGATCATACAGCTCCATCGCTGCCTCTGTAATCAGGCGGGTGGATGAGGTCAGCTGTTTTAGATTTGCTGTCCCGTGAGCATGCTTTGGAATCTTTCTTCCATATTGATCTAGCGTAATCTCACCCTTGTATGATTTTTTAATATCAGGGTTCTGAAGATTTTGGATATCATATCCAACCGTAATTACAACCTGATCTGTCACCAGACCTTTATCCACCAGATCCAAAACCAGAAGATCCGTCATTTCCCGGGTAACCAGACGGGCTTTTTCAAAATCATAGGGACACTGCAGGACCTGTCCGGCTCCTGTACTGTTTGTTCTTGGCTTATAAGCCTTAATGTCTGCTATGGTACAAGGCTCCCATCCCCAGGCATGATCAATCAACAATTCTGCGTTAATACCCAGAAGTTTGTACAGAAGATCTTCATTATAATAATCTGTCTTTTCTCCCAGAGAACACCTGGCAATATCCCCCATCGTAAAGATGCCAATTTTCTCAAGCTTTTTCGCATAGCCTTTTCCCACACGCCAAAAGTCAGTCAATGGTCTGTGATTCCAGAGAAGACGCCGATAGGAGTGCTCATCCAGTTCTGCAATTCTCACGCCGTCCTGATCCGGAGTGATATGTTTGGCAACAATATCCATGGCAATCTTGCAAAGATAAAGATTTGTGCCAATCCCTGCAGTGGCAGTAATTCCTGTTGTGTTCAAAACATCTGCTATCATCTTCATGGCCAATTCTCTTGCTGTCATTCTATACGTCTGCAGGTATTGTGTCACATCGATAAATACCTCATCGATAGAATATACATGGATATCCTCCGGTGCCACATACTTGAGATATATATTATATATTTTTGTACTGCAAGTCATGTACAGTGCCATACGTGGAGGAGCAGCAATATAATCAAGCTTTAATGCCGAATTGTCGCTTAACTCTCTGTCATCCCAGGAGGAACCTGTCAAGATTCTTCCCGGTGCCTTCCGTTTTCGCTGTTCATTGACAAGCTTTACTTTCTGAACCACCTCAAAAAGCCTTGCACGTCCTGGTATTCCATATCTTTTCAGTGCCGGCGCAACAGCAAGACAGATCGTCTTTTCTGTACGGCTGGCATCCGCCACAACAAGATTCGTATGCAGCGGATCCAGACCTTTTTCTATACATTCCACGGACGCATAAAATGATTTCAGATCAATGGCCACATAGATATGCTCTTTGTTCCTCATTTTGTTCCTCCCTGGTTTCTTCTGCTATAAAAATTTGATATCCAACAATATAATTAGAAGTATTCTGTAAGTACACAGTGCTATATGAAGAAAGTATATCATTTCTGGGTATATCTATGCAAGTCCAGTGCAGTCACAGCCTCTGTTTCATGTTACATAGATACCATGATTTTTTATCTAAAAAAAAGCAATACAACAAAAAAGCCCAGTAAATACTGAGCTTTTAAACAGGGGATGAGAGAATCGAACTCCCACTAAAAGTTTTGGAGACTTCTGTCATACCATTTGACCAATCCCCTATAAACATATACCTTCAAAACCGCATACAGATTATAACATCCAATTGATTTCTTGTAAACACCTGAACCTGTGAAGAAATGGCTTTCTTCTACGTCCGTTACGAAAGCTCGTCACTCATAAGTGCTTTGCACTTATTTCGTGTCATTTGCTTCGCAAATGCCTTCCAGCTGCTCTGATACGCTTTGCAAGTAAACTTGCTCCGCTCCTCAGATCATCTGTCTGACGCTTTCTCCACTATTTGGTCAAGCCCTCGACCGATTAGTAACAGTCAGCTCCACATGTTGCCATGCTTCCACCCCTGCCCTATCTA
>JAQUXP010000038.1 GCA_028692395.1 Lachnospiraceae bacterium
TCCTTTCAGGGTCGTGTTTGATTGTTTCTCGACAATTCAATTATAACATACCTGTGAGGAGTTATTCTATTTTAAACAGTGAAAAAGCCTGTATAATCAAGGCTTGTGGCGTTTTGCAAACGCCTATATAACGTGGAAATAAAAAGGAGGAATGACTTATGTTAATGCCTAGTATTTTTGGAGAAAATTTGTTTGATGATTTATTTGATGGTTTTGATCGCCCATTCAGAAGCAGATCTGGCTACGGTGTGCAGCAGTCGGCCCTGATGAAAACGGATGTGAAGGAAAAAGAAGATGGCTATGAGCTGCATGTAGAGCTTCCGGGATATAAGAAAGAAGATGTGAAAGCGGAACTGAAGGATGGCTATCTGAATATTGAAGCTTCTACTTCTTCCGACAAGGAAGAGAAGGACAAAGATGGAACCTATATCCGCAAGGAACGCTATTCTGGCGTATGCAAGAGAAGCTTTTATGTGGGAGATGCAGTAGAACAGGAGGATATCAAAGCAAAATTCGAGGATGGTATCCTGAAGATTACAGTTCCAAAGAAGGAAGCAAAACCGGCAGTAGAGACGGCAAAATATATTTCTATTGAAGGTTAAACAGTAGTGATACAGCGGGTTGATGCCTGGACTGTATCTGAAGATCACAGAAGAGACTGCCACCCTCAGGGCCCGGGAATCATATGCTGTTTCGAAACCATGTTTCGAAGTTCTGGAGTATATCGTTCTCAGGTGCCTGGGGCGGCAGTCTCTTCTTTTAAGGAGGTGTTTTGAGATGGCGAAAAGAGATTATTATGAGGCCCTTGGCATTCAAAAGGGGGCAGAGGAGAAAGCAATTAAGCAGGCATACCGGAAACTGGCCAAGCGGTATCATCCGGATACGAATCCTGGGGATGTCCAGGCAGAGCAGAGATTTAAAGAAATTACGGAAGCCTATAATGTTCTCAGCGATAAAGAAAAGCGAAAATTATATGACAGATTTGGCCACGCAGCCTTTGACGGCTCCATGGGACCCGATCCCTATGAAACAGCAAGATCCTATGAAAATGCAAAAGCTTACAGAGAATCCCGAGATTTTCAGGGCACAGGAAGCTACCAGAAGGGAAGCAGTGGTTTCCACGAATATCATTTTGAAGGCGGAGATATGGAGGACCTTTTTGGAGATCTTTTTGGACAGAGATTTCATGGACGCTATCAGGAAGGCTTTCAGTCAGGCGGACAGAGCAGGAAAGGGCATGACCTGGAGGCGGAATTTACCATTAGCTTTGAGGAGGCAGCCTTTGGTTGTGATAAAGTGATTCAGCTGCAGGACGGTGGAATGCATTCTCTGAAAGTGCATATTCCGGCGGGAATTGATGATGGAAAGAAGATCCGTCTGCAGGGAAAAGGCGCAGATAGCAGGAGCGGAGGCGTATCGGGAGATCTATATCTGAAGATTCACGTGCTGGAAAAACCAGGCTATGAAAGAAGGGGAATGGATGTATACACGACCGTGAGTATTCCCTATACAACTGCGGTTTTAGGCGGAGAAGCTCAGGTGCAGACGATACATGGAAATGTGAAATGCAAAATTCCAGCAGGAACCCAGTGTGGAAGTAAGATTCGTCTACGGGGAAAGGGAATTGTATCCATGAAAAATCCTTCTGTTTATGGCGATGCGTACATTACGATACAGATTCAGGTTCCAAGAAAGGTGAGCAGCAGAGAGCGAGAGCTGCTGCAGCAATACCAGACCCAACAGCAGGCATAAGATTTTATATTAAAAATGGTTAGACCCCACTATGGGGAATCTAACCATCTTGAATTCTACGCTTGTCTCAATTTTGCAAGCTCTTTTTTCAGTTTTGCAATCTCATCATCCTTTTGATTGAGCTGTTGATCCTTTTGGTTGAGTTGAGCATCCTTTTGGTCGAGTTGAGCATCCTTTTGATTGAGTTGTTCATCCTTTTGGTTGAGCTGTTGATCCTTTTGGCTGAGCTGTTCCTCTTTTTGGTTGAGTTGCTTGGCTCTTTGATCGAGTTCCGCTTGTTGTTCTTCGATCATATACTGCACTGTGTTACGATCCATTTCCAACAATTCTTTTGAAAACATCTCCATCACCCTCTCTGTATTCTGACATATCCAAAAGATCTCATCGTACATCTCCTTGAAATCTGGATATTTCTGAATGATCTCTATAATCCTCTCTGGTTCATCAAAAGTCAAAAAGGATAGCCATGCCTCCTGCCTGCTCTTTATAGGTTTATTTTGCATGTTCTCTTTGTAAATGTCAAGGGGAATCAGGATATATTCCTGTGGAATCTGAAGGGGAAGTTCTGTGTCGAAAATGACTCTGCCATGATGTATGAAGTGACTCTTGCACTGTTTGAATTCACTGGTACTTTTTTCAAACAGTACAATGGTATAAACTGTTTTGATGTCTTTATATGAAAAGTTCTTCTTCCGTTTGTTTTTCACTCTTTTATATTGCCTCAATAACAGGTCTGCGGAATAACATGCGCATCGTCCTCCCGGAAAGGCATATCCTATTTTTTGTATTTCAATGTTTGCAATGCTGCCATCTTCTAACTCTACAACAATATCGGTTATAAGCAGCGTGCTTTCATCTGCGATTCGCACACTGTCGTTTGGCAATATCTGCACAATTTTGACTTTTCTCTTCAAAAAAGTTGTTAGCAAATTTTCTAATCTGTCCGGATGCATTTCCGGACTTACGATTTCTTTGAAAAATGAATCATACAATACTTTTACGCCTCGTATTCCACTGCAGAAATCCAAAAACTCTTTTTGTCGGTCTTCATCCCAGCTGTCAAACAAGTCTTGAAGCTCCAGACTTTTGGAAATCTCTCTTTGCACCTCCTCTCTGGTTCGAATCATTGGAAAATAATCTTTCATTTGTTTTGCCATAGGCATGGTCCTCCTGTGATTTTATGATTCTCTTACGGATTGATTCTTCGATTGGAAGTCCGAATTGAGATTCCAGGACTGAATTGGCTGAACTGCCTGTCACTGGATAGTTAGAATATATCGTAACTGCTCAGTAGCTGACCAGTTACATTCGAAAATCCATTTAAAATCACCTTCGGTGATGGGATTTTCTCACTCTTGCATCACTTTCTTACGATCCGCACAGCAAATGCACGAACCTGCCGAATAGTTACAATATATCACATAGTGCGAAATTTGTATAGCAGATAAATATTAAAAAACGTCCCCCACAACAGTTATGGGATCCAGTAAATGTAGGGATCTGCTACTAAGGTTGTATAAAATAAATATAAGCCACATAGGAGTACAGATATGCGTAGAAAAGAAAATCTGATATAATGAGCGTCAGGGAGCGAGAACAAGAGCAGATTGTTTATCGCAAGCGGCGAGTACTGAAAGTACGAATTGTGATACAGTTATAGAAAGATATTGCTTTGGATAGGATTAACCTATATAGGGAGGCAGTGAATGTGAAAAAAATATTAATTGTGGAAGATGATTTAGATTTACAGGAGGGACTTGTATTTAGTTTGGAAAATAAGGGGTATATACTTGACACTGCTAATGATTATCAAAGTGGATACAATAAGATCCACCATAATGTTTTCAACCTTGTTTTACTGGATTGTAATTTACCAGGAGGAAATGGATTTGATTTATGTCAGGAAATCCGTAAATGTTCGGAGGCAGCTATTTTGATGCTGACAGCCAGAGACACTGAATTGGATGAGATAAAGGCATTAGAATTAGGGGTTGATGATTTTATGACGAAACCATTTTCGCTAGGGGTTCTATTTGCGAGAATTAAAAATTTAATTAGGAGGAAGGAATATGGCGATATTATTATATCTAATGGACTTACGATAAACAAAAAAGAAAGAACTGTAAAAAATGTAGACATGGAAATATCATTAACTTCCTTAGAGTTTAAATTTTTCGTGTATTTAGTAGAAAATAAAAATCAGGTTATTTCTAAAGAACAGCTGCTCAATCATATATGGGATTGCAATGGGAATTATGTAGATGAAAATATTGTTTCTGTGTATATAAGAAGATTGCGAAAAAAGGTTGAAATCGATTCAAATACACCTAGGTATATTAAAACTGTGCATGGTGCGGGATATGTTTGGAGTGAAACGATATGATAATATTTTTAGTGATTATTTTGTTATTAATTGGTTATGAGTTTGTACAAAAACGAAAATATAATCGGTTTTATAATTGTGTAAATTCCATGTTGGACGATATAATCTATGGAAGAGAAATTCAAGAACCTAATCTTACCGAGAAAGCAGAATCTGTTATTGCAAATAAAATATTTAGAATTTCTGATAAGTTAAATTTTGAAATTGGGCAGGCAGTTACTGAAAGAGAAAAAATAAAGATGTTGATTTCAGACATGTCACATCAACTGAAAACTCCATTGGCAAATGTCATGATGTATGGAGATATCCTAAAGAATATGGAATTGGACAAAGAAAGAAGAGTATTATTTCAAACTAAATTATGTAATCAAACAGAAAAGATCGCATGGATTATGAACTCTCTGTTTAAAATGACACGCTTGGAAGAGGGAGTATTAGAATTTGAAGTCTCCGAATGTGATATACAAGATACCATTCAGCGGGCTGTGAATGATGTTCGCGAAAAAGCACGAGCTAAGAATATCAAGATTCAGATTAACAATTTAGAAGAAAAAATGGCCTTTCATAATGAAAAATGGACAGCAGAAGTGCTACAAAATTTATTAGAAAATGCTATCAAATATTCAGCAAAAGATGATACAATTCAAATTTTTATAGAGCAACAGGCTACATATACCCAAATAAACGTTTCGGATAATGGATTAGGTATTTCGAAGCAGGACCAAATAAATATTTTTAAACGCTTTTATAGGAGTAAGGATGTAGAAAAGTATGAGGGGTCAGGAATAGGACTGTATCTGTCACGTTTGATTTTGGAAAAAGAAAGAGGTTATATTACTGTAGAGTCAACGAAAGGGGTAGGGAGCTGTTTTTCTGTTTTCTTACTAAATTGTAAGGAATAAAATAAGAATGTTAGTAACTCCGTAAGATTTGACCATTATAATTGTATAAAACATTGTAAAGGGGACTAACAGTATGGAAATATTAAAAATTGAAAAACTTGAAAAAGTTTATGGAACGGGCGAAAATGCTGTAGATGCGTTGGGAGGACTGGATTTTTCAGTAGATCAAGGTGAATTTGTTGCAATTATTGGACAATCAGGCTCTGGAAAAAGTACTCTACTCAATTTAATTGGGGGTTTAGACGTCCCTACTAACGGGAAAATTGTAATTAGAAATAGAGATATCTCAACACTGAAAAAGAATGAACTGACTATATTTCGGAGAAGAAATATAGGATTTGTATTCCAAAATTACAGTCTTATGCCAATGCTAACAGTATATGATAATGTAGCATTACCGGTAACTTTTGACAGTGTAAAAAAAATTGATCATCCATATATTAGTTCGTTATTGAAAGACCTGGGACTATGGGAAAAACGGAAAAAGTATCCTGGGGAATTATCAGGTGGGCAACAACAGCGAGTGGCGATTGCTAGAGCATTGGCAAATAAGCCCGCAATTATTTTGGCTGATGAACCGACAGGGAATTTGGATACAAAAACAACATTGGAAGTGATGGGATTATTAAAAGAAAGTAATAAAAAATTTCATCAAACCATTATTATGGTTACGCATAATGCTGCCATTGCACAGACTTGTGACAGATTGATTCGCATAGAAGATGGTAAAATTGTGGAGAGGGGGTAATTAGTATGAAATCTGTTTTTAGACTGGCATGGCAATCAATAAAATATTACAAGGAACAGGCATTATCAATATTTTTCAGTATTATAATTGCAGTTGCACTAACAATATGTATTAGTACGCTTGTGTATAGTGGTGAACAAAGCAATTTGGAAAATCAGCGGGCTTTATATGGAGATTATCATTACCATTTATATGTGAAACCAGAGATTATTGAAAAAATAGAAAATAAACTGGTAAGCGAACAGTATACAATAGAAAAATTAGGAAAGTATACGGTAAAGGGTGCGATAGAGGATCCGGCAGAAGTGCTTTTTATTTATGGAGATAAGGAGTACATTGATATGTCAGGGAGAACTGTTTTACAAGGTGCTTATCCAAAGAAAACAGAGGAAATTGCATTAGACCAATTTACTATGAGAAATCTAAATATAGAAGGGGATATTGGGGATAAAGTAATTTTAGGAGGAAAACAGTATATTCTGAGTGCTATTATGTCAGATGCTACAGCAACATACTCAGATAATATGATTTGTTTTGTAAGCGATAAATTCGCTGGCGAAGTTGATAAAACATATTTATATGTGAAATTTGATGAAAAAAAGAATTTGTTTAAAGAAGTTAGTGCATTTATGCAGGATTATAATTTATCAGAGAAGGAACTGCAGGGGAACACAGAATTGATTGAATGTTTATTTGCAGGCAATTTTTCACAGTTGATTAATCGCTTGGTCTGGATTATGAAAGAGCCGGAATCCAATTTCACATCGATTTTATTGACTTTACGGTATGAGTTTAAACTTACATCAAATATCATCACAATTATTCTATGCATATTTAGTGTATTTATAATATATAGCATTTTTAACATATCAGTTTTAAAAAGAATGTCTCAATTTGGAATTATGGAGACATTAGGAATCGGTAATAATAAGATCTTTCAGACTCTTTTGACAGAATTGCTGCTGCTTTTTATCGGAGGTTTTCCGATTGGGTGTCTACTTGGTGGGGGAGTTGCAAAATACATTTACGCAAAGGCCGGACAACTTTTTGTAGGAGATGGAGCAATCTTTAAACAGACACATGTAGGTGATGCTCAATCTCATATTGCTATAAACTCCACAGGTGAAAATTTAATGCAGCATTTTTCCATAGATAAAGGTTCAATGAAGGTTGCATTTTGCTTTCTGTCAATATTACTTTTGTTTGTATCTGTGATGATTATAAGGAGAATTAAAAAGGCGACAATTATTCAAATGTTGGAGAAACAGACAAAGAAGACGGCAGTTGAAGTCGGAAAAATATATAGTCTAAAGCATAGTCGCTTGTATGGTATTCTGACAAGAAAATTTACACTTAGCAGAAAGGGTGTATTTTTTGGAATTATTTTTTCTCTGTCGTTAGGTGGAATTCTTTTCCTGGGAACTTCTTTTGTAATTCAAAATACAAAGTTAAACAACCTGTTAACATTAAAATCAGATGATGGACTGCATTCAGATTGCCAGATATATATAAGTAATTCTGGGTTCAAAGAAGGGATTCCGCAAGATATTTATAATCGGATGAAGTATGTTGATGGAATAAAAGAGATTCATCCTACGAAGTATTTTTTTGGTGAAATACCAATTACTAAGGAAAAACTTGAATGGAAAGAGTTTTTCCCGGAGATTGCCAATGATCCAACTTGGAAACAAACAGCAGATATAATGTCAAGATTTAATGGGATTTGCGTTGAAACAGATTCACAATATAAAATTAAAACAGATATTTATGGTTATGATGATGAGATGCTGAATGATCTTGAAGATTATAAAATAGAAGGAACTATCAACCCGGAAAGCATGAACAATGATAACACTGTGATACTAAAAACGCTAATCGACTCACAAAATAATTCAGATGGACTTCATATTAAAGTAGGGGATACCATAAAAATTAAAGTTCCCGCTAATTTGAACGTACCTGCTGAAGTGTTGCGATTCGATCAAAATGAAGATCAATATGTGGAAAAAGAGTTTGTAGTGTCTGCTGTTGTAAATCGTGTAATGGCTCAAAATGATCGCTTTATAGGGAATGAAGGTCTGGATGTCATTATGACAAATGAACAGATGAGGAATAATTTTGAGATTGATCAATACAATATGGTTAATATTGTTAATTCTGCGGATGCAGACAGTACAAAAATGCTTAATTCGCTACATGCTTTAGTAAATGGAATTCCGGATTGTATTGTGAAAGATTATTCTGCTGAAGTAAGAATGCAAGAATTATATTTACAACAGAAATTAGTTTTATTTTACGGCATTGCAGCAATAATTTTGATAATAAGCATCCTTCATATTATTAATAGTATGAGTTATCTTATCTTAGAAAGAAAACGGGAATTCGGTATTATGAGAGCTATGGGTATTACGGATAAACAATTTTATAAAATGATGGTTAGGGAAGGTATCATATATGGATGCGTAGGATCCGGTGTTATGTTAGGAATTTATGCAATAGTAAATCATATTTTGACATATATGATGAAACATGTTTATTTGTATGTTAGTACAATACAACAACTTAACATAATCTTAGTTTTGCTTATTGTTTTTTTAAATATAATTATTGCAGTCATGGCGGTCATTCTTCCTTCAAGACAGATTGTGAAGGGCTCAATAATAAAAGAAATAAATGCGTGATTTTAGGGAGACGGGAGTTCACCACTCCCGCCTGCCCGATGACCAGATGAAAGGTTTGCCCTTATAACATCACATTGATTCGTGCCCTGGAATTAGATGATTGTAAAATTCAACACCATCTACGGTATCAAATCCAGTGATTGTAACACCTGTTACTGCAGATGGGGATTTCCTATCAGATTTCAGATAAAAAGTCAAGGTGTATTCATTTCCATAATAAACAGCGGTTGTTCCGTCACCAGTGTAGACAGCAGTATGACGTTTAAAAATCAGATTTTTCTTGTCTTACTGACTATTTTGTTCATAAATTTCAAATTCAAAGGAAGTTGGTGTAACATTGTAGATGTAGAGGTGCTTATAATACACGACTGTTGTATTCCCATAATTATCGGCCAAAGATCGGAGATCCTTATATACCCCATCATGTATCGGTGTATTACTTACAACTCCCTGTTCCCCGGAAGAGGTATCCGCGGCCTGTGTGGTGGGCGCCGGGGTCGGTGTACTTGTAGGCTGCGTTGCAGGGTCGGCGGAAGGTGTGGCTGTGTTGTCTGGTTTTGCAGTGTCTGCCGAGCTGCCTGAGGTGGTGGAGGGAGTAACAGTTGGTTTTGTGGTAGCTGAAGGCGTTTTTTCTTTTGCGGTTGAAGCTGTTGCGGTCTGAGAACCTTTATTCTCTTCCACAGAAACTGAGCATCCTAACAGGAAGTTCGTAGAAAGTAAAGCAATCATACACAGCATGGCTGGGAGAAGTCCATATTTCATCTTCTCTTTTCTCATAATGAATACGATCCTTTCTTTTAAGGTGGCTGTTCCATCATTCAAGCTGGTGGAGGCGCAGCCGATAAAACCATTTCCGGAAGCGGTCTTGAGCAGCAGTCTGCCATAGGAGGCACATTCAGCAGTGGTACAATGCGCAACCACAGCACGGTCACAAAGGAATTCGATATCCTTTTGCGCTTCGTATCTTACCAGATACAGACAGGGATTGAACCAGTATATGGTATTCACAACAATTAAGAATACTTTATACCAGAGATCTCTGTGTCGGTAATGCGTAAGCTCATGGTGGAAGATCAGTGTCAGCTCTTCTTCGGAATACGAGGTTTCCGGAAGATACAGCCGGGTATTCTTTATTCCGGTGAGAATCGGACTGCGCAGCTTTGTGCTTAACATCAGCGCAGGGATCGAGTCAATCTGTTCTTTTTCACAGCAGTCCAGATAAAGAGAAAGAACGGATTCTTCTTCATAGGGACTCGCCCATCTTCGAAGATCTCTTTTGGCAATCACATAGAAAAGAAGACGCCAAAAGCCAAAAAATAATATCCCAATTATCCAGAGGAAGAGAAACAGATGCAGCATCTTATCCATAGCAGGGGCAGTTACGCTTTTTTGACCATCGCTGGGTGAAACAGGGGTACCCTGTTGGGAAATTAGTCCAGCAGTGCTGACGGAAACAGGGATTCCTGGATTCTGATCAGTGTCCGGCTTGGGAGTGTCTGTGGAAAAGTCAGATGCATACCCGGATTCTGTCTGGACGCCCGGATGAATCACGATCTGGAAGGGTGCATATCTGGAAAACAGCGGCAGCGGAAAGAGTAAGAAGATGCCAACCACCAGCCACATGACATAGCGCCATCGGGAAGAGTATCTCTTCTTCACAAACATACCGATCATCAGAACCAGAATGACAAATACTGCAGCAAGAACATTTGCTCTCAAAATGCTTACTACAAGGTTCTTCATACGCTATTCCTCCTTAGATTCCAAGGTCTGAATAAATTCATC
Source organism: Lachnospiraceae bacterium (assembly GCA_028692395.1). Classification (GTDB taxonomy): domain Bacteria; phylum Bacillota; class Clostridia; order Lachnospirales; family Lachnospiraceae; genus Novisyntrophococcus. Next base: position 10,252 of record JAQUXP010000038.1, read on the forward strand.
TAACTCATTTTTCTTCTCCGAAGTCAGTGTTTTTCCGGTATACAATGCCGCAATAAAATTCTCCAGAGAATTTCCGTACAGCCGTTCCAGGGTGCTTTTGCTTTCTGCGTGCTGGTAAGCCTCTCTGCTAATAAGTGGAGTGTATCGATTGGTTTGCCCGTCTTTTCGGCAGGAGACAAACTTTTTCTTTTCCAGACGCGTCAGCAGCGTCTGGACAGTGGTTGCGGCCAGCGGCTTTTTACGACGGATCACTGTCTGTACTTCCAGCCTGCTCATGTCTGGGTGACCATTCCACAAGATGAGCATAATGTCTAATTCTGAATCCGGTAATCGTTTATACTTTTCCATGTTCAACCTCCTTAAAATCATGGTTTCTTTCTAATGTATCTACAGTTGTAGTATCTACTTACATACTACAACTGTAGATGAATATTGTCAACTGGTTTTTTGTATGATTATTTTACTTTTTTGGACAATCAGGTCATAGACAGAGAGGGTAGTATCTGAGGAGAGTAATTCTTTTAATTCATATTCAAATCAATCATATTATTAGGATTAAGCCATAGAAACATGGATTCAGTAGTAAAAGAGGGAGCACTTCTTAGCTGTTTATAAGAAGTGCTCCTTTAAGAATAATATAAAGCATATGGGAACTGGGTAGTTATTTAGTTTACGATGTGCGAGTGACATTGCATGCTGAACAATTGGTAACATTCTATACTTGTTTCAATTTTGCAAGCTCCTTCTTCAGCTTTGCAATCTCATCATCCTTTTGATTGAGCTGTTCATCCTTTTGGTTGAGCTGTTCCTCTTTTTGGTTGAGTTGCTTGGCTCTTTGATCGAGTTCCGCTTGTTGTTCTTCGATCATATACTGCACTGTGTTACGATCCATTTCCAACAATTCTTTTGAAAACATCTCCATCACCCTCTCTGTATTCTGACATATCCAAAAGATCTCATCGTACATCTCCTTGAAATCTGGATATTTCTGAATGATCTCTATAATCCTCTCTGGTTCATCAAAAGTCAAAAAGGATAGCCATGCCTCCTGCCTGCTCTTTATAGGTTTATTTTGCATGTTCTCTTTGTAAATGTCAAGGGGAATCAGGATATATTCCTGTGGAATCTGAAGGGGAAGTTCTGTGTCGAAAATGACTCTGCCATGATGTATGAAGTTTAGAATATATCACATAGTGCGAAATTTGTATAGCAGATAAATATTAAAAAATGTCCCCGCAACAGTTATGGGGATCCAGTAAATCCACGGAAACGCAAAGACATAGCATATTGACAAAAAAGTTGTGTGAATCTTGAACATTATAACGATGGCACTCACAGGCGGTTTATGATAGACTTCTATATAGTTGCGTCCGTGCGGTCAGTAGGTTACGTATGACAATGAATAAGGGATATTAGAGGTGAGGAAGAACGATGAGTGAGATGAAAAAGAGAATTATTATGACGATTGTTGGTGTACTAACCAGCGGATTATGTGTGGGGTTATTTAATTTTTCAGTATTTGGCATGGATCCTTTTCAAGTGTTTGCCCATGGTGTTTGTGGGAAAACAGTGGGCCTGGAGCATTTTGGAACATTTTATATGGTATTGAACCTGATTATGCTGATTGCGATTTTCTTTCTGGACAAAAAGAAGATTGGTCTTGGAACCGTCATCAATATTTTCTTCCTGGGATATGTGGTACAGTTTTCATCCTGGGTGCTGGACAGCTGGATTCCGAATCCGAATCTGGCAGTGAGAATTGCTGCACTGGTGATCGGACTGGTTGTGCTCTGCCTGGGTGCATCCCTGTACTTTACCGCTGATCTGGGTGTGTCAACTTATGATGCAGTGGCACTGATCCTAAATGAAAAGACAAACTGGAAGTTCCGTTACTGCAGAATCGGATCCGATCTGATCTGTACCCTGATTGGATTTTTCCTGGGTGCGGTGGTAGGAGTGGGAACACTGGTCACTGCATTTTTCATGGGCCCAATCATCGAATTTTTTAATAAGAAGATATCGATACCTCTGAGATATGGGAAAAAAGAAGCCTAGACAGAGGCAGAGGGACATCGAAAAATTTTTACAGGGGACTGGTGCACTTCCAGGTCCGCAAACCACTGGCTTGCTGACCTGGAAGTGCACCAGTCCCCTGTTTGTGATGAGGAGGGATTATTATGGAAAAATATTATGAGAGAGAATATTGACAATAAGTATTATATGTATTACAATAAGTAATACAAACATGAAAAACGATAAGGCAAAAGCATTTACAGGGCACATAAGTACGCGCAGGGAGGTGAGATAATGATTATTACTCTGGATATGAATAGCAGCACACCAATTTATGTGCAGCTGCGGAATCAGATTGTTATGGGAATCGGAAAAGGAATGCTGAAAGCAGGGGAGAGTTTACCTACTGTCAGACAGCTGGCACAGGATGCCGGGGTGAATACCATGACGGTGAATAAAACCTATCAGATTTTGAAAGCAGAGGGTTTTATAGAGATTGATCGCAGAAAAGGCGCAGCTGTCAGCCGGGAACAGAAGGCGGATATTGTATTTCGGGAAAAGCTGGAGTCGGAGCTGGAGCTGCTTTCCGCAGAAGCGAGTATCAAAGGAATGGCAAAGCAGGAGTTTTTAAGCCTGTGTGAGGAACTTTTTTCCGGGATGAATCCTGGTCAGATGGAGGTATAAGTGTATGGACATCATGTTGGCAGCTATTATATTCTTTACGGATTTCGGTGTTCTGCTGTTGTGTCAGATCGTTTATGGGAAAAATGAAAAATATCGGGAAGGGATGGTATTCGGTGTGCATATTCCGGAGGATGCCATGAATCAGGCCTGCGTGCAGAAAATATGCAGAAAAAACCATAAACGCTGGAAGATCTTTTTCTGGTGCAGTCTGATTTTGGCTGGGTTGATTTCCCTGGCAACCTTTGCGGGAATGGAGATGTTTCTGGTTCTACTGATCTGGGTTATCTGGGTCTTTCTTTACACAGCAGCAGTCTATGTTTTGATTCAGATTCCTCATCGGGAGATGTATCGGCTAAAGCTGGAGAAGGGCTGGATCCATGAACCTTCCAGACACAGCGTCTACATTGACACAAATCTTAGTAAGGAATCCGGACATATGGCACTTAGCTGGCGGTGGCATCTGCTCTTCCTGCTGGTTACCTTATGCGCAGGTATCTGGCTTATGCAGACTTTTCACTGGAGGATGGCAGACAATGTGGGATGGATTCTTCTGGTTGTTACTCTGTTCGATGGGGTGCTGTTTCTGGTACTGCATCTGTGGATTGTAGACAGGCGAAATGTCGTGTACAGTCGCAGCTCAGAGGTAAATCTTGCGGTGAACAGGGCAGTAAAGCGAGCATGGTCCCTGGGATTTTTAGCAGCTGCCGGGATGAACAGTATTGCCTGGATCTATATGGCGGTTCAGCTGGCGGGCAATAACTGGGTAAATACAGAAGCTTACATGGTTTATGCATTTTTGCAGTGTATGGCTGCAGTACTGCTGATTTTGCCGCTTTTGCCCTTGGCGGAGCGAAAGAGAAAACTCCTTTATCAGAATGCGGAGACCATTGAGGTGGATGACGATGAGTACTGGCAGCACGGCTGGTACAGCAACCCCCATGATCCTAAGCTTCTGGTGCAGGATCGTCTGAACAGCATGAACTATTCCTTCAATATGGCCCACAGATCGGCAAGGATTATCACGGGAGCACTGATGGTATTGACGGTGGGAGTGTTAGTATGGATTTCAGGGCTTATGCTGCAGCTGCAAAATGCGGAGGTAACATTTACCATGGAGGGAACAAAAGCCGAGACAGCGGCAGCGGGATATTCCTGCAGCTTTGATACACGGGATATAGAAGCTGTGGAATTGATAGCGGGACTGCCGGATGAACGCTTTGTTCGGACCAATGGTGCTTCTACAGATAAGTGCAGCTTTGGACATTTCCGAGGCAAAGAGACAGGAAAATGTATGATGTTCTTGTTTAAGGGCTATGAACCTGTTTTGAAGATCACGCTGCCAGAGCAGACCGTCTATGTGAACAGTAAGGATTCGGCTAAGACCCGTCAGTGGTATGAAGCATTGGAGCTGGCCTGGGCAGCTAATAGAAGATAAGAATATGAGTGAAATGTAACCGGTCAGGTACGGAACAGTCACAGTGAAATATGTGTAAGGAGTGAAGAAAGATGAGAACAGTATTAACAATTGCCGGAAGTGATTCCAGTGGAGGCGCTGGTATTCAGGCAGATCTTAAAACAATGACGGTAAATGGTGTCTATGGGATGAGTGCGATTACAGCACTGACGGCACAGAACACCACTGGTGTGAAAAGTGTGATGGAGGTAACGGCTTCCTTTCTTGCAGATCAGCTGGATTGTGTTTTTCAGGACATTTACCCGGATGCCGTGAAGATTGGCATGGTTTCCTCCGGCGAACTGATCTCTGTGATTGCAGAAAAGCTTACGGCATATCATGCAGGGAATATTGTGGTAGATCCGGTTATGGTGGCCACCAGTGGGGCAAGATTAAGCGGGGAGGAAGCAGTGGAAACCATGAAGGAAAAGCTCTTTCCGCTGGCGACGCTTCTGACCCCTAATATTCCGGAAACAGAGGTGCTGTCCGGGATGAGCATTCAGACAGAGGAAGAGATGATGAAAGCAGCCAGGAAGGTTGGAGATGCCTATCATTGCGCTGTGCTCTGCAAGGGCGGTCATCAGGTAAATGACGCCAATGATCTTTTGTACAGCAGTGGGCAATATCAGTGGTTTGCAGGAAAACGGATTCAAAACCCCAATACCCATGGAACCGGATGTACCCTTTCCAGTGCCATAGCGGCGAATCTGGCAAAGGGCTATCCACTGGCAGACTCTATACAGAGGGCCAAGGATTATATATCCGGAGCGCTTGGAGCTATGCTCGATCTGGGAAAAGGAAGCGGTCCTATGAATCATGCATTTGCAGTGGGCGGGATTTTTGGTCAGGAGGACTGCAGATAACAGAAAGATGCAATTTTTTTCGAAGATGTTCAAGGAAAAGAGGAAAGAAAATGACAAAAGTATTCGCACACAGAGGAGCCAGCGCATACGCACCAGAGAATACACTGCCATCCTTTGCACTTGCCATGGAGCAGGGGGCAGATGGCATTGAACTGGATGTTCAGCTGACAAAAGACGGAGAGGTGGTTGTACTTCACGATGAAACCATTGACCGTACCAGTACCGGAAAAGGTTTTGTAAGAGATTTTACCCTGGAAGAATTGAGAAAACTGTCATTCCATAATCAGATGGAGGAGTACAAAGGAGTCCGGATTCCGCTTTTGAAGGAAGTGCTGGAGATGGTAAAGCCCGGACGTATGGAGGTTAATATTGAGCTGAAAACCGGAATCATATGGTATCCCAAGATTGAAGAAAAGACGATGAAGATTGTGCGGGAAACCGGCATGGAGGATCGGGTGATCTATTCTTCCTTCAACCATTACAGCATCCAGAAGGTTCATATGCTGGATTCCACAGCCCAGACGGCATATCTTTACAGTGACATCATACTGGATGTGGAAAACTATGCGAAAAGTGCCAGTGTTGGTGGATTACATCCTGCAGTTTACCATCTGAAAATGTCGGATTTTATGATGCGCTATCAGAAAAGTGGATTAAAGGTGCGTGTCTGGACAGTAAATGAAGAGTCAGATATGCACCTGTTTATGGAAAATGAACTCGAAGCGATAATTACTAATTACCCGGATACAGCGCTGAGAGTCAGGAAAAACTTATAGAATAAAAACAGCGGGTCGAGCAGGCTGAAGGGCAAAACTTTCAACCTGCTTTTTCTTGCCCAATCGCAAGAAAATCGCAAGGGTTTGGCCATAGGATTTCTCTTGTGATTCTTTTATACTGTACAGGAACTTACGGAAAGGAGTAAAAAATATGGGATACATGGAATACATTTGCCGCATTGTGGTGTCACTGTTACTTGGCTTTTCCATCGGGCTGGAACGGCAGCTGACGGGGCATCAGGCAGGCATTCGCATCAATGTACTAATCTGCATGGGAACCAGTTTTTTTACCTTGTTTCCCATGCTTTATGGGTCCGCTGAGATTTTTCGGATGGCCAGCAGCATCGTTACGGGGGTCGGATTTCTGTGCAGCGGCGTTATTTTTAAGAATGGCCCCACGGTACGGGGCATCAACACAGCGGCAACTCTGTGGTGTACGGCAGCCATCGGCGTATTGGCCAGCACAGGGAAATATGCGTTTTCTGCCACCGCCACTGCCATTTTGATCTTGTCAAATTTACTGCTGCGCCCGCTGGCTATCCACATCCACCCGATATTTGAGCGGGAGGAAGAGGAAAAACGCTACCGTATTTCTATTACATGCATGGAAGCGGTAGAGATGGAGGTACGTGCAACGCTGGTAAGCGGCAGCGCCTGGAAGACATTGTGCCTGCAAAATCTGGAAAGTGGGGACATCGTCGGGGAAAAAGTGGAGATTTTTGCAGATTACATTTCCTATGGCAAGGCAAAAAACGTAGCACTGGAAGGTATTGTGCGAAAAATCTCTGAAAATACAGCCGTCATCGGGGCGGGGTGGGAAGTTTTATAGGGAGGTATCCATGAAAAACAATTGGTTACAAATCATCATAAAGATCTATGAAATCTGGTCTGCTGTGCTATTCGTGGTATTTCTCGTAATAGCCAAGTACAGATATTGCGCACTTTACCTATGGCAGCGATCCACTGCCCTGATGATTCTGCTTTTACTCGTCAATATTGCAATCGTATTTTACAAAAAACGCAGGCTGCGGAAGATGGATAGGGAAATCAAGTTACTGGAGCAACAACTAAAACACAAAAAATAAAACTGATTCATTCCCCTTAGGCTTTGAGGGTCTGAGACTTTAGATCGGCAGAATATCCTTTACACATAGCGCCCCATCCCGCCTGGGATTTCGACCATTCTGATCAGACTATCCCCATTAAAGTTAGGATCAAAAGTAACGATATCTCCTTTTTGGGGTTTGCTTCCGTCAAAATCTTTTTTTAATCTAGCTGGTAATTGTATTTCCCAGTATTGAATGATATAGCGTTCTTCATCCACTGCTATAACTTTTCCGATTTTTTGTTTATGAAGCCACTGTGAAGGGATCTTAAGTTTTACATACTTTGGAAATTGTTTCTCATATTCTGCAATGGCCTTTTCATCGTCACACTTTTTAAAAACCTTGGATTCCATAAATTTTCCGGTAATATTCTTAAAACCACTTTCAACAACTTCGTATCCCATAAATGCATCGAAGTTATTGCCCTCTTCATCTGTTATTCCAAAATGATCACACGTTTTAAATCCATGTTTTGGATAGTATTCCGGTTCTCCAAAAATGCATATTCCCGGATATCCAGCTTCTTTTACAAGTTTAAAGGTTTCATGTAAAAGTTTCCCGCCAACGCCTAATCCCTGAGCAGTTGGTTCCACACAAAGAGGTCCAAAAGTAACAATTTCATGTTTCTGATTGTCATTCACGATCCATGCCTTTGTATAAAAAATAGTACCTACGATCTTTCCATCAAGTTCTGCGACTCTGCTAAGCTTAGGTAAATAATCCTCTGATTCTCGTAACACATGAACAAGATAATGCTCATTACATCCTGGAAAATGCTCGTTCCAGAAAGCACGCATCGTCATCAGTTCTGTTGCTTTGTAGTCTTCTTTTTTCTCTTCTCTTATTATGATTTTTGACATTGATTTCTCCTAAATAAATTATCTTTCTATTTCTACTCTTTAATTTGTAATTTCACTTTCTCGGCCTCATTTAAAATCAGGATTATAAATCTGTTCCCATGTCCCCAAAAATTCCAGCGTCAAACGATTTCTTAGCCAATTCTTTACAACATCAGCCGCTCTGGAATTCCCTCCTTTTGCAGCTGCTATATCAGTAATACATATGTACTCATCAATATTCGCTTTTAAACTGGAGCTGGCAATGAATCCCGCACGCACAACGCACCCCACCCCGCTTGTGTCAAGTTATTGTTACAAGATTTTTGAACTTTTTTTGAGGTCAAAATCGGGGTTTTTCCCATAACTACGTTGGGCTTGTGTTAAACTATTGCTACAAATTTACTACTGTGTGATGCTATCTTTATTATTGATACATATTTTTCTTTTATTACACTACCATTGGTAACATCTTTTTTACTACAAGGTATCATTTAGTAATTTATCAAAGTCACTCTCATACAGCTGATCTTGAATCACACGGTATTTTTCAAATTCACTCTCAGCAAATTTCTTTGCAATTTTAGCAGTAACTTTCCCTTTGTCCTGAAGTATTTCTTCTTCATTCAATTCCAGGAAAACATCCAATCTATTAGCCCAATCTTCCATTGTCATTGGAATTCTTCGTCTTGCCTGACGTTCCGCATAATCCAAATACATAGAAACAAACTGGTTCAAATCCTGTATTTCTTCTTTTGATAAATAATTTTTTGCTATGCTTACATCTGCCTTTACAATTTTTCCTTCTGGCGCATTCTTCCACGTTGTTAATCCCATATGTTCTTTTTCATGATTAGCTCTTTCCACAATAACTTCTGCCGCTGTGTGCTTATGGATCGCATAATGCAATTTATTCTGAACCTTCGCGAAAAAATCTTTGGTCTCAAATGCAGCTATTGAATAATCAACTGCAGTCATATAAATATCTGTGATTTTTTGATAGAATTTTCTCTCACTCGCCCGTATTTCTCTAATTTCATCAAGCAAATGTTCAAAATATTCTTCATCAAAAATCTGTCCATTCTCTAATCTTTTTTTATCAAGAACATATCCCTGAATAGTAAATGTCTTTAAAATTTTAGTAGCCCATTGCCTAAACTGCGTTGCACGAACAGAATTCACTCTATATCCTACCGAAATTATAGCATCCAAGTTATAAAACATTGTAGGATAATTTTTTCCATCAGAAGCAGTTGCCGAGGATTTCTCGGTAACTGCTTCTTTATCAAGTTCTCCTTCTTTGAAAATGTTTTTTAAATGAAGGCCAATATTATCTGTGGAACAATCAAACAGTTGTGCCATAGATTTCTGTGTTAGCCAAACATTTTCATCATGCACTCGAACTTCAATTCCTTCCTCCCCTGCCTGTTTTGTAAAAACAAGAAAATCTGTTGTACTATTTCTTATTTGAATTTTGTTATCTTTCATCATATATCCTTCCTTGGAAATTTTTTATAGATTTAATTCTAATCAAAATAATTTTCTGCCATCCTATCTTCATCAAAAATTCCAATTCTAAGAAGACCCGATTCCAATACTCTATTTTTTTCATTCAAACTATTCCCCACACGCAATTCGTCTGTCATTTCCTGACAATGTCCATACACATCATCTGAATATCCTGTAAACTTTCTAATAATATTTTCCGGTATACCATACTCAATCATTTTCAAAATACTATACTTGGCAACTGCAACGGCTTTATTTGTCCCTATTACATCTTTTAATATTTTGAACATTTTGGCATTATCCAATTTTCTATTATCCTTATTGAGGTTAATAAATAATAAGGAATCTTCCCCATCTTCCTCCTCTTTCTCCAAAATCCTTTGTCTTATATTTTTAAATCTTTTCATTTGCATTGCAAAGTCAGCAGGTAGATGAATACTAAATCCATTAATACATATTTTATTCAATTCTTCGTCATAACAACCTAATTTCAAATTAAATATAACATTATTTTTTATTCCGGAAAATAATACCAGCTTTGTCGCTAATGCTGAAATGTAGTAGGAATATTGGCTATTATATCCCTTTTTGATCAAATCCTCATCAGTAACCTTGTCAATTTTTTCATCACATAACTTAACAAGGGTTACATATTGTTCATCATCGATTGGCTGTGTTGTTTCTTTAGATTTTAAATTTAGCTCTTTAATTCTTTTTGCATATGCCTCCTTTAACAGTCGGTTTTCTGTATTTTGAGAAAATCGAACATTATCCAAGCCATACTCATTTTGAATAAAACCAAAAAAAACTGTAAGTGCTGCAAAATACCCATCAACCGTTGCTTTATATTTGATATTTCCCTGCTGAACATAGTAGGTTATGCTTTCTAAAAACTCTCCTTTTTCCAATCCCTTCAAACAATCTTTATAATTTTCATCATTAATTTTTTTATTTGTAATTAAATATTCAAAAAAAATCTCTACTTTTTTCCTATATGTATCTGGTGTTCTACCTTTTTTACCACTTTTTTTTAATAATAAATAGAAATCATTAATCAATTGTTGTACTTTCTCCATCTTCATTATTTCCCTTTCTTTTTTGAATTAAAATGACCGTTTAATTTATTTTATCATAAAGCTATATTTTGTCAAATCTTTTCTTATTTTTTACTTTCAATTTGTATTCCAACTAAAATCCTAGTTCCCATCATGCTGTACATTATTTTCATTAGACCTTTAAACATACAATCATCAAAAATAGGCAGACTCCACCCTTGTGTTTCATAAAGGCAGACTATCCCTCACACACAACGCACCCCACCCAGTCCTAGGATTCGGTGTTTCCATTCCCGGCAGCTGCCTCGCCCCTTTTCTTAAGTAAGCCTTCACCTTCTCCCCATAGAGATACGGGTCATTTCCCCGAAGAATCCCCCACTCCATCAGCAGTGCCGCACTGCCGGTGACAAAGGGGGCAGCGAAGGAAGTACCGGTAAATGAGCCGTAGAATCCAGCGGTGTGATCGGTCTGGGAATTGGAAAGCTGTTTTCCTGCCCGGGGGGCGGTGATGGCAACACCGGGAGCTACAAGATCCGGTTTGACGGTACGTAGAATCCTGGTGAATCCCCGACCGGAAAAATCTGCATAGGTGTCTGTACGGGAGTCGTAAGCGCCTACCGTAAGGGCGAGAAATGCCGTGGAGGGGATAGTAAGGGTAGTTTCCACAGAGGGAGTCAAAAACCGGGTATCCGCTCCGAGACTTGCGCCTCCGGGCATCCACAGATGATAGCCTCCGTCTGTAATACGGCGGGGTACCAGACGAAACTGCCACAGTCCGCTTGCCAGATAGCTGGAGCCCACAGAAGGAAGAAAATCGAAGTAGATTTCCTGAGAGGCGGCATAGGGAGAGGGGAAGCCATAGTAGATCAGAAGCTCTGTATCACTGAGTCGAAGACGCTGGGTGCCCCCCAGGGGGCGAATCGGTCCGATGGAAGTGCCACCGGGGCTGCGCAGATAGATATCAAAATCATCCGGATAAGATTTCCAAAGCTGGATATTCAGGGAAGTCTGATAAGAACCCACAGCGAATTCCTGGATCTGTGTGCCTTCGGTGAGGCTGCCGCTGGCATGCAGACCCGAGCTGCCTTCATTTCCGGAACCGATACTGATGACGTTCTGCCCATAATTTGCCAGGGTATTAATATAAGTTTCCAGCAGGGAATCACCACTGTGGGAGCCATAGTTGTTGCCAAAGCTTAAATTGACTGCCAGAGGAAGCGTTTGGGATACCGCATAACGCACTACATAATCCAGGGCCTGCATCAACTGTGTGGTGCGTGGAAAATCAGTGGAAGTGGGAGTCCCAAGCTTTACTGCGATGAGCATGCTCTCAGAGGCAACGCCCCGGTAAACTCCATCACTGGCACGACCATTTCCCGCTGCGATCCCAAGAACGGCAGTTCCGTGACCGCTGCTGTCCGGCGTGGGGCGAAGGACAGAGGGGGGCAGGGAAGCGGAACCGCTGTTCAGAAGCTGATTGAGCATGCTTGCTGTGAATTCGGTTCCGATATGATATCCTTTGGGGGGCTCTCCGGTGGAAAGTGTCTGATCCCAGTAGCTGACAAGCCGTGTGGTACCGTCTGCATTACGAAAGTCCGGATGTGTGTAGTCTACCCCGGAGTCAATACAGGCAACCAGTATTCCCCTTCCATACAGCGAAGTATCTGCACCGGGAGAAGTAGAGACGGGACGCTGCTGCAGCTGGGTGATGCAGGAGGCAAGACGTCCCTCGTAGGCCGCAAAAAAAAGACGTTTTGGTTTTTCAACATAGGTAATCTGGGGAAAGGAAGCGAGAGCTTCCATGCGTTCGGAAGGAACAATCAGAACAGCATAGTTTCCCAAAAGCTCGGTAATCTGAATCCCCCATTCCTCGGGAAAGGAAAGTGTGCCCTGATATCTTACGATAACTTCCCAGCTGGATTTTGTAAAATCGTATCCCAGGGAAAGAGAGGGGGAACGACGGCGTTCCTCCGGGGTGCTGTCCAGAGACAGATTTAAAAGATTCTCGAATTTCTGGCTATTCATAGGAAAACCTCCGATCATTTTAGACAAGAAAAAAGTCGAAAAATCGAGTAAAACAGGCAAAGTTCATACAAAATTTAATTAAAGCAGCAAGGTGTTCCTTTTTAGATAGAGAAGTGCTATAATGCGGATATCTATAGCGATAAAATCGTCCATACAGGATAGACAGCTGTTTAGAACAGGCCGATCTGAGAAGGAGAAGAAATGCAGATTATCATTGTAGGCTGTGGTAAAGTTGGAGTTGCCCTGACGGCACAGTTAAGCAAAGAGGACAATAATGTTACGATTATTGATAACAATTATGACCGACTTCGCTATATAGCGAACATGTATGATGTCATGGGTGTGTTTGGAAATGGTGCAACTTATAATACGCTTTCAGAAGCAGATATAGAACACACAGATATTCTGATTGCAGTAACAGAAAGCGATGAGCTGAACCTTCTATGCTGCGTAATTGCGAAAAAGGCTGCCAATTGTCATACAATTGCCAGAGTTCGTAACCCTGCTTACAGTACGGAGAGAGAGTTTATACGAAGAGAACTTGGACTTTCCATGATTATCAACCCGGAGCTTGCTGCTGCCCATGAGATTGCACGGCTGCTTCGCTTTCCGTCAGCAATTGAGATTGACAGCTTTTCCAAAGGACGTATCGACATGCTTCGTTTTAAAGTACCGGAGAATTCCTATCTTTCCGGATTTGCCCTCAAGGACATCTCTACAAGGATGCAGTGTGAAGTTCTGGTCTGCGTGGTGCAGCATGGAGATGAGGTTATTATTCCGGATGGTAATTATATGGTACAGGCTGGAGACACGCTGTCTATCATCGCCACGCAAAGATTTGCCAGTGACTTCTTCCGGAAAATCGGTATTCACACGAATCAGGTCAAAAGTGCGTTGATTGTGGGAGGCGGAGAGATTACCTACTATCTTGCCATGCAGCTGGAAACCATGGGAATTGATGTGAAAATCATAGAGAAGAACAGAGCACGCTGCGAAGAACTCAGCCAGCTGCTGCCGAAGGCTATGATTATCCATGGAGATGGAAGTGACCAGGAGCTTCTGAACGAGGAGCATCTGGAAAATATGGAGGCTTTTGTAGCCTGTACTGACATGGATGAGGAAAACATTATTCTTTCCCTGTATGCAAGAGGAAAAGTGAAGAAAAAAACAATTACCAAGATCAATCATCTGGACTTTAATGATGTAATTCATGCATTGAATCTCGATTCGCTTATTTATCCAAAGCATATCACCGCAGAGTATATCCTGCAGTATGTGCGGGCTATGCGAAACTCCATCGACTGCAATGTTGAGACTTTGTATAAACTGATGGATGACAAGGTTGAGGCACTGGAATTTATCATCCGTGCCGAATCCAGCATTACCAATGTCAAGCTGGAGGATCTGATCCTGAAGAAGAACATTTTGGTTGCCTGCATTATCCGAAAGGGTAAGGTTCGTATTCCAGGTGGTCAGGATTACTTTGCTGTGGGAGATTCTGTTATTGTTGTTACAACACACAGTGGCCTGCAGGATATCCATGATATTGTGGTTGAAAAGTAGGAAGAGGAGACAGATGAGCAATGAATTATAAGATGATTCGATACGTGCTGAGCTGGGTGCTTCGTGTGGAAGGTGTTCTTATGCTGCTTCCGGCTTTCATTGGACTGCTCTACAGAGAAGAAGCAGGATGGGCATATCTGATTATGGCAGCAGTCTGTGGGGCAGCAGGTTTTTTGATCTGTCTGAGACAGCCAAAGGATCGTGAGATCTATATGAAAGAGGGACTGGTGACAGTTTCCCTCTCCTGGATTGTGATGTCTTTGTTTGGAGCCCTTCCTTTTGTGCTGACGAGAGAGATTCCCTTCTATATTGATGCATTATTTGAGATTGTATCTGGTTTTACAACAACAGGATCTTCAATTTTGACGGATGTGGAGGCACTGACCCATGCAAGTCTGTTCTGGCGAAGCTTTTCTCACTGGATCGGTGGTATGGGCGTGCTGGTGTTTATATTGATGCTGCTTCCTGTGAAAAGCGGAAGTATGATGAATCTGATGAAAGCGGAAAGTCCGGGTCCTGCTGTTGGAAAGTTTGTACCCCGGGTGCGAAACACGGCAAAGCTTTTGTATCGTATCTATATTGCGCTGACGCTTGTGGAGATTCTGTGTCTGCTTATCGCAGGAATGCCGGTGTTTGATACCATTTGTCTTAGTTTTGGTACGGCAGGTACCGGAGGCTTCGGAATTTTGAATAGCAGTGTGGCTTCTTATACTGCCTTGCAGCAGTGGATTATTACAATCTTTATGATTTTGTTCGGTGTGAATTTCAGTTCGTATTTCCTGATTCTGTGTAAGAAATATAAGAGTGCCCTGCTGTCAGAGGAAGTAAGGATGTACTTTCTGATTATCCTGTCAGCCATAGCGCTGATTACATGGAATATCTGCAGCCAATATGCTCATATTGGTGATGCACTTCGTGATGCAGCATTTCAGGTGGGAAGTATCATCACTACAACCGGGTATTCCACAACGGACTTTAACCAGTGGCCGGAGCTTTCAAAATACATTCTGATTCTCCTGATGTTTATAGGCGCCTGTGCAGGAAGTACGGGCGGAGGAATCAAGGTTTCCAGAATTCTGATTATGCTGAAAACCATCAAAAAAGAGATGACGTCACTGATTCATCCAAGAAGCGTTAAGTGTATTAAATTTGACAAGCATCCTCTGGAACATGAAGTGCTGCGTTCTGTCAATGTATTCTTCATCACCTACATGGTGCTGTTCGTATTTTCAATGCTGGCTATCAGCTTTGATGAATTTTCATTAGAGACAAATTTTACAGCAGTTGCAGCAACCATTAATAATATTGGCCCCGGTCTGGATGGAGTGGGACCGATGAGTAACTTCGGTGCCTATAGCTGGTTCTCCAAGATCATTCTGATCCTGGATATGCTGGTAGGAAGACTGGAGATCTTCCCGGTGATCATATTGCTGAATCCATCCACATGGAGAAGAAAATGTTAAGCAGTGTTTAGAAACAATGTATGGTTCCAGGACAGCGAAGTGTACAGGTTCATATTAGAATGATCATAAGAAAGGAAATGACAAATGGGAAAATGGGAAAATAACGTTCGTCGAGTAGTGCCTTATGTGCCAGGCGAACAGCCAAATCAGCCGGATATGATAAAATTGAATACGAATGAGAATCCATATCCACCGGCACCGGGTGTTAAGAAACTGCTGGAGGAGATGGATGTTGATGTGATGCGTCTTTACCCGGATACAACAGCAAAGCTGTTGGTTGATGCTCTTGCAGCGTATTATCATGTAGATACAAAGCAGGTGTTTGTGGGAGTTGGTTCAGATGATGTGATTGCAATGTCATTTTTGACCTTCTTTAATTCAGAAACACCGATACTGTTTCCGGATATTACGTATTCCTTCTATGACGTGTGGGCAGATGTTTTTCGGATTCCCTATCGCCAGATTCCGCTCACAGACAGCTTCCATGTAAAACCGGAGGAATACTACAGTGAGAACACACCAAATGGCGGAATTATTATTCCGAATCCAAATGCACCTACCGGTGTAGAGCTTCCCTTGGAGAAGCTGGAGGAGATTATCCGACATAATCCGGATGTTGTTGTGATTGTAGATGAAGCTTATATTGATTTTGGTGCAGCCAGTGCACTTCCGCTGTTGAAAAAATACGATAATCTGCTGGTGGTACAGACCTTTTCCAAGTCTCGCTCTATGGCAGGAATGCGAATCGGTTTTGCCATCGGAAATGAAAAGCTGATCTCTTATCTGAATGATGTAAAGTACTCCTTCAATTCCTACACCATGGACTGCACAGCAATTCTGGTGGGAGCAGAGGCAGTGAAGGACGATGCCTATTTCAAAAAGACTACGGCAAAGATTATAGAAACTCGTGAATGGGCGAAGGAAAGACTGCATGCCCTGGGATTTGTTTTTGAAGATTCTCAGTCAAATTTCATCTTTGCGGCTCACAAAACTGTTCCGGCAAAGGAGATTTTCGACGCCCTCCGTCAGCAGCATATCTATGTCAGATATTTTGCAAAGCCCCGGATCGATAATTACCTTCGCATCACCATAGGAACAAAAGAAGAGATGGAAACACTCTTTACATTCCTTGAGAAATTTTTAAAGGATTAAGAGCATAACGAAGAGAATGTTTCCACTTTCATCGACATAAACTGTTACGAACAAGAGTAAGCGGCGATGATATGAAAAAAAATGATGGAAAGTCGAAGTTTACCTTTCGAAAAATGATAATAGCTCTGGGGGTGGCAGCTCTGGTGCTTGGATGTGCGGCAGATGCGTATATGCATCTGCCGCAAACTGTTGCAGTGACCAGTAACCGTGTGGGAAAGAGAGAGCTTCCCATCTACAGTGTACAGACAGAAAAACCTCAGATTGCACTAAGTTTTGATGCAGCCTGGGGAAATGAGGACACGAAGACGATTCTGGAGATTCTGAAGGCGCAGGGTGTCCACGTAACATTTTTTATGACAGGAGGATGGGTGGAGAGCTATCCGGAGGATGTGAAGGCAATCCTCGCCGATGGCCATGATCTGGGAAACCACAGTGAGAATCACAAACATATGACGCAGCTGTCTGATGAGGAGAAAACAGCAGAACTCATGGGGGTACATAATAAAGTAAAGGAGCTGACCGGATACGAGATGGAGCTGTTTCGGCCGCCCTATGGCGATTATGACAATGCAGTGGTAGAAAATGCGATAAAGAATCATTATTTTCCCATACAGTGGTCCGTGGATTCACTTGACTGGAAGGATTATGGTGTAGACAGCATCATTGACACGGTCTGTAATCATAAGAGCCTGAAGAATGGTGCAATCATTCTCTGCCACAATGGTGCCAAATACACTGCCAAGGCGTTGGAAGCTATGATTACCCAACTGAAGGAAAAAGGATATGAGTTTGTCCCACTTTCAAAGTTAATTTTAAAAGATAATTATCACATGGAGGTGGATGGAACCCAGGTTTCGAATTAGCCAAAAGGTCCGTTGAAACGTCATCCTGACTTGCGAAAGAGGTCACAAAATGATACAATAAATCCGTATGACGCCCTGACTTTCTCTTTGGAGAGCAGGAAAACGGTTATTATTGGAAAAGATGGAGACATAACATATTATGAAGGATGAAGCAATAAAGAAACTGGAAGAGGTAACCGATGAGGAGTTGAAGAACTTTATCAGTGGATTCAGCGAAACCCGCCAGATTATGGCCTATTATCGATGTGCCATGAT
This sequence comes from Lachnospiraceae bacterium, assembly GCA_028692395.1. GTDB lineage: Bacteria > Bacillota > Clostridia > Lachnospirales > Lachnospiraceae > Novisyntrophococcus. Next base: position 27,868 of record JAQUXP010000038.1, read on the forward strand.
GGAGATAGAGACCAAGTTTAAAGTACTGAATGAAGAGTTTTCCATGCAGCAGAATTATAATCCCATCGAGACAATCAAATCCCGGCTGAAAAGCCCGGAGAGTATTGCAGAGAAGATGCGCCGCAGAAATCTTCCCATGAAGGTAGAGACAATTGAGAAAGAGATGCACGATATCGCCGGTATCCGTGTGATCTGTCCTTTTATTACAGATATCTATATGCTGGCCGGATGTCTTTTGAAACAGGATGATATCTGCCTTCTGGAAAAGAAGAATTATATCAAAAATCCAAAAGAAAATGGTTATCGAAGCCTTCATCTGATCGTGGAAACGCCGATTTTCCTTCAAAATGAAAAACGGTATGTGAAGGTTGAGATTCAGTTTCGTACGATCGCCATGGACTTTTGGGCAAGTCTGGAGCACCGGCTGCGCTATAAAAAGGAGATAGACAGTGAGATTGCCGGACATCTGGCCACTGAACTGAAGGAGTGTGCGGATACCAGTGCTGCACTGGATCGGAAGATGGAGCGGATTAAGGATGACATTGAGCAGCATGCAACCAACAAAGAAGAAAACTGGGCAGAGTAAGGTGCTGCTGCTCAAAAAGAAAGCATCAGAGTTTTGGAGACTCTGGTGCTTTTTAGGTGCTGAATTCTTCCCTAAACATAGGAAGGGCCAGTGCTGAGGGGGGTTAGCACTGGCTGAGTATGAAAAAAATTATTTTTTTAAGAAAGCGTTTGTCGCATTTCTTAATTATTACTATACAGGGAATATATGAATAGACCGTGATGAAAATGTGAAAAAAGTGTGTTTTTCTATTCTACATTTTTGAAAAATCCTTCAGGAGCCGCTTCAAGCTGCGGGAATCCTTCTTTGCAGGAAAGCATGGATGTGTTATACCCTGACTTTTGCAGATAAATAAGCATAAAAATACCCGCTAGACCAGTAAATACGCTGGATAGCGGGTTTTCCATTTTGTCATATTTTCATGGTGTATTTTTACTTTTTTGTGTCTGCTAAAACTTTT
>JAQUXP010000055.1 GCA_028692395.1 Lachnospiraceae bacterium
GATTTGCCAAGCGTGGACACAGCTTCAAGGATTGGATCTGCCCGAACACGATGGAATTTGCCACGGATTATTTTAAGATAGACGGAAGATATGGGCGCGTATTGTTTATGCAGGATTATGCAAATTACGTGAAAGATGAGACAGTGTCCGAACTGTGCAGCTTAAGCAGGGACTTGATGCTGTCCATCGATATCCTGCCAGTGCCGACAGACGAAGCAGTGCGAGAGATTCAGAACAAACTGCTGGGCGTGGAGACCAATGTGACGAACTGGCAGCGCAGGCAGAATGCAAACAATAACTTTTCTGCTGTTGTGCCATATGATATGGAATTACAACGCAAGGAAACAAAAGAGATGCTGGACGATTTGACGACCAGAGACCAGCGGATGATGTTCGGGCTTCTTACGCTGGTACATATGGCAGATACTAAAGAGCAGCTTGATTCGGATACAGATACCCTGCTCTCATCTGCAAGAAAATCCCTCTGCCAGATGGCCGTGCTAAAATGGCAGCAAGTGGACGGTATCCAAACCGTCCTGCCCTACGGACTTCGGAAAATCAATGCACTACGGACTATGACTACCGAATCTACCGCAGTGCTGATTCCATTTCATGCACAGGAGATCATGCAGCCGGGCGGCATCTACTATGGGCAGAATGCGGTCAGTAAAAATATGCTGGTGGCAGACCGCAAGAAGCTGCTAAATGGCAACTCCTTCCGGCTGGGTGTCAGCGGTTCCGGAAAGAGTTTCTCGGCAAAAGAAGAAATCGTTGACCTGGCATTGTCTACCGAAGATGATATCCTGATCTTAGACCCGGAGTCTGAGTTTACCTCACTGGTGGAAGCGTTAAATGGAGAAGTCATCCATATCTCTGCCACATCGGATACCCACTTAAATGCACTGGATATGGACTCCGCCTATGGAGATGACCGAAATCCCCTGATTGAAAAGTCAGAATTTATCCTGTCCCTGTTTGAGCAGTTAGTAGGCGCAGGGAACTTAAGTGCCAAAGAAAAATCCATCCTGGACCGCTGCACCGCAGATGTGTACCGGGATTATATCAACAGCGGCTATCAGGGAAAACCACCGACACTAAAAGAACTGTATCGGCAACTCATGCTCCAGCCGGAGGAAGAAGCCAGAGGACTTGCCCTATCTTCAGAATTATTTATCAACGGAAGTCTGAACACCTTTGCACAGCATACCAATGTGAACACCAAGAGCCGTATCATCGGTTATGATATCCGGGAACTGGGGGAACAGCTCATGCCCCTTGGCATGCTGGTGACGCTGGACAGTATCTTCAATCGTGTGATTCAGAACTGGAGGAAGGGGAAAACAACGTGGGTGTTTGCAGATGAATTTTATCTGCTGTTTCGATACCAGTACAGCGCAGACTTTTTTTACCGCCTGTACAAACGCATACGTAAGTATTTTGGATTCGTAAATGGGTTGACCCAGAACGTGGAGGAGCTGTTAAAGTCCGATGCTGCAAGGCTCATGCTGGCAAACAGTGAGTTTTTGATTCTTCTCAATCAGTCAAGTACAGACCGGGAAGAACTGGCGAAGCTGCTAAACATCTCAGACAACCAGCTCTCCTATATCACCAACGTAGGAGCAGGTCATGGACTCATCCGCTGTGCCGGAAATATCGTGCCTTTTGAGAACTCTTTTCCGAAGGGGACAAAACTGTATAAACTAATGTCCACATCCCCTATGGATGCACGAAGCTAGGGAAAGAACGAATCATAAGAAACCATAAAAAACAAATAAAGCAGAAATGCCATCGCAGGATACCAAAATCCATGAGATGGCATTTTCCATATAAAGGAGGTCATGCAAAATGAAACCATCGTTAAGTGTTCCATTAAGGGAACAGGAAAACTTAAAGGAACTTTTCAAACTCATGGATGAAAACGGGCTGGGTGAGAAGAAAGCAGAAATCGCAGAGCTGGCGGATTACATCGATAAGATGGACCAACAGTTTGGCGCAGTCCTGGAGGAATTAAAAGGTGTCAAGGAGCAGCTTGGCATGATACAGGAGAAGGGAATCAAATCGCAGACACTGAAGCTGATAACTAAGGTGGAAAGCAAAGTCGGTGAAGCCAAAAAGCAGCTCCAGACTGTGAAAAAGAAATTCATGGAAGGGGTAGAGAAAGCTGTCAGTGGCTTCAAAGATAAGGGAATCTCTGCACTGCAAACAGCAGTCGATATCACCGGACTTCAGAAAGGAATCAGTAAGATCAAAGAACAGCTCCATGCAACCATCGAACTGACAGACAATGGCATCAGCCATCTGGGAACCATGGGAGATGAACTGCATGATGCCGGAGTACATCTGGGGAATATCGGCAGAACACTGGCCGGAAAGGAATTAAAACCTGCCACCTCCCGTGATGTGGAAAAGGGTGCATTCTTTCAGGGACAGAAAGCGTTATTTACCGTCATGGGAATGCTGTCCGGTATGGAAAAAAGGACAGATACGCTGCTTGGCAGACTGGCGCAATTAGAAGAGCGGGCATCCAGGACACCGAAAATATCCGTAAGAGACAGTTTAAAGAGTATTCAAACAGAGAAAAAATTACAGGAATCCGGTATGGAAAAACACCGGAAGACACCGGCCAGATAAGGAGAGAGCATGAAAGAAAAGGAAAAACCAATCATCCGCTTCTATGCAGCCGAATGTATGGAATTTATAAATTATGGTGCCCTGTATGAAAATCTGACATTAGAGCAGGCCGTAGACCGTTACTGCAAAATTGAAAATACTTCTTCACTTCCGGGCATTGGGTTTGTCGTGAAAAACGATCCAGAGTTTCTCTATGCAGATATGAATCTGCCTCTTTATAACGGAAAAGAGATTGACCGAGAGCACCTGGATCTGATTCCCCTATGCAGGGATTATCCGCTGGTACAACAGGCAGTCAGGGAACTGGAGGGGTATCTGCCTAAAATAAAAGAAGCAGAGAAGGAGAGGACGTGCAAGTGGAATCAGAAGATAGCTGCAGCTAAAAGAACCAAAAAGCACAAGCATATGGAGCGGTAGAAGACAGAAAAAAACGAAGGGAGGTGAGCCATGAAAGATATTAAAACAAAAGAGCATAACCGAAGCCCAAAACTCTTAAATCCAGTCTCGAAGATGCCAAAGGAATTGGTACGCTCGGCTCTTTTAAAATCAAAAGAAAAATCTCATCAGGCGGCTAACCTTACAGATACAGGCCACAGCCATGCTACATCGACAGAATATGCCTCTGAAAAGCTGGAATCGGCAGAGATGAGAACAGGTGGGGAAGTAGCAGATGCTGTCACAGCAGGGGGAAGGGCACTTGCCAGAAAATCCTATGAAAAGATAAAAGAACGTAAGGCGGTACAGAAAGCGGGTGGCAGTACCCAAACAGAGGCAGAGCATCTAAGAGCAAATATGCAGGAGGCATCTTATACAACAGGAGCAGGATGTGAGAGCAGAAAAATGCTTGGCACCGCTGGCGAAACAACGACAGAGAATGCAGGAATTCTTGCAGAGCAGATGTCCGGCAAGGTGAAAATCAGGATGAAGCCAGAGCAGAAATCCATGCCTAAGGCCTCTGGAAAGCAAACCATTAAATCCCCTCGTTTTGTCAAATCAACCACTGCGTCTGCCGGGAAAAAAGTGATTGTACAAAATGCACTGCAAAAGAAACAGGCAGCAATGGCGGCAAAGAAATTTGCCATAGATTCCGCTCGAAATACCCAGAATGCCATAAGAACGACAAAAAATACAGCAAAAACAGCAGGACAAGGTATCCGGGTGCTGGCGCAGGCAGTTGCTGCAACTGCAAGATCGCTGTGGGTGGCACTGGGAGCCGGAGGTGCAGCCTTGATTCTGGTACTTATCATTATGATGGGAGTCATTGGAGGTGCAGCCTTTTTAGGAGGTTCCCAGAGTGCAGAGCCAGTCAGTCAGGAGGTACAGGCATATGCGCCCACTATCCAGCGGTATGCCAGTCAATATGGCATACCGGAATATGTGCAGGTCATACAGGCGATTATGATGCAGGAATCCGGCGGCAGGGGAACGGACCCTATGCAGTCTTCGGAGTGTCCCTATAATACCAGATACGGGAACAGTCCCAATGCCATTACCGATCCAGATTATTCCATTCAGGTAGGCATCCAGTATTATGCGGATTGTCTGAGAGAAGCACAGTGTACGAGTCCCTATGACATGGACAGACTTAAGTTGTCGTTGCAGGGGTACAACTACGGGAATGGATACATAACTTGGGCAGTGCGAAACCATGGTGGTTACAGTGCAGAGAATGCACTTCAGTTTAGTCAGGAGCAGGCGGCTTCCCATGGGTGGGCAAGATATGGTGACCCGGAGTATGTGCCTCATGTTCTAAGGTACTACTCAGGTGGAAATCTTTTTGCTGGACTTTTTGGAAATGATCAGATTGTCACAATCGCAAAAGCACAGCTTGGCAACGAGGGCGGTCAGAAGTTCTGGTCATGGTATGGTTTTGACGGTAGGGTAGAATGGTGTGCCTGTTTTGTAAGTTGGTGTGCAGACCAGAGTGGTCTAATTGAATCAGGAGCAGTCCCCAAATTTGCTTTATGTTCCGATGGGGTGTCATGGTTTCAATCACAGAACCGTTGGCAAGGGAATACTTATACACCAACACCCGGAACTATCATATTTTTTGACTGGGGTGGGGATGGAAATTCCGACCATGTAGGTATCGTGGAAAAATGTGAGAATGGAATTGTTTATACGATAGAAGGAAATTCGGGGGATCGATGCAAGCAGAACAGTTATCCGGTCGGCTACGCATCCATCTTGGGATATGGAATACTTGGAATGTAATATGAAATGGTAAGGCGATTATGCATTAAGTAACACTGGGAAGAGACTCTTTAATGGTTTCTTTCCAGTGTCTTTTATATATGACATTCCAGTATTAAGATATCTTTGTTCAAGGAAATTTTCTGTTTGAAAAGGCATATAAAACAAGATTCATTAGGAGATTCATTAGTTGAGAAAACACTACTATTTAAACGTTGTAAAAAATGATACAATAAGGGCAGCAATATGCAAAGGAGAAAAGGGATGTTTATGGATTTTTTAAAACTGATAGGTTCATCGGTTGTGATTGTTGCGCTGATTAATATGATGATTCAGAATAAATCAAACCAAATTACACATATAACAAATAGCCGTGCGGTATGGCGGCATGAAATAAAAAAACATACAAAGAAAATAGCCTCATGTAATGAAGAGGAGTTAGTTACAGAATTGGCTGCGATTAAGGTGAATTTGAATGGTTATGGGTGTCATGGGAACAACGAGTATCCAAGAGATGAAAAATTAGATTTTTTCATGGATGAACATATCTGGAAAGAAATAGATAACCTTGAAACTGAATGTGAAAAAGGGGATAAAGGGAATAAAAAACAGATAGAAAAGAATAAGAAGCGCTTGTGTCGGTTTTTGATTCTTCTCTTAAAATTTGATTGGGAAAGATCAAAGGATGAGATAACAAAAAATATGATGGCGGTTTGTTCGGTGGTGCTTTTTTGTCTGGTTTTCCTTTTGTGTAGTATACAGAAGTTGGATTATTCAAAAGAAATTGGGGTTGAACAGATACAGCATGCGATTCAGGGAATTTGGGTGCTGGTGATACCGTATTTTATTTTATGGTTACCCTATTTTTTAGAGAAGCCCAAAATACTAAGAACGGCAAAGTGGTATAAGGATACTAAAGGGTATCCTTTTGCATGGATATTTGGGATTTTAGTTGGGGTTTTTGTATTATATGCAATGAAAATACAATATAACACTAGTATTCCATCCTTTAATTAACTCGACTTTTTAACAGGTAATGTATCAACAATGATTTCTTCCGAAACATCAATGTCATCAAGGTTATATTTCCAATGAAAAACGATGGGATCTTCATTGA
>JAQUXP010000039.1 GCA_028692395.1 Lachnospiraceae bacterium
TATGCTGATCTTTTGCATTGACACTAATACTAAAGATGCATAAAATAGAAACACCTGCTACCAGTATACTTGCTGACATTACTTTTGCTTTTGATAATTTTTTTGTTTTCATAATTGACAGTATCCTTTCCTCCATCACATTTTTACTGAAATAATTACACATTGGCGTGAAACTGCCCTTTGACTCCTCCATATCGATTAGCATATAGGCATACTCAGTTCTATTTTCAATTCCAAAATTGAAAATAACCATTTCATCACAGGATAGCTCCAGATCACGATTACAGAGCAAATACATGATCCACACCAGTGGATTAAACCAATGAATGGAAAGAATGAGAATAAGAATACTTTTCATAACAAGATCCATTCGTTTGATGTGAATAAATTCATGCTCCAGTATATAGGCTATCTTTTCTTCATCGTTCCAGTCAATTTTTTTCGGCATGAGAATTACAGGATGTAATACCCCATATGTCAGGGGTGTATTGGTAACTCCTGATTCTCTGATTTCTATCCTTCTCCTTATCTTGTGTTCCTTCCTCCATTGCTCTGCAAATTCGTTTCTAACCGGAAAAGATGTTGCAAACCTTCTCATACACTTCACATATGACACCAGAAAAAAGAGTAGACAAACAGATACACCTATCACCCATATCATCCATAAAACAGGAATGATTTTCCCCATACTTTCCTCCATGGGATATATGGTCTGATTTTGGGGAATCTGTAATGTCTGGCTGATATTCTGCGCCGTATTACTGACATTTTCTTTTAATACTTCTAATGTCTTCATGGGCATTGCATTTATTGAAAAATCAAAAGAAATATTAAATGGTATGCACAGCCTTAAAACTGCAATTCCCCACATGATCAGAAATGTCTTTTTGGGTAAGCGATTAATTGCAAGAGCTCTAATTACGATAATAGCGATGATTAGTACTGCTCCAACAAAGCTCATTTGTGGAAAGCTCACCTGCTTTAATTCCATCCTCTATACCTCATTTCCACTCTTCCACCATTTGTTTTAATCTGGCAATCTGGTCTTTGGACAATTCCTTTTTCTCAAGTAATGCAGCAAATAATTTATCGACACTACCATCATAGACCTTATTGATCAGTTCATTTGTCTCTGCTTCCTGCACTTGTTCCTTTGGAATTAAAACATGACACAGAAAATTCGGTTCCAAACGTTGGATTGCTCCCTTCTTGATGCATCGCTTAATCAGTGTATATGTAGTATTCTTATTCCATCCCAGTTCACTTGTCAGCATATCTGCCACGATTTTTGCCGGGGTATCTCCATACTTCCATAATACATCCATCACTTTTAGTTCTGAATCAAATAATTTTATTACTTCCTCTTCTTTTATTCCATCACCCATTGTAAACACCTCCTCTCCGCAATAAGACTGTAGTAGTCTGTTTCTTTTCTTTAGACTACTACAGTCTTATCAAAATGTCAATATATAATTAAAAAACTTTTTGCTGTGATTCATATTGTTTCATGCAAGAAGGTGCGTGTAAGAAAAATGACGAGTATATCAGATACATCCTTCCAAAGGGCAGTCCATTCCCTGATTCAAATGATGACAAAATCGGACAAATATAAATTATATAAGAAAAAAAGAGACAGTCGCAATGGACACAGCCCATATGAACTCTCTCTTTTACTTCTGGACAATACACTACATAAAGCATTAGGTCTGGAACATATAAATTCAGATAATGTTATGCTTAATCCAAAACTTATAAAATAAAAATAGTAAAGTACAGGAATATTTCACTGCAGCACCAAAATTTGGTCTTACACATAAGGCATATGTTCTGTGTAAATACAGTATTTTAAAGATAAATCATAGTTTTCTTGTATTCTGCTCCATGGAAAGTACATGATTCCTAAACTGCATATTCTGTTTGAATATATACTCAGGTGCAAAATCATTTGCTATCGCTCTAGCCACACGCTCTGAGCATTCTTTGGCACTTCCCAATTCCATAGTTGCTTTTCGGAATCCGTCTTTTAATTCCTGAGACGACATTTTTTCTGGAATAAACATCAGCCTATTATATGTAAAGTTTTCCCATTCTTTTTCGTCAACAATAAGTCGATTTTCTCTTTCTAATTTTTTTCGAAATGGTGTGCCTGGATACGGATAGAGCATATTTAATGTAAGCATATCTAATTTTGCATCCTTGATAAATTTGACTGTATCCTCGATACTATCTACGGTATCACCATCCAATCCAAAGATAAATGAACCTTGCACAGCAATTCCTACTTGATGGAAATTATCTACCGTTTTATAATAATTCTCAACCTTATTAAATCCTTTACTATTCGCTTTTAACGTTTTTTCATTAACGGTTTCAAATCCCAAAAGCATTGCAAGACATCCACTGTCTTTTGCTAATTGAATAAGTTCCATATCCTCAACAGAATCTACACATGCTCCACTGCAAATCCACTGTATGTTCAAGGGAATAAGTGCTCTGAAAACTTCTTTTGCAAACTCCGGATTCCAAATCAGATTATCATCAAGAAATATATAGGGTTCATTTGGATCTAAACTTTTAATTTCTTTAATAATATCTTCGATATTTCTTGTTTTAACCTGTCCTTTCCAATGAACCCCGCCTGTACAAAACTGACATCTATTTAAGCACCCTTTGGAAATCATAATCAAATTATTTGTTAAATACTTAGAATTTTGAATCAAATCGTGTCTAGGCAAAGGAAGACCTTTAATTTCTGGTCGCTCACTTAATTCATACCGTTTCTTAAATTCCCCACTAGAATAATCATGTAAGATATTGCTCCATATTTGTTCCACCTCACATAATATTACAGAATCAGCATGTTTAAGGCACTCTTCGGGACATGCTTCCACAAACACACCACCCATAAATACTAATGTACCTCGTTTACGATATTCATCCGCAATTTTAAATGCATTATATGCAGTATGAACAATTACTGTGATTCCCACCATATCTACAGGTTCATCAAAATTGATATTCTGAATATTCTGATCTTCAATTACAACATCAATATCCGGTGGTGTCAATCCTGCCAATGTAGCTAAAACATATGGCGGATACAGATTAGTAGCTTGACCAACACCACATTTTGGTGCAATTAATTTAAGTTTCATGTAACTTCCTCCCTTATCTTCTTATATAATCCCTTGTAAAACCAGAATCCCAAAAACACATGATGCAAGAATCAGACTACCAATCAAAGTGGCCCCCCTTCGTTTGCTTATATTTTCTGTTTTTAATTGCTGAGCTGAATCAATTAATCCGGCTTTACAAAGCGTATTTACAACCGGTCTATATAGTAAAAATGTAACGGCTGCATTAATTCCCCCTTTTATCAGATTAAATGGTAAAAATGCCGGCAGCAACATTTTTGCTATAGCTTCCCTTGGATATCCCATATAAATCGGTGTTATGTAATAGTTCCACATTAACATTATTATAACCATTATTCCAAAACCACTCAGCAACCCGATGATCGCCCCTTTAACATTATGCCTCTTCTTATATATGACAGCTGCGGTACATGCAAAACTGCAAGAAGAAATAATGTTCATGATGCAGCCAATGATCCCTGTATCGCTTACACTGAACATTTCTATGAAAGAAACTATTGTCGAAATAATAAAGGCATAAATAGGTCCTAGAAGAAATCCACCAATTGTAATAATAACATCCTTTGGTTCATATTTTAGAAATAGAACAATTGGAATTCTCCCAATAACCATTACCACATATGCAATTGCACATAACATCCCTACAAGTGTCATTGTTTTCGTTTTATTGTTTTTCATAATTTCACCTCTTTCGTTAAGATTATAATGCACTAATCTCCAGTTTGTTTCCAATCCATCTCCAATACCCCTCCTTTTTTGATAATTTCATTGACTTTTTCTTCTTTAATTACTAATATATAGGGTATATTTCAAAGAAACATGTCTTCAGGGCAGGGTACAATTCCCAATTGGCAGTACAGTCCGCAAGCGTTTTCGCAGATTTGGTGAAATTCCAAAACCAACAGTTACAGTCTGGATTAAAGAAGCTCTGCTATAAACCCGATTTATTGGGAATTAAGCATATATTTCCGTATCCTTTTCTTCTGCACCTAGATGACATATTTCATTTTAGGAGGTTTATAGTTATAATTGCTTCCTCCCTCACCCCAATGGCATTTTTTGAAAGGATAAAAGGATATGATAACTACGGAAGAAAGGCTTATAACTCTATCAACATTATCGAAAACAACACTGTATACATTAGTTGGAACAGTTGTGCATGGACGTGGTATCGGAAAGCTGGTCGGTACACCGACTGCAGATATTCAACTTTCTTCCCCCCAGACACTTCCTCCAATTGGAGTATATATCTCCACCGTAATATGGCGCAACCAGAAATATGCAAGTGTTACCAATATTGGAAATAGACCAACTATTGATAATGATGACCATATTTCTGTTGAAACATTAATTCTTGATTTTCATTCTGATATATACGGTGCAGAAATAAGTATTGAACTTTTGAAATTCATAAGGCTTCCCCAAAAATTTCCCTCTCTTTCAGAACTCCGCGATCAAGTTTTTCGCGATTGTGAAACAGCACGTACGTTTTGGGGGATTTATCCAAATCATGCATATAATAATAAACGCTCCCCCTCTGAAAGATTCCTTCAACTTGGTTCTCTGCGTATAGATACGCATAAAAGATGTGCCATAATCCAAAGCACAGACATTCAACTTACCACTAAGGAATACGAGCTACTCTATCTTTTATCATGTCATCCTGGATGGGCATACTCAAAAGATCAAATTTATGAAGCTATATGGCATGAACCTGCAAACGCATCTTACCATCCTGTTGAAAATTTGATTTGCCAATTGCGAAAAAAGCTATCATTAAAGTCTGATAAAAATATCCCAGTAATTACTACCATTGTCGGATATGGATACAAACTTCTTATTTAAAGCTTCAAAAGGGAATGATTATTTTCTACTGCTCTCTCCTACTATTATAAAATCGTAGTGCTTATATTCCCTCTCCAAGAACTATATACTATACTTTTTAGAGATACTGTGGATTGGTTTATTCCTTCTACCTTTCAATGTTTTTTGAAAAAACGCAACCACAGACTCTTTATGTCTTTGCAGAAAAAATCTAAACCTCAGGAACACGAAAACGAATAATACAGATATATATGCTAACCTGTGGAAAAGCGTACAATTTACGAACCGAATATTTAAACTATATCCGTTGCTGTTTAACTTGTTAGGGTCGGGCAGAATTAACCATCCGAAGTCGGATTAAAATAACCAATTGGGGATGGGAGATATTAACCACAACCAGTCAATCAGAATTAGCCAATCACAGGAAACCTTATGCTGCGAAAGGCTCTTTACATGAGTAGGATATGATAGGCTCCTCTGCCAAGGCAGGAAATACAATGCTTCCTGCCTCACTGCCTTGAAATCATATCCGCTGGAGGCTCATATCAAGAGCACCGTGGAATAATGTTTCTGTCAAGTGCCAAGAACAATTGGTTCTTTTAATCCGGCTAAAATTGGTTGTTTCTTGCCGACCCGGAATGGCTAATTTCGCCCGACGCTAACAAACTCCCGCTGACATAAAAATTCCGCCAGTTGATGTGACAACTGACGGATATTTTTTTCACTATTAAGCTGATAATTGTTTCCTTGAAGTATGTCTTTTCTTATTGTACTTTAATAGAACTTATTTTAAACATTCCTTCATCTTCAATAACATCTTCTGGATGAATTACAAAGCATATTTCACTGATACCATTTAATGCTTTGCTCCGCATCTTTTTCAGCGGAACTCTAATCAAATTTTCTCCTGCCAAAACACTGAATTCAAAAGTATCTAAAATAATATGATTATCTGAATATTTAAACTCCACATAAATCTTTTTTACGGAATTGGTAAAACTGGTTAGTTTAAAACTCATCTGTGCATCTTCGTTAAAATCTAGATATCGACCAATATCGATTTTATCTATAAACCCCATTACTAAACTAATAAAATTTGGACGCTTCACATTGATTTTTCCGTATGGATTCATATTGTAATTGAGCATCATTTCTTCTTCCATAACACTATGTTCCACTACATCATCATGTTTTTCAAAATAAATGCTGTCATCAAAGCATGTATTTATCCTAGCTCTCTTAAGAATACTCTGATCGTTTAAGAAAATCTGATCAATTTCATATTTAAAAGAATTCAATTTTCGGTTCATTCCAGAAGGACATATAATTTTCCCTGATTTTTCCAAATAATTCAAGAAGGATCTGACATCTGTTTCATCCGACAATTCTCCTACTTGTATATTTCCCATTGGAGTTCCTGATAATGCTTCACTTCGCTGCATCGGGTACAATGCAAATGGAAAAAAATAATCATCTCCCTGATTCTCATATTTGTTTTGCAAATATGAGTATGCAACCCCTAGTTCAATCATACAAAATTTGCTTTCACAATATTCCTTACTTATAATTGGTAAAAATAACTCACTATTATTTAGCTCGTCAAATATTCTTTTAACAAAGTTTTCACCAGTAGCAATCGTTCCCACGTCTGAAGAACAAAACACCTCAATATCATGATCTATAGATTCCAAAAAACGAGCAAATTTTACAACAATATCTTTGTTTTTTGATGCATGACTTACAAATATACGCATAAGCTTTTCCCCCTGTTGTTTACATTTTTATATGGATGTACTTGTTAATAATATAATAATTTCAGTCTTTTTACAAGAATATCTTCCTTGAGTTTTCGCAGATTTATCCACAGTCTGCTTATTACACTAGACCCTTTATAGACAACTTTCAAAAATTGCCCAAAACATAAGAAATCTCAATCTCTTTTGATGTAAAACTAAAGTGAGCAAACAAAAATCTTACTTAACAAAAAGAAGATGATTCTCTATGACTAATTTTACATCAAATGCCTACGCATTGAAAAGAAAATTATAAATTTTAACAAAAAAAGACGAATGGCTACCTTCGGAGTACATACTCTTTTTTAATTACAGTTTGCGGAAACTTAAGTTTTTTACCATTTCTAGCTTTTGAATCTCTCAGAATTCTAATGTATTTTTTATTTGTCATCATACCTCGTTCTTGTTTTTTAGATGGCAATTTCCAGTATGGATGAATATGTGACGCAGATTACGATAAAGTTTGAAATCAAATGAGAAGTCTTAATGAATTCACCTTTCCATTAGACCTAATCCATGATATGGTAAAGGAAAAATGAAAACGAAGCATTCTCTTGCGGCTTTGACTGAAGCCAATTCCACTAGCAAAGCTGAAAACTTTGAATTCCTGGAGGTGATATCTGATGCAGAAAATAAAAAAGCGTGGCATAAGATTTGTAATGGCTATGATACTTACTCTCTCATTGACAGCTTGTGGAAAAGATTCAGATCTGGTAGACGTGACAGATTTGCAGCAGTATAAAACAGATTATGTTGGAGACAGTCCGAATGTTGTTAATATCGTATGTCATCAGGAATATCCGAAAGGTTATTCGTATGACCATATTGAAATTCATTCCAAAACAAAACCATATGGTTTAAAAGTATTTTTGAAAATAGAGCCAAAAACAGAAAAGATCGAGGTTCAGCTTCAGGTAAATGCAGATATGACATTTGAATTGATTGCTAATCTTGGAACACTTGATTTTGTTAACGTTGATACCGAAGAGATTATTGCATCATATGAAAAAAGTAAGTAATTTACATTAACAACTCAAGTGTAAAAACAAAATCGACGCCCCCCTTGTAACTACTTGGTTGCGCCGATTTTGCTTCAAAACTTGAGATAAAACCTACAACAATGAAGTTTTATTGGTAAGTAAGTTTCCTTAGTTATTTCAGCCTTGATTTGTTACATCCCGCATACTGCTTTTCTGCCAGACTATTCCAGTTGTTTTTTTCATTCATGAAGATACTTTTCTCTTTTTTTAATTTCCGTACTCCCAGTGCAGCAGCATGTAGACGCTTGCCGACCAGGTATATCCCGGGGCCCGCAGCCCTTTCCCGGTAAGCGCATCAAAATTCTCATAATTTCCTCTGGCCAGCTGTTCTGACATCTGGCAGTACCGCCCCGCAATCTCCGCTGCCAGCGCCTCTTCGCCACCCCGTCGTAAACCGTCCACCAAAAGATAGGTGACCGGTGCCCAGATGGGCCCCCTCCAGTAGCCATCCGGCTCATACTTTTTACCTGCAGGCATCTCAGTGGCCAATCCATGTTCTGTCAGAAAATCCTGTTTCAGTATTTTCACCAGCTTTCTTCGCTTCTCCTGATCGAGGCAATCCCCTAATACCAGAGGCATCAGGGAAATGAGGCTGGTAGGCTGTTCCTCATATTCATGGGATCCGCTAAGCTTTGCAACAAACCGGCCGTCACTCCAGCTGTGTGCATAAAACCGTTCTGTCAAGTATTTCGCTTCCTGTCTCCACTTCCGGCCTTCCGCACTCCAGTCCCTGCTTTCCACATCTCCATTTTCTGTTTGGCCCGCTTCTCCTCTTCCTTTTTCCTGTTTTTCTGCCAGTGTCTCCGCAATTCTGGCCTGAGTTTCCATCTGAAGAATCAGATACGCAGGTAAATCCGGAGATTCTACGTAAAAACCCAGATCAAACAGTGTGGAATTGTCCCAGCCACTGTCACAGCCCTGTGGGTACTCCGGAATCCCATCGTGGTCAGAATCATTTTCCTTCATCCACCAGCCGGTCCATTTTACCAAATATCCATAGACACGAATTAATTCCTCTTCTGTAAAGGGAAAGCAGTCCATCAGCTTTGAAAAGCACCAGCCGTGAATCGGTGGTTTTGTCACTCCCCAGACTACTTCCGTATGGGGATTCCACATATCCGGCAGAGCCCCCTTGGGGGACTGGAGCACAAAGGGCGCTAAAAACTGCTCCATAGCCTTTTCCTTTCCCACTTTCGCCATGGCCAACGCATTAAAGCAGTGATCCCAGCTCCATACCGAACTCATGAATTTTTTGGACATCAGCATGGTATCGCTGTGATACACATCATCCGCCCGTACAAAGCTGGACCATAAGTTGTACCATGTCACCTGGCAGAATTCCCGTGTGGTCGTCTCTGCTATCTGATCATCCGGCATTTTCCCCAGGAAATCCTCCCATTCTCTGCGGATTGCGGTCACTTCTTCCTCGCCGGGAAGCGGCTCTTTTATCTGATCCGGCTCTGTTCCGGTAAGACTTACTGCCATCTTAAGCTCTCCATCTTTACACGTGGCCCACAAATACTGCTTTCTATCTCTCAATCTATCACCGCAGGCTTCAAAGGGACCCCGCATCACACCCTTCCCCTGCTCCACAAGATAATTCATATAGACTCTCTGGTCCACTGAAACCATACGAAATCTCCCTGCCCCCTCTTCTGTGCCATAGCCTTTGGCAGGAAGCATCCGCCACACCACATTTACTCCATGACTTTCCAGAACCAGTGTCCGGTCATCACTGATAAAAAGAATGACACGTCCTTTTGGGGTCTCCACTGTGATTTTCTCCGGTTCTGCGCTGCAGGAAAATTCCTCCCCGTCCTCTTCGCCAAAGGTGAGGGAAAGGGTCGGCCCTTCTCCAAATCTCCTTCCCACATGATGTATAATCAGTTCCTTATCCCTTTCGTTCCTGGTCACGGATAAATAAGCGCCATATCTGCTGAATGGGATATGGGTAATATCAATCTGAGTCTGTGGCATCTTTTTCCTCCCCTTTCACTTTTTACCTGAAGCATGTATGAAACTTTTTAAGCAGCTTAAGAACCTCTGCATTTTCCTTTACAAACAATGGAATATCTTCCAGGGGTGCCTCCACAGTCACATACTGTCCACCCTCGTATTTCCTGCCGTTCCATACTTCAATCCACTCTGCACCTGCAGGCAGATAGACCTTTTTCTCCCTTGCACCTTCCTTTGTGACCGGGCTGACCAGCAGGTCATGGCCAAACAGATAGGATTCTTCATGATCCCAGCAGGCTTCATCCGCTGGAAAGTCGTAGAACAGCGGCTTAATCACCGGAGTTCCTTTTTCATGGGCCTCCCTCATGGCGTCCGTAATATAAGGCTTTAAAGCTTCACGGATTTGAATGTATTTTGTCATCACCTCTTCCGCAGTTTTTCCATAACTCCAGATTTCATTGTCCGCTCCGCTTCCCGCCTGTCCTCCTCCGTGGGTACCGGTTGGTGCCTTATGGGGATCCCGGTCACCATGCAGACGCATCACCGGGCAAAAAGTCCCAAACTGAAACCAACGTATAAGCAGTTCCTTAAAATGTGGATCGTTGATATTGCCGCCGTGAAAGCCACCAATATCCGCAGTCCACCATGGAATCCCGGCAAGTCCCATATTTAATCCCGCCTTTGTCTGATAATCCAGATAAGTGAAGGTAGACGGAACATCTCCTGACCATACAATCGCTCCGTAACGCTGGGAACCTGCCCAGGCACAGCGCAGCAGGTTCATAGGCTGCTCAACCCCTTCCTTTCTCATGCCATCATAGAATCCTTTTGCATAGCCTGAGGAGAAACGGTTTCCACACTCCAGGGATGCTCCTTCATACATCCGGTATACATCAAAATCCGGCTTTATGTATTCCGGCTCTGCCTCATCCAGCCAGAAGAGATCCACCCCTAAATCAAAATAGTTCTTTTTACACTTTTCCCATACATAACGCTGTGCTTCCGGATTTGTGGCGTCATATACCCGTGTATTCGCCATGGCATAATTCTGTCCACGGTTACTCCGGATCAGAAGATCCTGCTGCTGCATCTCAATGTTGTTTTCACTCCAGTCCTCCACAGTTGGCCACACCGACACCATCACCTTGATTCCCATCTGATGCAGCTCTTCTATCATCGCTTTTGGATCAGGCCAATATTCCGGATCGAATTTCCAGTCACCCTGATTCGTCCAGTGGAAGAAATCGATGACGATTACTTTTAACG
Source organism: Lachnospiraceae bacterium (assembly GCA_028692395.1). Taxonomy (GTDB): domain Bacteria; phylum Bacillota; class Clostridia; order Lachnospirales; family Lachnospiraceae; genus Novisyntrophococcus. Next base: position 11,035 of record JAQUXP010000039.1, read on the forward strand.
GAAGCTTTCTTTGGTGATATTCTCTGGCTACCTCAAGTACCTCCTCCTGATTGCGGTAACGCAGCTTACACTGCCAGAAGCCCATACCGTAATCCGCCATCATGGGAACCTTTCCGGTTAAGTCTGCATACTGCTCCACAATCGCTGCAGGCGTATCACCAGCGGTTATCCAGTAGTCCACCTGCTTTGTGCTCTCAGCTGTAAATTCCGTGATGTTCCGGCCAAAATCCACCGTGCCGATAGCCGGATTGTTCCACAGCATACCGTAGCCTTTTGTAGACACACAGAAAGGCACACTGGCCTGTGTATTCTTGGGAGCTAGATCCAGGTGACAGCCCTTTAAGTTTAGATAGGGAATCTGATACTGCCCCATACCAAAGAATTTCTCTGTATCATCCGCCTCAAATCTGACCGATGCCTTATAATTGTCTCCACCCACATTCTGATAGGATCTCCCGGAGATACGAAGCATGACGATCTGGTCTAAGTCTTCCCAGTCCTCCCTTCCACCATGGTCCCAGGAACGGTAATATTCCTTCAGCAGAAGTTTATCTTCCTGATTATAAAAACTGATTTTTCCATACTCAGTCACCACCGCCTTGATTTTCCCATTGCTGATAACGGCTTTTTTCTCCTGAATCTCCACCCTGGCCCGACTTTCCTGGGGCATCGTCAATGCCCAGTCCCTGTCCGAAAAACGGACATTCTCCGTTGCCCGTATGCGAAGCCCTTCTCCCCATCCACGAATTTCCATAATTTCCTGTTTTCTCTTAAACCGCAGTACTCCATTCTCTTCCCACAGATATTCCATCATTTTTCCTCCATTTTTCTGACTGCTTCCTTCTATATGTCCTTTACATTTCTTTGTAGCTTTATTATAATGATATCGTAAAAGTAAACGTATTTCTGCCATAAAAAGCGAAAAAAATAACACGTATCCGTATTTATCATTTTCTGATTATCGAAGGGAAGTATCATGGAACAACATAACTACCGATATGAACACAGCCATTATGACAACAGTCTGCCAGTCTACCTCTGGGAACTCAGCAGCCAGCAATGTGAAAATCTGATTTATTATAATCTCCACCGGGAGCTGGAATTTATTCAGGTTATCAAGGGGGAGCTGTGTCTGTACATCGATGAGAAACAGATCCACCTGGCAGAAGGGGAGATTGGTATCATCAATACCGGACGGATGCATCATGGCTATGCCGCTAATGATGCCGTGTGTGAAGTCCGAGTCTATATCTTCGATGTATTACAGCTGATTTCTCAGAATCTGTTGTCCAACGGCAGACTTTTAACCGCCCTTACGCAGGAAGAGCTGTGGCTTCCTTCACAGGTGACAACGGAAACTGCCATCTATTCCCAGCTGACGAAGCTCCTGGAACAGATGGCAGTATACTGGCATACATCTCCTGCTGCATATGAACTTAAATTAAAATCACTGCTCTTTGATCTGCTGTTTCTTTTTCTGGGACATGAATCCCTGCTGACCCGGGAACGGGAATGGGGCACCACAAAATCCCGGGAAAAGAGAGAAAAACTGCTGACACTGGTTGACTTTTTAGAGACCCACTGCCAGGAAGAACTTTCCCTTCCCCTTATGGCAGATGTTCTCTGCATGGGAAAAGACAGCTTTTACAAATTCATGATTTCCATGACCGGTGCTGCTCCCATGACCTTTCTCCGCCAGTTTCGGCTGGAAAAATCCGCCAGGCTGCTGGCTTCCACCAATCTTTCGGTTACGGAGGTCTGTTTTCAGACCGGTTTTTCTAATGTAAGCTATTTTATAAAATGTTTCCGGGAGCGTTACGGCTGCACTCCCAGGCAGTACCGGTAAAAAGTATCTATAACCCCATTAGCGAAACTAATAAAGTTTGGATGCTTCACATTGATTTGTTACATCCCGCATACTGTCTTTCTGCCAGACCTTTCCCACAAGATCCGGACGTTCCAGAATCCGTTCCTTCACCTGCCGGTACTTTTTTACAGGAATCTGTATTTCGTCTCCGTTTTTCATCTTCAAAAAGCATCTGTTTATTTTCACCACATAGCTTATATTGACAAGATAACTCTTATGAATCCTAATAAAAGAGGGAGACATTCTTTCCTGGTAATAGGACATGGTCCCCCGAATGGTGAGGTTGTATTTCCGGCAATGCCAAATCAGATAATTTTTTTGCGATTCAATATATAAGATATCTACATCTCTCAGGCAATACGTATTATTCTCCCGATCCTTGACTTCATATTGGAAAACCATTTTATGTTTTTTTGAAAAAACTTCCGGCAGCAAAAATCGGTTTCCAATCCGGGACAGATGAATATGTCTCAGCAAAGGCTTTTGATTCAGTCCGGTCCAAAACGCTGTTACATGGTAAAGAAGTCCTTCACTGTCCTGTCCGCAGGAATTTGAACCAATCAGAATTTTTCCCGCAATAATACAGTTTTCGTTTCCTTCATATACTACAATATATTCTTCTCCCATTAATCCGCATTCGTTTTCTTCCATCGGCGTCATGCGGCAGACCCGCTCGGCTCCGATGATGAAAAACTCGTAATCATCCCGAATCCATACGATATCCGTATATAGCAGATCCAGCACGCTGTCCAGCCCTCCGCCGTATAATCCCCTCAGAAACCGATGCATCAGCTCCTCTACCTTCCCCTTGTAAATGCCCATAAATACAAACCTCCCGAAAATCCTATATGATGGTTAGAATATCCACAAATCCTGTCATTTCAAAAACTTCCATATTTACTTCATTCACATTTCGGATTTCCATGGCTCCCTGTCGGTTCATGGCCTTTTGCAAATACAAGATAACTCTTAACCCTGCGCTGGATATGTATTGGAGTTCTTTCAGATCCAGTGCCAGAAATTGCAGGCTCTCCAGACGGTTGCTCATGTATTTTTCCAGATCCGGGGCAGTCACCGTATCCAGACGGCCACTTAGATAGATAAGAAATCCCTTCTCCACTTTTTCTTCTCTGATTGTCATTTTCTTTTCCTCCTGTCACATTAGATTTTTTATCAGTGTTACCCTGTTCTCACCGTCTTCCCGGCAATAAACCAGGTTATCCAAAAGACGGCGAACCATATAAATTCCAAGTCCGCCCATGGGCCGCTGCTCCGCAGTTCCCTTGATCCTGGGATCCTGTTTCGCCAGGGGATTATAGGGCACTCCCCAGTCGCAGATTTTAATCAGACCACTTTTCCTCCCCTCTTCCCACAGCAGCGTGACCTTGATATCACCTTGCCGGGACTTTTTGTCCTCTCCTGTATAGGCGTATCGTACTACGTTCACAAACAGCTCTTCAAAGGCGATGCACAATTGTGTAAGCTTCTTTTTATCAGCCCCGCTGGATGTGTAGAACCGATTGATCCTATCCAGCAGCGCATCAAGCTGTTCCAGGACTGCCTGCCCTGACCATACTTCTTTTTTTACTGAATTTTTTTCTCCTTCATACTGAACCGCAAGCATTGTAATGTCATCAAACTGTTCCCTTTCTCCTGAAAACAGGTCAACATCCTCCTTCACATCCGATAACAGCCTGAAAATATCATTGTCCCATCTTTCATTCATCGTATTTCGCAGCCTCGCTTCCCCATAAAGCTCCTCCACACAGTTATGAGCCTCTGTCACCCCATCCGTATACAAAAACAGAATGTCATCCGGCTCAAGGTCGAATTCAGCATCCTGAAAACGCACCTGCTCCATTCCTGCCAAAACAAAGCCATGGTTTCCTCCTGTGAGCCAGTCGAACCTTTGGCCGCTCCTGCAAAGCAGGGGTCTGGTGTGCCCGGCGTTGGTGTAAATGAGATGTCCGCTGGCGATTTCCATAATTCCCATCCATGCGGTCACGAACATGCCCGCTTTATTCCCTTCACAGAGCTGATTGTTTACCTGATAAAAAATTTCGGATGGTTTTTTTCCTTTGTTGGCGTTGTTTTTGATCAACGTCTTTGCAATTACCATGAACAGCGCTGCTGGAACCCCTTTTCCGGAAACATCGGCCATAACCAGAGCGAGATGTGATTCATCGATCAGAAAAAAGTCGTAGAAATCCCCACCCACCTCCCTGGCTGCATACATGGACGCAAAAATCTGAAATTCTTTCCGCTGGGGAAAGGCCGGAAAGATATTAGGAAGCAGATCCGTCTGTATCTGCGCAGCCACCGAAAGCTCGGCTCCGATCTTCTCCTTTTCCGCAGTGACACGGCTGAGATTTTTGACATAGCTTAGGATATCTTCCGTCATTTTAGAAAATGCTTCCGCCAATACCTGCAGCTCATCTGACGTCCTTATGCGAATACAATTCTGTCTCAGTACTTCGTTTCCCTGCTCCGTCTGATGGTCCGTACGGGCAAATTCCTCCACGCCTTCCGTCAGAAGCGTCAAAGGCTTTGTGATATTTTTTTCCACGTACCATAGAAACAGAATGGTGACCACAAACAGTACGTTGATGCCAATTCCAAGAATCCGGTAGATGCACGTCCATCGTTCAAACGGACCATACAGTGGATTGGAAGCCAAAAGGAAATAGCTCAGAATTCCCAGAACCAGCACAAACACCACAGACAGAAGTAAGAATCCGATGACCGCCCGTACGCCTATGGAACGCTTTGATTCCATCTGCTTTTTTGCCCCCTGCTCCATCGTGTTATAAGGGCGTTTTGTATAAAACAGCAGCAATATAAGTCCCGCCGCAAGACAACTTCCTGCCAGTTTTGGATGCATACTGTCCGAAATACTTTTGTAACCCACGTAGTATACGGTGCCAAACAGCGAGATCAGGGCGAGGATCAGATCCAGTCGAGGCTGTCCCTTTCCCTTCTCACTCTGCTTTTCATGGCAAAAGCCCCATTCTGGTTGTATGCCTTTTTCCTGCCGCAATGACAGAAAAATCAAAAATGGCACCCCCAGCAGTATGGCAAAATCAAAATTGTTAAAGAACAAAAACCATGCTTCCTTCTTACCACACCTCTCCCCTGCATGTTCAAAAGCCAAAAGAAGCAGCGTAGTTGTCACAGTGGAATCCACAAGGATTACGGCTATATAACGCAGTATCTCCGAGACCCGTTCCATTTTGGGCAGAACGGAAGGCTTTTTGCCGAATCCATACCACATTTTATAGGGGAGATATGCATAAAAGAAATTGATAATTACACCGGGAAGCCATACTGTGACAGGACTTTTACTTATAAAAATGTCCAGAAGCATATTCATAAGAGCTGTTCCAACCGCACCCGGCGGCCCCCACAAGATACCCAGAACCGGTGGAATCATATTGCTCGGACGCACCTCCGAGTAAGGCAGCAGACCAAGCAGCAGCCTAAAGGGAATGTTAAAAACCAGGAACAGTACTGCGGAATAAAGAATATGGATCCGGTATCTTTTCTCTTTTATAATCACTAAGATTTCTTTCATTTCATTCCAGAGCTCCTTAAGTATTCCTTCTCCGGATGAGGTTCGGGCCAGTTTTTCAGTAGTCCGTAAATCTCGCACCACCGGTCAAACAGGGCACTTTCATCCATTCCCTCAATATGGTCGCCTGGCTTTCCCGCCAGATACATCCGCTTCTCAATGTTTTTTTCATCACAGAGCCAAAGACCGCAGATCAGCATTTCTGTAAAAACAAGGTCCATGGCGCAAAAGGTAAGACTCGTGGCGTTTGTGCGGTAAAAATTTACCGGCATACCGTCAGCCAGCAGACAAATCCTCTTTTCTTGTTGGGTACGCCGGAGTGTATAGCTGCTAAAAAAACCGTTTTTATTCATGTCTTGCCTAATTTCCCAGCCATCCAGCTTTTCCCGACTCAAAAGCAGCCTTTTTATCTCCATAAACTCTACCTCCTTTGAGGAGCCGCTTGCAAGATAGAGCCGGTTACCCTTAGCATTTAAAAATCGAAGCAACATATGTGTAGAAAAAGAGGAAATTCCTGCAGTCCCCAACACAACCGTATCCCTGGAAAATTCATACTCTACAGGGTCCTTTATCACTCTTCTTCCGTCCAGCCTTGCGGCAGCTTGTATTTTTACGGAAGGATCATAGACTGTAAGCTCACAGTGAGTACCGCCCATGGCCTTTGCTGCCGCTCTGCCCACCACACCGTATCCCAGAAGCAGGACCTGATGAAAATCCAGAAATGTATCCGCTTCGTAAAGAAACCGGTTCAGCTCCTCTACAATTTTGCTGCCGATAAAGACCGATTCCACGTCCATTTTCAAATCGGAACGAGCCACACTGACGCAGGGAAAGTCATATCCTCTTTTACTATAGTATTGTACGCTACACTTTGTACCGGAGGTGGTCTGCTCCACACTCCCGATTATGCTGTTTTTTAATATGGGCCAGCGTTTCTCCCACCTTTCCTTGTTCTGGCAGAAATACCCGCCGTCCTCCAGGATTAGAAGGCGTCTGCCCTTTTTGATCTCCGGTAAAAGATCGGTTATCAGCGCCTCTTCGATTAAGTATCCGCAGTGCTCCAGAAAGCTTCCTTTTTTGCGACAGATTTTATCCTGGTTCCGGAACAGACTGCAGTTTTCTTTTTCCCTTCCCCCATAATAGCAGGGATAGTCTATGGTAAACGGCAGCGTAAAGTCCGCCACCTGGGCCTGATAGGGCGACCCCACAAACACCAGCTTTCCAAAAATCTGTTTTAAATGTTCATTATAATACAAGCTGTTTTCCAGGAAATGATTGATATGCAAAACTATGATCCCATCTCCGTCAAACCGCTCCTTCCTTAACCGCTCTTTCCTCTCCTCCAGCAGATACATTCTTCTCTGTTCCATGTTATCCCTCCCTCCTACTGCTCTGCCTGTACCTGCTGACGGGCTACCAATTCGGAGAAAAAACCGCCCCGGCCTGCCAGTTCCTCATACGAACCGTCTTCTATGATGTTTCCATGGTCCAACACGATGATCCGGTCACATTCACGGATTGTGGAAAGCCGGTGGGCGATGACAATTCGGGTACAGTGCATGCGGTTTAAGGATTCTGACACCTGCTTTTGGGTTACATTATCCAGCGCTGAGGTGGCTTCATCAAACAGGAGCAGTTTTGGCTTCGGGGCTACGGCTCTTGCGATCATCAGACGCTGTCTCTGCCCACCCGAGATCCCACCTGCCCCTTCACTCAACACAGTATGCATTCCCATGGGCATATTTCTGATGTCCTCCGCTACCCCTGCCATCTCGGCGGCTTCCCATGCTTCCTTCACCGACAGACCAGGGGCTGAAATTGTAATATTGGAATAAATGTCACCCTGAAACAGCTTTCCGTTCTGCATGACCACGCCGATGTTTTGACACAGGCTTTTCTGGTCCAGCCTGACAAGATCCTTTCCATCATAGTAAACGGCACCTGTTTTTGGCGTCTCAAATCCCAGTAAAATTCGCATGAGCGTGGACTTTCCGCATCCTGTTCTGCCTACGATGGCCACATACTGGCCTTTTTTGATTTTAAGACTCAGATCCTCCAGTATATTAGGACCGTCCTCTGTATACTGAAATGTCACATGGTTCAGTTCTACCGCACCGAATAAGGAGGTAACAGTCTCCTTTTCTTCTCCGGACTCAGGCGTAGCTTCCAATATGGGGCCTGCCAGCTCAAAGACCGGTTTTATGGCTGCCAGAGATGATATGCTTCCGGTCAGATTCAATACCGCACTGCTCACCATGCCAAATGCCGTCTGAAATGCTGCGTACTGGGAAACTTCGACATCACAGGTGATACAGACCCCGTAAATCAGTAGCGTGCCCAATATAGAAATGACAGGAGCCAGTGCATTCTGCATTTTTAAAAATAACGGGGGATTAAAGGACGCTTCAGCCTCCTCCCGATATCTTGAAGCCCATTGGTCAAAAGCCCGTTTCTCGCCGCCCGCCGTCTTGATCTTTTGGATGCCGGAAAAGAGGGAGAACACGATGCCCTGAACTTTTGCTCCTGCATCCAGTTTTTTTCTGATATAGGAAAGCTGTCCCAGCATGCCCAAAATTGCAGCCGCAAGCTGTCCCAGCAGGATGAAGAATGCGGGCAGCACCAACGACGGAGCGATGGAAAAAATCTGTATGATATAAGTAAGAGAAAACAGCGCAGTCAGTCCCGTCCGCAACAGTGCATCACTGATGACGGTGCAGACGCTGTTCAGCACGATGACACGTTCTGCCAGCTCCCCAGAACTGTATTTCTTGAAAAAAGCGGCTGGCAGGTTCATGATTCTGGCAAAAACCGCACTTTCCAGGGTGTTTTTCATCCTTCTCTCCATACCGGAACCTATCATGCTTTTCGCTGCCTCCAGCATGAATTTTGAAAATGCAGCTCCCGCCATGAAGCATCCCACCGAGTAGATCATGGCAGACTGCCCCGTGGGAATAATGGCGGAAAACAACAGGTTTGTCATATAAGGAGTAATCAGGCCCAGGAGTGTGACGACAAGCCCTGCCACAGTTACATTTCTTTTTTCTGCACCTTCAACACTTTGAAGCAGAAATCGGAAAATATCCCCAGGCTTTAACGGCCGAAGGGGCAGTGCCTTGTAAAAGCAGACCGCTTCCGGCTTTAGCTGGTCTGCCGTATTGGCACCTATGGGTATTTTCTTCCCATTGACATCCTGATAATAGAAGCGACCGCCTTTTCCTTTTAATACGGCGGTGACTCCTCCGCTTTTGCGTTCTGCCAAAACAGGGCCGCTTAAATCCTCCCACCAACGTCCTTTCAGTGTTATGCGGCGGCGCATGACTCCTGCTGTGCGCAGCAGCCGCTCCATCCTTTCGTTGATATTGCCCCGAACGTCATCCAGATCTGAGTGTTCCACCTTATAATAATTACATATCTGAAACAGCGCATCATTCTCTTCCCCGTATTGCGCTGAGTATGTTTTATCTGTTTTTTTGTTTATGACCGAGGCGAGGGACCAGTATGCCCGGCGCAAAATGCTATCTTCCGCTTTCACCCGCTCTTTTATCTGACTGTCAAACCACCCCATAATATCACCTGCCTATTCTGTAGTAATCAGCCTGGCGTATACGCCGCCTTTTCTATAAAGTTCTTCATGTGTTCCCCGTTCTGCCACCTCTCCATTTTTAAGCACCACGATTTCCGTACAATCCCGAATAGTGGAAAGACGATGTGCTACCACGATACTGGTGACGCCCCGTTCTCTTATGGCGTTCATAACGGAAAACTCCGTCTTGGCATCCAGTGCGGAAGTTGCCTCATCCAATATGGCGATAGTCGGATCCTGGGCCAGTACCCGGGCAATCTCAAAGCGCTGCCTCTGCCCGCCGGAAAAATCTCTTCCGCCTTCCTGCATCTCATACCGGTAGCCCTTGGGTCGCATCATAATGTCCTCATGGATCTGGGCATCCCGGGCCGCTAAGATGATTTCGTAATCCTCCACCGTCTGATCCCACATCCTGATATTTTCGGAAACAGAATCCCCAAAGAGAGTGATATCCTGATCTACCATAGCCACCGAACCATGAAACACCTCCTCCGGAATACCATTAATCGGTTTTCCATCAAACAGAATCTCACCTTCCCATGGCACATAAAGACCGCAAATCAGCTTTGCAATTGTAGATTTTCCGCAGCCGGATGCTCCCACAAAGGCCACCTTATCCCCAGGGTGTATCGTCATACTGAAATTTTTTAACAGGGGCGGTGCCATCTTCGAATAGCCGAAGGTAACATGCTTTAATTCAATCTGCCCGGAAAGCTTTTCATAAACCTCTGTATGCTCCAGAGCCGTCTTTCCGTAGCTGTCATCCTCTTCATAGCGCATCACGTCCTCAATACGTTCCATGGAGGTACGCATTTCCTGAATGCTCTGCCCCGCATCAATCAATCCTTCCACCGGGGCCATAAACTGCAGCATAAAGGACTGGAAGGTCAGGAGCATACCGGCAGTAAGCTGCCCTTCCATGATCAGATATACTCCTAAAACCAGGATCAGCACATCCGAGAGCTGCTGAACCAGTTCCGGAAGCCCCAGCAGGAATCTCTGGCTCTTGATCTCCTGCATCCGGGCATTGCTGACGGAAGCCTGATAACCGGCCCAGCGTTCAAAGAATCCGTTTTCTGCTCCTGAGGATTTGATCGTTTCAATCATATCGATACCGGAAACCGTGGCGGAATTCAGCTTTCCTTCATCCCGCATTCTGAGCCGTGTGGTCTGAACCCTCTGATCAGACAGGATCTTCCCAATCACCAGATTGAAAAACACGGCGCCCAGACCAACCGCTGTTAAGAGAGGGCTGTATGTAAGCATGACTGCCAGATAAAACACAAGAAGCAGGATATTGATCACGGCCGGGGCCATCTTCGCAATCAGAGTTTCTGCAATACTGTCATTGAGTCTCTGCCTTCCCGCCAGGTCTCCCGCCATCCGCTGGGAAAAAAATCCCATGGGAAGCTTTAATATATGCCACAGGAAGGAAGCGTTCGACACAATCGACATCTTTCCCTTTATTTTATAGAGATAGACTTCATTTAAGATTCCCAGCAGCAGCCGGGTAAGAGCAATCACGCCAAGGGCACCAAAAAATGCAGGAATCCAGGCAGCATCCTTACCCACCAGAAGACGATCAGCAAACACTCTGGAAAACACCGGCGTGACAATTCCGATAAAAGAGGTCAGCACAGTGGTCAGCATGACAAAAAAGATCATCAGTTTTGAGCCTTTCAGCTGACGTCGTGCAAACTCCAGCACACTTTCCCTCTTTCCGCCCGGTTCAAAATCAGGTCCCGGAGTAAAATCCAGGCAGATCCCCGTAAATGCCCCCTTGAATTCATCCATGTCCACCTTCACCATGCCCCGGGCCGGGTCATTGATGAGTGCTTCTTTTTTTGTAAAACCGCAAAGCACAACAAAATGATTAAAATTCCAATGAATGATGATTGGGAAATGCATTTTTTCAAAAATCTCTCCGCCTTTTAAAGCATCTACACTGCAGCGCCAGGCTTTCGCCTCCAGTCCATATGCTTTTGCCGCCTTAATGATGTTTGCCGCATTACTTCCATCTCTTGACACTCCGCAGTCCTCCCGCACCTGCTCCAGGGGTACCCACTTTTTATAATACGCCAGCACCATGGCGAGGCTGGCTGCCCCGCATTCCAGTGCCTCCATCTGCATGATTACAGGTGCTTTCACCTTTTTCTTTTGCTCCTTCATATGCCACCCCTCAGTTTAGGATAAATTGAATTGGTTTGACTTCATCTGTTGTAATCGTAACGGAGGCCAGCAGATCTTCCTTCAGGTCAGCATCGGATTTTATGCATATCTCATAGCTATAACCGGATGTCAGCAGGTTATCAGCCAGCCAGTCTGATCCGATAGAAGCAGAAAGCTCTTCCGCCGAATAAGGAATTGTGCTGACTTCCAGCACCTTCCCCAAACACACAGTGCCGTCCGGCAGCCTTACTTTTACGGCGCAGCCTTCCAGATTCAGATTGGCTGAATCCGCAGGCTCATAGCAGCGGATCTGACCGTTTTCCAGGGTCCTCCCTTTGACCTCCATAGTTTCCGGCAGCGTCCCGGTCACGGCCCATACAACAGAAGATCCCATCAGTACCAGCAAGGCTGCTAATAAGATCCAGATGCCCGGCCGTGAAATCTTTATATATGCATTCATCTGTTCCGGGGATTCTATCCGTTCCAGGCTCTCCTGCCGAAATAAACTGGATTTTTCCATAATCTTCCTCCTGATCCTTTGAAAAAAGGCCGGAAGTGTCCGGCCCTTTTCTACATATGCAGCAGATTAATACAGTCCTAACAAAATACAGCCGCCACTTCCGTCAATTTCACCGATAAAGGTGCAGCCCGCATTCGAGAAAAAGCATCCTGCTGACACCCCGCCCGCAACTTTTTCTAACTCCTTGCCTTCCAGTTCTCCTTCCTCCGGCTCAAAGTCCTTCTTGGTCAGCACATAACCGAATTTGCCCGCAGTCTCAATCAGTTTTTCCTTGATCTGCTCCTCGTTCAGTCCTTTTGCTTCTTCATTCGCCTTTAAAACAGCCTGTTTCATCTCTTTATTTTGTTCCAATTCCTCATAGAATTTTTTTAAGTTTGTCATACTAAGCTTCCTCCCTTGTCATTTTTTAAAACGTTTTGTTCCATTTGTGGTTCCGCGTCCTGTTGACGGTGGAAAAACGCCCCAGATACCGGTAAAAACCCCGATGGCATCAACAATATCATTTCCTCCGGCCACCTTTCCAAGCTCCTGCTCTGTGAGTTCTCCACTTTCTTGGGTAAAGTCTTCTTCCTTCAGTTCAATGCGGTATTCCTCCGCAAAGTCAAGCAATGCTTTTTTTCTTTCTTCTTTGGGCAGTTCTGTGATTTTATTAAGCTTTTCCATAGCCTCCGGCTGTTCTTCCAGAACCTTTTTCAGTGCTTCCTTACTTCCCATCTTCTTACCTCCTTTCCCTGATTGCGTACCTTGTACGGCAAGATTTACGGTTTGCTCTATCTGAAGTTCATAACCGCCATTGAAAAACAGGCACAGAATGTCGGAATGTCCCATAAGTCCCTTTTTTTCCAGGTAACTCATGGCCCTACAGCCTCCCCCGCATACCCGGCGATGCGCACAGACGCAGCAGTCTTTGTTACTTCCTACAATTTCACTGACACGCATGTTGGCAATTCCAAAAAAAGGATGCGACAGATTCCGGTAAATTTCGTTCAACGGCTCCCGCAGCAGATTCGGCATCCATGGCTCCGCTTTGGAATCCGTCATGGTGGCGCAGGGCAAAAGCGTTCCATCCGGCAAAAGATACGGATGCACCCGACAGGTTCCGCAGGACAGGCTGTATTCGCCCTTCCCTTCATACTCTTTCCTGCGATAGGGAGAAAACCATTGCTTTGGATGATGCCTGGGGCAGGCAAAAAAACCGTCCAGCTGCAAATCCATGGGAGCATCCTCACATGTATATTCCCGGATTAATTTCAGATATGCATCATACAGATCTTCCTGCTTTAACTCCTTCTCCCGCTGCTCCTTCCATTCTCCCGCCGAAAATATCATGGAGGTTTTCCAGCAATCCACACCTAACTCCCTTAAAAGCCGATAGGTGTCCAAAAGACTGTCGATATTCCGTCTGCAGAGAGCAGTTTCTATCATAACGGAGAAACCTTCCGCTTTTAACAACCGTATGGCAAGGATGGCCTGTTCCTGCGCACCCTTCTGACCCCGAATCCAGTCATGGCTGCCAATACCATCAAAGCTGAGTACAAACTGAGGCGTGTGCTTTCGCTGTATAAACCAACGAAGCTTCTCTTTATTCAATAAAGTCCCGTTGGTATAGATCTGGGAAACCTCCATCCCCATCTGATTGATGTAATCCAGTATCTGAAACAGGTCTGTTCTGACAAACGGCTCACCGCCGGTGATGGAAACAGTCTGTACATTCGCCTCATAAAACTGTCGGATGACACGGAAGCATTCTTCCCTTGTGAGATCCCTGTATTTTTGATCCGGCGCACTCATATAGCAGTGACGGCAGTTTAAGTTACACCGTCCGGTCACGGACCAGTGTACAGAGCGGATATAATAGTTATCCGTCCGGCGGTACCGCCGTGCTTTGTCCACAGGCACTGCTGTTTCCAGATACGTAATCAAATTTTGCTGCTTTAATTCATCCAGCCTTTTTCTCTGCTCTTCGGAAAGCATGATGACATCCAGATCAATGGTTCCGTCACAGATATTGAAAAGAAAAAAATCCCTCCTGTTCAAAGGCTCTGCCACCCCTGTTTTCCTGTCTACAAGAGCATGAGGCAGGCCCCGATATCCCTTCAGGGCCAAGGCTTCATTTAACACTGCATATCTCATGTTTTCCTTTTCTCCTCTTTGGTTTTTATCTGATGAGATAATTATAAAAAAGCGGATGGGATAATTCAACAAAATGGGATGTACGACCAATATGGCGGGATATAAAACGAAAATCATATAAAAGAATGGTGGATTAGTGTGCAGCTCAGTTTTTATTTTTATAAAATATATGTATGCTAAAGCAAAATATCTCACAACCATACCACGCTCTGAATCAGCAGTATTATCAATTACATTTTCACTTTTTCAAATACTGGTTGAACTAAGTCTGTGGTGAAGTTTTTCTTTCATTAAAAAAAGCAGTTGAGATTCCTTTTAAAAGTATTTATAGTTAAGTTACCACACCAAACTGAATACAAAAGGAACCACTGCCTATGAATAATGAGATCGCCATTCAGGATGTATTACATCAATTCCTGCTGGAACACAGTGAAACACGACTCTTTTCCGAAGAACAGCATATGGACGCACTTTGCATATTGAAATGCAGAACTTCTGAACTGTATTCAATACTTGTCGAAGTTAAGGAATAAGACAACTGCTGATAAACCACTGATTTTATATAAAAAAGATATCTGTAAATGTGAAGCTTGCGGTGGGAATCTTTTATCGTTCAGACTACGAGGCAACTATACACTTACAGGCTAAAAATATACAGGTGAATAATCGCATGAGCCTTCATAAAGGGAAATTTATTCGTCATGCAGAAGAATGGCAGTAATTAATTGATTTAAAGATATACAAGACTTGATACATTTGGTAAAATCAAAAGAAAGAGAATGGTTGAAAATCCATAGCGTATTGGCGAATATGACGCAACTTGGTTCAATTGGTGAAAACCGGTGTGCGGTCCAGAGGAAAGAACAGATACTATGATTGTTCACGAAATAATTTGTATAAATGATTGGAGATGAAAAAATGCCTAAAATAATATGGAAAGGTATAATAGAAAGCGAAAATGATTTTCCTATTGCTGATATACCTGAAAATGCTAAAAAACTAGATAGTGAAGAAGATATAAAAAAATTGCAAATAAAAGCGTTACCATTTATAATACCATCTATTCTGATATGCTTTATATCTATGTTTTTAAAAACATTTATAGCAAATGAGAAAGTAATAAATGTAGGTTTTCTATTTATAGGAGTCGCTTTAGGATTTCTGTTGATAATGGTTCACGAATTGCTACACGCTATTGCTTTTCCTACAAATGCAACAGTATATATAGGAATAATACCTAATAGTTTAACGGCAGTTGCTTTATCTTCAAGTCCAGTAAAAAGAAATCGTTTTATATTTTTAAGTATATTACCAATAATTTTAGGAATTATTCCATTAGTTATTTTCTGTTTTAGCAGTAATAATTTAAAAGAGTTAAATGGTTTAATGTTTGGTATGGCAATAATGGGAATGACAAGTGTCTATCCAGATATTTATAATGTATTTAATATTCTTAAAGTAGTACCTAAAAATGCTACACTTCAAAATAATAAAAATACAACATATTATTTTGAATAACATCGGGGAACTTGCAGACACAGGAGTTCATCCCATCAGACTGGAAGTCTCTCTGACATATATTTCTGTATTTCATCAGGAGTCAATTTTCTTATCTGTGTATTTGCATATTCTCTATATTCATCAACAATGAAAACAGGTTTCATATCCTCACAGGTTTTTCCTTTGTTCTTTTTCAGATATAACTGTAAGTCTTCACTGTTCGCAAAAATTTTGTATGAAAGTTTGCCATTTTCACTTTTTAACTCATAAATACCACATGGCTTTTTCATACTATAATCAGCAGTACGTAAATACAACTTTGCAATTTCCAGCGATCTAAAAGGAAAATTCCACCGTTGCAATCCACGATTGGGGTCATGTTCCATGCAAATGCACCGCCCGCAAGTACCACAGATGTATTGTGTGTGATTTTCCAAACAATCTAATGGATTTAATAGTGGCGTTATTCTGTTTTTATCAACATAACATTCTATACACATTTCAATTTCACTCCCTTTTTGAATTCGTATTTACTCCCTGCCCAATAATTTTGTCATAGCCTTCTCCGCCAGTTTCGGCTGGAAAAATCTGCCAAGCTGCTGGCTTCCACCAATCTTTCGGTTACGGAGGTCTGTTTTCAGACCGGGTTTTCTAATGTAAGCTATTTTATCAAATGTTTCCGGGAACGTTACGGCTGCACACCCAGGCAGTACCGATAAAGATTGGCACTTTGGCACTTTGGAAGTACATATTCATTTTTTCACTGTCTCCTGCAACATCTCCTGAACAGAACGACTTAGTTTCTTAGTTGCGTCCTTGACATCTGACTGTCCAAATATTGCACTGATCACTGCAACGCCCACAATGCCGGTTCCTTTTAGCTCACAGACATTTTGTTGTGATATTCCGCCAATTGCAACAACAGGAATTGCTACACTCTTACAGATTTCTCTCAATGTTTCAAGACTTACATCTGCCGCATCCGCTTTCGAACCTGTTGGAAATACAGCTCCCACACCGAGATAATCTGCTCCATTTTTCTCAGCCAAAATTGCCTGCTCTACGGTTTCTGCAGAGACTCCAAGGATTTTATCTGGTCCAAGTTTTTCCCGCACTGCACCAGCTTCCATATCACTTTGTCCCACATGAACACCGTCTGCATCCATTTCCAGTGCAATGGCAACATTGTCATTTACTACAAATGGAATGGAATGCTTTCTACACAGATTCTGTATCTCTACTGCTTCTTTCAGAAACAGCCTCTTATCCAGATTTTTCTCCCTAAGCTGAACAAATGTAGTTCCACCCTCGATAGCAAGTTCTACTTGATGATACAAGGTGTCCTGACCTACCCAGTTACGATCTGTCACTGCATATACTGCCAGGGTTTCTTCTTTAACGTTTCTCATAATTTGCTCCCCTCTCCAATTGTTCCGGAGTCATCTGAAAGATAGCGTCAATGATACGGTTCCGATAGGTAGCATTTCCATCTTCTGGCTGCATGTGGTTCCAGCCGATTTCTCCTGCCAATCCCATCATACAAACTGCCGCTGCAGAAGCTTCTAGCTTATGATCCATATTAGCCACTAAAAATGCAGTCATTAATCCAGAAAGCTGACATCCAGTTCCAGTGATTCTTCCCATTTCCGCTCTTCCATTTCGAATTACATAACAGGTCTTCTCATCAGCCACAAGGTCAATTGCTCCTGTAATTGCAATGATACTGTTTGTCTTCTTTGCAAAGTCTTTCGCAAATATAACTGCCTGATGAATGGATTCTTCCGTAATACTATCTGCAACATCAGCATCTACACCTTTTGTGCTTCCTGTCCCAAAATACAAAGTCTTAATCTCGGAAATATTTCCACGAATCACATCGAACTTCACTTCTTTCATTAAACCAAGTGCAGTATCCGTA
>JAQUXP010000040.1 GCA_028692395.1 Lachnospiraceae bacterium
AGTTTTAGCAGACACAAAAAAGTAAAAATACACCATGAAAATATGACAAAATGGAAAACCCGCTATCCAGCGTATTTACTGGTCTAGCGGGTATTTTTATGCTTATTTATCTGCAAAAGTCAGGATAGTATATCATATTTTCCATGTGGATAGCAAAAGAAATAAAAAGCGCCTTTACCAGACCTGTTTTCTTCTGGCAAAGACGCTTGTTTTTCTTAAAGTAATCCTTTTTCCTGTAGGAAATTCATTAATATTGGTTTCTCTTCCTGGATCTTTCTGGTTCTGAACTGGAATTCCAGAATCGTCAGTACGGAGAAGATGATAATGATTCCAATCATTACAATTACGGAAGTCATAATACTTTGACCACCGCTGATGGTACTGCGGAATGCTTCTACCGTGTAAGTAAATGGTACCAGCGCATGAATCTTTGACACGAATGCCGGCGATAATTCAACCGGATAAGTTCCTGCTGATCCAGCCAGCTGTACTACCATGAATACCAGCATCAAAAAGCTTCCTACTTTTCCAAGTGAAATATTGAAGAAGTACTGGATCGATGCAAATGCCATGGATGCCAGACAGGAGAATGCAATTGTTTTCATCATCTCCACCGGTTCAAAACCGTCGAAGATATAAAGCAGAACAATGACCAGTATTCCCTGCAGCAAAGCGATGGGATATAATACGGAAGCTTTGCTTGCCCACCATCCGAATCCGGATTTGAGCTTTCCTCTGTACTTGGTCAGAGGATACATCAGGCAGAATGCAAGGCTTCCTACCCAAAGACCGACTGACATCATATATGGTGCCATGGCGTGTCCGTTGTTCTCCACCTTTGTGATCTTGGTTTCTTTATCCACTACCGGGGCAGCGAACATATCTATCGTGCTGTCTGTTGCTTTTGTATCTTTTACTTCTTTCGCACCGTCTGACAGACTGTTTTTCAACGTAGTGGATCCATCATCCAGCTTGGTGAGTCCATCACCGAGAGTTACGGATCCATCATATAACTGAGAAGATCCATCCTGAATCTGGAAAGCTCCATCTGCCAGCTGTGATGCACCGCTGTTTAAGGTATTGTTATTGGATACCAGGGTACTTGTTCCACTGTACAGCGTCTTTGTTCCCTGACTCAGTGCTGTTGCACCTGAAGCCAGTGTTCCTGCTCCGTCTGCCAGCTGCTGGGTTCCGTCTGTCAGTGCACTGCTGTTTTTGTTCAGCTCCAGAACACCTGCTGTATATGCTTTTGTCCCTGCATTCACTGCACTTGCTCCGTCTGCCAGCTGTCCTGCTCCATTCATGGCATCACCAATGCCGGCAGATAAGGTACCGCTTGCACTTGCCAGCTGCTCTGCCCCCTGGATCAGTTCACTGTCATTTACCGTTAATGTGTGGAATCCTTCATTTAACGCTTTGATTCCGGCACCAGCCTGTGGAAAGGCTGTGGTGCTTTGCTGTAATTTGACAAGACCTGCGGAAACCTGCTGCGTTCCCTGATCTACTGCACTGGAACCTGCTGCTAACTGACCTACTGCTTTTTGCAGTGTTCCTATGCCGCCTGTCAGCTGACCTGCCGCTGCAGACATCTGCTGTTGTCCTGCGGACATGGCTGCGGCACCCTGATCCATGGCAGCTGCTCCGTCACTCATGGCAGCTGCTCCGTCAGTAAGCTGTCCTGCGATATAGGCAAGACCTTCTTTTGCCTCATTCAGCCCGGACATGCTGCTTTCTATGGAGCTGCCGATTCCTGCTGCTATTTCCTGTGCCTGACCGGCATAACTGTCAGTGTCTATCTGATCCACGGCACCTAATGCACCCTGAGCAGATCCCAGAGTATTGATTACTGCGCTGAGACTTTCTGCATCAATCGGTTCACCGGAGCTTTGTAATGCCTCCAGCTGATCAATAGCTGCCGCTATCTCCTGCTTACCAGCCTCCATCTCACCATTGGCAGTGGCAATCTTTGTTGCCCCCTCCGTAAGCGCACCAGTCATCAACTTCTGATAGCTTTCCATCGCACCGCTAAGACTATCCGGCATGGCACCTAATGCTGATGATACCTGACTGCAGATACCACTTGCAGTGCTGATGCCAGTGCTGGCATCTCTCATACCTGATCCGGCTTTCGTCATACCTTCACTTGCTGCAGACATCCCCGTGCTGGCATCTGTCATACCTTTGCTGGCCGCTTTCACGCCTCCTGTCAAAGTAAGGTTTCCGTCAGCATCTGTGTCTGACGCCTGGATTCCAACCTGGTCATTCAGACTCTGCAGTCCGGCTGACAGCTGCTGTGTTCCTGCAGCCAATGCTGCTGTGTCCCCTGTTCCGTCCGCTACAGCAGTTTTTAACTGACTGATGCCGGAGTATACATCTCCCAGACTTTCCAGACCTGCCAGTTTTCCTGCGCCGTCAGCAAGCTGCTCTGCTCCGGCTACATAGCCCTTCGTTCCGGCTGCCAGCTTGTTGGTTCCTCCAATATAGGTATCTGCTCCGCCTTTTAACGCTGCTGCTCCTGACTTCAGAGCTGCTGCCCCGGATGCCAGAGCATCGGTTCCGTCCAGCAATGCTGGTGAATTGGAATTCAGCTTTGCAACACCGGCCGTATAGGTTTTTGCACCATTATTCAAAGAATTGATTCCATCTGTCAGGGTTGGAAGACTTGCGGTTAATGTGGACACACCGCTGTTCAGCTGAGACGCTCCGTCATTGATCTGAACTGCCCCGTCCGTGTAATCCTTAAGGCCCTTGGAAAGTGTTTTTGCTCCATCTGAAAATGTCAGCGTACTGTCGGCAAGCTTTTTCAGATTCTGTGTAATGGTTACATTTCCCTTAGAAGCATCATCCATGCCGGACTTAATCTCTCCTGCTCCGTCTGCGGCCTCCTGCATGCCGTCTCCAACCGTTGTAATCTGGTCAAATACCGTCTGTGTGTACGTCTTCGTCACTTCTTCTGTAATACTTGCCTTAACTTTTGCCAGGGCAGTCTCACTCAGCTTCGATGCGATGTAATTGGTACCAGGATTGGTGGCATACTGCAGCACCATCTTCTTTGGTTCCTCCTCCATCAGTGTTGACGCATTTTCCGAAAAATCCTCAGGAATAGTAATAACCATGTAATAAGTACCATTCTTTAATCCGTTGGCTGCCACCTGGGCGTCAACAAAATTAAAGGCCAAAGAATCATTCTCTTTGAGCTTGTCTACTAGTTCCTCTCCTACTTTCAGCGTTGTTCCACTATAATCCACCGATTTGTCTTCATTTACCACTGCGACTGGCAGATTATTCACATTACCATATGGATCCCACATGGATGCAAGGAACAATCCAGCATAGATTGCCGGTATTGCCGCAATGACAATGATTACTAAAAGCAGAATCTTGTTATGGAACAAACTCTTCCATTCTTCTTTAAGCATTCAAGTCACTTCCTGTCCTTTCTTGGTTTTCCTGTCTAATTGTAAGAATGAAAAATCAAGGTAATAGGTTCTAATAAACAACGTAAAATCTGTTATACGTTTTCAGTTCTATTAAACGCTTTGAGATTGTTTATTAGACGCCATGTTGATTTTTTCATCAAGTTGTATTATACTAGATGAAAAGGACAGATACAATCATTAATTATCCTGTTTTTTGTCTATTATTCGACATATTTATTTTAGTTGTCTATTATTTGTAAATGTATCTGAAAACATACACATAGTCACAGTTTAAAGATTTACCATACAGGAAATGGGGGAATTTAGAATGCCAGAAAAGGTTGACCGACGTATACGAAAGACCAAAAGCCAGCTGCGGGCCGGGCTAGCAAGACTGATGCAGAAGAAAAGCATCAATGAAATCACAGTAAAGGAACTTGTGGAAGAGGTGGATATCAATCGCTCTACCTTCTATCTGCATTACACAGACATCTATCAGATGCTGGACAGTATTGAACAGGAATTAACAGAGGAATTCACGGCCGCCATTGCTTCCTTTCCTATCAATCCTCTGCAGGAGGATAGTTTTCCCCTGATCGCACAGCTCTTTACCATCATTGAGGAAAACCAGGATATCTGCCGTGCACTCCTGGGAACAAATGGCGATATGGCCTTTGTGACACGCATCGAAGAAATCATTGCCGAAAGGGTATTAAAGCAGCTCGCCTCTGTTTTTCAGAAAAATATCCGGGATATCGCCTACGCCTACGCATTCTGCCTCAATGGCTGTGTGGGTCTGATTAAAACCTGGCTTGTGGACAATCTCAATGATACCCCGCAGCACATGGCCGAGCTGACCAACATTCTGGTGGTGAACACCGTTCACAACTTCATCTCCCAGAATTCGTGACTCCTCTCATCCCGATGGAATTGGATTGCCCCTCCCGGCGGAGCGCTCCTTTCCTGCTGCGGGACACGGTTTCGGAGTCCAAGAGCATATACAAAAGAATAGATTTTGCTAAAAACATAAGCAGTCAGCACAAACTCGTTTCACTCAGACAGTGTGCTGACTGCTTATAACGCAAATTCTATTCTTTTGGTATGCTTAGGACTCCTGCAAATGTGTCCCGCAGCAGGAAAGGAGCGCTCCGCCGGGAGGGGCAATCCAATTCCATCACCCTAATTTTCGATTGCGGTATTCGTTGGCGGACATTCCGGTGTATTGCTTGAATACCCGGGCGAAGTGGGCGGTATCTAAAAACCCCACCTGTTCTGCCACATCGCCAACCCGCAGGGACGGATCCTTTAAAAGCTTTTTCGCTTCTTTTATTCGGATCTCTCCCATCAATTCGCTGAAGCTTTTTTTGGTGTGTTTATTCAGTAATTTGCTGAGATGCCACTGGCTTACATACATCTTATCTGCAAGATCGGACAAAGTGACCTTCTCTTTATAATTTTCTTCCATATAGGCCAGAGCATTTTTCACGATGAAGCTTCCCGCATTGCCTTCGGCATGAACATCTTCCTCCAGCTTCTGCTCTTCCTGCTCTGTTTCGCCTGATAGCTGCTTTTGCTTTTTCAGCTTTTCCGACATTGCCACTATGGTTTCTTCAATTTCACTGAGGTTTGATGGCTTCAACAGGAATCGGTTGACTCCCAGCTTAATGGCAGTCTGCGCATAGTCAAAATCCCGATACCCTGTCAGGATGGCAATCATGGTGTCCGGATGCTCCACACGGATGGATGCGATCATCTGCAATCCATCCATCCCGGGCATGGCAATATCGGTAAAGATGATATCTGGATTCTGTTCCCGGATCACCTGAATTCCTTCAATTCCATCGTAGGCGGTTCCCACTAAGGTACAGCCATACTCCTCCCACTTGATGACTCTGGAAAGACCCTCTACTATAATTGCCTCATCATCTATAATCACTACTTTCAGCATAGCCTCACCCTACTTATCCCTTAACTGCCCCTGCAGTCATTCCTTTGATAATATATTTCTGTAATATAATATACACGATAATAACCGGCATGACAACCAGTGCAACTGCAGATGCCATTAATCCGTAATTGGTTCCCTCCATGGCTGTCAGTTCATTCAAAAGACGGGTAATCGCTCTCTGCTCCGGAAGTCTCAAGAGGAACATCTGCGTAAACAGATCATTGTAGCTCCACAGAAAAGAAAAGATTGCAACCGTTGCAAAGGACGGCTTGGTCAAAGGTACTACTACCTTAAAGAAAATCTGGTATGCACTGCACCCTTCCAGATAAGCAGCCTCCTCCAGTTCGATGGGAAGTGACCTGATATATCCGGTCAGTACCACGATGGCAAATGACATGTTTCCTGCAATCTGGGGAAGTGCCACAGACAGCAGAGACAGCCACAGGTTTGGCGTATTCGCTATATGAATATCATTCAGCATCTTGAATACCGGAATAATGGTGGAAAAAACCGGAAACATCATACCTGCGATAACCAGTGAATATACAAATTTCTTCAGGCGAAAACGATATCTTACCAGAGCAAAGGATGCCAGACCTGCCAGCAGCACTACCACCAGGGCAACTGTTCCGGAGATAATAAGACTGTTGCGGTAGGCACTGAAGATATTCAGTCTTTCAAACGCCGTAGTATAATTGGACAGTGTAAATTTATCACCCAGAGGCAGGGAGAAGGAATCCGACAGGATCAGGTTCTTTGCCTTGAAGGAGTTACATATAATCCAGAAAATCGGATAAATGGTGGTAAGCGCCCAGAAGGACAATACGACATACATGATTATCTTCCCTATGGATAGGGGTTTTTTCTTTTTCATATGCATCCTCCTAATATTCTACTTCTTTAAAGACTTTGTTAACAATCTTCGAGGTGATAATACCCAGAACAACAATCAGAACAGCAATTGCGGAACTGTAATCCACGTTATTGGTATTAAACGCCTGATAATACATATAGGTTCCGGTAAGCCAGGTTTTTCCAAGAGGCATACCCTTAGGGAACATAACCCAGGGCAGATCGAATACCTTCAAGGATCCGGTAACCGCCAGTACAATACAGGTGCAGATTACATTATGTAACAGCGGCAGGGTGATATAGCGTACTCTCTGCCAGCGTGTTGCACCATCGATGGCTGCCACCTCATACAGGTCCTCGGAAATGTTGTTCAGACCGGTAATCAGGATCACAAAGTAAAATCCTACATACTGCCACATAACAGGAAGCATCATAACCAGCAGCGCATGTGCGGAATCCTTCCAGTCTGTCAGGGTGCTTTTGCCCAAAAGCTCCAGCAGCTGATTCACCATACCTTTGTCATACAGAAAGATCAGGTTGAACATCAAACCTAAAGCTGTGGCTGAGATTACGATAGGAAAGAAATATACGGTACGGAAAAACTTTCCTCCCTTTCCTACGTTATCCACCATAAGTGCCAGTACAATAGCGATTCCCACCTGTCCTACGATGGTTACCAGCATCATAATCAATGTGTTAATCAGGGCGCGTCGCATGTTCACATCCTGAAACAGCTTTACATAATTCGTATACCATGGGGTATTCCAGCCTTTGCTGCCGGCACCAAGACTTGGAATACTTTGAAAGCTGTTCAATATATTACGAAAAAACGGATAATAGAGGAACACCGCCATGAACAGAAATGCCGGGACCAGGAACACGATTAATGCCCTTTTTTTCTTATATATACTCGACTCCATATTTACTCATCCTTTCAAATAAAGCTTTTTGTTCTTTATTCGTGCATAGAAAAACCGGGGGACCAGACTGCTTTTGTCCTCCGGCTTTTAACTGTTCTATTCTGCAGTCTGATCTGCGTATGCGGAAAGACCTTCCGCAACAGCATCCTTTGCGTCTACCTCGCCGGTTACGATCTGTGGCATTCCATCAAATGTAGAAACTCTGCATTCTCCGTTAAACAGATCCTGTGCTGCTCCCGTCAGAGAAGTTACACCTGCCATCATGTCAATTGCCTTTACCTGGAGAGAATTGAACTGGCTCTCATCAACCTTTGGAGCTTCCTTCAGTGCGGATGCTGTATGCTGTGCAAATTTAGCAACCATATCATCTGTTGTCATGTATTCTACGAATTTGACAGCTGCATCTCTCTTTGCTTCATCATCCCATGCTTTCTTGGAGATGTAATATCCCATGGATAATCCACCAATCAGATCTGTGGCTTTTCTCTCGCCATTGGTAGGTACATAAGTTACTGTAAACTTATCCAGTTTGTCTTTGTCCAAAGTGGATGGATCTTCTGCATCGGACTGACATGCTGCTGCGATACCGCCGACTTTCCAGGAACCATCAATCAAAAATGCTGCTTTTCCGCTGGTGAACATGGCAAATGTTTCATCATCCTTTGCGGAAAGTGTATTATCCGGGAAATATCCTTTTTCGTAAAGACCTTTGATATCTTCCATACCTGATACCCATCCAGGACCATTTCCTTCGTCTACGCTGGTAGGAATCTCCAGATGTGTGGCCGGTGTGGTGTGGTTAAAGATGCTGTACTCCCACCAGTAATGGGGGATATCACCCAAAGCTGCTGCAATTGGTGCATAGCCTGCGGCTTTGATCTTCTCGCAGTCTGCCTGGAACTGATCCCAGGTGTAATCCGCTCCCGGAACCTCAACCCCTGCCTGATCCAGTACCTCTGTGTTGCAGAACATGCCTTCCCAGTAACCATTCACCGGTACTGCATACTTTTTGTTATCTACCAGAGATGGCGTAATCAGGTCATCATTCATGTTAGATGCATAATCCGGATATTTGGCACGGATATCATCGATGGAAACAACCTTTCCCTCCTGGATAAAGGAGTTTGCATCTGCTCCATTAAAGAAGAAGAGTACATCCGGTTCTGAGCCAGCCTGAAAATCTGTCTGAACCCTTGCCTTAAAGGTTTCATCGGAAGTTGCAGAAGCGTCGTTGATCTTCACGCCTTCCTGTTTTTCAAAGGCTGCCACTGCGTCTTTGTAATTCTGTGCATTGCCATCCTCACCTGCAAAGGTTGTGGTAACACTTAATGATAAGTCGGCTGCTGTATTATCTGTTCCTGTCTTCTTTCCACAGCCTGCAAAGATTGAGGTAACCATTGTCCCTGCAAGTAACACACAAACCATTTTCTTTTTCATCCTTTATTCCTCCCTTTCGTTTATACACTTTGTATAACTTGTAACTCTATTATGACATTTTCTCAGGAAAAATAAATAACTCAAGCTGTGATTTCTTGCATTTTCTTGTTCTCTTAACAGGATGTGGGGCTGATTCGAATGGTGAGCCGTGCTCTTACATGATCCGGTCCGTCTTTCTGTATGCTCAGTCCGCAGGGTTCTCCATAGATGATGCGAAGTCTCTGATTCACATTGGCAATTCCCATATTTCCAGAGGATTCCTTGCTGGTATCATAATTCACATCTAAAAGCCGCTCCATCCGCTCTTCCTCTGCTTTTGTGAGTGTGGCATCATTTACAATCTCCAGATACAGATACTCTTCCTGGGCGTATCCGGTAATCAGGATCGTACCCTGACCGTTTCGCACAACTCCATGCTCCACGGCATTTTCAATCAGCGGCTGCAAGATCAATCGAGGCACCTCATACTGCATAATCTCCGGTGGCAGCTCCTTCTTTATGCTTACCCGCTTGCCCAGCCGCTCTGCAATAATATACAGATAAGCATCCACGTAGATCATCTCTTCCGACAGTAGGACAATAGGCTGTTTCTTTCGGTCAATGGTGGCATCCATCAGTGTGGAGAGGGCCTCAATCATCATAGAAACCTTCTGATTTCCGGAAAGTCTCGCCTCCCAGTTAATAATCTCCAGGGTGTTGTTCATAAAGTGAGGATTAATATGGGACTGCAGTGCCATAATTCTTGCATCCCGCAGGGCAAGCTCCTCCTCGTAAATGTGATCAAACTGATATTTCAGCTTACTGGACATCTGGTTAAAGGATTCTGTGAGATATTGAAATTCCCGCCCTGTGGTTCCCTGTTCCAGCTGGTAACCCAGATTCCCCTCCTCAATCTCCTTTGCCCCCTTCATCAGCACATTCATGGGTCTTGACATATGAATCTCAAACACCTTGAAGAGAATCAGCAGCAGCGGAACCAGACACAGAATCATGCCTGCGATCAGCGGACGGTATCCATAAAATACATTCAAGGAGGGATTGTCATCAATGCGAACCATCACTGTCAGATTATATTCTCCCCCTGCTATCTTATGATACATACAAAGCTTGCCATTTTCCCAGATATATCCGGCTTTTCCGCCGATTTCCTCCATCTCCTTCTCATCAATCTCCACCGTCTCTCCCTGGATATCCAGCTTTCCCTCGTCCAGCTGTAACGTAACAGAGGTTTCTGTTGGAAAGGAAGCATAGCTCTCAAAGCAGTAATCCTGGTTTAGAAGCATCACCAGTGTAGCAATCTCATGGTAGGAGGCATTCAGGAGGTTGCGCACCAGATAGCACCTCTTTCCGCTTACATAGAAGCCCGCCGAGGTACCCAGCGTATCTGCGAATTCAGCAATCTTCTGATGATCCTCTTTCCAGTAATTGCTTACCTGAGGATAAACTCCATTGACACTCTGGTTATAGGTGTTGCTGTTAAGATGCTCCGGATCTGACTTATACCAGAGGATCGCTGCCTTGATGCTCTCATCACGTCCATATTGACCGGAAAGATAGGAATTGGTAGACTGAATCAGCTTACGTTCAGGAATCTCCAGCCGATTATACTTTGCCATCAGAGCCACAATTGTTCCATCGTAGGATGCCTTCCTGGAAGACTGTATCACCTTATTTAATCGTTCTACACTGACCTGGTCATTAAATTTCAGCTGTGTCAGCTGCCTGGATACCACAGCATCAAAATGGCTGCCCCAGATATAATGCAGGTTAATTCCCACAATTAAGATCAGCGGCAGCAGCCAGCACAGCATCATAATTCCTATGATACGCATTTTTAATGAAATTTTTCTTTTCTCCCCCATCTGTTCCCTATAACTGATATCCCACAGACCATAGGGAATTTTTCCATCCCCAGGGGGACCCAAAATTTCCTATGCTCTGTGGGATACAGAACCTTTCTCTTATTATGAAATGTTTAAAAAGTCTTCGAACTGTTCACAAAGCGTGGCGGCAGCTTTTTCCTCTGGCATCTCACAGAAGATACGAAGCAGCGGCTCGGTACCGGAGAAACGAACGATAATCCATCCGCTGTTCTCAAAGTATACCTTGCAGCCATCCAGATAAGAAACTTTCTCGATAGCCAGATCCAGCTTGGGAAGAAGCTTCTCTTCCATGACGTTGTGATAGATCTCCTGTTTTTTCTCTTCCGTAAATTTGTATTCCCGTTCTTCCATATGGATCTCTCCATATTCGCTCACAATATGCTCCCAGATCTGGGACAGCTTCATACCGGTAACCGCCAGCATCTCAACCAGAAGCATGGCAGCATAGACACCATCTTTTCCATTGATATGACCTCTGACAGTTAATCCTCCCGAGGACTCACCCCCGAGAATCGCACCGGTCTGCTTCATTTTTGCAGAAATATACTTAAAGCCTACGGGAACTTCATAACAGGTCTCTCCAAAGCTTTCTGCCACTCGATCCAGCATATGGGTTGTGGCTACATTTCTTACAACCGGACCCTTCCAGCCTTTATATTTAATCAGATAATAATATAATACCACTAAAATGTCATTTGGGTGTAAAAATCTTCCGGTATTATCGATCACTCCGATTCGGTCCGCATCTCCGTCGGTGGCAAGGCCGATATCACACCGATAATCCAGTACGTAGGTCTGCAGCGCACGCAGGGTATTGTTATTCGGTGCCGGGAGCCTTCCGCCAAAAAGAGTATCATGGCGCTCATTAATCAAACCCACATCACATCTGGCAGTCAAAAGGATGGTTTTCAGAGAGGTCTGACTGACTCCATACATGGGATCCAGTGCCACATGAAGTCCTGCATCTCTGATCTTTTTCATATCAATATGCTCGATGATGTTGTCCAGATATTCATTCAGCGGGTTAAATTCAACTACAAGTTCTGCATCCAGGGCTTTCTGATACTCCATGGTTACGATGGGAGTGGTCTTTCGCTCTTCTTCTACTTCTCTGATATAATTTTCAATATCCTGTGTCTGTATCTCATCGGCGTCACGTCCACCCTCTGTAAATACCTTGACCCCATTATAGATGGCTGGATTATGGCTGGCGGTTACCATCATGCCATAAGGAAATCCATGCTTCATCACATAGAACATCACAAGGGGTGTGGGCACGGAACGATTGATAAACCATGTCTTAATTCCCTCGGCTGCAAATACCTCACAGCTCCAGTAGATGGTTTCTTTGGACAGGAAACGCCGATCATAACCGATGACCATACCCTGCTCTTCAACACCCTCGCTCTTCATCTTTTTTGACATTGCCTTTGCCAGAATCTGTATATTTTCCTTGGTGAACTCATCACCGATGATAGCTCTCCATCCACCTGTACCGAATTTTATCACTTTGTTGCCTCCTTTTGTCCCATCACCACACGTATTTCATGTACTTTTTTATCCTGTATACACGGGATCTTCTCTACTTCTGTTCCATCCAGATACAGATGACTTACCCCTTTCATAACTCCTTTTGGATTCTCAACCGTAATTGTATAAGAGGTTTCTCTCCAGACACGCTCTGCTGAAAAGCTTTTCCACTCTGCCGGAATACAGGGATCAATGATCAATTCATCGAATCCCGGACGGATTCCCAGCATATAGTGACTGGCTGCAAAATATGCCCAGCCTCCGCTTCCTGTCATAAAGGGGTGTCTTGCTCTTCCGTAGGCACTGTGATCTTTTCCCATGATAAACTGGCAGTAGGAATAGGGCTCTGCCTGGCGGATTTCTATCATCTCATTCTGGTAATACGGACACAGTGCGTTATAGTAGCTCATGGCTTTATCGCCTCTTCCAAGAACGCATTCTGCTGCCCACGCCCATGGATTAGGATGACTGAAGATGGATCCATTTTCCTTTACGCCTGGATATACCCGGGTTATAAAACCGATATCATCATCGGGCACGGTATAGGAAGGCGCATTCAGCATAATACCATAGGGGGTAGAAAGGTACTTTTCTACACTGTCCATGGCCTGGATTCCTCTTTCATAAGAGGCTGCACCGGAAAGTACGGCCCAGGAATTGGATTCCAGATGTACTTTTCCCTCCTTATCCTGCATGGTTCCAATCCGCTTTCCGTTTTTCGTAATTCCACGGATAAACCACTCTTCATCCCACAGCTGGGTATCGCAGACTTCCTTGACTCGATCTGCCATCTTTTGATATTTCTCTACATTTTCCTCATCTTTTCGAAAGCGGGCCAGCTCCAGAAAATTCTCAATTGCCCAGTAATGCAGAAAAGATACCAGGGCGCTTTCACCACCGCCCAGATTCAGACAGTCGTTCCAGTCTGCCCGAAGACCCTTACAGATTCCCGTTGCTCCAACCTGTGCAAAGGAAAAATCAAGAATTTTCTGCATGTGTTCATAGACTGTCCCTTCTCCTCCATCCGCATAAGTCAGCTTCTGGTCGATAAAGGAATATTCTCCTGTCTCCTTCACATATTCTACGATGGAGCTTACCAGCCACAGTGCATCGTCAGAGCAGGTATCTTCCAGACCGTGAATCATATCCTTTACATTTGGAGTAGGAACCACCGTAGGTGATTTAAAGGGTTTTACCTCCGTATCCGGATCAAACCACTCCGGCTGGAACAGATGAAGTCCGTATCCTTGTTTCACCAGTCCCCGTAAGAGCTCCACCAGACGCTGTCTGCATTTTCCCGGATTGGAATGGATCACCGTCATGGCATCCTGAGCAGTATCCCGATAGCCTAAACCTGTACGTCCCCCTACCTCAATAAAGGAGGCAAACCTGGAAAACATCACGTTAATCTCTGCCTGATATAAGGTCCATGTATTCAGCATAACATTCATTCCGACATTGGGTGTATGCACCTGCTGTTTTTCACATTTTTTGTCCCAATAGCTGCGCAGATCCGCATAAACCTGATCTACCTGACTGGGCAGCCTGTATTTTTCCCGCATCTTCTCGCCACATTTACGATTGCCTTCTCCCAGCATGAAGACGACTCGGGTCTCTTCACCGGGAAGCAGATGGAGTGCCTTATGCAGAGAACCGCAGTGGTTGTTTCCCTTTTCATAAGAACCGCTTAAACGTCCTTTTTCTACACCGACAGGATTTTTCTCGGTGCGATAAGGTCCGATGAAGCTGTCCCGAAGACAGTCAAAGCTGTCCGGCTTCACGTTCGATGTGAAGTACTGGAACCCGAATTCCTCATAGAACAGGTCATGCTCTATAATACCGTCCTCATAGGAAGAGCCCGCCGCATACAGACTCATCTGGAAATTCTTATTATCCATCTCAATATGATGGAAGGAGAATTCACAGTAAGAAAATACGCTGATATCCCGGGGCCTGTCACTTGTGTTTTTGATCTTAACATCCCACAGCTCCACCGGATCATCTATGGGAATCACCAGAGTCTGACTTGCCTCGATACCCTTGTACGCACACTCATAGGTCGTGTAGGAAAGTCCATGACGGCACCGGTACTTCGCTTCCTCCAGAGGTTTTCCCACCGGCTGCCAGGAGATACTGTAATATTCCTCCGTCTCATCATCCCGCAGATAGACATAGTGTCCCGGTCCATCCATAGGGACTCCATTTCCCCGAAAACGTGTGATTCTGTGGTATTCTGGGGACTTATAGAATACGTAACCTCCCGCTGTGTGGTTGATTACCGCACACATATCTTTTACACCCAGATAGTTTGTCCATGAGGCCGGCAGATCCATGCGGTCTATCACATATTCCCGGCTGGCCTCGTCAAAATATCCATACTTCATAATTGCCCTCCTTAAGTTTCAATACTCTTTCGACAGCTTTTTCCATCGCTGTCTCCATTTATTTTTATTATAAACCAACACTCCCCGGGGGCAACTGTCAGTAATGTGATTATTTGTACAAATTTGGTCAATATGTTTTTACCGCTTCTTTCAGCCGGAACAGATCCTGCATATCCGGGTGGGTCAGTGCCTGATCAAAGTTTTCGATCATCCTTTCAATTGTGGGATCCGGGCTGTCCGGATTTTGCATATGCCTACAGTATAACACTTTTCTACCGAAAAAGTGTAAAACAGACAGAAAAACAGAGTCCAAAATCTCTCGATCTTTAGACTCTGTTTTATACTGCTGCTATTCTCTACACGTATTCCAGCACGCCGCGAATATCTCTGATTACAGCGTCTGCTCCTGCTTCTTCATATCGGTTTTTTGCTTTTTGAAGTACTGATTCCTTTTCTTTTTCGGTCAGTGCCTCATATTCCTCCTGGGACAGACCTATAAGAGAACTTCCCTCCAGTACACCGATTGTGAATACCCCTGCGTTCTTTCCTTCCCGAATGTCTGAGATGGTATCTCCCACCTTAATTACCTCATCCAGAGATGCCACCTGTAATTCCTGCATGTTCCGGTAGATCATATAAGGATAAGGACGTCCTTTGCTTTCCACTGCATCCGGACTGAACCAGCAGTCGGGAGCATATCCTGCCTCTTTTGCCTTCTCTGTCACAATTGCCATCATGCCATCTGTGTATCCTGTTGTAGAACCAAGCTTGATGCCTCTTTCCCGCAGCTCCTTCACAGTTTCCAGCACATAAGGATTCGGGGCTGCAAACTGATCCAGGATCCGGAACAGTGCCGGCTCAAAGTGTGCATACAGACGATCCGCATCGGCATCGTCAGGAACCCTTCCATACTTTTCTTCCCACATAGCACTGATTCTTGGCATCCGAAGCATGGTGCGAATATGATCCCACTTGAGCATGCCCATAGGTTCTCTTACTTCTTCCATCTCAGGATCAATCCCTGCTTCCCGGAAGACTTCTGTAAATGCCTGTACAGGCGCAAAGCATCCGTAATCCACTGCTGTTCCTGCCCAGTCAAGAATCACCATACTTCTGGTTTTCATCCGTGAGAAAAAATCCTGAAAGATCTGGCAGAGCTTTTCAATATCCTCCTCATAGATTTCACCGATATTTCCAATCCGGAAAGTGTCTGCATCGGTTACCTTGCCCGGATAGATGGCATAGCCACGTTCCTTGATAAACTCATACATATCCTGAAAGGAAAATCTGTGATGAGCAGGATATAAAAAGGTTGTGATAATCGGTCCCTGATGCTCTTCACCAATATAGGTTTCAATTCCCATGGCTTTCATCCTGCGGATCAGAAGACGGTTATTATCATAATAACGTTTTGATCTTGCCAAGATGCCCCCCTCTTCTTCGAATTCTTCCAGCGCCTTTGCAAATGCAAGTACTGTATGGGTTGGAGAAGTAAAACGCCATTTTCCATCCTTTTCCATGGTTTTCCACTGGTCATAGAGATCCAGGGACAGGCTTCTTGCCTTCCCTTCACTCTCTGTCAGCTTCCTGCGGTTACAGATGATAAAAGAGAAGCCTGGAACACCCTGTATGCACTTATTGGCGCTGCTGATGAGGAAATCAATTCCCAGCTCTCCCACCGGAATATCCACACCGCCAAAGCTGGACATAGCATCTACGATCATAGTCTTTCCTGCTGCCTTAACCACTTTGCTTACCGCCTCAATATCATTTAAGATTCCGGAGGTTGTCTCGCTGTGAACCATAGCCACATGCGTAATCGCAGCATCCTGCCGAAGAATCTCTTCCACCTTCCTGGCTGAGGGAATCCTGTTATATTCTTCCCTGTAAATGACGTAATTCAGCTCACCATGTCTGGCAATCTCTTCCATTCTCTCACCGTAAGCTCCATTGGCCAGTATCAAAAGCTTCTGGGATTTGTCAATCACACTGGTGAGTACAGACTCCACCCCAAAGCTTCCGCTTCCCTGCATCAGTACGGTAGTATAAGTGTCTTCATCCACATGGGCCAGCTCCAGCAGTTTTTTCCGGATCTTCTGAGTGATCTGCTTATATTCCTCATCCCAGGTGCAGTGATCTGCCATCATTTCCCGTTTTACAGAATCGGTTGTTGTAAGTGGTCCCGGTGTCAATAATTTGTAATTTACCATTTTCTTATCCTCTTTTTCATCAACTTTATTTACAGCTTTCTGACAGCTCCTGATGTCTCTCAAGCAGTGCCGCCGTCAGTGGCTCTGAAAATACTTTAGGGTATGCGGATTCATTTGCAGTATCAACCGTTTCTCCCTCATAGATCGGGTTTGGATAGGTCTGCTGCAGTTCTTGTCTTCCGTTTTTGATAATACACTCTGCCATCTTCATGGCTGTGGGATTTGTTTTGTCACCTTTATCGATCACTGCAACAGATTCCGTCAGAGAAAAGTTTCCTTCGGAAGGGTCTACAAAGTCGATGGGAAGTCCCTCTGCCTTATCTGCCACTGCCTGATGTCTCAGTCCGAATCCAATCGCTACCTCTCCTGCACGAACCTTCTTGATGGGGCCGGAACCGGAATCCTCAATATGTGGGCCTGCATTCTTATAGATGCCAGTGAGAACCTCCTTCGCTCCGTCCTCTCCATATTCACTGACCAGCGCCTGAATCAGAAGCCATGCAGTAGAAGAGCTTTTAATATCTGTTACGGAAATCTGTCCCTCATAAACCGGATCTGCCAGATCCTTGATGCTGGCTGGCATGGGAAGCCCTGCTGTCTTCATCTCTTCCGTATTGACAATAATTGCACCCTCCTGAGAAGTAATGGGACGGTAAAAATCCGGTACCTCCGTCAGCGTTGGCGCATCAAAGGTCAGCGTTTCAAACATTTTGTTCTGCTCCTGGGCGCTGTCCAGATAGAAGGAACTCATGGTTACCATGTCAGCTTCGATATTCGTTCCTTCAGCCAGAAGCTTGCCGCCAAGCTCGGAGGTTCCAAAACTCTGGAAAAGATACTGTCCCTCATATCCATTCTGATCCAGTGCATTTTTCATGGCCGTAATTGCCTCATCATCCGCATTTGAATAGATGATTACCTGCTCACTTGCCTTATTGCTTTCATTGGAACATGCAGTAAATGTTCCCGCCATGGACAGTGTGAGTACACCTGCCAGACATGCTGCTATGGTTCTTTTTGCTTTCATCTGTCTTTTCTCCTTCATACTTTTGTCTTTTTTCTGTTTCTTATCTTTTCTTTTATAATTTGCTATCGCCTGGAAGATTCCCTTTGCCACAATATTGGTAAAGAGGATCCCAAGAGACAGAACAAATATCTCATTGAATTTTGCAAAATGCTGCAATTCTTTAATCTTTGTTGTGATAACCATGGTTCTTGCTCCGGCGATAAATACAACCGCACTTACCGTCACCATAGCATTTACAAAGTAATAACTGAATACCTCCAGAATCGTAGGAAGTGCATTGGGCGTTACTACACGAAAGATTGTCTTTAGCCAGTTGTCTCCCATCAACATCGCTGTCGTCTCCCAGGATGCATTCATCTTCTCCAGGGAATTCTTCATCATAAGATACGGTGTGGAGAAATAATGTACCACATTACACAGAATAATCAGCAGAAAGGTATTCTGCAGGGAGGTTCCGGAGAACATCAGAAGGAATGCAATACCGATTACCATACCCGGAATTGTGTTGGTAACTAAAGCAATCCCTTCCACGATACTTTTACATTGCTTTGAGATCCGGCTTCTGGCCGTGACCAGGGCTGCTCCGTATGCCACGAAGGATCCCACAAGAGCCGTCAGAAGTGACACCAGGAGTGAATTCTTATAGACTCCGGATAAAACCGGATCTGCCAGAACGCTGGTCACATGCTCCATGGTAAAGGTCATATCATAAGGCCACCCACTGACAAATGGCACAATAAACACAACGGCAAAAAGAATTGCGATCATAACCATCACTGCCATGGAAAAGACTGCACAGACAGAATCTCTTGTCTTATTCTTCCAGTTTTCCACCACAGAAATCTTATTATAGCGAACATTATAGCGTTCCAGATAGTGAAGCAGGGCAATACTGACTACCGAAGGTACCAGCATAATCACCGCCACCACAGCTCCGTTATTAAAATTTGGAAGACTTCCCAGCATCTCATCATAAAGAACGGATGCTACCACCTCATACTGACCACCCACCGATGCCGGAATACCAAAATCAGTAAATGCCAGAAAGAAGCACTGTACCAGGGATGCCGCCAGGGTTCCGAGAAGGGGCCGCAAAATGGTGACTGCAAAGGTCTTAATTCCCTTATCCCCCATTATTCTGGATACAACCATGAACTTTTTGTCAATATATCCCATGGTATTGTGAAGCAGTAAAAATGATACAGGAAGCGTATAGACTACATAACCAAGCAGCAGTCCTCCAAATCCATAGATATCAAAAAACTGATGTCCAAACAGCCTGGTGATCAGTCCCTGCTTGCCAAAGGAATAGATAATGGCAAATCCATAAGTAATGGTTGGAAGCAGCATAGGAAGCACTGCCCCGGCACGAATCAGCTTCTTCACAAACCTGGGAAGATTGGTATAATGCACGGTATATGCCAGCAAAAATGCCAGCAGAGTGGTAAGGATAGAACTGCACCCGGCTGCCAAAAAGCTGTTTTCCACCGCTTTCCAGAAGCCCTTCTTTGCAAACATATCGATATAGTGAACCCAGAATGCTCCCTGATTGTTCTGAAAGGATTTCAAAAGCAGCATAATGACCGGCGCTGCAAGAAACCACACAAAAAGTACGGCTACTGCAAGAAAGATGATCTTAATCTCTGTCTGTTTTTTTCTTTGTCCTGTCTTTTTCATCATCATCTCCCACTATACGGTAGCTTCACACTGGAATAAGCTGAAAATATTGTTGCGCTTGATCTCCAGCTGATTCAGGATAAAGTCCCGAATAAATGAATTCTGAGGTTTGTTGATAATCTCTTCCGGCTTGCCATACTGAGAAATTTTTCCTTCATTAATAATGAGTACCCGGTCCGATAAAGTAAGTGCCTCCTCCGGATCATGGGTTACAATGATGGTAGTCAGCTTATATTCCCGTGCTATGGTCTTAATTCTGTCCTTGATGGACTCTTTAATTACACCATCCAGTGCACTTAAGGGTTCGTCTAACAGAAGAATCTTTGGCTTCATCACCATCGTTCTGGCCAGTGCTACTCTCTGCTTTTGTCCGCCGGAAAGCTGCTCGATGCGTTTGTCCAGATGCTCCGCCAGTCCCAGAAGTGCGATCAGCTCATCTACCTCCTCCTTCGTGGAGATGTCCGGATTATTCTTCAATCCATAAGTAATGTTTTCGTACGCATTCAGAT
Organism: Lachnospiraceae bacterium; assembly: GCA_028692395.1. Taxonomy (GTDB): domain Bacteria; phylum Bacillota; class Clostridia; order Lachnospirales; family Lachnospiraceae; genus Novisyntrophococcus. The sequence goes on from JAQUXP010000040.1 coordinate 19,794, forward strand.
TCGGGAATAATGCATAATCCTGGAATACGATGTTGAACCCTCTTTTTTCCATCGGTACTCTGGTGAGATCCTGTCCGTTATAAAGAAGCTTTCCGCTGTCAATATCCGTGATCCCCAGAATCAGGTTCAAAAGTGTGGTCTTTCCACTGCCGCTTGGTCCCAGGATGGAGATAATCTCTCCGTCCTGTACATCAAGACTGATATCATCTAAGATGGTTGTTCCGTCAAATGCTTTTTTTATATTTTTCAATTCCAACATGGTAAATCTCCTCTTTCCTTCTGGTGCAACGTTTCCTGGTGAATGCCTTGCAAGTGGAATTATAGAGGGTTTTCCTTCGTCAATTCAACAAAATCAAAGTGAATGTTTCGCAAAGGGCTTGTAAAATAAAAAAAGAAATCCTGTAGAATTTCTACAGGATTTCATCATCTGCTTTATATGCTTTTTGTGCTACAATACTGCTGTTCTTATTTAACTTTCTGGATAGCCGGTCGTAATCCCGGTTTAGAAGACCCGCATACAGCATATCCACCAGTGCCATCTGAGCGATGCGGGAAAAGATTGTGTCTCCATATAAAAACTGCTGATTACTGGCGCAGATCAAAATATCCGCATACCTTCCAATCAGTGCATTTTCAAAATTAGTAAGCACCAGGGTTTTGGCTCCTGATTTTCTGGCGATCCGGATCATCTCCACGGTATCCTTGGAATAACCGGAATAGGAAATTCCAATTGCCAGATCCTTTTTCGTCAGATTGTTGGCACTGACACACTGCAGGTAATAATCTCCGTACATCCTGCAGTTTAATCCCAGATAGGTAAGCTTTGTCATCAGATCACTGCCCGTACAGATGGAGTTCTCCACACTGTAGATCACGATATTCTCAGCCTGAAGAATCGCATCGACCGCCTGCTTATACTCCTTAATCTGGATACTTCTTAAGGTTTCCTCCAGCATCTTAACAGACGTGTTGATAATCTTTCCGGGAATTTCCTCCAGCTTATCCTGACTGGAAAGCCGGAAGCCATAAAGCTTTATGTTCTCTTCTAATACCGTATCTGTCTCTTTTCTTGCATTTTCCTGCATAAGACTGTACTTAAAATCCTTGAAGCCCTTGTATCCCATCGCTTTTACAAACCGAACGATGGTAGGCTGGCTGACACCCATCTTCCCGGCAAGCTCTTCCATCAAAAGCTCTTCTCCGGTTCCTCTGTATTCCAACAACCAGTCTGCCACCTTTTGCTCCGAAGGTCTGAGAGCGGCATATATTTCCTGAATCCGTATCTTGACAGTCTTCTCCACCTTGTTCTCCCTCTCACCGAAGTGTGTTATCGTAGAAAATCTACAAAATTCACAGGTATTTCTACTTTTTGTATTTTACAATTCTTCCCTTCTGCTTCCCTATCCAGCTCTTTTTTCAGGATTGTATGAAAATAAATACAATCCGCATGTCTATTTTGTGATAGGAAATGTTCTGTTCCGGGGCTTTTTATCATTATAACAACCTCTTCGGCTTTTCGCAAGATGCAGCAGCTTCACTGGGAACTGACTGTCTTACATTTACGAAAAATCACATTGAATACAAAGTAGCTTACAACTGCTGTGACAGTTCCTATCATATTCGATATCACACGAAGCATCAGTGCATCTGATGTTGGAAACAAAATCACTGCCGCACCCAGGGAGCTGAAGGAATTGTATATGGACTTTATAAAGTAATCCTTGATAAACATGGCAAGAAATCCAACTCCCATAACGATGATCGTCTGATACTGCTCTGGAATCAGCACAACAAACAGGATATAAAAGATAGCTGTTCCGAGAATAGCTGCCGGAATACGCACTCTGCTCCTTTCCTTCTGATCCTCTTCAAAGGGTGTTGTCAGAGACAGAACCGCCAGGGCAACCCACATGGTTCTCGGATAATGAAACAGCTCACAGACAAACATAACCAAGGTCAGCGTAACTGCCATCCGCAGATACCACTGGGTTCTGATCGAGTGAATATTCATCTCCTGAAATAAATCCTTTATGGTTCGTGAATATTCCTTTTCCCGATTTGCTGCATAATATAGAAGTGCAATGATAAGTGCAGCAAGCATGACACTTAAAACACGCATACCATACACTTTTCCGCTTACATCATATCCCTGGCAGAAAAGATATCCCATCAAAAATGGAACATGATTTCCTCCTGCAAGATTGTGACTGGACAAGATCAGAATCAATCCAATCACCACAAAATTGATAAGGATCCCCAGAAGCGGATGAATCAGGGCCAGTTTTGCTCCTGTAACCATCAAAAGAAACATCAACACAATTGCAGCTGATGCCTGCTTCGCATGATAACCGAGATCACCTCTCATCAGGATAAAAAGTCCGGTCAGGATAACTACCGCAACAATGTTATTTTCCACGCCAAAGATGCGCTTATAAAACGCAATAAATAAAACACAGAACAGGAATACAAATATCTTCCCTATAAAATCTGACTTCCATTCTTTCTTTTTTTCCATAGTCTACTCCTTGTATGTCTTTTTTGGGCACTATGGAACAGCATATCATCTTTTTCCTGGTTGTCAAATTAAGAAAATATAAAATCCGGTGGGACAGGGTTTCCTTTATTTTTCATTTGGCATCTTCCAGGCGTGGTGATCGGTGTGAAGCAGTTTGTGAGCTTTATGGGACAATGGTTTTTCCAGGTATTCCTCATAGATTTTCTGGATATCCGGGTTTTCGTGGGAAAAGCGAAGTTCACTGGTGCGATCCAGAAAATACAGATTATCTCCCCGGACTCCTGCCAGCTCTTCTCCATCATGGATAGGCTGACCGCCGCCTCCGGCACACCCGCCCGGACAGGCCATCACTTCCACAAAATCATAGGATACTTCCTGGTTTTGGAGCGCTTTGATCAGTTTCCTTGTGTTGCCAAGACCGCTGACCACCGCTACGTGGACTGTAGTTCCCTGAATATCAATACAGGCTTCTTTCCAGCCATCCAGCCCCCTTACCATATAGAAGGCATCCGGATATGGATTCTTTCCTGTGACCAGATAGTAGCAGCTGCGAAGTGCCGCTTCCATCACGCCTCCGGTGGCGCCGAAGATAACACCTGCTCCTGTTCCGATTCCAAATGGGGTATCAAATTCTGTCTCCGAAAGTTTTTTCACATCCAGATGGTCCGCACGAATCATCCGTACAAGCTCTCGGGTTGTCAACACAAGATCTATGTCTTTCTCCTGTCCGCTGTCATTGATACTCCCAATATCTGCCTCGTGCTTTTTAGCCACACAGGGCATCACTGAGATATTATAGATATTTTCCGGTGAAATTCCCATCTTCTCGGCAAAATAAGTCTTTGTTACCGCTCCCTGCATCTGATGAGGGGATTTTGCTGTGGAAAGCTGATCGATCATTTCCGGATACTGGGATTTCAGAAAACGTACCCATCCCGGACAACAGGAGGTAAACATCGGAAATGTATATGCCTCCCTGTGCTGCAGACGCTCCAGGAATTCACTTCCCTCTTCCATAATAGTAAGATCTGCCCCAAAATCTGTATCAAAGACATAGTCAAATCCCAGTGCCTTCAAAGCTGCAACCAGCCGCTTAGGGGTAGCCTCCTCTCTGGTCAGTCCAAGCTCTTCTCCCCAGGCTGCACGGACAGCAGGGGCAATCTGCACTACCGTTACCTTACCCGGATCTGAAAATGCTCCGTGAAGTGAAGTGAGTCTGAGCGTATCATCCCGCTCTCTTAAGGCTCCGGTAGGACAATGTGTGATACACTGCCCGCACAGGGCACAGTCTGCCTGGGTAATCTGCAGATTATGAGCTACTCCCACTGTGGCTCTGGAACCGGTTTTTGAGATATCCCAGATATTCAGATTCTGCACTTTATCACAGATCTGAATACACCGCATACATTTAATACACCGGGAAGAGTCACGAATCAGCGGAAATGTTACCGGCCAGTGCTTCTTCGGTATATCCCGCTCATATTCCGAGGCGTACAGTCCCAGATCATTTGCCACCTTCTGCAGAGAGCAGTTTCCACTTCTGATGCAGGTCGGACAGTGACAGTCATGCTGGGAGAGGATCAGTTCCACATTCGTCCGTCTCGCCTCACGGACTCTGGGAGAATTCGTATAGATCTCCATTCCCTCCTGCACGATATTATTACAGGCAGGCACCAGACGCTCTACCCCCTTGATCTCTACCACACAGATTCTGCAGGCTCCGATTTCATTGATTCCCTTCAGATAACAGAGACTTGGTACCGGCATATCTGCATAAGCTGCTGCATTTAAGATCGTAGTTCCTTCTTTTATCTGAACCGCAATTCCATTTATCTTTATATTTACCATTTTGTCTCTCTGCCTCCTTTCAATATTCCAAATCCAAAGTGATCGCATCGCAGACATCTTCCTGCCTCCTGCTGGATCTCTTCCTCTGTCAGAGCACACTCCACCGCATCAAAATCCTTAATTCTGCAGGCGGCATCCCGCTCTTTGATATGGATTCTTCCACAGGAAGGATAATCTTTGATCTTCGGAGCCGGAATCCTGACATCTTTATCTATAGAGATGATATGGTTATAGCCCAGATAATTATCAATGTTTGCCGCTGCAACCTTACCGGCTGCGATGGCACGGATTGCAGTAGCCGGACCCGTCACACAGTCACCGCCTGCGAATACTCCGGGAGCATTCTCCACCGCACTCCAGTTCTCAGCAGCTATTACCCCATGCTTAATCGGAATTCCTCTGTCTTCAAAGTAGTGCGTCTCAATACCCTGGCCGATTGCCACTACTACGATATCGCAGGGAATCCGCACTTCCGGCTCTGCACTGTCTGCAGGAGCCGGTCTTCCATCTCTTCCCACCAGACCGATCATCTTGGGCTGTGCCACAAGTGCTGTAACCTGATGTTCCTCGTCCTCTTCTATTCTTATCGGTGCGTGAAGTTCACGGATCTGTGCCCCCTCTGCGATGGCACTTCTTACCTCCTCCGGCAGCGCCGTCATATCCACCTGCCGTCTGCGGTACACCACGGTAACCTCACTGGCTCCCAGACGTATCGCAGATCTGGTGACATCCATGGCAACATTTCCACCGCCTATGACGGTTACCCGCTTACCCTTAAGATCTACCGTGCCTCCGTCTGCCAGCGTTCCCAGCATCTCAACTGCGGAGATCACACCCCTGGCATCCTCTCCTGTTAGCCCTACCTTCTTATCCGTATGTGCTCCGATGGAGATATAAACTGCATCATAATTTTCCCGGAGTTCATTCATGGAAATCTGATCCTTCCCATCTCCCACACGATTTTCCAGCCTGACCTCCACTCCGGTGGAAAGAATATTGTCTATATCCTCATCCAGCCGCTCTCTGGGCAGGCGATAGCTTGGAATTCCATAATAAAGCATTCCTCCAAGATGCTTATGGGTCTCATAGACAGTTGTCTGGTGTCCCATCAGCTGCAGATAATAAGCTGCGCTAAGCCCACTGGGACCTCCGCCAATCACGGCGACCTTCTTTCCGGTACTTTCTGCCTTTACAGGCGCCGGCACCTTGCCTGCATAATCCACGGCGGCCAGCTTCATACCTCTGATATTTACTGATGTATCCAGCATGTTTCTTCTACATCTTGCCTCACAGGGATGTTCACACACCAGAGCACAGGCCGTGGGAAATGGATTGTCCTTGCGGATCAGCTTCACTGCATCTGCATACCTTCCTTCTGCCACCAGTGCAATATAACCTGGGATATCCACCCCTGCCGGACAGAGTGCAACACAGGGCACCGGCTGCTCCAGGGAAGCCAGACATTTTCCATAACGAACATGCTCTTCATAGTCGTCCCGAAATCCAGTCACACCTTTGAGCACCATACTTGCCGCAGAGAATCCAATCGCACAGTCTGCTGTATCTGCGATCACACGGGCGGTAGTTTCAATCAGATCTATGGTTTCCATCGTTGCTTCCCCATCCAGCACCTGATCCAGCAGATTACTCAGCTGACCTAAACCAATTCTGCATGGCACACATTTTCCACAGGTCTGGGCATGACACAGCTTCAGAAATGCAGATGCCAGATCTACCGGACAAAGTCCCGGCGGGCTTGCTACGATACGGCGCTCCAGATCCTTGTACAGCCGCTCCACCGTGGTCTGGGCTGCACTTTTTGTTGTAATACTCAGTCTGCTCAATAGATTACCTCCTTTTTCCTATTTCTGGTTCCCACCAAAAGTTTCAGGTAAACAAAAAAAGCCGAGCTATCTGAACAAATTACCCAGACGGTCGGCTTCTCTTATGCTATACTCCCTGTGGTTCTTCCACTTCCGTCAGTCATATAGCTTTGCCTGCATTATAGCACACATTTCACGGAATTTTCAACTGTTTTACGACTTTTTGATGAGTAAAAGACCATTTTCAGAATCTTTTGCACGTTCTATCCATGTTTTTATACATTTCGCTCCTGATTCATCCTTTTAATCCAGGTATGCACCCTTCATAGGGCTGACAGCATGCTGGCTGAAAAGCTTTAAAACACCTTTTTTATATTTTGGTTCTCTCGGTTTCCAGTTCTTACGGCGTTCCTTCAGTATTTCCTCCATCTCTTCCATGGACTTCGGCTCTCCGGCAATTCCTACAATATTGAGCTTTCTCTCTGGGATGTCAATCTCGATTAAATCTCCCTCTTCCACCAGCGCAATCGGTCCTCCATCTGCTGCTTCCGGGCTGCAGTGTCCAATCACCGGTCCTGTTGAGGCACCGGAAAAGCGTCCATCTGTAATTAAGGCAATACTTTTTCCCAGCTCTTTGTCGCTGCTGATTGCCTCTGAGGTATAGAACATCTCTGGCATACCGCTTCCCTTTGGTCCCTCATAGCGAATAAAGACTGCATCCCCTTTTTGAACCTTGTGAGTTAAAACTGCCTCCAGACATTCCTCCTCGCTGTCAAAGGGTCTTGCTCTTAAGAGAGACTGAAACATCTCCCTGGGACATGCCGTATGCTTGATCACTGCCCCCTCCGGTGCGAGATTACCCTTGAGGATTGCGATACTTCCATCCGTTCCCAGGGCACGGTCATAGGGACGGATAATATCCTCTTTTGTCACCTGCACCTTGTATCGCTGATTGAATTCCTGCAGCCATTTTGCACATTTTTCATAGAATCCATTTTCCTTCAGCTCACTCAGGTTCTCACCCAGCGTTTTTCCTGTAACCGTCATAACATCCAGGTGCAGCTGCTCCCTGATCTCTTCCATGATAGCCGGAACACCGCCAGCGTAACAAAAGCACTCTGCCGGCCAGCGGCCTGCGGGGCGAACATCCAGAAGATATCTTGCTTTTCTGTGAAGGCGGTCAAAGGTATCCCCGGTGATCTCTATACCAAATTCATGTGCAATAGCCGGAATATGAAGCAGACAATTCGTACTTCCCGAAATTGCCGCATGTACCAGAATCGCATTCTCAAAGCTTTTTTCAGTGACAATATCACTGGGACACATTCCGGAAGTGCTGGCCAGCTTCACCACCTGTTTTCCGGCTTTTCTTGCGTAGGCAAGCAGATCCGGGCTGGTGGCAGGCATCAGTGCACTTCCCGGCAGAGCAAGACCCAGCGCCTCTGCCATAATCTGCATGGTGGAGGCTGTTCCGATAAAGGAACATGCGCCGCAGCTTGGACAGGCATTGCATTTTGCCCACTGAAGCTTTTCCTCATCAATTTCTCCACGCTGATACTTTGCACTGTACATTCCAAGCTGCTCCAGAGTAAGCATTTCAGGCCCCGCATTCATCGTACCTCCCGGTACTACAATGGAAGGAATATCTACTCTGGCAAGTCCCATCATATTACCGGGCATTCCCTTGTCACAGCTGGACAGGAACACACCGCCATCAAAGGGCGTGGCGTTGGCATGAATCTCAATCATGTTGGCAATCATCTCCCGGCTGGCAAGACTATAGTTAATCCCGTCTGTTCCCTGACTTTCTCCATCGCAGATATCCGTGCAAAAATACCTTGCTCCAAACCCTCCCGCCTCGGCTACTCCCTTTCGGACTTCTTCCACTAAGATGTCGAGATGCCCGCTTCCCGGATGGCTGTCTCCAAAGGTACTCTCGATCATAATCTGTGTCTTTTCCAGATCTTCCGGCTTCCATCCGGTTCCAATACGAAGGGGATCCAGCTCCGGCGCAAGTTTCCGCATTTCCTGACTTTTTAATTCCATAAAAA
>JAQUXP010000041.1 GCA_028692395.1 Lachnospiraceae bacterium
AAATAAGCTACTAGCTAATTTTATCCATAATTCTTACTGTTTATAAGGATCTTTTCGATCGTTCAAAAATGTTATTCTTTAGAACTTTCGAGGATGTGTTTTACTATTTAATTATCAAGGAACTTTGCTCTGTCTCGCAACAGCAACTCTGATATTCTATCAAAGATGAAGCCGTTTGTCAAGAACTTTTTATTTCTTTTTTGTTACCGCTCTTCGTTCTCTCTTGCAGCAACTTTTATATCATATAATATATGATGCTGTTTGTCAAGAACTTTTTTATTTCTTTTTGCTGTTGTCTGTATCTCTCAGCGACAGCTTATATAGAATATCACATCGATCTATAGATGTCAACAACTAATTTTATTAGATTTCCCACTATACAATTTGAAATATAGGAGGCACAAATATAAAAATGCTGTGCGCATGTTTACACAGATTCTTTCGGAACCTGAAACAACATACACACAGCACTTTCACTTATCATTTTTTTGTTTTAAGAAACATAAGGGAATAAATCTCTTCTGCATCTGCATCCGGGTTCCCACGAATTGTATTTAAAGTTTCACCCTCTTCACGGCCTGTTTTATTTCTCTGTTTAACTTTGCAGCATTTGATTCAATCCTGCAACCATCTCGTCCACCTGCTCATTTGTGATACCGTTGAAGCTTCTCATGGCACGAAGTGGCATGGAGTCCATCATCTGGAGATTCATCTCCTCGGTGATTGCCTCATTGGATGCGCCTTCTCCACCGATCACCTCCATCGTTTTTTGCATCTGCTCTTTCACAGCCGGAGCTGTCTTCGGATTGCGGAGCAGTTCACCGATGGTAGTATTTCTGTGTACGGTAAATGGAATCTCCGTTGTACTTTCCAGTACAATCTTCTCCTCCAGAAGTACCTCATTTGCATGTGCTGCAATCTGCACGGCAAAGCTTCCAGACGGAACATACCAGTCCGAAATTTCTTCCAGATATCCGGCAAAACTGCGTTTGTTCAGCGTCATGGTAACGGTCTTTTTCTCTCCCGGCTGCAAAGCGACCTTTTCGAAGTTTTTCAGTTCCCGCACAGGACGATTGCTGTAACCGGTCTGATCACTTACATAGAGCTGTACTACAGCCTTTCCAGCCATGGCTCCCGTATTTTCCACATCTACCGTAACGGTTAACGTATCGGTATCCTTCATCCGGGTCTTATCCAGCTTCAGATTGGAATATGCATAGGTAGTATAGCTCAATCCGTATCCAAAGGGATAACGCACCGGCATATTTTTCTTTCCATAATAACGGTATCCTACAAAGATCCCTTCCTGATACTTCACTGTTTTTCCATCCCCTGGGAAGTTCAGATAAGAAGGATTGTCCTCCAGATGGAAGGGGATAGTCTCTGCCAGATGTCCGGAGGGATTGGCTTTACCATAGAGAAGGTTTACTGCTGCCTCACCCACTGCCTGACCTCCCAGATACATTTCCAGAATTCCCTTCACGTCCCCGGCCCATGGCATCTCTACCGGAGAGCCATTGTGCAGCACTACGATCGTGTTTGGCTGCACCTTGCACACTGCCTCAATCAGATGATTCTGACACTGGGGCATTCTCATATGACTTCTGTCATAGCCTTCTGATTCAAAAAGGTCAGGAAGTCCCACGAAAAGTACTGCCACTTCTGCTGCTTTCGCTGCCTCCACCGCTTCGGCTTCCAGCTTTTCATCAACAACATCTTCCTTAATATCATATCCCTGGGCATAGGTAATGCTGGCAATTTTTTCTCCTTCGCTGAGCGCATCCGCAATCTTAAAGGAATTAATATGAGAACTTCCACCGCCCTGGAATCTTGGCTTTTTGGCAAAAAGACCAATGAATGCTGCCTTGGTTTCTTTCTTTAATGGAAGAATTTCATCATTTTTCAGCAGAACTGCTGACTCTTCTTCCACTTTTGCAGAAAGCTTATGATCTCTTTCCATATCAAATACCGCATCTTCCTTATGATCTACATAATCATAGATCACGTTCAGAATACGGCAGACTGCCTCATCCAGCACTTCCTCCTTCAGCACGCCATCCTTTACCGCCTGAACGATTTTCTCATCATTTTGTCCGCCGGAGGAGGGCATCTCCAGCTCCAGTCCCGCCTTGATTCCATTTACCCGGTCATTTACAGCTCCCCAGTCAGACATTACATAACCTTCGTATCCCCATTCTTTACGTAAAACCTCATCCAGAAGCCATGGATCCTCTGATGCAAAAACTCCATTGATCTGGTTATAGGAACACATAACCGTCTTTGGCTTTGCCTCTTTGACAGGGGTTTCAAATGCTGCCAGATAGATCTCTCTGAGTGCCTGCTGGCTGATCTCGGAGGAGCATGACATCCTTCGATACTCCTGGTTATTTGCAGCAAAATGCTTGATGGAGGTTCCCACATGTCTGGACTGTACTCCCTGAATATGGGCTTTTGCAATCTGTCCTGCCAGATAAGGATCCTCAGAGAAATACTCAAAGTTACGTCCGCATAGTGGGGAACGCTTAATATTTACTGCCGGCCCCAGGATAACAGAAACATCCTCCGCCTGGCATTCTTCTCCGATAGCCGCTCCCATCTCTGTCAGAAGTTCCCGGTCAAAGGAGCAGGCTGTGGCACATGCCGTAGGAAAGCAGACTGCCTTGATACTGTCATTAATTCCCAGATGGTCTCCCTTATCATCCTGTTTTCTTAATCCGTGAGGGCCATCACTTACCATCACTGCCGGAATCTGCAGCCGCTCCACAGCTTTTGTATGCCAGAAGTCTGCTCCGGAACATAAACTTGCCTTCTCTTCCAGCGTCATCTCTTTCACAAGTGCCTTGTTATCACGTTTTATCATCTTTTTCTCCTTTACTTGTTGCTTTGCTGGTTTCCCTGCTGCTCATTAAGATGATCATAACGAAAAAAAGGATGAAAATATATCATATTTTTCATCCTTTTATCACATGTTTATGTTTTTCCAGTGGGCCAGATTGAACCCTCTTCCAGGCAAAGGGGGCTGTCGCACTATGTTACTCCAGGAGGGAAGACTGCTGCCAGACACATTTGCAGGAGTCCTAAGCATAAAAAAAGAATAGAAGTTGCGTTGTAAGTATGCAGCACACTGTTTGAGTGAAACGAGTTTGTGCTGCATACTTACGTTTTTAGCAAAATCTATTCCTTTTATATGCTCTTGGACTCCGAAACAGTGTCTGGCAGCAGTCTTCCCTCCTGGAGGAGTATAGTGCGACAGCTCCAGGCAAAAAATCTACTGTTCCTTCACACTGTAAGTCTCCCGATATTGTCTTGGGGTCATTCCCGTCCATCTTTTGAATACTTTTCCAAAGTGGCTCTGGGAACAGAATCCAAAGTAATAGGCAATTTCCTCATAGGTATATTGGGAATAGCGCAGCAGATTGCCACAGTGTTCTGTCTTTTCCTTCATAATATACTGCATGATGGTAAATCCTGTATAACGGTGGAATACCTGGGACAGATATCCCGGTGCTACATGAAGGGCCTGGGCAATCTCCCGCTCCTCAATCTTCCGGTGCATATTCTGAAAGATAAAATTCTTGCAGCCTTCCACGATCAGATTCCGTTCGCTTTCTGCCCGCTTTCTGGCAACCATTTCTGTATAATGCAGCTCTGCCGCCGAGATTAATTCTTCCACATCCTCGATTCGCTGACATTCATCGATTTCCTGTATGTAGGCATCGCTGATCGAATAAGCCTCCTCTGCCAGAAGGCCTCCCTGCACCCCGGCGCGGCAGCTCAGGGTCAATGCACAGATACCGATATTTTTCATGGCACGAAGGGGATCTTTGGAAAGCACACCCGGCTTCCCCGGATCCGGCACCAGTTCCAGCCGCCTGAGACCCTCTACATCGCCGCTGCGGATGCAGGCTTCTTTCTGCTGCTCTCTCTGATAAGAGTTATGAAAAATTTCATTTTCCTGATAAGAAAAACGAATATTGGCAATTCTCTGCTCTACGGTTCTGTTCGTGTTCTTATCCTTCACCTTATCTCTCCGTAAATTACATCAGCGGATATTGATCTGTCAGGCTCTTAACCAGACTCTTTGCTTTCGCAAGATTCTCATCGGATCCATCCAGTACCAGTGCGATTGCCTCTGCAATTACATCCATATCTGCTGTATTCATACCACGGGCAGTAACTGCCGGGCTTCCCAGACGGATACCGCTGGTTACGAATGGTGACTGCGGATCATTTGGAATTGTATTCTTATTGGCTGTGATGTTCACGCTGTCCAGAAGATTTTCCACTTCTTTTCCTGTTTTTCCCATGGCAGCAAGGTCGATCAGCATCAGGTGGTTGTCCGTTCCTCCGGATACGATCTTCACACCACGTTTCATCAGCCCGTCACACAGTGCGCTCGCATTGGCAATTACATTTTTGCCATACTCCTGGAATTCCTCACTTAAAACTTCCTTGAAGCAGACTGCTTTTGCAGCGATCACATGCATCAAAGGACCTCCCTGGATTCCCGGGAATACTGCCTTGTTCAGCTTGTGCTCTTTTGCGAATTCCGCATCGGAAAGAATCAGTCCGCCACGGGGTCCCCGAAGAGTTTTATGAGTAGTAGTTGTAGTTACATGTGCATAGGGAATCGGGCTTGGATGCTGCCCGGTTGCCACAAGACCGGCAATGTGTGCCATATCTACCATCAGATATGCGCCAACCTCATCTGCGATCTCACGGAATCTCTTAAAGTCAATTGTTCTTGCATAAGCACTGGCACCTGCCACGATCAGCTTTGGCTTACAGGAAAGTGCAATTTTCTCTACCTCGTCATAGTCGATAAATCCATCATCATTGACACCATATGGCTCAATATGGAAGTAAGCTCCGGAAAGATTCGCCGGGCTTCCGTGTGTCAGATGTCCGCCATGGGCAAGATTCATACCCATCACAGTATCTCCTGGCTGAAGCAGTGCAAAGAATACGGCCATGTTAGCCTGCGCTCCGGAATGTGGCTGTACATTGGCATAGGTGCAGCCAAAGATTTCTTTCGCACGGGCGATAGCCAGAGCTTCTACCTCATCCACACACTGGCATCCGCCGTAAAAACGTTTTCCCGGATAGCCTTCTGCATATTTATTTGTAAGGGGACTTCCCATGGCTGCCATGACTGCCTTGGAAACCCAGTTCTCGGATGCAATTAATTCAATATGGCTGTTCTGACGTTCCTGCTCTTTTACGATCAGTTCCGCAATTTCAGGATCAACCGCTCTCACTTCGTCTAACGAATACATAATAATTGTTCCTCCTGGACATACTTTTGTATTTGTGTGGCGTACACACTTGAATACCATAATACGAAAAAATACCGGGAATGTCAAGCACTCCCGGTAAGATATTTTCATATTTTTCAGATGCTGCGTTTTCCCCGCACAATTACATCTATCACCTTCAGATTTTCATCCATGATAACAAGGTTTGCGTACTTTCCTGCTGTAACAGAACCAAATTTCCGGTCAATTCCAAGGGACCTGGCTGGATTTAAGGAGGCTGCCGCTACCGCCGTCTCCAGCGGTACACCAAACTCCTGTACACACAGAAGCATCATTTCCATCAGATTGAGCATCCCTCCGGCAAGGGTTCCGTCATCCAGCACCGCACGTTTTCCCCGCACGATCAACTTCTGCATCCCCTTCTTATATACGCCGCTGTCCAGACCGGAGATAGCGATGCTGTCACTGATCATACACACCCGCTCCTTCCCAAACATGCGAAATGTATTGCGGATCACGCTGGGATGATTATGTATTCCGTCGCAGATCAGCTCCACGTAGACCTGTTCATGGTCTGCCGCTGCTCCTACAACGCCAGGATCCCGGTGTGTGTATTCATTCATGGCATTATACAGATGGGTCACATGAGAACACCCCCTGGAAAATGCTTTTGCCGCCATATCATAATCGCAAGTGGTATGACCTACGGAGACGATCACCTGATCATGGATGGCATCGATCATTTCCATATGAACATCCTCCTCCGGCGCAACTACTACCTGACGGATCAATCCCCTGCAATTTTCCTGCATTTTAGCGAACATTGCAGCATTAGGTTTGCAGGCGTAGGACTTGCACTGAGCACCCATACAGTCTCTGGACAGAAATGGTCCCTCCATGCACACCCCTGTAAGGTAGGCTCCCCGATCATTGTTATAATTTCCGATGGCATGATAAACCCGGCTCATCTGTCCTTCGGAAACAGAAGCAATCGCCGGGCATACTGCTGTAATACCACTTCTTGCCTCGTATTCCATAATCTCATCGAAAGCTTCCATCGTGCCATCTGACATGTCAAAACCGTTGCAGCCGTGCAGATGGATATCCACAAGTCCCGGCAGTATATAATACCCGGTGGCATCCCATTCCTTACCATGGATAGAATTTTCCGTGATGTACTCACCCTCTACGCAGACATCCCGATTTTCAAACATTCCATTTTCTGTAAATACCCTTGCATTTTTAATCTTCATACTGACGTACCTCCCTCGTACACACGCTTTACAGCTCGATCAGCTGCTTTGGCGAATGCGCCAGATTCTCATGTCCTTCTTTTGTAACAATAACCATATCCTCGATCCTTACGCCGCCAAATCCCGGAACATAGATGCCAGGTTCTACCGTCTCAATCATGTTTTCCAAAAGCACATGATCCTCCCTCGGGGAAAGTCTCGGCTCTTCATGGATAAAGAGTCCCACGCTGTGCCCCAGACCATGGCCAAAACAATCACCATAGCCGGCTTCTGTGATGATATCCCGTGCCACCTTGTCAACCTCTTTTCCGGTAAGTCCGGAGCGGATCACCGAAAGAGCTGCCTCCTGGGCCTTTTGCACAACCTCATACACCTCTCTCTGCCAGGCATTCGCCGTTCCGATTACCACAGTTCTTGTCATATCTGAGCAGTATCCGTGATAAACACAGCCAAAGTCCATGGTGACAAAGTCGCCTTTTTCCAGTTTTTTCTCAGAAGGTCTTGCATGGGGCATGGAAGAATGCAGTCCCGATGCCATAATCGTCTCAAAGGAAGTGCCTGAAGCCCCTGCCATCTTCATCTCATATTCCAGCCTGGCTGCCGCCTGAAGCTCTGTAACCCCTGGCCTTAGGTAATCCAGAATCGCTGTAAATGCTGTGTCCCCGATTGCTTCTGCCTTTCTCAGGCAGTCCAGCTCCTCCGGCGTCTTAATCTGCCGCAGATCATTGACAGATGAACCCATAGGCACCCATTCTTTTACCGGAAGTGCAGCGGAAAGCTGGGCAAATTCACTGCAGCGCATAGTCATATCCTCATACCCCACACGCTGGGGCTGATCACGCTCCAGACATCCCTTCAGAATATCCGTGCGCTTCTGTTTCTGATTTTCCTCTGCCACAGTAAAATCACTTTCCTGCATGGCCTCTTCTGTATATCGGGAATCTGTAATCAGTACATGCTGGGTTTTTGAGATATATAAAATCCCCTCGCCACCACAAAAACCGCTGATATAACGCATATTATAGGGATCTGTAATCAGTACGGTATCCACATCCCTGCTCTGTAATAAAGCATCTGTTCTATTATTCATTCTGTCTCCCGTCTCAAAAGGCTTCTATAGATATGTCTCACTGCATCTGACCTGTTGTGTTCGCTTTACTTCTTCTTTACCAGAAGTATACCATAACAGGCATCCTTTCTCAACATCCAAGTACCCTCATCCCGGGAGGATCAGGCATGTCCGGGTTCGTCTTTTTATCTCCTTATGGTCTGCTTTTCCTGTAAGCCTCCAGATAGATGGCATCCAGGATCTCCAGATCCTTTTCCCCTGCCCGGGATTCCAGGTGATGGCGGAATTCATGCCGCAGTGTATGCCGCAGCTTCTTCTTGATCTCCTCACGGGAACAGCTGCCATAGAGCTTGACAAAGGAACCATAATAGATATTGATATAATTCCCCATATTTCCACCCTTACAGTATTCCCCCATAATCCAGAGATCCCCCTCTCCCCTGGGATGTTCTTTGGCTTCTTCCTGTAAAACCACCCCGCCATTCAGCTCCTCAAAAAATTCTGCCGGAAGCTCCTCCGACAATTCCTCCAATAATTCCAGCATTTCCGTCTGGCTCAGCATAGATCTTCCTCCATATTTCTGTTTGCCAACAGCTTCACGCCTTTAACCTGATATCGTGCTAATAAGTGTTACTGTTCACTGTGCGAGCAGTAACTAATGAGTTTCTATTAATTTTGCGATGTAACAGTTGTTTTACAGGAATTTTTCATGTATACTATAATTCATTAAATAATACAAATGTCTTTCTGTTAAAGACATTTACACAAAGGAGTAACACCATGAAAAACCTATTTGAAAAATGGATGAACATCAGTCTGGTAAAACGTATTCTGGCCGGACTCATCCTCGGTGCCTTACTGGGAATGTTTCTTCCCAAGGCAACCGCTATCGCTGTTCTTGGCGATCTGTTTGTTGGCGCTTTACGTGCCGTCGCACCTATTCTCGTATTCTTTCTGGTTATCAGTTCTCTGTGCAATGCCGGAAAGTCCCACGGCGGCGTCATCAAAACCGTTATTCTGCTGTATATGCTCAGTACGCTTCTGGCGGCAGTTATTGCTGTATTCGTAAGCATGATCTTCCCGATCACCCTTACCCTGCAGACTCCTGCCACTGATGCCACTGCCCCCAGCGGTCTCTTCGAGGTGCTGGAAACTCTGCTGCTCAACGTGGTCTCCAATCCGATTGATGCACTTGCCAATGCCAACTATCTTGGTATTCTTGCCTGGGCTTCTCTTCTTGGTATTGCATTCCGCAGTGCAGGTCAGGGAACGAAAAAGGCACTGAATGATATCTCCAATGGCGTTTCGACCCTGGTTACCTGGATTATCAATCTTGCTCCATTTGGTATCCTCGGTCTGGTGTTTAATACCGTTTCCACCAGCGGCCTGGATATCTTTACTGAATACGGAAAGCTTCTGGTAGTCCTTGTAGGCTGTATGCTTGGAATCACCTTCGTCACCAATCCAATCCTGGTTTACTGGTGTATCCGCAAGAACCCTTATCCACTGATCTTCAAGTGTCTCAAGCGAAGCGCAATTACCGCATTCTTCACAAGAAGCTCCGCTGCAAATATTCCGGTCAATATGAAGGTCTGTGAGGAGATGGGTCTGGATAAAGATACCTATTCCGTCACCATTCCCCTGGGCGCAACCATCAATATGGACGGTGCAGCAATTACCATCACCGTTATGACTATGGCGGCAGCTTACACCATGGGGCAAACTATCGACATCCCAACTGCTCTGATCCTGAGCGTGCTCGCTGCGTTTTCCGCATGTGGTGCTTCCGGTGTTGCCGGCGGTTCCCTGCTGCTGATCCCTATGGCATGCTCGCTGTTCGGCATCACCGACGACATCTCCATGCAGGTTGTTGCTGTAGGCTTCATCATCGGTGTGGTACAGGATTCTGTAGAAACTGCTCTGAATTCTTCCTCCGATCTGCTGCTCTCTGCCTCTGCGGAATTCCGCCAGTGGCGAAAAGAGGGACGGGAAATCACCTTTTAATCTGATTTAAATTTCTGCGGGGCTGCTGCCCTTCGATGTCCGGGAAGTATCGGACACCGAAGAGCAGCAGTCTCTTTTTTTATCCCAGTGTCAGAATAATACTATAGAAAGAAACCTGATTCAGTCCGGCATAGAAGGTCATGTTACAGCTTTGGGCCATTTGTGCGGCATCAATGCAGTATGCAGAAAGACAGGAATACCGCTTCTTCTCTGCCAGAAAAGGTCCGGCACTGATCACCTCAGTTTCCCTTCCCTGATCCGGCAGTGCACTTCTCACTTGCATCGTCAGCTGATTGTGTGCAAGCTTCAGCTGTTTTATCAACAGCGTATCCGAAAAATCATCACAGGGACTCGTAGACTGCAGCACAAATGCATAAGGATACCTCATTACTTTTTTCCGCAGTTCCTCCACCGTTCCGCAAAGGGGCGGACAAGCAGGATTCTTCCCATAATTTCCGCAGGTATTCTCCTGACAGTATTGCAGATATTCCGGGCAGAATACAAGCTCATCGGTGGACATCAAAGCTCCATCCGAAAATCCGTAATCTAAAGCAAGCTTCTTCCATCTGCCAGCTTCCTCCCGTTTTGTCTCTTCTCCCGTCTGTTTCATGGCTTTGTCACTCCTCTCTCTTTGCGTTCTTCCTGTGCACATAAATCATTCCATTCACAATCACCACAGATTTCCTGTCGATGACCCAAATCCAAAATCTTCTCTTTCACCAGTGTCTCAAACGCCTTCCAGGACATTCGATCCCCTTCCTGCAATCCGCAAAGCTCCAGCACCCTCCGATCATAACGGGAAACCTTCTCTGCCGTAATACAGGCACCCTCCTGATAATTCGGACACCTTTCACAAATCCCATCAGCCCCAGATGTCAGACAGATCACCTGCCCCTTCTCCAGCTCCTCCTTGATCCGAACCATATACGCAACAAACCCATCACTATACCCTTTTCCCCGAAAAAACCCAAGACACATCCCATGATGCGGCCGAATCCCATATTCCATCCACTCGCTCCTCCTTCTCTACTCCCCTCCAGTATACCACACCCCCCGCATCTTCACCATACACCTCCCGTATCTCCATCCTACGCACCTCCACCATACGCCCCCCACAACCAGGGACCGCCACCCGAAGGGCTGGCCGGTACCCCCTGTGGCTGCAAGACACATTTGTAGAAGTCCTAAGCATACGAAAAACCAATTGTAATTGCGTTGCAGGCAGTGAGCATGCTGTCTGAGCGAAGCGAGTTCATGCTCACAGCCTGCGTACTTAGCAAAAACAATTGGTTTTCGAATGCTCTTGGACTTCGAAACAGTGTCCAGCAGCCACAGGGGGTACCGGCCAGCCCTTCGGTGGCGGTCCCGTCCGTTTTTCATATCCCTACATACTCTTCCGATAAATCTCCCCGATCTCCTCCTCCGTAAATACCACCGGGTTATTCGCAATACTTGCCGCCGAAACCTTCATACAGTTCGCAGCCATCCATGGAATATCCTCCTTAGAGATTCCCAGATCAGACAGCTTCACCTCCAGGTTCAGCCTGTGAAGCAGTGTCCGAATCTTCGGTGCCAGATCCTCTGCCGTAACACCTCCAAAGATTCTTGCGATCCTGGCAAACTTAAAATGATCTCCCCCACAGGATGCCTCTATTACTGCCGGAGTCAGTGCCGCCAGTCCCTGTCCGTGGACGATATCCTTAAGTCCGCTTGCCGGATGCTCCATGCCGTGTGCCAGGGTAACCCCTGCGGTATTAATCACCATTCCACCAATCGTACTTGCCAGCGTAATCTTCTCCCAGGCTGATCGGTCTGTGCTGCCCTCATAAACATCTACCAGATTTTCCGCCAGAAGTGAGATTGCATACAGACTCAACGCATCAGTAAATGGCTGAGCAATTCTGGAAGTGTAAGCCTCCATGCTGTGGCACAGTGCATCAAATCCAACAGATGCCAGTACCTTCTTTGGCATGGTAGTCATGCATTCCGGATCCACGATAGAAACCTTCGCCACGATGGCATTACAGCGAAGAGATTTCTTATCTCCGGTTCCGGGATTCGTCAGAACTGCAAATCCATTTCCCTCAGAACCAGTTCCACAGGTAGTAGGAATCAGTACCAGTGGAAGCGCCTGTTCACTCACCCTGCGATTAAAGATATAGTCATTGACATCTCCCTCGTTCATTGCCAGAAAGGCGATGGCTTTGGCACAGTCCATGATGCTTCCCCCGCCGATAGCCACCACAACATCACACTGGTTTTCCTTTGCAAATGCAGCACCATCCTGAGCAGTGGTGGTGAGGGGATTCTGCGCAACCTTATCGAAAAGAACCGAGGTGATTCCTGCCTGCATAAGACTGTTATTTACTTTATCATAAAGGCCGGATTTCTTTGCACTGCTTCTTCCCGTTACAATCAACGCCTTCTTGCCGTAGGGCTTTGTCAGCTCACCGGTTTTTTGAACCTTTCCCCATCCAAATGCAATATTGACAGGCAGGAAATAAGAAAAATCAAGAGCTGCTTCTGACTGGGAAGCTACCGACTCTGCTTTTGCAGTTTCCAGAGCGGCTTTAAACTTCTCTTCCTCATCCGTGCTCACATCCTCAGTGATTTCCACATCTATGTGAGAACCAAATTTTTCCTTGTATTTGAGCTTACATACCACGCAGAACACAACGCCCAGCACAGACCAGCCACCGGCAATCATCCATTCCTGCCATACCAGAGAGCATCCCGAGTTTGGAATTGCATACATAGCAACCATAAGTCCCGACATTACGATGGCGATGGCACCAACCACCTTATAGTTCTTTACCTTGTAAGGGCGAGCCATCTCCGGTGCCTTAGTTCTCAGAATCACAAAAGATACCGCTACCATACAGTAAGCAAGGCAGCATCCAAAGTTTCCGGCATCCACAATCCAGACCAGCATTTTACGTCCAAAGAAAGGAGCAATTACAGAGAGTCCGCCGATCAGATACAGTGCATTAACCGGAGTTTTATATTTCTTGTGAAGCTTTACAAAGCAGCGGGGAATCATGTAAGATTCTGCCATGGAATACATGGCACGGCTTCCGCCGATCAGGAAGGAATTCCAGCTTGTGACAATACCGCACATACCGCCTACAATTAAGACCTTGGACATGATACTGCTGTGAAATGCCTTCGCCATGGCATCCGCCGTGACAAGCCCTGATCCAGCTTGAGACTTGGCAATATCAGCGGGATTCATAACATATCCCACACCAATAATGATCAGTGCATAAAATGCCACTGCGAGCACGATAGAAAGTATCATAATTTTACCAATTTTTTTCAGAGGCACATTAATCTCCTCTGCTGCCTGTGGAATAACATCAAATCCGATAAAGAAGAATGGTGTCACAAGCGCAACACTGATCACTGTCTTTACGATTCCGGAAGTTGAATCCCCCACGAACAGCTGCCCGCTCAGATTGGAGATATCTCCGGTAACTGCAGAGGCCGCAATCAGAAGAACCCCTACCCCACCAATAATAACGGTAAGGATCGTCTGAAGAATAGCTGCTGTCTTTGCTCCCCTGACATTGATGTAGGTAATAAAAATCGCCACAACAATCGCTGTCGCCAGCCAGGTTGCATAGATGTCAAAGCCGGCTACCGTATACAGATATCCCTTCAAAAATCCCGGATAAATGTAGGTAATAATTGTGGGAAGCGCACAGGCTTCAAAGCAGACAACGCTGACGTATCCAAGGATAATTGCCCAGGTGCAGATATACGAACCAATTGGTCCCATGGCTTTATAGCTGAATACATGCTCGCCACCGCACTGTGGCATGGCCGCCGTCAGCTCTGCATAGGTCAGACCAACAAAAAATATCATAACACCACCGATGGCAAATCCGATGGCAGCTCCAAACACACCGCCTCTTTCAATCCAGTCTCCTGAAGATACCACCCAGCCCCATCCAATCATGGCACCAAAGGCGATAACCAGAATGTCCCAGGCACTAAATACTTTTTCAAATTCCGATTTTTTCTTTTCCATACTTTTCTTCCTCTCGTTATGATAATAAAAAGACGCTGAAACAAAAATTCTGATCGAATCTTTCTTTCAACGTCTTTGTTGAATTATAATATAAGTTTTTATTCCCTGCTTAAACTCTATTCGAATCTCAGATCAATCAGCTGCAGGATATACTTTGCTGTCTTCTCGATTCCCAGCACGCTGCTGTCGATCATCATATGACGGTTGCGACGGTCACCACGATAGGTTCCTGTCATATACTTATATCTTGCATGCAGCATCTCATCGTTGTACTTCACAAGCTCCTCTGCCTCTTTTCGTGCCATCTTCCTGCGCTCCATCACATGCTGAATCCGCACTTCCTCCGGCGCATAGATAAAAAGATTCAGGCAGTCCTTACGATCCCTTAAGATATAATCACTGCATCTTCCGATAATGACACAGGAAGATTTCTCGGCAAACTTTGTTATTACATCAAACTGTGTGTAAATGACTCGATTTGTCAGGTTTGCATAACGGGGGCCCAGCTTTGTCTCAAACATATACTTTACATTGTCACCGGAATCTGCCTTTGCCACCAGATCACGGTCAACACCGATCTCCTCCACAACCTTATCTACCAGATCACGGTCATAATACTCGATTCCCAGAGAGCTGGCAATCATTTTTCCGATATCCGGTCCTCCGCTTCCGTATTCACATCCAATTGTAATCACATAATGTTTCATCCGTTATTCCTCCTCTTTTTTCATCTGCCAAATCTGCTTTCATGCAGGCGCAGCACCCCTGGCTTTCTGTCCCAACCAAAAAAAGCAAAGCCGCAGGGGAATTCCTCCCGTAAGCGTCTTTGCTTTTTGTCATGTTTTATAATGCACATACCATAGCATATATTTTTTTTATTGTCAATTCATTTCACAAAAAAACGGTTAATTTTGCTGAAAGTAGATTTATGTCTTCTTCTTTTTGTGTTGTCAGCACAATGTTGTATCATCCATTTGTGCATTATGCTCTCTTCTCTACCAGCCTGATCTCAACTTCCTTTCCCATGCTGGCAGCGATCTTTACCAGCATATCCACTGTGGGATTATAGCTTCCATTCTCAAATCTTGTAATATTCGGACGTTTTACACCAAGCTTATCTGCAACATCAGCCTGGGTCATGTGCTGCTCTTTTCGACTTTTGATGTACTGTGCAATCACATCCTGACGCACTTCTTCCTGCTTCTCCTCGATAAAAACTCTCAGTTCTCCATCCACCTTTGCCATATAATCGTTCATACTACTCCTTCCAACTGCTTCTCACAGTTTTCGTCTTTTTGTTTTCCCATACTTTAGATATCTTTAAAGTGAAACTGTTTTTTACCGGAAGCATAATCACCTACGATCTGCCCAGATCCAAACATCTTATACTTATAGGTTACAAGACCTTCCAGTCCAACCGGACCTCTTGCATGAATCTTTCCTGTACTGATTCCCACTTCTGCCCCAAAACCGTAACGAAAACCATCGGCAAAACGAGTGGAACAGTTCTGATAAACGCCTGCTGAATCCACCATTTCCATAAAGTATGCAGCAGTTGCTGCATTTTCTGTAATGATGGAATCCGTGTGATGAGAGCCGTAATGATTGATATGGCGAACCGCTTCCTCTGCGCCGTCCACAAGCTTCACGGCCAGAATCAGATCCAGATATTCATTGGCAAAGTCATCCTCTGCAATTACCTCGCAGGGAATCAGTTCCCCAACCTCTCTGGTTCCACGGATCTTTACCTGATGGGATTCCAGCTCTTCCTTCAGCTTTGGAAGAAATTCGGCTGCGATACCACGATCCACCAGAATTGTCTCCACTGCATTACAGGCTGCTGTGTACTGCGTCTTGGCGTCCGTAATCACCGGTAGTGCCTTATCGCAGTCATAATCCCGATCCACAAAGATATGACAGATTCCATCGGCATGACCCATAACCGGAATCTTCGTATGATTCATAATATACTGCACAAACTGGTTCGATCCTCTTGGAATCAAAAGATCCACATTCTCGTGGCAGGACAAAAGCTCATCAATTTCATTGTGCTGTTCTGCCTGCAGCATACAATCTGCAGGAAGTCCTGCCTCCACCACACTTTGATGAATCAGCGTAAATAAAACCCTGTTGGTACGGGCAGTTTCCTTCCCTCCCTTTAATACGGCACAGTTACCGCTCTTAATGCAAAGTGTTGAGATCTGAACCAGGGCATCCGGACGCGCCTCAAAGATCACCCCGATCACACCGATGGGGCAGCTGATGCGGTATAAAGTCAGTTCCTCATCCAGCTGGCGATGTAAGAGCTGGCGGTGCAGAGGATCCGGCAGGCTGATCAGCTGCTTGATTCCACCCAGAACATCCTGCAGCTTGTGCTCATCAAACTTTAGTCTTTTCTGAACCGCAGCTGCAATTTGCGCCTGGGCGGCCGCCTCCATATCTTCTGCATTTGCGGCAAAGATACGGTCTGCATTCTGCTCCAGGTTCTCTGCAATCATAGCCAGTGCCTGATCCCTCTGTTCTTTGGAAGAAGCAGCTAACTTTGGTGCTGCCAGTTTCATCTTTGTAGTTTCTTCTTTTATATTCATGGCAATCCTCTCGCTTATCGATATTATAAAGTTAAATAGGACAAATTCTTACATAAATCATATCATGCACGCAGGGGTTTTTCAATCAAAAAAGCAGGAGAAGGAAGTTTTCAAACCTCTTTCTCCTGCCAAATGTCAGTTCAGACACCTGTTTTATTTTTCAAGACGAGCTGCATCTTTCTTTTTATTGATAAAGTATACTACCACATCCACGGATACCATAACCAGATTCAGATAATACACTACAAGTACATAATTAAAATGGTAATTTGGATTGAGATACTTTCCGACGATTCCTGCTATGTATCCTGAGATAATCAGAATCATAAATGGAAGACTCATAGACTTTGCAGTTCCCGCTTTGTAATGCTTGTAAGCATTGATGGGCCAGGAAAGTCCGAAGCAGATTAGCATGATAGTTTCCAGCACTTCATACACTAACATAATAAATTTCCCCTTTTCTCATTAAGTGTGCAGAATGACTTTTTCATCCTGTTATTAATTTAACATTCTGCTGCATCATATCACATTTAATAGGAAATGGCAAGTGTCCCAACTATTTTCACTCAACATTTTTTTCATCCCACCAGGCAAGACAGCATGTTGTCCACTGCTCCTGGTACTTTTCCAGCTCCAGCTTCAGCCTTTCTGCCTGTTCCTGCTGCTGCTTTTTCCCGGGATCTCTCTCTGTCCCAATCCATCGGCTCTCTTCCAACTCCACCTGCAGCTTCTCCCACTGCTTGGTCAACTCTTCCACCTGCGTCCTTGCCTTTTCCATTGGTTCTGTCACAAGTCTCATCCTCCAGTCCCGGTAGGCTTCCTCGGTGCTGATTTCCCGGAGACGATGGCGCTCTGCCTTTGGAACAGCCTTAAAGTCGGCAATCAGAGCCTGCTCCTCCGCACGAATCAGAGCAGAAGGGTTCTCCCCCTTCTGTTTTTGTCTCCGCTCCAGATAATGCTCATACCCAAAGGGATAATACATCACCGACTGTCCCTCAAACACAAGGATAGCATCTGCAATCTGCCGGATAAAGTACCGGTCATGGGACACGAAAAGTATGGTTCCGGTGTAGGCCTGAAATGCGGATTCCAGTGTCTCCTTTGCCTGAATATCCATATGATTGGTAGGCTCATCCAGGACCAGAAGATTGGGACGTCCCGTAAGAAGCTCCGCCAGCACCAGTCTTGCCTTCTCCCCGCCGGATAAGGCATTCACCATCTTTGCATCATCTGTGCCTGAAAAAAGATAGGCGCCCAGACTCTGGCGCACCTCCTTTTCCGTCATTCCCGGAAAGAGATCGTGAAAATGCTCCAGCACATGTTTTTCCGACTGGATCGATGCCGACTGCTGGTCAAAATATCCCATCAGGATATGGCTGCCCGGTTCGCATTTCCCCGAAATCGGCAGAACCTCCCCGGCTACAGTCTTCAAAAAGGTGCTCTTTCCGGCCCCATTATCTCCGATAATTCCGATTTTTTGTCCCCGCCGCACCCGCAGGGACAATTCCAGCAATACCTTATCATAACCGATCTTCAGATGCTCTGCCTCCAGCACCCACTTTGGCCCGGGCATCAGCGGCTCCAGTGCTCCGGTAAAGATGTGGGTGTCATCCATCTCAGGCTTTTCAATCCGCTGCATCCGCTGCATCATGGTCTTTCGGGACCGGGCAAATGCTGCTTTTTTGGGTTTGTGTTTAAACTTTTCCACCAGCTGATTCATCCGGTCAATCTCTGCCTGCTGCCGTTCATAAGCCTTTTTCTGCAGATGAGCTCTCTTTCTTTTCTCCTGACGGTAATTGGTATAGCTGCCCGGATAGCGGTTCAGCTTTCCCCCGCTTAACTCATAGACCACATCCACTACCTTGTCCAGAAAAAAGCGGTCATGGGATACGAATACCACCGCCTGCTCATACTCCCGCATATAGCCTTCCAGCCACTCCACCGTAGGGATATCCAGATGGTTGGTGGGTTCGTCCAGCAGAAGTATATCCGGCTTCATCAGCAGCAGGCTAATCAGAGAAAGCTTGGTCTGCTCCCCACCGGAAAAAGAAGAAAGCCTCCGCTTCTTATCAGCCTTTTGAAAGCCAAATCCCAGGAAGATACGATCATATTCCATCTCATAGGCAAAACGTTCTCTTCCAAAGGTATCTTTATCCCGAAAGCCGGACAGCAGGAGCTCCTCCACGGTTTTATCCTGATCCTGCTGTTGATTCTGATGCAGCATACCGATGGTGACATGCCTTGATGTACGGATCCCCTGAACCGTCTGTCTGTCATCCCGGTCCAGCTCCAGCTCTCCTGCAATCAGACGAAGCAGGGTTGTCTTCCCTGCCCCGTTTCGTCCCACAACTGCAATCTTCTCTTTTCCCTTAATTTCAAAATCAATATGGGAAAGGATTGTCTGTCCACCGACAGAAACCGTCCCATTCATAATCTGATATAACATAAATCTCCGTTCTCAATTCTCTGAATTTCTGCGATCATCTTCCACATTCTTTGCATAATAGTACTTTTTCTGCAGATACATCTGGCAATCCGCTTCATTGGCAAGCTCTTCGATGCTGCCTGGTCTTGCTCTCCATGCGGCGCCAATGGCAGCATGCTCTCTGCCCGCTGCGCAATTGACCGTCTTCAACTTTTTCACCTTCTCAAGGAATCTTTTCTCACTACAGTCATCACATGCGATAAGGAATTCATCACCGCTTAATCGAAACAGAAGATCATCCGGACATACCTCCTTCATCATTTCTGCCGTTTCCTTGATTCGGGCATCTCCGCTTCTATGTCCCTTACTGTCATTCGTCCGTTTTAAACCATTTACATCCAGGAAGATAATTCCGACACCCTCATGGCGGGGCGTACTGCAGAAGCTTTCCACATAGCTCAGGTAACGGTTTCTGTTAAAAAGTCCGGTCAAACCATCTCGATAGCTCAGATCATACAAGCGCTTATTCATATTACGCTTCTCAATTTCATTGGAGATAAAGTAGGTAAGATTGATCAGATAATGTGGTCTGTCACTCTCGATTGCCGGATTATCCACTCCGATGAATCCCCGGATTGTCTTGTCACTGTAAAATGGCACTGCCATCAGGCTTTTGATCTTCTGGGGTGCAAGATACTCCCACTCCACACGCCTTGCAGCTTTCAACGCTTCCACACTGGGAATGTGGATATAGCTCTGCTTTGAAAACTGATCAATCCAAAATGAAATGTCCTCTATCGCCACATCCTGAAGATTCTGAATCTCCGGTGTAATTCCCGGGGCACATCGTTCATAGGTGTTGGATGCCCGTCCCTGTTCCCATCGAAACTCAAAAACATAGGAGCGCTCTGCCTGATAATACTTGAGCAGCCGTTCCAGCACCATATTGATGGCCAAATCCTCATCATGGATACTGCTAAGGGTCCTTGCGCACTCTACAATATTCTCCTCATCCTTTAGAAGCTCCTTCAGCTGATCCGTGCGTTCTCCGGTATCTACAACAGAACGAACCCCCTCTGTTGCCTCATTCAGTGCCAGATAAAACACCGTGTGTTTTCCCCTGCGTCCCAGAAATCTGACCTTTGCCTCAATCCACATCAGATGTCCATCCTGGTGATTTCTTCGGATAATTGCTGTCTCTATCCTGCCGGACTGTAACGCATTGATACAGGCTTTCACCATCAGCTGCTCATCCTGTTCTACCACATGAGCAAATGCGGGCTCCTGCTGCATCTGAGCAGCATCCTCGCCCAGCATCTCATAGAATCCATCATTCGCCCGAATCAGTGACAATCTGCACTGATCCATCTCATAGAATGCCATACCCTGCACAATTCCATTGAACAACAGAGCCATCTTGGGATTGGTCCAGATGGCATCAAAATCAAAGGATCTCAGGATATCAACGATATCGTCCTGCAGCTCTGCCGGTTTCCTGTCATGCAGCAGCTGTTGAAATTCTTTCATGGGCATGGGTTTTGCAAAATAAAAGCCCTGTACACATTCACAGCCTATGGTGCGCAGAAAGTTCAGCTGGGATTTTGTCTCAACACCCTCCGCAACAATCTGCATATTCAGCCATCGTGCCATCCGCACAATACTGGTTACAACTCCGCCTGCCCTTTTGGATCGCTCCAGATCATCGATAAACTTAATATCGATCTTCAGAATATCTACCGGAAGCTCCTTGAGCATGTTCAGGGAAGAATACCCGCTTCCAAAATCATCCATCAGAATATGAAACCCTCTTTCCTGCAGCTTCTTTGTGGTTTCAATCAGCTGCTGGGGGTTATCCATATAAGCACTTTCCGTAATTTCCAGCTTCAGCATACTGTTGGGAATCTGATACTTTTCTGTCAGTGCACTGATTTCTTCCGGAAGATTCGGATCATACAGATTCATCCGTGATACATTGACAGAGATAGGGACAATCGGGCTCCCTTCGCTGAAACAGCGTCGGATATAGGCACAGGTTTTTTCCCAGACATAGTAATCCAGCTTTGTGATAAACCCATTTTTCTCAAACAACGGGATGAAAAATCCAGGAGAGAGCATTCCCTTCTTTGGATGTCTCCATCGAATCAGTGCTTCCCCGCTTTCCGGAAGATTGGACAGAACCCCAAAGATTGGCTGGATAAAGACCTCAAACTCTTCCTCCCGCAGTGCCCGGTCCATCTCCCCTGTAATTTCCTGTTCTATAATGATGGCGCTTCGAAGTGCTTCGTCATAGTAAGCATATCGCTGGATATAATTGCCCCGGATTGTCTGATATGCCAGATTGGCACGATCACACATTTTATTGATTTCAAGCTGTACATCCTCAATCCGATAGATTCCAAAGCTGCACATGACACTGTAATTCTTCTGATACTCGTGGAATTTTTCATCGGAACGCTTCAGCAGTTCCTCCGGGGTAATATAATCCTCCGGATAAAACAGCGCAAAGTGATCCGCTTCCAGACGGGCGTAGGCACCAACTTCATGGAAGATGCTTTGAAAGAGCCCTGCAATTTCTTTTAGTATCTGATCTCCTGTCTCCATCCCAAAAAGGTCATTAATCACCTTAAAGCGTTCAATATTCCAGCGCGCCAGCACATAGCTTTTCTTCGGATTCTGGTCCAGCAGTATCCGGACCTTACGATAAAAATTTTCACGATTACAGATTCCAGTCAGAGAATCATGGGTTGCCTGATAGGTCAGCAGTGCATGAGCTTTCTGGACTTTAATTTCATCTGCAATCTGCTCGTTGATATCCGTCACAAGGCAGAAAAAGATGTCGTACTCCCGATAGGTTCCGTTTTTCTGTACCGATATGTTGACCCAGGTAAGAGTCTGATCCTTTCGAATCAGCCGGAACTTCTCTATCTGGCTTTGTCCCTCCTGTCCTGCACGGCTGATCACCTGACGCATACGCTCCAGATCCTCCCGGTACACTGTGGAGCTGGCGTCCCTGGCAAAAAGCTCCATATACTCCTCTCTGGAGTAATCCATCAGCTTTGTCAACGCATAATTTACAGAGACCGGAATAATGCTGTCTGCGATAAGATAGACTCCAAACCCGCCTGGAATTCCCTCTGTAATACTGTTCATCTTTCCGACAATCTCTTCTATCTCCTGATTGTCCTTTTTCTCCTGGTTCAATTCCCGATACACAATTGTTCCCCCAATGCCTTCTCTCTTCTATTCGGTATTCGACCTGACAAATAGTTATCCTAATAGTTTAATCTTACCCCAGTATGTAAAAAAATACAACTAAAAAGCACAGGTCCTCCGAAAAATGACCTGTACTTTTCATATTAACAACAATCAGTGATTTTTATATGAACTTTTTCCCATATCTTCTGTAGAAACAAGGTTTCCATTACTGTCATAGAACTTGCGATAAGTTCTCACACGGGTATAGGTAACTGTCTGAGCATCCTCGCCTTCACCGGTGGTATCGGTAGAAGACCCAAGGTCCTCGACGGAAACCTGTACACTGTAGTCATTTTCATCGGAGCCAATGATATGAACTGCCAGCGTTCCGCCGGAATAGGTAACCGACAGCTTGACGGGATAGCTTCTGTTGTTTCTAAACTGAAAATCCGGTCCTCCGATCGATACCGTAGCATCCATTCCCAGCGGAAGGTAGCCAACCGTCATCGAATGATTGTATCGCTTTACAACCTCCAGATTGGTATTCAGCACCGCCGCATAGATCGTGGAGGAAACCTGACAGATTCCACCGCCCAGTTCCTGTACCACCTCACCGGAAGAATAAGCACCCGCCATCTGATACCCTTTCTCCGCTGTAGTATCTCCCAGCGTATTGTTATAGGAAAATGTCTCGCCAGGGAGAAGTATCACACCATTACATGCTTTTGCAGCAAGACCAATATTATTATTTCTTCCGGAGGATCCGTCATCTGTAGTAGTAGTATAGCTGGCAATTACTTTCTCGAAAAGCTTCTGTGAAAGCTGATCTGTGGTAACTGCCGGAGGGGTGATATCCAGATTAATCACCGCATCCGCACCATAAGCTGTACTGTCATAGATCTGGCCGGCCTGGGCCATATCAAAGGAAATGCCCTCTGAGGAGGTGGAAATTGAGTCTGTTTTCTTATCATAGACAGCACTGACCGCATCCTTATGTATACTGTCATAGATCCCCTGAAAATCAAGAGAATCAATGGCCGTTGTAGTGACAGGACATTCAATCGCATCTGTATAGTTATGCTGTTCCAGTGCCGTCAGAATCAGCTGCGTCAGCTGTTCTGTATCTGCCATGGTGCCTTCCTGTCCCTTGTGAATCACCAGAGTATTGCCGGATACCTCCCAGCTGGACTGCACCAAACTGTTATAACTTTGAACACCGGATGCTGCGATTACCTCTGCCGCCTTTTCCGGATACTTCACATAGGGAAATATCGTACTTTGTTCCTCTTTCACTCGTCCCATCTGCTTTTTCAGCCAGTCAAAACCGCGCTGATACCAGATCCCATGTCCCAGCTGATAGGCATCATCTACTACCTTCACTGCATCGAATCCAAGCATGGGATAAACATTCACCGAATAGGTCTGATCCCCCAGCTTTATGGGAATCTGAGTGTCTGTATATTTCTCCTGAAAGCTTTTCTCCAGCGTGGCGTTAGCTTCATCCTTCGTCATATTCTGAATCGAAACACCGTTTACCGTAACAGCTTTCCATATCTTTGTATCCTCCAGCCCCTTGCAGAGCAGGCAGTATAGCAGACACAGACATGATAGAACACCTGCAATACTGCAGATTACAATCGTTAATATTTTACTTTTCTTCATAATCTTTTGTATATCCTTATCTCTCTCACATGTACCGAATACATCATTTTCTAAATAACTGCCACATTAAGCTTGTCTGGATTTCCGGGCAGCTATTTTCCTTACGATGTATCTAAAATTTGAGTTTTACTTTATCAGTTTATAGCAAAATGCCATAATGTGCAAGAACAGATTATGAAAATTTACAATTTGCCTGCAGTGGTACCCACACGGTTTAATTTTTCATGCATAAAGACCATAAGCACCAGAATTAGCAGTAAAAACAGCGGAAATAAAGCAACGCTGATATGGTTTGCAATCAAACCGAAGATCGGTGGCATCAGGCAGGTTCCCACATAGGCGCTGGCCATCTGCACACCGATGACTGCCTGCGACTTATCCGCTCCAAAGTGAGCCGGTGTGGAATGAATGACACAGGGGTAGATCGGCGCACAGCCCAGTCCCACCATGATTAATCCTGCCATGGCTGAGCCACTGCCAAACGGCAGCAGCATAACCACAATCCCTGCGGCTACAATTCCCTGACCCAGGCGAATCATGTTCGAATCATTTACCTTCATTGTCACAAAGCCGCTTACCGCACGTCCCACTGTGATTCCGATATAGAACAAGCTGGCGAATCTTGCTGCCTGTTCTACGCTCAGTCCATGGATTAAAACCAGATAACTGCTGGCCCATAATCCAGCTGTAGCCTCCAGTGCACAATAGCAGAAGAAGGTAATCATAACCTCTTTGGCGCCGGGAATCTGCACGATATCCACAAGCTTCAGAGGCTTACTTTCCTCTTCTGATACCGCCTCTTTTCCATTCTGACCCAGACGATTCTTCCACAGAGGAAGACTGAAGATAAGAATGGCCGTCAGTACCACCTGCATAAGACCAACATAACGATAACCGGAATTCCAACTGTTTCCGGAGGTCAGCGCATATTCCATCACATAAGGTCCCACGGAAGCTCCCACACCCCACATACAGTGAAGCCAGCTCATATGGCGACTGGAATAATGCAGCGCAACGTAATTGTTAATAGAGGCATCTACACTTCCTGCCCCCAGTCCATAAGGAATCGCCCACATACACAGCCACACAAAGGAGTGACTGATGGAGAAACCAAACAGTGCCAAGGCAGTCATGCCCACACTGATAGCCGTCACCTTTCCGGTGCCAAGCTTCTTTGTCAGGCGGTCACTTTGCAGGCTTGACACAACTGTTCCCACCGAAATAATCATAGAGACAATTCCCGCATAGGAAATCGGTACCTGCATCTGACCATACATCGAGGGCCACGCTGCCCCCAAAAGTCCATCTGGAAGCCCCAGACTGATAAAAGCAAGATAGATAATTGCCAAAAGTAAATGAACCATATTATAATCCCCCAGTTTACTGAATAATTAGATAGCCAAACGTACCAAGTATAGCATTCTCATAACAAAAAATCCAGTAACTGCAAGAGGTTTTTCCGTACACCTATGGTATTTTTATTTTCCCTGTAAAGGCAGAGATCAGACCTCCTGATTTCAGGTCTTCTCTCAAGTGCTGCTTTCTCTCGTGGTATCTTCCGGAAACTCCAAAGTCACCTTGAACAGATCCCCGTCCACCGAAACCTCCATGCTTCCACCCATGTTTCTGGTAAAGCTGGATGCTATGGCCAGTCCCAGTCCATGTCCCTCAGTGCTTCGGGACTGATCGCCCCGGGCAAAGCGTTCCGTGATTTCCTCGGCAGTGAAGTTCATCTCATAGGCTGCAATATTCTTGATTGTCATAACAATCCGCTCGTTTGTCCTGCCCGCTGTCACATAGATTCGGGTTCCGGAAAGTGCATATTTTAGAGCATTTTCCAGAAGATTTTGCACCACCCGGTACATCTTTCGGTTATCTCCTAAAAACAGCAGCGGCTCCTCTCCAAATGCGCTTCGAAATTCACATTCGCTGGTATCGATGGCGTCCTGCATATCTGCCATGATCTGTTCCAGAAGCTTCTTCATATCCAATGTCTCTATCTGCAGCTGCTCCGAATTACTGGTGGATTTTGCCAGCTCAAAAAGATCCTGTATCATGTCCTTTAGCTGTTCCTGTTTCAGGGCAATTACCTCTACATAATCCTGTGCCTCCGCACTTAAGGGTTCCAGCTTCAGAAGATCTGTATAGCCAACCATAGAGGTCAGAGGGGTTTTCAGATCATGGGATACATTGGTCACCAGATCAATCTTCATCCGTTCTGCCTGCACCTGTCTGGCAATTGTATTCTCCATCGCTGCCTCTATATGACTCAGCTGTCCGGATGCCTGATAAAGCACAGAAGTTTCCGGTAAAAGCTTTTCGGCAGCTGTTTTCTCTCCTCCTGCCATATCATCAATCTGATGCAGCAGCTTTCCCAGATCTGTTCGCAGCTGCCCGCTAAGATAAGTGAACAGGAATACCACTCCTGCGGCCACCGTTAAAGCGCCCGAAAAGATCAGATAATGAACATTTCTGGTGTACCCCAAAAACAGCGTGATAAGATCGGCCACCAGGATCACCGCCATCAAGATCAGATATCTTTTATGACGATTGTCCAGGCGTTTTTCCGGCTCTGTACGGTGGCGGTATGCCCGAATCCTTCCAGCGATCCAGGAGGTTTCCCGTATACTGTGTAAGAGATAGCGCCTTACCAGTAACAGCAATGCTGCATAAAGTATGCCATACCATACAGCCTGTGAAAACATGAATTTTATCACACTATATACCGTATAAGGAATATATTCCTCACCAAAGAGTACGGCAAATGGATAATATCCTGTAATATAGCCACCCTGAAAGGCAAAAAATATGGCAGCTGCGGCGATCATCACCGGAATCTCCACCTTTACTGCATCCAGCCGGCCTGGCTGCAGCTTTGTAAAATCGCCGCTTTTCAAATATTTCACACTGCCATAGAGCAGCAGAACCAGCAGAAACACTCCGATGCTTCCTCCAATCAACGTAAAATTCCGAAACAGCCTTCTTGTATTATAACTAAACATCCAGTCTGTACCTGCGTATACGGAATCCGCCTGCACAAGATTCAAAAAAGCCAGCAGCAGAACCCAGCCCAGGGACAGTGCCATACCGATTTGTCTTCTAGTTAAACTTTTCAATTTTATATCCAATTCCCCACACCACCTTTAAATATTTGGGATTTTTCGGCGTAATCTCAATCTTTTCCCGAATATGCCGAATGTGTACCATGACTGTATTCTCTGCCGCATAGGCATCTTCCTGCCAAACCTGACTGTAAATCTCTTCCGATGAAAAAACATAGCCCGGATGGGCCATCAAAAGCTCCACAATCTTATATTCTGTTGCTGTAAGATGAGCCGGTTCCCCATCCACACTTAGCTCCCTGGTGTTCTTGTCCAGAACCAGTCCACCATTTACCAGCAGATCCCCCTTTCTGGATGTGGTGGCAGCTCCCAGCGAAAAGTATCTCCGCAGCTGGGATTTTACCCGTGCCATCAGCTCCGCCGTATTATAAGGCTTCGTTACATAATCATCAGCTCCCATGGACAGGCCCAGCACCTTATCACTCTCCTCTGTCTTCGCTGAAAGCATAATAATCGGGATATTATTCTTTTCCCGCAGCTTCATCAGCGCCGCCAGTCCATTTAACCGGGGCATCATCACATCAAGAAGAATCAGATGAATCTGAACCTGCATCACAGTATCCAGCGCCTCAACGCCATTGTAAGCCTTATATACCTGATATCCCTCCAGTTCCAAAAGCTTCCCAAGCGACTTCACAATCTCCCGGTCATCATCCACAACCAAAACACGATACGCTTCCATACTCCCCTCCTGTGCCTCTTATCTTTTGTCTTAAGTATAGCATACATAATAAATC
>JAQUXP010000056.1 GCA_028692395.1 Lachnospiraceae bacterium
TGGTAGCCCAGCAGGGCGGCGATACATGGCAGATTATTCTTGGGGCTACCTATCGCGTAGTGTCCTTTGCTTTTATTCCACTGTGGGGCCTTTCACAAGGGTATCAACCGGCAGTCGGCACGAACTATGGTGCAAAGCAATATGACCGTGTAAAGTACATTACAAAGATTTTCGCTATTGTGGCTACTTTGCTTGCCCTTGTGTTTTATCTGCCGATTATGCTTGCCCCGAAGGCGATTCTCTCCATGTTCATTACTACTCCGGAAGTTGTTGAACAAGGTGCGGCAGATTTCCGGCTGTTCTTCCTTTCGTTTATTGTAGTAGGCTTCTGGATTGTGATTTTGACCTTAATGCAATCCCTTGGCAGAGCATCAAAAGCAAGCATTCTTGTCTTATTGCGCCAGATCGTGCTCTACATTCCGGCTGCGATGATAATGCCCCATATTGCGAACCTTGGTGTTCACGGTGTATTCTACGCCCCGTTAATTACAGATGCCATTGTATTGCTTGTTGCTATTTATATGTTGTATGGTGAATTTAAGCGGATGGATCAGTTTAAAATGAAACAAAAATAAGATAAATAGTGTCACACAGACGGTACTACAGTATAAAACAAGTTGGTGAGAAAGACGTTGCAAACTATTAAGAAAGGGTAAACCATGAAACTTCATGCGTCCGGCGAGGATTACTTGGAAGCTGTGCTAATCCTCCAACAAAAACAAGGCGGTATGGTGCGTTCCGTTGACCTCGCCCGACACATGGAGGTATCAAAGCCCAGCGTTTGTCATGCTGTCCGTGTCTTAAAGAACGGTGGATTTCTTACAATGGACGGTGACTGCTATCTTCATCTGATCGATGTTGGTCGGGAGGTAGCGGAACGTATATACGAGCGCCACCAATTCTTTGCCCGACAGCTTATCGACGCTGGCGTTGCCCCGGAGCTGGCAGAGCGTGAAGCCTGCCAGATGGAGCATACCATCAGTGAGGATAGTTTTCAAAAATTAAGGAATCGGTTGAAAAGTGATGAAAGATAGAAGGAAAGTTACTTAGACATCTGCCACTTAAAGCCACTGTTTTGCGAGGGGATGTTGACCTTTTAGTGACAACGAAAAAGTATCGAGCTGATAGAATATGATAGATTTAGTTTAGGATTTTGACTTTCCTGCCAGGCAACAGAAAAGCCAGTGGGCAAGGAAGTTTCAATCAATCCTTGCCCGCTGGCTTATTTTGTTTCCATGCGCTCAACAAGCTCGCTCAATTCTTTGGCGAGTGCCTGTGTGGACTTTAACAGTGTATCCCGTGCTGCAGGAGGACAGGCCATGTAACTTACTGCAAGCTGCTTGCAGCCTTCTTCTTCCTCAGTCATATCCGCAGCAATGAGCATATCCAAAGACAATTTCAGGACTTTGGAGAGCGCAAGCAGTATTTCAAAGGATGGATTTTTCCGCCCCTTTTCAATCCCTGCGATATGCTTGATAGACACATGACAGAGATCGGATAGCTGCTCTTGCGTGAGCTTTGCTTCGTTTCTGGCAGTCCTTATCTGTTGACCTAAGCGTATTAAATCATTATTCGGCATAATTGTTCACCTCTACTATATTCTATCGTTCCGATTTAATTGGCGGTATGACCTTATCGGTCTTGCCAAACAGAACGATTATGCCGATTATCTCAAAAAATAGAGAGATACTCTAACGAGTTAAAAAAATGGTAACTCATTAGAGCAGTTTCCCATGCCCAGACCATAGTTGCTGCTTTTGGAGGCAGTTATGGTCTTTCTTTTTTCGGACATACAGGTGCGGGTGAAACCGCCAAATGGTGAACATTCAAAAAAATCCGGCAAAAAACTATGTATTTTGATCCTAAATCCAGCGGGGCAAGAATTAAGAAGCTCCGCACCGCCCACGGACTGACACAGGAACAGTTCAGCCAGAATTTGAATATCAGTGACAGCCATTTGAGAAAAGTTGAATCCGGTGTGAATGAATAGACCGCCCTTTAGATGGGTGCTTACCGAGAAAGCGCTGCGGCAGAAATCATTCCAACAACACAACACACACTTGAGATCTACCCTCGACTATCGGTCATAGAGAAGAACCTCATATCGACTACTGCCTCCTCATGTGATATACTTAAATGCGTATTTGGGCGAGAGGAGGCTGTTTTTATGGGCGTACAGACAGAGGAAAAGAAACCGGAAAAACATATATGTGTGGGTCTGCTGGCCCATGTGGATGCGGGTAAGACGACACTGTCGGAGAGTATGTTGTATCTCTCTGGAAGTATCAAAAAAGCGGGAAGAGTTGATAATGGTGATGCCTTTTTAGATACGTTTGCACTGGAGAAAACGCGAGGCATTACCATTTTTTCGAAACAGGCGGTCTTTATGCTGGGGGATACCCGAATCACTTTGCTGGACACTCCCGGACATGTGGATTTCTCTGCAGAAATGGAACGGACACTGCAGGTGCTGGATGCTGCCATATTGGTGATCAGCGGTGCAGATGGCGTGCAGGGGCACACGGAAACTCTGTGGAGACTTCTGGAACGCTATGAGATCCCCACATTTCTCTTCGTGAATAAGATGGATCAGCAGGGAACGGATCGTGCGGCACTGCTGCAGGATATACAGGGACACTTTGGGGATCACTGCGTGGACTTCCCGTATGAGGTAAGCGGAGCAGATGATATAAATGGAAGAGATCATATAGGTGGAATAGATAAAGGAAGCAGCATCCGAACCCAGGAGATGCAGGAAGCCATCGCCATGTGCGATGAAGAACTGCTGGAGCAGTTTCTGGAAGAGGGCAGGATAGAAGTATCTCAGATTCGCCAGTTGATAAGAGAGCGAAGATTATTTCCCTGCTACTTTGGATCAGCACTGAAAATGTCCGGCGTGGAGGCGCTTATGGAGGGAATCCGCACTTATGTGGAGACTCCTGTTTACGGTGATTCCTTTGGCGCAAAAGTATTTAAGATTGCCAGAGATGAACAGGGAAACAGACTGACTTATATGAAGGTCACCGGAGGAAGTCTGAAAGTAAGGGATACGTTGCAGGGGATCAGTCAGTTGGACAACACTAACTGGGAGGAGAAGGTGAATCAGATCCGCATGTACTCTGGGGCAAAATATGACACCTGCAATGAGGCATCTGCAGGAACGATCTGCGCGGTGACAGGTCTTAGCAGGACATATCCGGGGGAAGCACTGGGGGTGGAGACGGCATCGGAGCTTCCCTTACTGGAACCTGTCCTGCAGTATCGTGTACTATTGCCACCGGAATGGGAGGCGAAACGTGCCCTGTTACAATTACGTCAGTTGGAGGAAGAGGAGCCGGAGCTTCATATTTTGTGGGAGGAAAAATTGCAGGAAATCCAGGTACAGTTTATGGGGGAAGTCCAGATAGAAGTGTTGAAAAGTCTTATTTGGGAACGCTTTCATATAGAAGTATCCTTTGGAACGGGCAGAATCGTGTATAAGGAGACCATCGCAGAGGCAACGGAGGGAATCGGGCATTTTGAACCGCTGCGCCATTACGCGGAGGTACATCTGTTCATGGAACCGGGGGAGCCCGGGAGCGGGATGCAGTATGCCCTGAACTGTAGTGAAGACCTTCTGGATCGGAACTGGCAGCGGCTGATCCTGACGCATCTGGAGGAAAAGGAGCACAGGGGTGTTCTCACAGGCTCGGTGATCACGGATATGAAGATTACTGTAATCGCAGGGAAAGCACACCAGAAACATACAGAAGGGGGAGATTTCCGACAGGCGACCTATCGGGCGGTTCGTCAGGGTCTCATGGAGACAGAAAATGTACTGCTGGAGCCTTACTATAAGTTCCGGATGGAACTGCCCACGGAGATGGTGGGACGGGCAATGTCGGATATCGAGAAGCGGGCAGGTACTTTTCAGACACCGGAATCCTATAGGGACACCTCTGTGCTGACGGGAATCGTGCCGGTGTCTACCATGGGGGATTATCAGATCACCTTTACCTCTTATACCAGGGGAAAAGGAAAGCTGCAATGCGTGCTGCATGGTTATTACCCCTGTCACAACACCCAGGAAGTGCTGGAAGAGAGCACCTATGATCCGGAACTGGATCTCGCCCATCCCACGGGTTCTGTTTTCTGTGCTCACGGTGCCGGGTATGTGGTGCCCTGGTATGAAGTGCCGGAGTATGCCCATGTGCAGACAGATATCAGGAATCGGTCGCGGAATGACCAGGAGGAAGCTTTACAACAGGCGTCACAGAGAGCGGAACGCATGGCGAAGCAGGGAAGAAATGCCAATGCAGTTCTCACGGGAGTGACGGAGGAAGAGCTACAGGAAATCTTCGCCAGGACCTTCCATGCCAACCGGAAAAAAGATCGAACCAACTCTTTTAAAAAGACCATACGCCCGTCGGCAAACGCCGGAAATCCAGGAGAATATACCGGGAGCAATGGTGGGAAGAAAGAAAATCAGGATGGAGACCGCTGGAATCAGGCTGGCTGGAATAGAACGGCTGGGAATCAGAATAATTCCATGGACGAATATCTCCTGGTAGATGGCTACAATGTAATCTTTGCATGGGAGGATCTCAGTGCACTTGCCAAAGATAATCTCCATGGTGCCAGGACAAAGCTCATGGATATCCTATGTGATTATCAGGGGTATAAGAAGTGTCATCTGATCCTGGTCTTTGATGCCTATCGGGTGGAGGGGCATAAGGCGGAGACATCCGCCTATCATAACATTGATGTGGTATACACCGCCCATGCGGAAACGGCGGATCAGTATATCGAGAAGCTGGCACATTCCATGGGCAGAAAATACAAAGTGACTGTGGCGACCTCCGATGGATTGGAACAGGTCATCATCAGAGGGCAGGGCTGTCTGCTCCTGTCAGCCAGAGACTTGAAAGTGGAGATAGAGCGGCAGAAGACTCATATCCGTGAGACCTATATGGAGCGTACTGAGAAAAGTGGAAATTATCTCATGGATCACGCATCGGATGAAGTCATGGACGCTCTATCCTGATATTATCTGCCATGGATATGCAGATGAAAATTGTCCGATGGTATGTAGTGTTTACTGTAACAAAGGATGCGATGGCTCTGGTCGTAGAGCGTTTCGTGTATCATCTCGAAGGAATCCTTTGGAGACATGGTATATTTTCGGGCGGTGAAATTTCCGGCATTGCTGTGGGTGAGCTGCAGGATGCTGTCACTGCTGAGTACATAGAGCTTTTCCTCCAGAAAGGATAAGATCGCGGCAGTATCCTGGAGATTCAATTGCTGGGCGGATACAGTCTCGATGGGGAGAAAAGTGAGGGAGTAGGAAACCGCCTTATCATTTTGCAGATACCATCGGTCAATGATTGCAATGGCGGAGCAGGGCTCTTTCAGATTCTCCAGGATTGCCTCCGTGGGGAGTTCCAGGCGCAGTTCCAGTTCCACCTTGTCATAGAGAACAGAGCAGCAGTTCTTTACAGGGTGGCACAGGGTCTCCATACCGATGGTTGGCTGTATCAGCTCATTGGACTTGATGTAGTTGCCCTTTCCGCGGATGTTTTCCACCAGATTATCTTCCTGCAG
>JAQUXP010000042.1 GCA_028692395.1 Lachnospiraceae bacterium
ATATCCACCACCGGAGCCATTAGCTTCCTAGTTATTTTCTAAAATCTAAACTTCTAAAAAGTTGCCATTTCTGACAGCTTAGATAAGTGCGCCACTTTTTGGCTGTCCTCTACTTTCTTTCACACTACCTCCCTTGGTAAATTGTAAGTTGGCAGTTTTCTTTCTTCGCAAAAACTGCATTTATTATTCAGAGCGGCAAAATACTGTTAAAAAACCGAGATTTTCCGCTCTATATAATACATTACTCTCGAATCACAGAAAGCTGTGTCTTTACAGAGTCTGTTATTGTTTTGGTAAGGCTGTTCCAGCTTTGGAAAAGGGAGTCACAGATGCTGACTTTTTCCCAGACGCCGGAGGGGGTAAATGCAAAATGTTCTTTTATATATTGTTCTGCTTTCCGGCAGTCCTCCTCGCTGAAAGAAGGATAATCTGTGATCATACCGGGATTTAGGATACCATCCTTTCCGGCATGTTCCCTGCAGCAGTCCGGATAATCTGTAAAGAGATAGAACAGTCCGGGATCTGACATGAAAGCGTGCTTGCCGGGCTGTATATACAGATTTGCGGCTTCTGCGCAGTCCTGCTTTTTGTCCCCACAGATATTATAATAAGCACCGTGAAAGCTTGTCTCACATCCACTAATCTTATATTTCTTATCCAGATAGATCCAGATATGCTCAAGATCATAGAGATGCTGAATATCATAATCATAGTAGATAGCATATTCGATACACATGTCGTGAGCATGCTCACCAAGCTTGATGGTTCTTCCGGAGGAGATACTGTCTTTGCTTTCCCGAAATATGGTATAACCGATTCCTTTGATAGCAAATGGTTCCTTTTTATCCTGAAAAAGAGATGGCAGGAAGTATTTTGCAAGTTTTTTATCGGCATCTTCTTTGCTTTCTGATCTGGAAGCACCAAAGAGATGCATGCCAAAGGAAAGACGCTGGAAGGTCAGGCGGTCCTGTACAACAGCACTCTTTACACGATCATAATAATCGGTCTCCCAGAGATCATAACCGGGCAGTTCCAGCACATCAGAGCCGGAAGTACCGGAGGTATCTCTGGCAACCAGCAGCAGGGAATCTTCTTTTACATGAAGATTCATAAGCTGCATGGATTCTGACAGGTGAATCGGGAAGTCAGAAGCAGAGCTTCTGGTAAGTACAACTCCCTCCTGCTTTCTGGCACACTGAGCCATCAGCTCCTGCTTTTCCTCCTGACAATAGCCGGAAAGTGCAAAGCGATACTGGTAGTTCCCGCCGATCCACTGTGGAAAATTAGTTCCCCACATATTGTTGAACAGGTTAAAGAAGAGCTGTGGCTTCTGTTCCTGATATTCTTTCCTCCAGGTATAGATTCCGTCCTCTCCGATGGAACAAAGGGGGGTATCCAGTGGACGAACACATAAACCATAGGTACCAAAATCTGCAGCGGCAAAGTTCTCCAGTGCATAGAGTACATGGTTGGCACAGGGAGCAATATCTGTCGCCGGATTGATGATCTGGCCCTGCTTTTCCATAAGATATTCTTCCGGTTTTCCAGCAAGATCCAGTACAAATGACCCGGATTCAATATAAGGAGTCTTTTCCTTATCCTTCAGATCCAAAGTTACAAAGATCTCATTTCCTGCCTTTGGAAGTGTGATGGAAACAACCATAGTGGGCGCATCTCCATACTTTTTGGAGGAAGCAGAGGTTTTATAGTGAAACTGCAGGGTATCATGTTCTATGGTAAGAGCGGTAAATTCCGGTGTAAATGTCTCGTCTTCGCATTCTGGATAATTCTCCCGTCCGTAGTCCTGGATGCCCCAGGTGGAAA
Source organism: Lachnospiraceae bacterium (assembly GCA_028692395.1). Lineage (GTDB taxonomy): Bacteria > Bacillota > Clostridia > Lachnospirales > Lachnospiraceae > Novisyntrophococcus. The sequence continues at coordinate 1,825 of JAQUXP010000042.1, forward strand.
AACGATATCCAAAGGAGCGAAGGTATTCTGTCATCTTCTGCATACCATGTCTGGTGTACTGGTAGGAAAAGATGCTGCTTCCGGAAACATTTTTCAGGAGTGTTTTCTGAAGTAACTTATCATACAGACGTTTTATCTGTCCGGTGGAGCTGTCAAACTCTATACGGTATCTGTGATTTTCCACAAAGCTGGCAGAGGAGTCTGTCTGAATGGTCAGTGCTTCCTGCTTCGGCTGTTCAACGGCAGCTGTAATCTCTGTCCTTGTAAATGGAGCAAGATTTTCCACATAGACGGACCATTTTCCACCAACATATCCCACAGGAGGAGTCTGATTGTGGATAACAACAGCTTTTTCGGCAAGCTCTGGTGCATGTTCCAGAGAAATCCATCCGGTATAGGCGGCAGTATTGGTATTATACAGGTACCACTGACCGGAGGCGGAAGTATCCAGAAGTGCTTCTGCTTTCTCCAGATCCCGCACACAGCTTTTGGCACGGAAGCGCTGTTCCAGCCAGGAGTTCTCCATAAAATCGTATTCCCCACGGGTTAAAGCTGTAGTAAATGCTTCTTTTTCATAGACACGATTAGGATCCATCCAGGTTTTTACATCGGCACCCCAGGTATGCTCTCCGAAGAGATGCATGTTCTCATAATAAGCATCCAGCAGAGAGTCAAAGCCCTGACGCTGGGTGTGATTCATATCAAGATTGGCAGAAAGCTTCTGAAGCCGGACAGCCTTGCTTCTCATACTGCGGATATCGGAAACCTGCTGTGGATAAGAGCCAATACCGTGAATCCAGGTGTCGGCCATATCCTGCGTGACAACAGGTACATCCGAAAGGTCACACTTTTCCAGTTCATAGTAAAAATCATCCATGGTGCCACAGACAATCTCTGCGTCGGGATACAAAGCCTTTGCTTCGGCAGCAAGCTGCATAATATAGGCAGCAGAGTGGGGTCCACAGTTATCGTGGGTATGCGTCAGAGCCATCCACACCGGATATTTCCAGTCCTTTGGCGGAGTAAGAGAGGAACCATAACCGCCCTTTCCATAGAGGGTCAGCACTTTTCTTCCACTCTTTGCCTGCCAGTAGAAGAGATCAGGAACCTGTGGAGGCGTTGCAAATGCATTACAGCCCAGGTGAAGAAAGCGAATTCCATTACTGCTGAGCATATCCGCCAGCATTAATCCATGTCCTGGCACGTCTGTCATCTTGGCAGATACCGGATAAGGCTTTCCGTAGGTGTCCGACAGTTCCTTGGCATAGCGGAAACTTTCCAGGTATTCCTCTTCACCACAGAAATCCGTATGTGAGGTAAATGGAAGGGCATGCCAGACAACCTGACCATTCTGAATAAAATGTTCAAGAGCGGGGCGAAGCTTATCGCTGCACTGTTCTGTAACCACCTTCAGAGGCCATGCAGGCATGGTCCAGACATACTTTAGGTCTCCCATATGTTCAGTAGAACCGCAGGTTTCCAGAACCTCCTCCAGCATGGAAGTAGAATACTGACGGATTACATTAGATGCCAGATCCGTAAAGCCAATATCAAAATGTGTTTTAAAAACCAGTATTATTTTCTTCATCAAAGTACCTCTCCATATATATTGTCAGTGAACCTGTCAGCTCTGTTCCAGATGATGTTCTAATTGATGCTCCAGAGTTTCTGCAAGAGCCAGTAACTCACGGGGCTCCTGAATCGTATAATCCGGTACTTCCTCCAAAGAAGAAGGTGTCATGCAGTATCTGGGTGACCAGCTCATCAGAACCGATGTAATTCCCATCCGGTTTGCACCTGCCACATCCCGCTTTAGATTGTTGCCAACCATGATAACCCTGTTCATGTCCTGGGGCGTCAGGTTCAGCCTGTTACATGCTGTCATAAACATACTTTTGGAAGGCTTTTCTTCTCCTACAAGTTCCGAGATAACCCTGATATCAAAAATATCATCCAGATCATGCTGATGATAAATCCTGAGAAAAGATTCTTCCAGGCCGTCTGCAACCAGAACCAGTGTATAACCGGCCTCCTTCAAAGCCACCAGCGTCTCTCTGGCACCAGGAATAAGCTTGGCCTCATACACCACACCACCAGGAGTCCGACGAACCTCGCTGCTCTCATCCACCAGAGTATCGCCACTGTCAATAAAAATAATTAGATTATTATAAATTCTATTGTTCAAATTGCTATTGCATAAATTATCTTTGTTCATAGTTACCCTTTTTTCTTTATAAAACATAAAATATTTGGTTAAGTTGATTTCATTTTAGCATACGAGATAACAAAAGTAAAGAAAAAAATATACTAAAAGAAAAACATATATATTAAAATAAATAAGTATATTAATTGAAAACTATTTCATATATGAAATCAAAAAAATCCTGCGCAAGCCTCTGCAAATGTACGCAGAAGTTTGCACAGGATTATTGAATTATCCAGTGCGACAGCCCCGTAAAACTACAAATTTTGAAAAACCGAATAAACACCATTTTCTAATTTGGCTGGTATCAGGTATTCCTGAACCACTTTTTTATTGGCCATTTTTTCCAGAAGAATCTCTACCGCTTTTTCAGCGATAGCCTTTTGATCCTGGATAATGTGTGGGTAAAGTCCGGAGCTTAGGCCCTCGGGTTCGCCGTCAATATACCGCAGATGAAGCTCCTTTTTGGAAAGCTCCGGAGTTCTGCGAAGAACCTTCGCCAGTACTCCACAAAGGTTATACTCCGAACAGATGATTCCATCCAGGTTGTCCACATTTTCAAGCAAATATTCCGCAACCTGTTGATAAGTTTCTGCATCACAGGGAAGACTGTGGAAAGGCTGATCGGTGGAGGCGATAGAAAGTACATGGGGCGTGAGCTTGTATTTTTTGATCGCTGCCTGATAACCATCGAAACGTTCCTGCAAAGAGGAGGTTCCACTGATATCTCTGGTAAAAAGACAGATATTGCGGCAGCCGTGTCCGTAAAGATCCTTCATCAGAATATGGGTAGCGTCCCGGTTGTCTGTGCGGATGGAAGGAACCGGTATTCCCTCCATCTTTTTATCAATCAGGATAACGGGAAAATGATCCAGTACCAGCTTTAAAATCTGACTGTTATAATAGGTTCCGTGGCAGGGCATGATCATCAGCGCACTGATATGCTCCTCCAGCAACTCCCGAATTTCCTTTGTCTCTTTTTTTCGATTATAGTTGGAAAAACGGATACAGGTTTGATAGCCCTTGGCGGAAAGAAGTTCATCCAGATGATAAAGCATCTCAAAACCAAAAGAATCCGATACATTTTCCAGAACAATTCCTATCTTCTTTTTTTTGGAAGAGACATTATCACTGGCGGCAGATACCTGAGCAGAGGATGCCTCTGCCAAAGCAGATGTTGAAACAGCAGCTGCAGACGGAGTAGAGGTGAGAACCTTAGTGCCAACTCCCGGCGAGCGAGTGATAAAGCCTTCGTCTTTTAAGATACCAAAAGCTTTTTTTATGGTAATAAGGCTGACGCCTAGTTCTTCCTGCAGCTCGTGATCCGTGGGAAGACGTTCCCCGGTCTTGTAGACTCCGCTGAGAATATCTGAGCGTATGCGATCACAAATCTGCATATAGAGAAAACTTTCTTTTGACATAGTGCCCTCCTATAGAATGGGGTAAATGTACAGACCTGCTCAATAGTTACAAAATCGGTTCTTTTGCAGGAAGTCCTGCTTTTCGTGGATATTTTTTCGGGGTAGCTGCTGTCTTTTTGATAATAACAAAGGAACGCTCCATATCCGTGTCCGCCAGCTGAAAGCATATAGTGTCCTCCAGATTTCCACCAAGGGTATGAATTGCCTTTTTGGACTGCTCCAGCTCTTCTTCAATCTTTCCAGATTTATAAGGGATAAAGTGTCCGCCCTTTTTTACGTAAGGAAGGCAGTATTCCGACAGGGAGGAAAGATTTGCCACCGCTCTGGAAACACAGAGATCGTATTGCTCCCGATAGGGCTCCTGCCTTGCATAATCCTCTGCCCGTCCATGAATCGGATCAATATCGCAAAGTCCCAGACGATCTATGACCTCCTGCAGGAATTTAATTCTTTTATTCAGGGAATCCAGAAGGGTTACCTTCAGATGGGGAAATACAATCTTCAGTGGAATTCCTGGAAATCCTGCACCGGTTCCAATATCAATAACAGTAGAAACCTGATTCAGATCGACTGCATTTACGATAGCAAGACTGTCGAGAAAGTGCTTTACTAAAACCTCCTCAAAGTCTGTAATAGCAGTAAGATTCATAAAGGAATTCCATTCCACCAGACAATCATAATAATCCAGAAACTGCTGAAGCTGTTTCTCTGATAAAGTAAGGTTTAATTTCTTCAGGCCATGCGCAAAGACTTCTGTATTTCGTTTCATATTAAATCTCCATATTCCATAATATTTCATAAAATTGATGCTGTCGTACTTTTGTGACTTAAATATTACGATATCAGAATTTATAGGGGATGTCAAATTGGTAAAATGGTGATGTTTCACAAAATTTTCACACAATTACCAGTTATTAATCACAAAACCTGAATAAAATATTAGCTGGAATACAATTTACAAAGTATTATAATGGAATTTTTATTGAAGGAGGAAGAAAATTGATACAGGTAAAGAATCTTGTAAAACGCTACGGAGATCAGAAAGCTGTTGATAACTTAAGCTTTACGATCGAGAAAGGTCAGATTTATGGGTTCCTGGGACCAAATGGTGCAGGTAAATCCACGACGATGAATATTATGACAGGATATCTGGCAGCTACAGAGGGAGAGGTTCTGATAGACGGACACAATATCCTGGAAGAGCCAGAAGAAGCAAAGAGGCATATCGGATATCTTCCGGAGATTCCGCCGGTATATATGGATATGACGGTTGGAGAATATTTAAGATTTGTGGCAGAGCTTAAGAAAATTCCGAAAGCGGAGCGGGAAAAACAGATAGATGACATTATGGAGCTGGTAAAGATCACGGATATGGAGCATCGTCTGATTAAGAATCTTTCCAAAGGATATCGCCAAAGAGTTGGTCTGGCGCAGGCGGTTATCGGTTATCCGGATATCATCATCCTGGATGAGCCTACGGTTGGTCTGGATCCAAAGCAGATTATCGAGATTCGTGAACTGATTAAAACCCTTGGGAAAAACCATACCATTATTCTAAGTTCACACATTTTGTCTGAGGTCAGTGCAGTCTGCGATTATATTATGATTATTTCTCACGGAAAACTGATCGCCAGTGACACACCGGAAAACTTAAGTGAAATGATGGTTGGATCTAATACACTGGAACTTACGGTAAAGGGAGAGCGTGGAACAATTGTGTCAGAATTTGCTTCAATTCCAGGAATGGATGCTATCAATTATGTGGATTCCGAGGAGGATGGATGTACAGATGTGACGATTCAGACTCCGAAGAACGTGGATCTAAGAGAAGAGATCTTCTATAAGATGGCTGGAAAAAACTGTCCGATCCTGAAGATGCACTTTACGACGATTTCTCTGGAGGATGTATTCCTTGAGCTGACACAGAATCCGGACCTTTTGGAGCAAAAGGATGAGGAAGCAGCAGAAAACAGGGATGATGTCGCTGCAGATGAAAAATCGGAGGTGGAATAGGATGAGTGCGATCTATAAGAAAGAGCTTAGAAGCTATCTGACCTCCATGGTTGGATATGTATTTATGGCATTTATATTGCTGATTATCGGCATTTACTTTTCAGCAATTAATATTGGTTCAGCGTGGCCCCGTATCGGAGATACACTGAGTAATGTGACCTTTGTATTCCTGATCTGTGTGCCGATTCTTACGATGCGTGTTATCGCAGAGGAGCGCAGACAGAAGACAGACCAGCTGCTTTTGACAGCCCCGGTGAAGGTTAGCCAGATTGTAAATGGCAAGTATTTTGCACTGGTATCGATCTATCTGATTCCGGTTCTTGTGATTGCATTTTACCCATTGATCTTAAGAAAATTTGGTGAGGTGTCTTTGGGTATGTCTTACACAGCTATCCTGGGATTTTTACTGCTGGGCTGTGCAGAGATTTCTATTGGCGTATTCCTCTCCTCAGTGACAGAGAATCAGGTGATTGCAGCGGTACTTGCATTTCTTGTTTTGTTCGTAAGCTATGTATCGGAGGGAATCTCGGGATTCTTCCCGGAGACAGCAGGTGCATCTCTGGCAGCATTTGTCATACTGATTCTGCTGGTATGTCTGTGGATTCAGTCTATGATTAAAAATGTGATTTTAACAGGTGTTTTTGCGATCCTTGCAGAGGCTGCACTGGTGATCACTTATGTGGTAAAATCTTCTCTATTTGAAGGCTCTATACAGAAATTTATCGGAGTGTTCAACATTACGGATCATCTTACAAACTTTACCAGCGGTATTCTGGATATCAGCGGTATTGTGTATTATTTGTCAATTATAGTGATTATGCTTTTTCTGGCGACACAGTCTATCCAGAAGAGACGCTGGAATTAAGGGGTGAAATGATGAAGATAAACAGAAAAGAAATGTCAGGCAAATTGAAGAAGAAGTTTTCCAAAGAACATATGAAAGGATTATTTACAGAAGAAGAGAATAAAAAACATCTCAAGCAGGGCTCCTATTCTTCTATTCTTACAGTGATTGTGATAGCGGTTGTGATTGCTGTCAATCTGGTAGTAGGTCAGATTCCTTCTTCAGCAACCCAGATTGATCTCAGCTCGGAAAAGCTTTATACATTAAGCGATGATGGGAAAAAGGCAGTGAAGAGCCTGGATAAGGATGTCACACTTTATCTTATCGCAGCCAGCGGAAGTGAAGATGATAATATCCAGAAACTTTTGAACAACTTCAAGGAAGCATCCTCCCATATTAAAGTAGAAACCATGGATCCGGATCTGCATCCTGCATTTACAAAGGATTATACAAGTGATGATGTGGAGGCTAACAGTGTTATCGTGGTTTGTGGTGATAAAAGTAAGGTAGTAGCTTACTCCAGTATCTATGAATCCACCACAGATTACTCCACCATGTCCACTCAGACTACCGGATTTGACGGTGAGGGACAGCTGGTCAGTGCAATCTCTTATGTAACAAATGACAATATGCCGATTCTTTACACACTGTCCGGACATAATGAGACAGCGCTTGGTTCTAATATTACCGATGCAATTCAAAAAGCAAATATCGAGACAAAGGATCTCAGCCTTCTTACCAGTGATTCGGTACCAGAGGATGCGGATGGACTGATTATCTGTGCACCGCAGACAGATCTTTCTTCTGAGGAGGCTTCCAGAGTTATCAGTTATCTGGAGGGCGGCGGAAAGCTTCTGATGTTCTCTAACTTTAACAAGGATGAGATGCCAAACTTTGACTCAATCCTGACCAACTATGGACTGCAGAGGGATACCGGACTGGTTCTGGAAGGAAACAGTCAGCATTATTTTCCTCAGATGCCGGATTATCTGATTCCAAATATCAGCTCCAGTGCGTCTGTTACCTCGGAGCTTTCCGGAAGCTCTTATGTATTGATTCCGGATGCACAGGCAATCAGAAAACTGGATTCTTATCGTGACACGCTGAACATCACCAGCCTGCTCACAACCACAGATTCGGCTTATGTCAAAGAAGTTAGCGGTGATACGAAAATAACGGCTGAAAAGGCCGATACGGACGAGACAGGGGCATTTGATGTAGGTGTGTCTGTTACCGAAACCGTTGACACGGACAAAGAAACCCAGCTGGTGTACTTTTCTTCCGCAGGTATTGTAAATGATACCATGGATGAGCAGGTCAGCGGAGGGAATACGAATATTGTTATTGCGGCCATCAACAGCATGTGCAGTGTAGACACCTCAACAACAGTAAGCATTCCCAGTAAGAGCTTAAGTGTTTCCAGACTGAGTCTGACGGAATATGACAGCAGCTTCTGGAGAATTGTAACAATCGGTATCATACCGATTCTTGTTCTTGCAATTGGTCTTGGTATATGGATGAAGAGGAGAAAACAGTAATGAAAAAGCAGAAGTTATGGATGCCGCTCATCTGTCTGCTGGCGTTGGTGCTGCTTCTCTGTGCGTATTTTGTACTGAAGCATAACAACAGTAAAGCGGATGAGGCATCCTCGGGCAGTGATGATTCTTCGACCATCACGGTGACAGATATTGATACCGAAAAGGTGAACCAGATAGCATTTACCATAGAAAACCAGGAAGTAACATTTATCTTACAGGATGGTTCCTGGACAATTAAGGGAAATGAAGATTTTCCACTGGATACGTCAAAGATCACCACGATTTTATCGGCGGCAGCCAAGCTTAGCGCTACCAGAAAGTTTGACGATATTACGGAACTGTCAGAATACGGTCTGGACAGTCCTTTGAATGTAATGAAACTCACAACGGAGGATGGAGCAACCACGACGTTGACCATAGGAACGGCGGTGAATTCTTCCGGAAGCTACGCATATCTGAATGATCAGACGGATACAATCTATATGATCGGAAGTACAATATCTTCAGGAATACCTGCAACAATGATGTCTATGGCGCTGGAAGACAGCTTTCCAACGATTACTACATCCAATATTACAAGCATGGAGGTTAAAAAACCATCCGACAGTTTTTCTTTGAAGACTGACAGTGATACAGGAAACTGGAATGTTACAGATGCATCCGGTGATACCTCCTCCGCAGAATACAGTGAGATATCAACACTGGAATCCACGGTGGCAGGACTTACATTTACAGGATTGGTGGATTACAAAGGAGAAGATCTGGGACAATATGGTCTGGAAACTCCCGATACGGTGATTCGTGCACACTATACAGAGACAGTTGCCAGCGACAGTTCCTCAGACAGTACCTCCAGTTCTTCTGATAGTGCATCCAGCTCCTCAGACAGTGACAGTACCTCCGATTCGACCTCCAGCAGCTCTTCTGAGGAGGACAAGACAACTACAGTTGAGAAGGATCTGGTTCTCTATGTTGGACAGAAAACAGCCGATGGCACAGGCTATTATGTAAGGCTGGATGGTTCTGATGATGTACACACGATGTCTGGGGAATCTATTGAAAGCATTACGGGGATGACAGCAGAAAATTACTGGAGTACATCCATAAGCTCTGTATCTGTAAATGACATTAGCGGTGTCAGTATCACATACAATGGAACTACAAAGAACATTACCAGAACCTCTGAAGATACAACAGACAGTGACGGAAAAACAACTACGACAACAACCTACAGCTGTGACGGAAAAGAGATAGATTCTGATGCGTTTGGTACATTCTATAATAAGCTGGCTGCGATGGCAGCGCAGAGTAAGGATAGAACTCTTAAGTCATCCAATCAAACAGAGCTTACGATTGTATATCATCTGGACGGTGGAGACGAAACAGTTACCTATACGCCATATAATGAAAACTTCTATCTTGCAGTCGATACAGAAGGAAGACCTGGCCTGGTAGGAAAGACTACAGTAAAAGAAATGTTTACTGCATACGAAGCACTTGGATTATAAGGAAAAGTAAAAGATATCAGATAAATAAAAAAGCGAGCATAAACAGGAATGATTCCTATTTATGCTCGCTTTTTCTTTGGGCCCTATATATGAAGCAGGCAGGGTGCTCACTTCATATAATACATGTAACTGCGCAGATCTGCTGAATAGTTACTAATAAAAATATTAAAAATACGGTACTGAAGTTACAGAAAGATACGAATCTGGTCCAGCAAAGAAGTCGGGGCTTCCAGCTGCGGTAAATGCTTTACATTTGGCAGGGTAACAGACTCTATGGAGGTATTCAATGCGGTATACATGGATATAGTTTCTTTAATACCGGACTCTTTTTCTCCTCCCACAATATAAATACTGTTATCAATGCTTTTTAAAGCGTGCGCAATGTTAATGTAGGAATAATTACCCACAATACTGGAAAGTAGATATCTGCCGGAGCCTTTTGCCCGATGAGCTGCTTCGTAATAGGCATCAATATCCTGCTTATTGCTGTGGAAAGGATTATAAAGCCATTTTTCAGTAAAAAGCAGTTCCACATTAGATCTGGCATAGATCATATGATAAAGCAGTGTTCCGATCAAAGGAAGCTCCAAAATTGCCTTCGCAGTTTTACTGCGTTTTCCAGGCATCTGATTCAAAACAGCAAGATCCTCCGGATTGATCAGCATGAGTTTATGGATAATCTTATTATCCTTATCCTGTGTACAGGCAGTAACAGCGATTGAGGCAGAAAGACCAGTTGCTATGATATCTGCTGGCTCTTTTACAATATTCTTAATAAAATCAGTAATAAGCTGAACAAAAAGATAATTTGTGTATGTAATATTTGGTTTATCAGAACGACCACAACCAAGCAGGTCTATCACGTATACAGTATGATCCTTTGCAAGCTCATCTACCATGAGATTCCACTCATAACCACAGCTGGAACACTGAAGATCGTGAATCAGCAGAACAGGAGAGCCCTCTCCCTGTCTGGTGTAATATACGTTCCCATAACGCCACTTGTAATAGTTATGATCCTCCGGATTTAGTATATTCTTTATGATGGAAGAGGCTGAAATCAATTTATTAATGATATGAATTGAGGCAGCGGAACCACCAACGATGATACCAGCTGTAATAAGTGTTTTTTTAAGATTTTTCATAAAGACTCCTTTCAGTAAAAACTGGAGATTCACAGGCAAAATTGCTGTCAGTAACTTATCGGTTGTTATTTCGCTGAGAATACAACCTGCGCAAAAATTACGCCTATTGTTTTGTATCTTCACAGCAATATATACAATAATTATAAGTCAAAATCGGTGATTTTACAAGAATTCTTTTTTTTATTTAGAGCTTCTCTTAGTTGTATTGCTGCCATGCTCAGATCATATGCTCAGATATAAAACTGAGATACGAAACTTGGATATCAAACTTACATACTGTGCTCAGATACGCACTGAGAGACTATGCTTTTAGATATTTCTACTTCTGTGCTTAGAATCCGAAACCTTGGGCTTAGACAGCAGGTTTTGGGTATTATGCTTAAAGTAAGAGTATATTAAAAAATAATATGTAAAACTACAGAGAAAGTAATTTTATGTAATCTGCAATAGAAACTTTGGTGAGCAGTAGCGTGAAAATATGCTTCAAATGTTTCACGTGAAACATCAAAAAATAGGTAAAATGTCAAAAATGTTTCACGTGAAACATTTATATGGTGTTTCACGTGAAATAGTGCTATAATGAGTGTAAGATAATAAAAAATATTTTACAGGTCTAAACATCTGATATATGAATTGTAAAGCATGATTTATATGATAGAAAGACGCCTAAATCCATTATTTTGTAGGATTTTCGGTGAATCTTGCTTGCAAATATGAAAATATACAGGTATAGACGGAAAATGAAAGCGATACAAGAGTGAGAAAAACCCATCTAATAAAAATCAGATGGATTTTTGTGTGTAATTGAGCAGATATTGAACAGTTACAGTAAAATACGATCAGGAAAGGACATTATAGTTGGAAAGAATAATTGCAGTAGCAAACCAAAAGGGTGGTGTGGGTAAGTCCACGACGGCCATTAATCTATCTGCATGTCTTGCAGAGGCTGGCAAGAAGGTATTGACTATTGATATTGACCCTCAGGGCAATACAACCAGTGGTCTTGGAATTGATAAAAACAATGTTGAGAATACAGTATATGAATTACTGCTGGGTGAATGTGAAATTGAGGATTGTATTTTAGATGTAGAAGTTGAAAATCTCCAGCTTATTCCTTCTAATGTAAATTTGGCAGGAGCAGAGATTGAATTGATCGGTGTAGATCAAAAAGAATATATATTGAAGAACAGTGTGGAGAAAATAGAGGAAAAGTATGATTATATTATTATTGACTGTCCTCCTTCTCTGAATATGCTGACTATCAATGCTATGACAACATCCAATACTGTCCTGGTTCCAATCCAGTGTGAATATTATGCTTTGGAGGGATTAACCCAGCTGATGCATACGATAGAGCTGGTTCAGGAAAGATTAAATCCGGATTTGGAAATAGAGGGTGTAGTATTTACCATGTATGATGCCAGAACAAATCTCTCTTTACAGGTAGTAGAAAATGTAAAGGAAAATCTCGATCAGAATATCTATAAGACCATTATACCGAGAAATGTGCGTTTGGCGGAAGCACCAAGCTACGGACTTCCCATCACATTGTATGATGGAAAATCCAGTGGTGCGGAAAGCTATCGACTGCTAGCTGATGAAGTAATACATAGGGGGGATGAAGAATGGCAGTAAAGAAAGCGGGACTTGGAAAGGGACTGGATTCATTGATTCCATCTTCCGGGGCAAAGAACAGAGTATCAAAAGCAAAAACAACGACAGGTGACCAGCCAGCAACAGGAGAGGTCAAAATCGTTGAAAAAATCGTTGAAAAGATTGTGGAGAAGCCTACAGATATTTATCTGAAGATTAGTGAGATAGAACCAAACAGAGATCAGCCAAGAAAAGTATTTGATGAAGATGCACTACTGGAGCTGGCTGATTCTATCAAACAGTTTGGTGTCCTGCAGCCAATTCTGGTACAGAAGAGAGAAAACTATTATGAAATTATAGCGGGAGAGAGAAGATGGAGAGCTGCAAAGCTGGCCGGATTAAAACAAGTCCCAGTCATCATTAAGGAATTCACAAATCAGGAAGTTGTAGAGATTTCATTAATTGAGAATATTCAGCGGGAAAACCTGAATCCAATTGAAGAAGCTATTGCATATAAGCGCTTGATTGAAGAATTTTATCTAAAACAAGATGAAGTGGCAGAGCGTGTATCAAAGAGCAGAACTGCAGTTACGAATTCTATGAGACTTTTAAAGCTGGACAGTCGTGTACAGCAGATGGTTATTGATGAGATGTTATCCACAGGACATGCTCGTACATTGCTGGCAATCGCAGATTCCGAACTGCAGTACGGTGTTGCAATGAGAATTTTTGATGAAAAGCTCAGTGTTCGTGATACGGAAAAACTGGTAAAAGAACTCCTGAATCCGAAGAAAAAGGTAGAAAAGCTGACAAATGATGGTTTGGATGCAATTTATGAAAACCTCGAAGAGAGGATCAAAGGGATTCTGGGAACAAAAGCTTCTATTCATAGAACTGGAAAACAAAAGGGGAAGATAGAGATAGAGTATTACTCGCAGGATGAACTGGACAGAATTATTGATTTGTTTGGTACGATAGGATAAGGGGAAACTGAAAATGAATATATTTGAGAAAGCCGGAATTGATATTGGAATTGTAGTTCTGCTTTTGATTGTGCTCGTAGTGATATTAACCGCTATGGTATGTGTAATGTCATTTCAGCTAGATCGAGTCAAAAAGAAGTATCGTATTTTTATGAAGGGTAAGGATGCACAATCACTGGAAAAAGTATTCGCTAATAAATTTCGGGAGATCGAGAAAATCACAGCAATTAACGAACATTATCAGTTTGATATTGATATGTTGAAAAAAGAATCCATGAAGACTCTGAAAAAATACGGAATTGTAAAGTATGATGCATTTGACGATGTAGGTGGAAAACTTAGCTTTGCGCTTGCTATGCTGGATCGGAACAACACAGGATTTGTACTGGATGCTATTCACAGTCGCGATAATTGTTTTGTATACATGAAGGAAATCGTAAAGGGCGAATCCTATGTAATGCTTAGTAAAGAAGAAATTAAAGCACTGAAGCTGGCAGTCAACTTTATAGATACCGATGAATTTGAATAAGTTATGTAAACATGTTATGTGAATATATTATGTAAACTAAAAAAGAAACTGTATTTACAGAATGCTTTCCCAGAAAAACACGGTGCAGGTAACATGGTAAGACGAATGTTAGCTTTACAAATGGTTGATACTATTATAAAATAATTTTAGGATTATGGGAGCAAAACATGTGAATGTACGAAGTATTTACGATAAAAAAATAGAAAAGCCTGATAGAGAGGGAGAATCACACTATGTTAGATATTAGATTTTTAAGAGAAAATCCGGAGCTTGTGAAAGAGAATATTCGTAATAAATTCCAGGATCAGAAGCTTGTTATGGTGGATGAGGTAATTGCACTGGATAAGGAAAACCGTGAGATTAAGCAGGAGGTGGAAGCACTTCGTGCACAGAAGAATCAGCTCTCAAAGCAGATTGGCGGCCTGATGGCACACGGACAGAAGGAAGAAGCTGAGGCTGTGAAAAAACAGGTTACAGCGAATGCGGATCGTGTTGAGGAACTGACAAACAGGGAAAAAGAAACGGAAGAAGAGATTCGTAAACGTATGCTGGTGATTCCAAACATTATTGATCCTTCTGTACCGATCGGTAAGGATGATAGCGAGAATGTGGAAGTAGAGCGTTTTGGTGAGCCGGTTGTTCCGGATTTTGAGATTCCGTATCATTCTGAAATTATGGAATCCTTCAGTGGAATCGATCTGGATGCAGCAAGACGTGTGGCAGGAAATGGTTTCTATTATCTGATGGGTGATATCGCAAGACTTCATTCGGCGGTCATTTCCTATGCCAGAGATTTTATGATTGACCGTGGATTTACTTACTGTGTGCCGCCATTTATGATTCGCAGTGATGTGGTAACCGGTGTTATGAGCTTTGCTGAGATGGAAGCTATGATGTATAAGATCGAGGGCGAGGATCTGTATCTGATTGGTACCAGCGAGCATTCTATGATTGGTAAATTTATCGATCAGATTATTCAGGAGGATACACTTCCACTTACACTGACGAGTTACTCTCCTTGCTTCCGTAAGGAAAAGGGTGCACATGGTCTGGAAGAAAGAGGCGTATATCGTATTCACCAGTTTGAAAAGCAGGAGATGATTGTTGTCTGCAAACCGGAGGAGTCCGCCGAGTGGTATGACAAGCTCTGGAGAAATACAGTTGACCTGTTCCGTACTCTGGATATTCCGGTTCGAACCCTGGAGTGCTGTTCTGGAGATCTTGCAGATCTTAAGGTAAAATCAGTGGATGTTGAGGCATGGTCTCCAAGACAGCAGAAGTACTTTGAAGTTGGAAGCTGTTCCAATCTTGGAGATGCACAGGCGAGAAGGCTGAAGATTCGTATCAATGGAAAAGATGGAAAGTATCTTGCCCATACACTGAACAATACCGTAGTAGCTCCACCACGTATGCTGATTGCATTTTTGGAGAATAATCTGAATGCAGACGGAACAGTAAGTATTCCGAAAGCACTGCAGCCTTACATGGGTGGAAAAGAAAAGCTTATTCCGGATGCGCAGAAATAAAAATGTAGATAACTGGTAAAATAGAAAAGAGTTATGTCAACCAAAAAGGAGGTGTTCTTTTGCACGCTTATTTAAAATCAGCAGGATTTTCTGAAATTACAAAAAAGGCAGATTTAAAAAGACTTCTGCAGGATGTTGTGGAGCACTATGACCGTAAGAAAACAGTGGAAGACGAGGAACACCGTCTGTTTGTGGAGATTTCCAAGGAATATGCATATGATTGCGGAATTACCGTATGCGGGGAGATGGATGAACAGGATGTGTTCCAGATGGAATACTATTATCCATTCTTCAATGGTGGAAATGTTACATCCCAGGAGGATATCAGTATTGACCGGCATTCGGACAAGGAGTCCTTCGCAGGTGCCTGTGACGATTACCGGGTGGGGATTACATTGATATTTTACCTGTTGAATGCAGCGGAGTATATCGCAGCACAGGGACCGAATAAACTGAGGGATCCACGGACCTCTCTGACATTGTCGGCATTGGCACGGGATGGCTGCATACTGCTTCCCATTTACAAAAACAGAGAAGAGAAACAGGAAGAGTCTTCCATGCAGCAGCGCAGTGCTATGATTGCAGCAGCCAGAAATGGTGACGAGGAAGCACTGGAGAGTCTTACGATGGAGGATATTGATACGTATACTTCCATCTCAAAGAGAATTAACCAGAAGGAAGACGTGTTTTCTATCGTTGAGACTTCATTCATGCCTTATGGCATGGAGTGTGATCAGTATAATGTTTTGGGAAATATCACTGCCTGCGATACAACGATGAATACTTATACCAATGAACGGCTGTATCAGCTCACGGTGGAGTGCAATGATATTCCACTTGATATCTGTATAAACGAAAAGAACCTGATGGGAATACCAGAAGTTGGAAGACGCTTTAAGGGTGTGATCTGGCTGCTTGGCAGAGTGAATTTCTAAGATAGGATATTATATGAACAAGAAGAAAAAAAACAGACAACGGGTAGAGACACAAGAAAAGAAACAGGAAGAAAAAGAAGAGATGGGAAGCACTCCTGGAGCCGAGGCTGAAGCGGTCGAAGTTGAAGCTGTCACAGAGATGAAAGTGGAACCAGAGGCTGAGGCTGTCACAGAGATGCAGGCAGAACCGGAAGCTGAAGCAGCCACAGAGGAGACGCAGGCAGAACCGGAAGCTGAAGCAGCCACAGAGATGCAGGCAGAACCGGAAGCTGAAGCAGCCACAGAGGAGACGCAGGCAGAACCGGAAGCTGAAGCAGCCACAGAGATGCAGGCAGAACCGGAAGCTGAAGCTGTCACAGAGACAGAGAATGAGAAAAAGCTGGAGCTTAAGTCAGAACATCTGGTTCCGATTATGTTTGCAGTGCTGGCTGTGATTGCAGCGATGCTTGCCGGATGCCTGATTTATTCGGGAAGCATGAACACCAGGCTGATCTCGGCTGCAGAGGTTTTAAAAAAGGATAATGAAACGCTTCAGAAGGAACTAAGTGCACAGGTAAATGCAGATTCTTCAGTAGCCTCATCTTCCTCATCTTCCTTACCCTCCGCAGAGTCCGGAGAGGTTACTGCTTCATCGGAGACAACTGGAACTCCACAGGCAACCTCGGAGGTGTCTGAGACACCAACCCCGGAGGTATCGTCTGATCCTGCAAGTAATCTGGAAGCAGTAGCTCAGAATGTGCAGAATAATGCGCAAAATACGGACACAACTGCTAATAGCCAGGATGGCAACAGGGTAATCACAGATACGGCACAGACATCGGAATTTGTTACATATGATGGAACGGTCAACAGCAAGAAGTTTAGTTTCCAGTATCCCAGCGCATGGGACGGACATGTATTTTTTGCCAGTGTGGAAAATGAAGATAAATCAGTTGTAATTACCTGCTATCAGGGAAGTCAGCATTCTGACTATCAGAATGGGGCTGCCGGAGGAACCGGCGAAATCTTCCATATTCTGATTAACCAGAACGCAGATTACCGTGCAGCGGATAATAAGCAGTATCTCATGGGAAGCAAGGATGGATATTATGCATATTATGAGGAGCCACAGGGAATCACTTACGATTACATTAATCATGCAGATTATTCCAACGATTACAAGCTGGTCTATGATTCTCAGCAGAAGGTATGGAGAAGCTTTGCATTCTTATAGATCATACAAATAGAAATGAAGGCTTTGCTTTTTAAGACAAAGTGCCCGCTCCCCGTGTTTTTGACATGGAGAGCGGGCACTTTATATGTGAGTTTATAAAGGGAGCATGAGCTCCTTTTTGCTTTATACTCATATAAAATTTTGAATTATTGGATTAGCACTGGATAAAGGCATATTTTGGCTGTATAATAGTCATATACTTTAACTCTAAGGGGTTTATTTTACAAGACTACTGAGACGGGCCAACAGTGCTGGCTTTATTTTTTTATTAAAATTTTTACCATGCACGTAGGAAAAATACAACAGTATCCTTCTACAAGAAAAAGAGAATGGGAGTGGCAAACGCATGACATTAGATAAAAGCGGTCCAGCGAAAAAAAACAGATTTACAGTGTTTGTCGGTAACCACAAGGAAGTGTTTATAAATATTGTGCTGGTGTGTGTACTTGCATGCAGTGTTATATTTTTGCTTTTGGTTAATCAAAGGCTGAGAAACTCGGTACAGAAAGAACGCATAGAAGCTGTTGACCAAATTGGATATTTGCTGACAGAGAGAATATCGCAGCTGAAAGACACCTACAGAACACAGGTTGAAGCCGTTGCATATGTAATTTCCCAGGAAAACCGTGAAGTGAATGATAATCTTTCGGATTATTTTGAAAAACCGGAGGAATGGCTTTTGCTTGATCAGGAGGGGAACTTCATCACCATGAGCGGCAATAATGCGGTCATGGTTGAAGACAGTCGAATCACAGAGAGAGTTTTTCGAGAAGAAAAAACATTTTCCAGTTTTGTATCTGTTCAGGGAAGAGGAGATTATTGGGCCTTTACACAGTCACTTGATAATCTGGAGATTTCAGGACGAACGATGATTGGACTGTGCCGACTCGTTCCGGCAAAGACATTTGCTGATATAACGACAGTATCGCTATATAATCATCTGGGCAGCAGTTATATCGTAGACCGTGACGGCATTATCGTAATGCACCCGGAGGAGGTTACTTCGGAAAGCCTGTTTCAGGGGTATGCGGTCTATTCATCATTAAAAAATGCTGGTATAGCAGAAGATCAGTATGCGGAATTGAAAACAGCAATTTCCTCCAACAGTGAGTATCAGACTACATACGTTGCAGAGAACATAAGCTGGCTTGTTTTAGCTATGCCAAGTACCGAGGAGTATGAACTGCTTGTAACTGTGCCAATTTCCATCACTGCAGAAGCTACCTACGCAGGGCTTACCCATCTGATGATAGCGGTTGTGATGGTTTGCATGGCGGGAGGAATCATCCTGTTTTATAATCAGTATAACCTGATGCGAAAAGGACGAGATGTGCAGGTTCAGTTCGCAAAAGCAGCAGCCAAAAGCGATTTTATGAATAAAATGTCTCACGATATTCGCACTCCACTTAATGCGGTAGTTGGCTTACATGAGCTTGCATTGGAATCTATGGATGATAAAGAGACGGTGTATGACTGTATTGTGAAGGCGCAGGTATCCAATAAATATCTGATTTCCCTTATTAATGATGTGCTGGATATGAGTCGTATTGAGGCTGGGAAGATGAAAATCAATAAAGATCGCATCGATTTAGATGAAATAGTGAATCATGTGATGCAGATGGAGAGCCAGGCCGCTTCAGATGCCAGGATTCAATTCACTTACGAGGAAAAAGAAACTTTCAGCACAGATTATATCGGTGATTCCGTACGAATTAGACAGTGCCTTATGAATCTTGTGAGTAATGCGATCAAGTTTACACCGCCAGATGGTACGGTTTTGTTATCCTTAGGACGAACTCCCCTTGATGATCAAACAGACCGGATCAGTCTGACTGTTGAGGATACCGGTGTGGGTATGAGTGAGGACTATATACAGCATATCTTTACTCCTTTTGAGCAGGAGAAAAATTCTATGACGAATTCGGCTCATACCGGCAGCGGCCTGGGACTTTCCATCGTTTATAACCTCGTAAAGATGATGGGCGGTACGGTTACTGTGACCAGTAAAAAGAATGTTGGCAGTTGTTTTGAAGTCTTGATTCCGCTTCAAAGAATAGAAAAAGAAAAAAATAATCAGAAAAAACAAGAGGATACAGTTCCTGAAGCAGTTTTAAAAGCAGCCTTGAGTGGGAAACACATACTGCTTGTGGAAGATCATCCAATCAATCGCCAAATCATCACAAGACTTTTAGAAAAAATGGAATTGGTTGTTGACGCTGCGGAGAACGGTCAGATTGGTGTTGATAAGTTTTGTTCCTCGGAGGTAGATTACTACTCCTTCATACTGATGGACATTAAGATGCCGATTATGGATGGCTTGGAAGCTACAAAGGCAATTCGACATTTGGATAGGGCAGATGCACAGACGATCCCAATTATCGCACTTTCGGCGAATGCGTTTGAAGAAGATATGAAAGCATCTATCGATGCAGGGATGCAGATGCACCTGGCGAAGCCGGTAGATATTGTTGAACTGAAAAAGGTTTTGATGAGGATTGTTAAGGGAGAAAATAAAACATGAGAGTCAAAAGACAAGTAATCGCCATATGCTGTATGGCCAGCGTCCTGCTGTCAGGGTGTTCATCAACAAAAACCGGAAGTGTTTATACACCGGAAAATGATATCGTAAGCTATGAACCGATTGCAGCAGACAAGACTGTTATAACTGTCGGGAAATTTCATACATTCGATCACACAAAGCTGGAGTCAAAGCTGGAGGAAAAGTTTCCGGAAGTTGATTTTGTCTTTGAAGAGTGCAGTGCCGGCGACAAGCAGCAGCCATACATGAAAATTTTAGCGGACAATGGTTCTCTGCCGGACATGCTTTTGTCGAATCAGACTATCCCAGAAAATGATTTCTTATATGACCTTGGTGGTGAAAGCTATGCAGGCAGATATAATCTATCTTCCCTGCAGGCGATTACTGTCGGGGAGCACTTATATCAGATTCCGATAAGCAACACGACGTTCGGTATTGCCTATAACAAAGATGTATTCAAGCAGAATGGCTGGGATATTCCGTCTACATTAGATGAACTGTATACCTTGTGTGACACAATTTCTGCAGCAGGCATTCGACCGATGGTTACCTGTATGAAGTATTACACAACAGTGGAGTCATTACTGTTCGGGCTGAGTTACGATGAAACATTTGCTTTGGCAGAGAAGCGAAATACCTATAACAGTTTTGTTGAAGGAGAGACTTCCAGTACGGAGATTCTGAAACCTTCCAGTAAAGTATTAAAAAGTCTTTATGACAAAGGTATTGTGACAGTGGATGATTTTAATTCCAGTGCAACGACGAATCGTCAGGACCTGTATAGTGGTAAAATCGCAATGATGCCTTGTAACCTGGATATTATTGCATTGGTTGAATCAGAAAAACCGGATGCCGAAATTGGCTTTATTGGGTTCCCGACAACGGAAGCTGATCAGCGAGTGATGCAGGTTGTTCCGGGGATAAATCTTTCCGTGAATAAAACATCTATGAAGGATAAGACCAAAAAAAAGTTGATCAATGCTACAATTGATTATATCAGTACAAATGAAGGTCAGGACGCAGTCTTCCAGGTGATTTCCGGTGTCAGCACGCTGACTTCCTATCAGCAGAATATCACGGCAATGTCACAGGATGTCTCTGATTCTATTAAGGATGGAAATATTTTCTTTGCAAAATACTTTGGAAATGATACACTTCTTCCTACCGTTCAGCAATATACAACCGGAGAGATTTCCTTTGAGGAATTAATGGCAGTAATCGATGAGACTATTAAAAATAGTGATCCTTTTGAAATATTGTCGGAGACTCCAATTGGAACGGCCAGTGAAACATTTACGGTATTGGATACCAGTAATTATAACGCAGACGTTCTTCGTGATGCTACCGGTGCAGAGATTGCACTTGTACCAAATAAGAGTTTTTACTGCGGAAATATCGCACAGATTTTTAAGGGTGATATTGTGCTGCCGGATCGTTTTATCCAAAAGGGAATTGATGGCGATGCACTATTAACAACCTATGAGATAACCGGTGCAAAACTGAAGGAACTATTAGAACACCCAATCATCGCTGGCAAGGAGGAGAACATTCTGTATGCAGTGTCCGGTCTGAAAGTGACCTATGCTCCGTGGGCAGACGCAGATAAAAATGTTGTTTCTGTTGCCCTTGCAGATGGCACGAAGATTGATGACAGCAGGACCTATACCGTTGCAGCATGGCCAAAAGCCATTGATCAAGCATATATTGCCGGCACGGCTCAGACCTTTGAGGATGCTGGTAAAAACAAGGATTTGATGGCGGCGGCTATTCAAAAGGCAGGTACGATTGCCCCTGCAAAAGATGGCAGAATCACCCTTGAATGGAATGTAGCTAAATAAAATGTCATAAAGGAAAAACTATGATTAGAGATTTTAAGAAAGAAGATATAGATCGAGTTATGGAGCTGTGGTTAGATACCAATATTTCAGCCCATAGTTTTATTCAAAGTGAATACTGGAAAAGCAACTATGATACAGTGAAGGCTATGATGCCAAGTGCGACTATTTATGTCTATGAAGAAAATAATGTTATTCAAGGTTTTTTGGGTTTAATGGATGAGTATATAGCTGGAATTTTCGTTTCTCAACATGTTCAATCAAAAGGGTTTGGAAAAAAATTATTGGATTATGCAAAGGATAAAAAAGGTGCGTTGTCATTAAGCGTGTATAAAGAAAATATTAGAGCAGTCAATTTTTATCTTCGAGAGGATTTTACTGTGTCCAATGAACAAATTGATAAAAACACAGGTAAACTTGAATTGAACATGAACTGGGTAAAATGAGCAACATTGTCAGGATGAGGGGATAAAAAGTTGTTTCAAGAGTGCTTCTCGATTATTAATAAACAGCTCCATCACCTGATAGCTTTCTGTGTCCTCATACTTGCACACATGAATTTGCTTGTCATCTAAAGACCATATCCTTGATTCGGGAAGTCCTAATAGAATAGGTGAATGAGTTACAATAATAAACTGAGCTCCTTGTTGTGCTAATCTATTGATCTCAATCAAA
Source organism: Lachnospiraceae bacterium (assembly GCA_028692395.1). GTDB lineage: Bacteria > Bacillota > Clostridia > Lachnospirales > Lachnospiraceae > Novisyntrophococcus. The sequence goes on from JAQUXP010000042.1 coordinate 24,325, forward strand.
AGTGTTAATTGTCTTTGTGGCGAAAGAGCTGCTTCCGGCTCATCAAGAATATACAGACCGTTAGGCTTGAAGTTATTCTGCGCAAGTGCAAGGAAGCTTTCTCCATGAGACTTTTCGTGATACTTTTCAGATGGATGTGCTGCATCTGCGTAATCCATTTCCTTTGTTGCAACATTGTAAAAACTCTCTGCTCGAAGAAAATATCCCCATGATATCTTCTTCCAACCTTTGGCAATTGTCATTGCATCACATAATTCAGAATGTGAATCATATGTAGAAAAGCTATAATTCCTGCTTCCACCTTCTGGATTAAATCCACATGATACCGCAATTGCCTCAAGCAACGTAGACTTTCCAGTTCCATTTTCTCCGACAAAAAAAGTGACTGCACTATCTAAATCTATTTTTGCTACTTGATTAATTGCCGGAATATCCCTAAGATAACTATAGGAAGAGATTTTATTCCAATCAATTAGTATTTTCTGCACAAATAACTCATTCATAGTTTTCTCCTGTTCGTCTACTGCAAATGGCGGCACCCAACGGCCGTATAACTTTTTCACCCATCAAGTGCGGCAAGACATGCGATAGATAAGTTGTTTTTGTATCAAGTATCCATGCCATATTGATAAACAAATTATACCACACTATAATAAATGAGATAAGGGTCTCTTTCTTTTTTGGAAGGATAATTAATTTTTCATAAAATAATTAGTAATCTCAGCTGTTGACAGAAGAACTCAGAATTGACAGAGCTCCTTTAGTGAGGGATGCGAGCATATCTTAGATTATATTGAAAATAGAATACTTAATTGCGTAAAACAGAGTGCTTGTAAAAGATGCCTGTTTTTTTCAGGATAAATAAATGAAAATCAGAATTGCAAATAAAAGTGACGTAGACAAAATAATGAAAATATATGATGTGGCAAGAGCATACATGAAGGATAACGGAAATCCAAATCAATGGAAGAATGGCTATCCGGATCAAGAATTAATTAGATACGATATTTCTCAAGAACAATTGTTTTTGGTAGAGCGGAATGAAGAGATTCTTGGAGTGTTGGTCTTTATAATGGGAGAAGAACCAACGTATCAAGTAATAGAGCAGGGAAATTGGAATCTGGAAAAAGAGTATGGAACGATTCATAGAATTGCTTCGTCTGGCAAGATGAAAGGCTTGACAAAGGCTTGTTTTGACTATTGTACAGAAAGAATTGATTATCTTAGGATTGACACGCATCAGAACAATAAAACAATGCAAGCTGCAATTGAAAAGTATGGTTTTAGAAAATGTGGAATTATATATGTTCGCAATGAGGAAAGAATAGCATTTGACTATATTGTGCGGAAATAAATACAAACACTCCAAGAAGATCTTCATTTTGCTCTACCAAAAACAATTTAATCACATACATCTGTTCTTTCATATCAATTCGTGGATATAATTATATCGTCATTATTATAGCCCGTAAAAAGTTTACAATGCTCTTTCGGTCAACTTCCCACTATATTAACCCATGATAATTTGTTATAATAAGAACATAGCGTGTAACTGGTCAGGTACTGAACAGTTAGCATAGTGTTAAGAAAGGAGTACCTTTATGTATCTGAAAAGAAAAGTTTACGAACAACTTTTAGATTGGAAAAACGATACTGACCGCAGCACACTGGAAATCAGCGGTGCCAGACAGGTTGGAAAAACGTATCTGATCAATAAGTTTGCCGATGAGAATTATAAGCACAAAATATATATTAACCTTTTTGAGCAGAGCGGTCAGCAATTTATGAAATGTTATAAACAGGCAACTGAATGGACTCCTGGCACCAAACGGCCAGAGCACCCTCTCCAGGATGCATTTCGTCTCTATGACCTTGATTTCACTGATTCCGATGATACGGTTATCATCATTGACGAAATTCAGGAATCCGCAGAAATATATAATCGTATCCGTGAATTCACAAGGCAGTTCCAGGCTCATTTTATCGTAACAGGCAGTTACCTGGGCAGAATCTATGAACCGGACTTTCGATTCTCCAGTGGTGACGTGACACGTATCCCTATCTACACCTTGTCCTTTGAGGAAGTTTTGCTAGCCTTTGATGAAGCACTCTACCAGGATTACCTGACCCTCATGGAAAAACAGGGAGAACCTGAAACTTACGACAAGCTGAAAGCGATCTATGATATCTACTGCCAGATTGGTGGATACCCTAAAGTAGTAGAAACTTATCTGGAGAAACAAAACATAGAAAAAGCGCAGGGCGTTCTGGTGAAAATCATTGACACCTTTACCAACGAATCCATACGGTATTTTACAGATATTCTGGATACCCGTGTTTTTACTCAGATTTTCCTGGCTATATGTAGAATTCTCAATCGGGAAAGCAAGGGACTGGCTGAAGGAAGTCTCAGCGAGGAGCTGCAGAAACTGGTTACCAAAGATTATTCCAGTAATCTCTCCAAAGCAACCTGCAACAGAGCCATCAGCTGGCTGTTTTTCTCTGGAATCATTGGATTTTGTGCAAAGATTACAGAAATGGATATTTTAGATTTTAAGGC
>JAQUXP010000009.1 GCA_028692395.1 Lachnospiraceae bacterium
CAGGACAGGCTGGTGCTATCAGACATGGTATCTCCAGAGCACTGCTTCAGGCAGATGCAGATTTCAGACCAGTACTGAAGAAAGCTGGATTCTTAACTCGTGACCCAAGAATGAAGGAGAGAAAGAAGTACGGTCTCAAAGCCGCACGTCGCGCTCCGCAGTTCAGCAAGCGATAATTCAAACAGAATTTCAAAGAATACACAAATCCCCGAAACGCTTATGTTTCGGGGATTTCTTTCTATCTCGATATTCTATCAGACACCACAGAAATGTGTGAAATTATTGCGGTAACAAACAAGTAACTGACACGTAACTAACACATGAAACACTGTCTTGTGCAAGACTTTTGATGTCTTGTGCAAGACACCATTTTCGATAAAAAGGACGAATCAATCGCCCTTTTTATTACAGTATTCAATGATACATGACCGGACATCCTTTTTCGTGCGACAATGGGATGAATGACCGTCAATGAAAATGACATTATAACCGTCGTGCATATTTCCAATGATTCCGGAAATGACTTCTCTGTTTTTCTCTGCAATCTGCATCGTGTCGAACATTCCGCACTGGTCTTGTCTCACAAGGTCTTGAAGATACGCAAGCGATAATCGACTATCAAAAACTCCGAAAAACCAATTGGACTTGCTGCCACGTATTAGACAGATGGCAGTAAACCATGCCGGTGGTAGGCATCCGTGTAAACGATGAATGATTTGGAACCAAATCCGAAGAATCCGCTGATAGCTGCGTTTTTCAGAACCATCGGATGGTCTGACCAGCTCGGCTCCGGTGTGAGGAATTTGTATCGTTATACACTAGTTTATTCTGGAAAAGACCCTGTATTCCAGGAAGGTGATGTATTCCGTATCATAGTTCCGCTGGACGATATGTTGATCGGCCAGCAGTTTACCTGCATTTGTCAAAAATCCATCCTTATTTGCCAGCCCGAAAGAAATATAATCGGATGGCTCAAAGTGAAGCCCGGTTCGTTCCAGATAGGTGGCCTCCAAAAGTGTAAAGCTGTAATCTGATTTTTTTGCATCTGTGACTAAAGCATCAAAGGAACGATTTGTGCCTTTTAAGATCAGTTCATTTACCACATAATCCGGGGCAACAATGCTTTCGTTTCCTACGCGAATGTAGGCTTCCATGATGCCGTCTGCTTTGTAGTAGTAAGGCGTGGAACGACCGGAAGCTACGGAAAGCTCCAGAATATTTTTTCCTTCTTCCTATTATATAACATATACAAGATGGCACCATTGACACCATTTCTGACACCATTGGCACCGATGCAGAAAAGATACTTGCGAAGCAGGACATATTCCCGTAAAAAGGAGTGTGTCCTATTTTTTGATTTTACAGCAGATCTTTATGTTCCCTCATAAAATGCCGCCCTTCAAGGTACAGGATTCCCTGTATGGAATGGAAAAAGTGGTTGAAAAAATTCGTCAAAACGAATAGAATATAATATGAGCGAAGGGAGTAAATATGGAAAACTATGTATCGGTTTTAGAAATGTCTGAAAGGTGGGACATAACACCCAGAAGAATTCAAATATTATGTAACGAGAATAGAATCAGTGGGGCTGTTAAGCAAAGTGGTGTATGGCATATTCCATATGGAACAAAAAAACCAGAGAGAAATAAAGCAGGAAAAAAGAATGAGATAACTTCAAACCAATTAAATGTTTTATCGCTTTTTTCCGGGTGCGGTGGCATGGATCTGGGGTTTGAGGGGAATTTTCAAGTACTAAAAAGGTCGGTCAATACGAAGATAAATCATGACTGGAAATGCAAAAAGATCGACAGTAACTGGATAAAGCTTCCAAAGACAAGATTTCATACAGTGTTTGCAAATGATATAAAACCAGAGGCAAAGTCAGCATGGATTAACTATTTTAGAAAAAAAGGGATAGATGAATCAAATTACTATTTAGATAGTATTGTTGATTTGGTTAAGATACAAAAGGAAAATAAGGTGAATATTTTCCCGAACAATGTTGATGTGGTGATTGGCGGATTCCCATGCCAGGATTTTTCAGTTTCAGGAAAAAGAATGGGTTTTGAATCGGACAAAGGACATAACGGAAAAAAAATAAGTGTTGATAACCCAACGGCAAACAATCGTGGTCAATTATATATGTGGATGCGAGAGACAATTGCAATTACACAACCGAAAATATTTGTTGCTGAGAATGTGAAAGGACTAACCAATCTAGAAGATGCAAAGGAGGTTATAGAAAGAGATTTTGCATCCGTTTGCCATGGAGGATATTTAGTTGTGGCAGCACAGGTGTTAAATGCAGCAAGATATGGTGTGCCTCAAGGACGGGAACGTGTTATATTTATTGGATTTAAAAAGTCTGCATTGACAGATACAGCAAGGAAGGAACTAAAAAAGAAAAATATTTCACAGGAATACAATCCGTATCCTACACCAACGCATTGGATTCCAGGAGAATCGGCAGACGATGACAGAGAAAAGTATGTTTCAGTGCAGGAAGCCTTTACGGGCTTAGAGGAGCCGGAAAAAACGAAGGATATTTGTCAACAAAAGTATTCTCATGCCAAATTCATGGGAAAACATTGTCAGGGACAACAGGAAGTGAAATTAGATGGAATTGCACCTACGATTCGATCGGAGCACCATGGAAACATTGAGTTCAGAAGATTGTCAAAAGAAAATGGTGGAAAGCATGAACAGGAATTAGAACAGGGATTGCGTGAGAGAAGATTAACAATAAGGGAATGTGCCCGAATTCAAACATTTCCAGATGACTATGAGTTTATTATTCCTAAAAAGGGAGAAAACAGGCCGGTATCGGCATCAGAGGCATACAAAATAATAGGTAATGCGGTTCCACCGTTATTGGGGTACAATATCGCTAAAAGACTGGAACATAATTGGGAGTTGTATTTCGGATAAGATCAAGCATGATTGGGAGATTTTATGGCAGAAGAAAAATTGTTAGCATACATAGAAAAGCTGTATGAGACAGCGAAGAAGATTGAGAAAAAATTGCAGAGGGAATCAATTGGAAGCAAAGAAGTAAAAAAGCTATCAGGTACGGATTTTGAAGATATCGTGTATGACAGTTTGTTGGAAACCGGATTTGAGAAAGAGGAAATCACTCATAGTGCTCAAAAATTTCCGGATTTTATCATTGAGGATCCGGAAGAGGGATATAAAATTGGAGTAGAGGTGAAAAAAACAGATGCCGCCAGGTGGGAAGTGATTGGTGGAAGTATATATGAAAGCCTGAAAAACGATATAGAAGATACCTATGTTTTGATGGCAAAGCTGGGAGGGGATAAGCCGGAAGTAAGACTTAAAAAATATGAGGAATGTATAGCAGATTTGAAGGTTACTCATAGTCCAAGATTTTATCTTAATCTTAATCTGGAAGAAGGGGAGGATTACCTTACCCAAAATGATGCGAAAGACCTGCTGGAATTATCTGGAGATGAGCTAAATAGAAAAATCAGGCAATTGTTAAGAACACAAAAATCTACATGGTGGAGTGAAGGTGAAACCATTGCGTTTTCAGATTTGACAAAGGAAGAAAAAGGAAGCTATCTGAATGAAGGTATTGCATTATTCCCGGAAGTATTTAACAGCAATTATCAGAAATTTACGCCATGGTTAGTATATAGCTGTTTTGTCTGGTGCGGTAATGTGAGAGATATTTTTTCAGCAGGAGGAAATGTTTTTGATGAAGAGCTGCATATATACATTTCCGCAATTATGAATCGAACACTGGAGAATATCGAAAGTATTCGGCGAAGAATAATAGAAATGACGGAAGAAGAACAGTTGAAATTTTGGGGGAGGGCGACAAATAATAGGGATGAAAGATTGGGTAACTGGCTGGAGCTGGTAAAAGGTAATTTGAAATGTTCTTCGGATCTAATTAAGAATAACAAGACACTTTTACTTTATGAAAATTATGGCGGTGAAAAAATAAGCGCATCCGTAAAAAGCAAGTTTATGAGCAGACTAAGCTGTAAAATGATGTAGTAGTACATCGTAATTCCTGTGAGAAGAATGAAAAGGGAAAATTCACAAAATATCCTGAAAAAGATGCCTTTTTCAGAAAAATACGTTATAATTAGATTAACTAAATGATAGCCAATGTATAATGGAGGAACAGAGATGAAGATTTTTATGAGAAGCAAGATTGTAAGCCTGAAACACGAAATTGATGTTACGGATGAGAATCGGAAAAAGATCTATGAGGTAACAAGCCGATTTATCTCCATCCATGATAAGACAGTTCTGGTAAACACTCAGACGGATAAGGTGGTTGCGGAGATTCATAGAAAACCAATTTCTATCCATGAAGTTTATTACGTAGATATGGCAGATGGAACAAAATTTGAATTTAGCAGCCAGCTGTTCAAGATTATCCACGAGGAGATCGACATCAAGGGATTGAACTGGATGATCTCCGGTAATCTTCTGCAGCATGATTTTGATGTGCTGGATGAGACTGGTTCTGTCGTGGCTTCTTCTCATAAAAAATGGGTATCTCTCCATGAAGCATATGAGATAGAGGTTATGGATGAAGCACGTCTGGATATCATTGTAGCGATTTATGCTGTTCTGGACCATATCATTGCAACCAGAGAGAGTAATGCAGCCGACGGTGTAATAAATACAGACAATTAAGTGAAAAAATTGCCTTTCTAACTGTTTACGTGTATAATGTATAGTATTTACGTTAGATGGCGAAGGAGGAAATTTTTTCATGATACAGTTAATTATAGGACTTGTTCTTTTGGCAGCGTTTGCTGTGTGTGTGCGGAGGGATCCACGAAGATTTGTGAATGCATTGCTGCTGATTGCTTCGGCATTGTTCCTCTTCTATGGTGTTGCCTCGCTGACTCAGAATATTGGATGGCTGCAGACGCTGCTCCTGGCATTTTGCTATGGGCTTATGCCGCTGGTAACCCTGATTTTTATTCTGCTGTTGTTTTATGACAGGTTTGTGATGATAAAAAAAGAGGGAAAATCCCTTAAAAATCTGCTGTCTGCTATTTTTGCCTTATGTCTTTTGACAGGGATTATTATTTCCTTTCTGCTTATTTGCGGAATATTTGAGAAAAGCATGGCATTAGATTTATTTGCATGGCTGATTTTCATGCTTTGTGCATATTTCAGCCTGAGCTTTGTGGCTCTTATGGTGTATGCTCAGATCTATATGCTGCTGCCCAAAAAGCTGGATTGTGATTATATCATCATCCATGGCTGCGGCCTTTCGAATGGCTGCAGGGTTACCCCACTGCTGCGGGGACGAATCGATAAAGCGGTAGAAATCTATGAAAAATCCGGGCATCACGGCAAGCTGGTGCTGTCTGGCGGGCAGGGAAGGGATGAGAAAATCTCGGAAGCCAAAGCGATGGAGAATTATCTCAGGGAACAGGGCTACACGGAAGAAGATTTTATCCTGGAGGATCGGTCCACCACTACCTATGAAAATCTGAAAAATGTCAGAGATATGCTGGACACCCCGGACAGCAAAAAGAAGTATCTGTTTGTCACCAACAACTATCATGTATTTCGTACCAGTATCTTTGCCAGAAAGCTGGGAATGAGGGCAGAAGGAGTTGGCTGTCACACGGCATTATACTATTGGCCCAGTGCCTTTATCCGGGAATATATTGCCATACAGGTGCGATATAAGTGGATTGCAATTGCAGTTGCCATATTATGGGCACTCCTGGCGATTAATTCGGTAGGTTCGATTCTATTAGGAAGATAACCCTTAGCAAGACGGTATATCCTGGTAAATATAAGAGCATAATACTCTTATATGAGAACAATTTTTGAAAAACAAAAGGAACACAATCGAAAGCAGCAGAAAGGGCCATTCCTCTTCCTTATGCTGCTTCTTTTGGCGCTATACCATGTGATGTGCATGGATCGTTTTTTTCTAATGCCCTATATTCATACGGTGTCGAGGGTGGAAAAGCAACAGGATCGGATCATTTATCAGGAAGCTTTGGGGGTCTATACGATCACTACCGAAAAGGAAAGCTTTAAGCTTCTGCAGCTTACGGATATTCATCTTGGCGGAAGCCTGCTCTCACGGTCCCAGGATCTGAAAGCCCTGAAAGCCTGCTACACACTGATCTGCCACACCAGGCCGGATCTGGTGGTGATCACCGGAGACCTGGTATTTCCCACGGGAGTCAAGTCATTTTCCCTGAATAATGGCGCACCGCTGGTACAATTTGCCGCATTTATGAGAAATACAGGGATTCCCTGGGTTTTCGCCTATGGAAACCATGACACAGAACGTGTGGCTACACTGGATGCCAGGGAATTTGATTCGCTGATGAAGACGCTGTCCTGTGCAAATCCGGGAAGCCTTTTGTATCCTGACATTCAGCCGGATATATCTGGAAGAAACAATCAGATGATTGAGATTAGAAACACAGACGGAGCACTGCGTCAGGCACTGTTTCTCCTGGATTCCAACGCTTACCGAAACAGAGCAGATGGGGGCAAAGGATACGACTATATCCATGATGATCAGGTTGCCTGGTACCAAAAGACGGTGACAGCTCTTTCCGAAAAAGAGGGATATACCATACCCTCCATGGCATTTTTTCATATTCCCTTAAGAGAATATAAGGAAGCAGATGAGCGGTACAGGCAGGGAAGTGACCAGGTTCAGTATTATTACGGGGTTCTGGGGGAGAAGATGTCTGGCAGGATCTGCTGCTCCAGAGAGAAGAGCCGATTTTTTGACACGGCGGTGGAGCTTGGAAGTACAAAAGCCATGTTCTGCGGGCACGACCACTACAACAATCAGTCACTGGAGTACAAGGGTATAAGACTTACCTATGGCTACAGCATCGACTATCTGGCCATGCCGGGCATCGAGAGGGATACCGCTCAAAGAGGCGCAACGCTGATTACCATTGCGCCGGGAGGGGAGTTTCAGATTGTCCCCTGCAGGCTTAGTGATCTTGCCCGAAAATAACAGATTCAGCAGTTTTGACGTAAGAAATGAGTATACAGCAGATAAAAATGGAAGGAACTATCGAGGAAGAAGCCATGGAACGAAAGAAAAGCGAATTTGTATCCAATTATGAAATTGCAAAACAGAAGACGCAGAAGGAATTCTTAAAGTACGATCAGGAGGAAATGATCCAAAAGTGGAACCTGGAAGCGGATCCGAATTTTATTTACATGAATTTTGTTGGAAGTGATTACCGGCTTGACAGGAACACGGGAAATGTGCAGGGAACGAACAATCAGTTTCTGGATACCTGGGAAGCAGATTATGAGGAGACACTCACTCTTTATGATCTGCTTTGCTATGCCAAAAAGGATGCTGCGCTGTCCGGATCCTACGTGCCCATGCAAAATCTTTCTGCGGTTCGTAATGCTTCCTCCTATGCAGGGGAAGGATTCTTTAAGGCGCAGGAGGATTTTCTGGATCACAGGGAGGTGCAGCTGGCCCGGGCCTGCGAAGCACTTCATGGAGTCAGGGAGGGAAAAGGAGATGTGTCATACCGGATTCCTGTCTTTGATAAGCTCTCCATGATTCTGCAGTTCTGGAATTCAGATGAGGAATTCCCGGCCAGCCTGCAGATCTACTGCGACAGCAATATCGTGGCATATATGCACTTTGAGACGCTCTGGTATCTGGCTTCACATGTGCTTGGACGGATAAAAATTATAGTAAATAATCAGGATAATATATTGTAAATAGCTTCGCAGGTGGCTATAATGGTCACAAATGTTTTATACAAAAGAAAGATTGGTAGGAAAAGTATCTATTATGTTACGGAAATTAAAAAAGAATTTGTATGACAGGGACCGGATTGACTGGAAGAATCTGATGTTTTCAAGTAAGGCATTGAAAACCTTACTGATTCCTCTGATTATAGAGCAGCTTTTGAACTGCTTTATGGGAATGGCGGATACCATCATGGTATCACAGGTGGGAAGTGAGGCGATTTCTGCAGTCTCCCTGGTGGACTCGATCAATGTGCTGGTGATTCAGGTATTTGCGGCGCTGGCAACCGGAGGCACCATCATCTGCTCCCAGTACATCGGAAGGATGGATGAGAAGGACAGTAACAATGCCGCCCAGCAGGTGACATTGACAGTGACCGTGATTTCGCTGGTACTTATGATCCTGTGCCTGATCTTCCGGTCATCGCTTCTGAGACTGATCTTTGGAAAAGTAGATGCACAGGTTATGAGTGCCTCCCTGACCTACTTCTGGATTACTGTATTATCCTTTCCCTTTATTGCGCTGTTCAACGCCGGATCGGCCTTCTTCCGGGCAGGTGGGGAGAGCCGCTTTCCCATGCGGGTTTCAGTCATATCCAACATTATGAACATTATCGGTAATGCCATCCTGATCTTCGGATTCCATATGGGTGTTGCAGGAGCAGCCTTCAGTACTCTGATTTCCAGAATTTTCTGTGCAGTCGTAGTGTTCTACTATCTGCGAAAACCCAGACAGCCTATCGTGATCCGTAATTATCTTCAGATTCGCCCGGATTACCGGCTGATTCGAAAGATTCTTGCCATCGGTATTCCCTCCGGGGTGGAAAATGGTATGTTTCAGTTTGGAAAGCTTGCGATTCAGTCCAGCGTTTCCACTTTGGGAACAGCCGCTATTGCTGCTCAGGCCATGACTCTGATCCTGGAAAATATGAATGGTATTGCCGGGATCGGCATTGGAATTGGTCTGATGACAGTGGTGGGCCAGTGTATGGGTGGAAGACGAATAGAAGAGGCAAAATATTACATCGTAAAACTCAGTGTTGTTGCAGAACTGGCAATTCTGGCCTCCTGTATTCTGACGTATCTCCTCTGCAGACCGATCCTGCTGCTGGCAGGTATGGAACCGGAAAGCACAAGGATGTGTCTGGAAATGATGACCGTGATTACGATTGTAAAGCCCATCGTGTGGACCTTCTCCTTCGTTCCGGCATATGGCATGCGGGCGGCCGGAGATGTAAAGTTCTCCATGATTTCCTCTACCTTATCCATGTGGATATGCCGGGTGGCACTTTGTATCTTTCTGATTCATGTTATGGGCTTTGGACCTATGGCAGTCTGGATTGGTATGTTCACCGACTGGGCAGTTCGGGGAGTGATCTATGTCATACGGTTCTTTAGCGGAAAATGGACACAGATGAAAGTAATATGAGACAATGAAGAAAATGCCCGAAGATAGATGCAGGCGACAGTATGAGGAGGTGCAGCAATGCAGTATGATGTAATTATTATAGGAGCGGGGCCGGGAGGTATCTTTTCCGCTTACGAGCTGACAAAAAAAAGACCGGAGCTTAAAATCGCTGTTTTTGAAGCGGGACATGAGCTGGACAGGCGCCACTGTCCCATCGATGGCAAAAAGATCAAGAGCTGTATTCAGTGCCCAACCTGTTCGATTATGAACGGATTCGGGGGCGCAGGTGCATTTTCAGACGGAAAATATAACATCACGAATGATTTCGGCGGGACCCTGTATGAATATATCGGTAAAGAAAAGGCCATTCAGCTGATGCACTATGTGGATGAGATCAACATGGAATACGGCGGTGCGGGGACGAAGATGTACTCCACCGCCGGAAGCGAGTTCAAGAAGATCTGTATGCAGAACAAGCTGCAGCTTCTGGATGCCTCCGTGCGCCATCTGGGAACGGATGTGAATTACGTGGTGCTGGGGAATCTGTATCGCTACCTGAAGGAAAAGGTAACCTTTTATTTTGATACCCCCATTCAGAAGCTGGAGCAGCAGGATGGAAGCTACCGGGTATACTTTGCCCAGGGGACAGCCAAGGCAGAACAGTGTATTATATCCGTGGGAAGAAGCGGAAGTAAATGGATGGAAAATGTCTGTCGCGAGATGAACATTCCCACCAGCTCTAACCGGGTGGATCTCGGCGTCCGGGTGGAGCTTCCGGCGGTGATCTTCTCCCACCTGACGGATAAGCTCTACGAAAGTAAGATTGTCTATCGCACAGAGAAGTTTGAGGACCGGGTTCGTACCTTCTGTATGAATCCTTATGGAATCGTGGTAAATGAAAATACCGATGGGATTGTAACGGTCAATGGACACAGCTTTGACGATCCCTCTCTTCGGACGGAAAACACCAACTTTGCGCTGCTGGTGTCCAAGCACTTTTCGGAGCCCTTCAAAGACAGTAACGGCTATGGAGAAAGTATCGCCAGATTGTCCAACATGCTGGGCGGCGGCGTGATCGTCCAGCGATTTGGTGATCTGGAACGGGGACGGAGAAGTACGAGGGTGCGAATCGAGGAGGGGATGGTAAGACCTACTCTGGCGGCGACACCGGGAGACTTAAGTCTGGTACTTCCCAAGCGTATCCTGGACGGCATTATCGAGATGATCTATGCCCTGGATAAGATTGCCCCGGGCACGGCAAATGACGATACCCTGCTTTACGGCGTGGAAGTAAAGTTCTATAATATGGAAGTGGAGCTGGATGAGAATCTGGAGACAAACTATAAGGGACTTTACGTGATCGGCGACGGAAGCGGGGTGACCCACTCCCTTTCCCATGCCTCAGCCAGCGGTGTGTACGTGGCAGAACGTATTGCCCAAGAGAGATAGCCTGGCAAGAGCGTCACTGCGAATAGGATAATCTCAGGAAGGAAAAGAAAATGTCAGAATTAGCAGAAAATCTGTCCCAGCGGACGGCATCGACGTTACGGAAAATGATTCTGGAGGATCAGATTTATCAGTTTGGGGATAAGCTTCCCAATGAAAATGAGCTTTCCATGCAGATGGGGGTGAGCCGTACTACCATGCGGGAGGCAATCCGGATCCTGAATGTGGAAGGAATCCTGACAGTCAGGCGGGGCGCAGGAACATTTGTCTCCAATCAGCTGAATCAGTATGCCAGCGGCGGGATTGATGTGGGAGACTTTTCTAAAATGAAGGTAACCCTTCGAGATCTGTATGAGGCCCGGATGATCTTTGAGCCGGAGGCGGCTGCCCTGGCATGCAGGCGGGCCACAGAGGAGGAGATTTCGCAGATCCTGAAGCTGGGAGAGCAATGTCAGAAGCACCTGCAGGAGAATCCCCAGGGAAGCCAGAGAATCGCATCAGAAAGTGCATTTCACGGGGCGATCCTACATGCATCCCATAACGAATTCCTGAGCCGGTTTATGCCAATGCTGACAGAAACCATCCAGAAAACATTTACACTGAACCTGAATCTGGATGTGGTGGCAGAGGATGCCTATAAGGATCATATCCTGATTATGAAGTTTTTGGAGAAAAGGGATGCCGAGGCCATGAAGAGTGCGGTGACCATTCATCTGCACCATGCAATGTGGAATGAGCAGCTGAAATAAAAAAAATGTAATTAAGTGTTGACAAAACACAGTTTTTGATTATAATTAGATGTAAGACAACCAAGAAAATTGGTCATACAAATTAGTCGTACAAATATGGAGGTAATATTATGGAACCAAGAATGTTTTATCAAGAAGACTGTAACCTTTCCATGCTGGAAGGAAAAACAATTGCCATCATCGGATACGGAAGCCAGGGACATGCACATGCACTGAACCTGAAAGATTCTGGATGTGATGTAATTGTTGGTCTTTACGAAGGCAGCAAATCAAAAGCAAAAGCTGAGGCACAGGGCTTAACTGTTTACACAAATGCAGAGGCAGCTAAGAAAGCTGATATCATTATGATCCTGATCAATGATGAGAAACAGGCTGACATGTATTACAAAGATGTTGCTCCGAACCTGGAAGCTGGAAACATGCTGATGTTTGCACATGGTTTCAATATTAACTACGGTTGTATCAAAGCTCCTAAAGATGTAGATGTTACTATGATCGCACCTAAGGGACCTGGTCATACAGTACGTTCTGAGTATCAGGCTGGAAAAGGTGTTCCTTGTCTGGTAGCTGTTGAGCAGGATGCTACAGGAAAAGCTCTGGATCTCGCACTGGCATATGCACTGGGAATCGGCGGAGCAAGAGCAGGCGTTCTGGAAACAACCTTCCGTACAGAGACAGAGACTGACCTCTTCGGTGAGCAGGCAGTTCTTTGCGGTGGTGTATGTGCACTGATGCAGGCTGGATTCGAGACACTGTGTGAGGCAGGATACGATCCAAGAAATGCATACTTTGAGTGTATCCATGAGATGAAGCTGATCGTAGATCTGATCTACCAGTCAGGATTCGCTGGAATGAGATATTCTATCTCTAATACAGCAGAGTATGGCGATTATGTAACAGGACCAAAGCTTGTTACAGAAGAGACAAAGAAGACGATGAAGAAGATCCTTGCAGACATCCAGGACGGATCCTTTGCAAAAGAATTCCTGCTTGATATGTCACCGGCAGGACGTCAGGTTCACTTCCAGATGATGAGAAGAAAAGCAGCTGAGCATCCATCAGAGAAAATCGGCGCAGAAATCAGAAAACTCTACAGCTGGAACGATGGCGACAGCAAGCTGATCGATAACTAATTCAGTAAGACCAGAATCATACAGATATCGCTGCAAGGCTTCAATATGGGCTTTGCAGCGTTTTTTTTAGACTTAATTCAAATTCCACAGATCCGCCAAAAACCAGGAGAGGAACAATATGAAGATAGAAAAAACAGAATTTGCAAGATTCAACTTAAAGGAGGAAACTCTCGATACTCTGGAGATGCTGGGCTATCTGCAGATGACACCGATTCAGGAGCAGGTGATCCCAAGGATATTAGACGGATGCGATGTGGTGGGCAAGTCCCAGACCGGAAGCGGCAAGACGGCAGCATTTGGAATCCCCATCTGCGATCAGGTGCAGTGGAAGGAGAATGCGCCCCAGGCCTTGATTCTGGAGCCTACCCGGGAGCTGGCGGTTCAGGTGCGGGAAGAATTATTTCAGATAGGAAGAAAACGGAGAATTAAGATTCCGGTGGTGTTTGGCGGGATGCCGATAGACAAAGAGCTTCTCTCCTTAAAGCAAAAAAGCCATATCGTGGTTGGTACGCCGGGACGTGTGATGGATCATGTCAGAAGGGGAAGCCTGGAGCTGTCAAAGATTCATTTCCTGATTATTGATGAGGCAGATCTGATGCTGGATATGGGGTTCATCGATGAGGTGAAGGAGATCATTACCCATGTCCAGGAAAGCTCTGCTCAGGTGGTGAGAGCGCTTTTCTCCGCCACGATGCAGGAACATGTGGTTGACCTTTGGAAAGCCTATATGCCGGAAGCGGTGCAGGTAACTGTGGAGTCTGAGACAGAGACTGTCAGCAGCATCTATCAGTGCGCCTACGAAGTGGAAAATGAAGAGAAATTCCAGGTGCTGATGAAGCTTTTGCAGCGTGAAAACCCCGCAGACTGCATGATCTTCTGTGAGACACGGGAGATGGTTAATACGTTGTTTCAGAAGCTTCGCAGAAAAGGAATTCGCTGTGGGATGCTTCATGGAGGGATGGAGCAGCGAGACCGGCTTTACGCCATCGGTGACTTTCGCCAGGGAAAATTTCACCTGTTCATCACTACAGATGTGGCTGCCCGGGGCATCGATTTTCCCGATATCACCCATGTCATCAACTACGATTTTCCCACGAAGAAGGAGAATTATGTGCATCGAATCGGAAGAACTGCCAGAAATGGCAAAAGTGGAACGGCTATCAGTCTGATCCAGCCCGAGGAGAAAAGAGCACAGCAGGAGGCAGAGCGATACAGCGGTGTCACCATCAAGCTGCGGGACAAGGCTGAATTACAGGTAGCTGAAGCACAGCAGCGTACATTTGCCAAAAGACAGAAGGAAAAGGTGATCCTGAAGGAGGGAAAAGGTGCTGTGTTCAAAGAGAGCATCACGAAACTCACCATCGGAGGCGGTAAAAAGTCCAAGATGCGGGCCGGGGATGTGGTGGGAACCATCTGCTCCATCGATGGGGTATCAGCAGACGATATCGGAATCATCGATGTGCGGGACAGTATCACCTATGTAGAGCTTCTCAATGGAAAAGGTGCCAGGGTATACGAGATTCTGCAGAAAAAGCCGATTAAGGGCAAGCTTCGCAAGATACAGAAAACCGATCGATAATCTTAAGAAATTCCAAGGCTCGAATTAAATTTTTTGGTGTATAGTATACCTATACATTTTGAAAAGATTTTGGAGGGATTTGAGATGGGATATGTGATTGAGTCGCTGGAGGATTATGTTTTTCTGCTGCCAATATGGATTCTTATGGAAGTGTTTTTGTGCCTGTATTATAAGCGGAAAGGGTTGAAACCGGGAGTGGGATTCCTGATTGGATTTCAGCTTCTGGCCTGCCTGGTGACTGCCATGCTGAATATCACAGGGGTAACCGGGATAGAAAGCATCATTAAATATGGAATCCGTTCTAACGGTGCTGATGAATGGAACCTCATTCCTCTGGTGGGTCTGACAGCCGAAGACCTTTTTGGAACAATTATGAATATCATATTATTCGTCCCTTTGGGCGTGCTGCTGCCCATGCTTTGGAAGCGTGGAACCTCCTGGTGGCAGACGGTACTGGCGGGTTTTTCCTTCTCGCTGCTGATCGAGCTGCTTCAGCTGTTCAACTGGCGGGCAACCGATGTGAATGATCTGATTATGAATACCCTTGGAGCTGCCCTGGGCTATGGTATCTATTATCTGCTTTTTAAGAAGATCAAGCTTCTCCAGTTAGACAATCAGGGTACAAATGTTGTGGTAATATACAATGCAATCATTTGCCTGTTTATATTTACACTCTTGTATTTTCTTGTGGGAGATTCTATAATCAGTTTTATCTGGAGACATATCTCCGGGTAAGTAAAAGATGTGCAAATGAAGAGGTAATGACAGGAGAAAATAAAGATGAATCAGAACAATCAGGAAGTCAATCATAAAACAGCAGACGTGCAGGCTGCCAATAACCAGCAGGTAAGCATACAAGAACTGAATAAAGAGCAAATACACAAGATCTACAGGCACTGGATGATAGAACATTTTCCACAGGATGAGATCAAGCCCTGGAAGAGTATCAGCCGTATGTGGGAACTTGGGGCATACCGGGGGCTTGGCATGTTCCAGGAGGAAAAACTGTTAGGGTATGCGCTTTTCGCCCAGGAACCAGAGGGAGATACGCTGCTTTTAGATTACTTTGCCATGCTGGAAACCAGCCGTGGTCAGGGGCTTGGCGGAGCATTTCTCAGAAATATGAAGAACGTGATGAAAGATTATGCGGGGATCCTCTTCGAGACAGAAGATGAGGCAGCAGCAGAGAACGAGGAGCAGCTTCAGGTTAGAAAACGCAGAAATGCCTTCTATGAAAGAGAGGGCATGGGAAGAACCACTGTCCGATCCGAAGTCTATGGCGTGCAGTATATGATCTGGAGCTATCCCTTTTCCGGGGAAAATATCATGGACAGTGAGGCGTGTCAGAAGAAGCTTACAGACATCTACAAAATTATGATCCCAGGGGAAAAGTTTGACAAATACGTAAAAATTACAGGCAGGTAGTTTTCGAATACAAAGTGAAAAATTTTGTATATCAGCAACATCAGCTTCGGGAGCTGAACAGAAAAAAGATGATTATTCTGATTCCATTTCAGCTGTTAAAGTTTCGAAAAGTAATTCAGAAGGAGCCCACACCAGAGCACTTCCAGCAGTTGCAGAATCTTATTCTCAATGATATAATTGGCAGTATAACAGTAAATCTTGAGGTTGGTAATATCACAGAGAATGATGCAGCGGAATTGCAGGAACTTACCCGCCAGCTCTATGAACATATCTACCAGCATTACGAAACGTTGGGAGGGTGCGAGAACATGAAAGAATTGATTGAAGGCGCATTGGAATTACCGGGGGATAAATATCGAAGAGAGATTGATCAGCTGAAGAAAAAAATAGCAGAGGATCAGATAGAGAAAGAAAAAGAAATTCAAAAAAGGGAAGCAGAAATTCAAAAAAGGGAAGCAGAAATTCAAAAACTCAAAAAACAACTCGAAGAATCCAGGAAGAATAACAACCTAAAATAACCGAACCATATTACTTGCAGTACGCTGCAGCAGATGAGTAAAACGAATACTACGGAATAAATGATCAAAGAGGCTAATCCAGATGAGTCAAGGTTACTCAGTTGGATTAGTCTCTTTTTTTGAGCTGTTCAAGCAATTTCCGGAATTATTTGAACGTTTGGAAATACCTTTTTACCCAAAAAGTTACTTTTATCCCACAGAGAGCAGGAAAGAAAAGATTTTTTGAAAAATTCACAAAAAAATCACAAAAAAACGGATGAAATGACCACCGTGTGACCGGATAATTATATAAATAATTATAAGAGAAAAAATATCGGAAGCATCACACAGACATAGATTTTATTCCGGTAGCCTATAGTAGTATAGGAGCAGAGAAAACATAAAAATAATTGAGAAATGTTGGAATTAGACATTTTTTTGTACTTTTGTGCAAGCTCCATTGCACCATTTGTGTGGTATAATAGAAGCAGAAATTTAATCATAGACAAAATATACCATATAGAAGAAATAACAGAGTAATCTTTCAGGACCTGATTCTGAATCACTATCAATAGAGAAGGAACCGTAACATTCGTATGAGAGAAAAGAAAATATATAAAGCTGATAGAAAAGTAGAGGGAGGCTGCCATGAAGAGTAATCTGAAGAAAAGAATAATTGCATTAGTGCTGTGTCTGGCACTTGTGTTAAGCGGTGGTGTTCGTACACTTCTTGTCGGCAATTTTATGGCAGACGAGGGAGCCGCACAGGCAGATTCATCTGCAACGTCTGTAACTGCAAACTCATCTGAGGGACAAGCAGTGACATCAAGTCAGACGGGAGAGACCACAGCCAGCAGTACCAGTGTGAGTACTACATCTGCGGCAGAGCCGACAACTGTGGAAACAATACCAGAAACCACAACAGCACCGGAGACAATAACAACACCGGAAGCGACACCAACAGCAGCACCTGTACAGGCTGAGATGGAGCTGAAACATGAGATCAGGGATACCGAGGGCAAGCTGGTCTGTACCATAACCGCCAATATCCCGGCAGAGACATTTGCAGGGGTTGACTCCTCCGCAGTGACCATGGAAGTCAGCGATCCAGACGAAGCAACGGTAAATGAAATCGATGCTCTGATGAAGAAAAATCTGGCATCCGACAAAGAACTGGGAAATTATTTCTTCTATAATATACTGTTCAAGGTAAATGGCGTAGTTACCGAGCCAGCCAAGGCAGTGAAGATCACATATGAGCAGGCGAACTTTGCTCTTGCAGATGTGAAGAAAGCAACAGTATTCTACTATAATGCAGCGAACTCTGTAGCAGGCAACACCGAAGCGCAGCTTGTAGGCATCACACAGAGAGCCGACAAGATCGAAGAGCTTCAGGCAGCAGGACACAGCATCGATACAGTAGATCAGGATTATGACTTATCCGAGATCAGTCTGAAAGAAGACGGATCCGCTGACAAGATCGTTATGGAGGGCAGACGCTCTACCGTATACGGCTGTTACATAACAGAGCAGAAACAGGAAGAGACTCCGGCTCCCACAGAGGAACCGACGCCTGAACCGACAGAAGAGGCAGTCGAAACACCAGCAGAGAAAATGACTTTTGAAAATGACGATGTTACGATTACTGTGACTGCTGATAAGAAAGGCATTATTCCAGAAGATTCAGAACTGAAGGTAGTTCCAATTCTTGCAGAAGATAAAACAACCAAAGACCAGTACCAGGATGTCAAAGAGCAGCTGGAGAAAAAAGCAGAAGACGAAGCCTATGACATCGCCGGATTTCTTGCTTATGATATCAGCTTTGTAGACAAAGATGGAAAATCAGTAGAGCCAAAGGGCGATGTGAAGGTGTCTATTGATTACAAGCAGGAAGTAATTCCAGAAGAAGTTGATACGTCATCAGAAGCAAATCTTGATGTGACAGTGATGCATCTGGAAGAGAACAATAGTGGCGAAGTGAAAGCTGTAGTAGACATGGTAGCAGACGAAACTAAAACAGCTACCGTTGACACAGCAGACAGTGCAAAAGTAAGAAAAGCAGAATTCGAATCTGACAGTTTCTCTGTTTATACGGTTGTTTGGACAACAGCTGCTGGGGATAGGGATATACCGATAAAATACGTGAATATGCAGGGAGAAGAGATTGAAGGCAAATCCGGGAAAACAGAAGTTGGTGCTGAGCTTGGAAATCAAGGTACTATAGATTTTGAGAATGGTACAGACTATAAAGTCAGTATTGATGGCTATGTTTTTGATCATGCTGAAATAAGACCGGAAGGTTACGAGCCAATCAGAGTTTATCAAGCAAGAATTAATTACTGGGATAAGCAATTTTTTTATGATTATAAAGTGAAAGACGACGATGATCCTAAATCGTTTAAAAGTGACTATAAAAAACAGACTGTCTATATGGTATATGAAAAAATATCAGATATGGATATTGTCATTACAGATGATGTCGTTAATTCCGGACAATTAAAAGTCGCAGGTAGGCTCGCAGCGAATACTGACAACTATGAGTTTAAGTGGTATAAGAGCATTAACGGTGGAGCATATACTGAGGTAACAAAAATCAAATCCGGAGATGATTATAGTGTTGCTGACGATGGAACGTGGTTGAATCTGGCATTAGATGAAGGTGCGCTGAATAGCAAGCAATCCAGTGTGAAGTATCAGGTGAAAGCTTATCGCAAGGGTGGCAGTGATCTAGTGACTACATCAAAAGAATATACTGTTACATACTGGGATGAATTACAGAATGGAAGTTTTGAAACTCCAACAATATCACCAGGGCATGAACAACAAAGTTTGCAGAACTATCTTACAGGCGGAGGAGTATGGAAAACAACTGGTTTAGGATCAATCAATGGTAAGAATGGTCGTGATATCGAGATCATAAACGTCTCTGAGAAAAGTATTGACGACGTATATTGTTGGGAGGGAGATGCAGAAGCGGCAAAAGGCAATCAATTTGTAGAATTAAACTGCGAAGCAGAAGGCGCATTGTATCAGGATGTTGTCACTATTAGGGGTGCAACATTGAATTACTGGCTTAATCATAGAGCTCGTGGAGATAAACAAGATAAAAACGAAGAAGAAGAAGATACCATGCATGTGGTGATTATGCCAACCACTCTGGCAACAAGAGGACTTGGGAATGACGGTAATCCAATTGATACACATGAAGAAGTGCAGGCGTTGCTGAAGTTAGAAAAATCGGAACAGGATGCCTTGGGTATTTATGTGAAAGATTACACAGATAATGACCAGAAGTGGACATACCATTCTGAAAAAGACGTTTACACGCCTGTTAGCTATATGACGAGGTTCTTCTTTGTGGCAGGCCAAACTGCACATGATGAGAATCATTCGGGTGCTGATAACCAGTTTACCATTGGTAACTTCCTGGATGATGTTGGTTTTGGACAATCACTTCCAGCAGCTAATCCCGGTGAATTTAATCTGCGACTTACAAAGACTGTTAATGGATTAACACAGCAGCAGTTTGACGCATTAAAGCAAAAATTGAAATTTACTATCTCGTCAACAACACAGGGGGCGCCACTCGATGGAACGATAATTAATGCTTCCAATACACACTGGGTTTGGAAGACGACAACGAATGAAGATCAAACAATAACAGCGATTGGAACCTACGACTTTGCTACTCAGAAGATCGCTAGTGATAAGTCTTATATTTACAGCGTTGAGGAAAGTGGAGCAAATATACCGGGACATGTGCTGAACAGCAGGGCCACGATATATAACGGAACGCTTCAGGCGGATGGAAAATCAGTAGCAGTAAAGGAAAAAGATTCCATAACCTTTGATTTCAAGAATTCCTATGCTAAGGTGGATTCCGTAGTTGAGACGGACAAAACAGCAGAGGTTGACAGCTATGAGGACAGAACCTACAACATTACTCTGAATGCAAGTTCTACTGCAACAAGCACAGAGGAAGCGGATCCGGTTGATATCGTTCTGGTATTTGACAGATCAGGCTCCATGAACTTCCGAAGTGGACTTGTATATGAAAAAACCGGGAAAGTTGCTGAGTTGACGACAGTGGATTCAGATGATAAACCACTCCTACATTATTATGTAACACCTGACGAGAAAGCTAGGATGTTTCGGGTATGGTATGATAAGCAGGATAAGCAATGGAAATACATCGATGATTCTTACTGGGATTATGAACACGATACAGTTAAAGAGGGTCGTAAAGTAGAGCCTATCACCCGGGATTCGGAGTTCTTAAATTCGTGGAAAACCTATACTTTCTATACAGCGAAGGATGAATATGACAGACTCTATTACTTAAAGGAGGCAACTACACAATTTGCTGCACAATTAAAAGCCTTATCTCCAGAAAGCAGAATAAGTCTAGTGACATTCACGAAGAAAACAAATACGGGAAATGATGGAACGGATGCTGTAAATACGAATTTCGATTTACAATCTATCGGAGGTAATTTAGAAAGCTTCAATAACACTGTGAATGGTTTAACTACGCAGGGCGGTACGCAGCCTTCTCTTGGTTTAGAGAGAGCACAAAAAATTTTAGATGGTATTGATAATCCAACAAGAAAGCAATTTGTTATATTTATGACAGATGGATGCCCAGTAGAGGATAGCTATACTGATATGAAGTCCTGGACCGATAGGATCAAAGCAACTACAATTGGTAATACGGGGAACAATCGTACACTAATGACTGTTGCAGTGGGTCTTGGAGGGAATATCGAAGAATTAACAAAAGCTAAAAATTGGCTGAGAGATAATGCAAGTATCCAGGCAAGTACGCAGAACCCCTATGCTTACAGTACAGATAATGCAGATGAGTTGCCGGGAGCCTTTGCGAGTATGTTAGGATCCATCATTAATGAGGTACCACTGAAGCGTGCTACTGTCAAGGACTACATAGATCCTCGCTTTGACGTAGACGAAGTAAGCGTAAAACAAGCAGGAGGAGAGGTTAGGAAAGATGCCAATGGAACCT
Source organism: Lachnospiraceae bacterium (assembly GCA_028692395.1). GTDB lineage: Bacteria > Bacillota > Clostridia > Lachnospirales > Lachnospiraceae > Novisyntrophococcus. The sequence continues at coordinate 21,010 of JAQUXP010000009.1, forward strand.
ATGTAATCTGGGAGAACCAAACACTTAATGCCAAGGTAAATGGTAAGGCAGGATGGAGCAAAACATTTAAGGTAACAGCCAAAGATGATTTTATGGGTGGAAACATCATTACAACAAATACTGGTAACTCAGGAGTTATTGTAGATGATAAGACAATTCTATTCCCAGTGCCTTCTGTCAATGTGAAACTATTAGACCTTAATAGCGTTGAAAAAGAGAAAACAGTATTCCTGGGTGACAAGATTACCACAGCTGATATGCAAACTATGGTGACGGAACTGTCAGCAGAATTAAAGATCAAGCAACTGGTTGACGAAGATGGTACAATGGTATCCACATCAGGAAAGCCAGCTAAAAAGATTGCGATTCCGACCGGCTGCCAGTTGACAACGAAGGATATTGAATCATTAGTTAACGGTACGACAGTTCAAAAAACGTATTCTTATCCAGGAACTGGAGAGGTAGGTACATTTACTTATACATTTGCTCCGGCAGAGAATAAAGGAAGCCTGAAAGAGCATGTGACTACCAAGACAGGTGAAAGGGTAGAAGATTATGTGCTGAAGGTGACATATACACCAAATCCAGCTGGTGACTGTGCACACAATGGAACGAGAGGACCAGGAACCCAGATTACCACAGGAATCGAGAAGGATAATCACTATTACATTCATGTAATCGCTGGATCGATTCAGATAAATAAAATTGTTAAAGAAGCTACAACGAAGGATGAAACATTTACATTTACCATTACAAAGTCAGAGGATAATTCGGATGAATGGCCGAAGACCGTATCTGTTATAGTTCCAAATGGAACAACGGAATTAGTAAATGCAGCAGTAATTGCTAATTTGCCAAAGGGAACCTATATTGTTACCGAAACAGATTCCAACAGCGGGTATACTTTAGAAACGGCTGCAAATGGAGGAAGTAATTGTAAATCGGAGGTTGCTGATGATGAAAAGTCCGTTACCTTTACGATTGGACAGGACGAAGCAGGAGCAGAGATTACTCCAGCGTTAAAGGTTCAGAAAGGCATCTTAGGAGTTGCAACCTTCACTAATAAACTGGCAACCAATGATGATCCGGATAAACCATATATTGAGATTGAAAAGAAATTCACAGGTATATCGGATCCAAAGACTTCTTTACCTGATTTTAGTATTGGGATTTACCAAGACTCGAGCTGCACAAAGTTGGTTAAAGAACTTAAGTTAACTGATACTACAGCAATCGTGTCAGCTGATGGTATGACTTTCACATGGAAAGTGGATGACGTTGATGCAGGCACTTATTATGTAAAGGAGAACAATAAGGCATACACTGGCTACCAGGTAACCACAACGATTAATGGTGAGGTAGCAACGAATGAAGTCACGCAGGTCGAAATCCAGGCGGCGGCGGTTTCACTGGAGAACGTGGTGTATGTATCAAATTGTAATCGACGGGAATATACAACGGAAGATCCAATTAGTTTTTTGACGACTGCCCTGACGGATGGACGATACTTTGTATGGACAGATAAAACCCTATCTGCAAGTGAGAGAATAGGAGTGGTTCAGCAATTAAAAAGCCGTGATGAGTTTAAGGGGAAATATAACAGTATTACAATAGAAAATGTTGATTTTTACAGCACTGATCAAAGAATACAGGATGGTATAAAATACCGTGGCAATATAGTATCTTATGATGAGAAAACAAAGACATTAACATTTTCGACTAAAAATCAGTGGAACTATTTTTACTACGGTGAGTTTAATCCAGGTAAAAACACAAATGCTGAGATTCGGATTACAAATGCATATACAGGTAATACGAAGGTTGACTTAATCAAGTATAAGGGATCTTATGATGGCACTATTCTTGATACCGCTAAATTTGAAATCTACAAAGGTACCAAGGAAAATAATTCAATGACATGGGCAACCTATAAGCTTGGCGAAGCGGATGACTCATATGAGTTCACCATTAAACAGGCAAACACTGAATTACAAAACATGCCAGAGGGATATTATAAGCTAGTGGAAAAAGTAGCCCCTACAGGATGTATGCTGCTGAGAGACGCTGTGTACTTCAAGATTGAGACCGGGACGGTAGCTCTTACAGACAATATGGGAACAGAGATTGGCTCAGAACAGACAAGCTGGAAGCTTGATGTGATCGAAGGGACTCCCACAATAAAAATTATCAATCTGGAAAACTACAACCTGCCTTCCTCAGGCGGTATCGGTATTTATTGGTATCTGATCGGCGGTACCCTGCTGATGTTAGCAGCAGCCCTGATCTTATATAGAAGAAATAAGTACGAGGGGGTGCTGAAAAAGTAAACTATGAAGAATAATTTCAGCGGCCAGAAGTACCGCACAAAAAGGAAAAAGCAATAAGAGTAAGTGAAATAAGCAACAGAAAATCCTTACAACCCAATCAATCAAAAAGAAAAAGGAGATCAAGAATGAAGAAATTAAAGAGAATTTTAGCCATAGTAATGTCTATGGCAATGGTCATGGGAATGAGCTTATCAACATTCGCAGCGACAGGTCAGACACCTAAAGAAAGTGACGCAACAGCAGCAACAGTAAGTAATGTAGAGGTTACAGCAACAGTAACAGCATATCAGGTAGTAAAAGCAACTTATAGCACTGAAGGTTTTGGCTTTACAGGTTATAAAACAGTTGATGGCTTAACCATTGCCAACGAGCTTGCACCAACATCTGATGAGATTACAGCAATCGCAAATGGTGATAAGAGTGGATTGAAAGCAGTGTCTATGTCAGCTGGAACAGCTGATGAGAAAGGTCTTGCAACCTTCACAGCTAATTTAAACCCAGGTTACTGGATGGTATTAGTGAGTGGTAACATAAAGGAAGTATATAACCCAATGTTAGTTGGTGTTGCTTACAGTGTAAGCGGTAGTGACAGCGAAATGGTAGCCGATCCGTTAGATGCTAACTCTAACTGGACACTTGTAACACAGGGTGCTTATGCAAAATCAACAGTTCCTACTATCACAAAGACAATTGTTGGTGGTGATAATGGAGACAAAGGTGATGATGCAGCAATCGGCGATACAGTTGATTTCCAGATTTCAACAGCTATTCCTTCATACAGCAAAGAGTATACAGCAGCTGTTGTTAAGATTTCTGATACATTAAGCACTGGCTTAACATTAGATCAGGACCATATTGTAATAAATCTTCCAGAAGAAAGTTATGACATCACAAAATTAGAATCAGGTTTTGTAATCACTATCTATTCTGATTATGTACTTGCTCATGGAACAGAGAATGTAACGGTAACATATTCAGCAACCTTGAATGAGAATGCGGGCATCAACTTTAATCCTAACACGAATACAGCAACATTAGAGTATTCCAACAACCCGAAAGATTCAAGCGATACAAAGAAAACAGATGACAAAACTTATCACTATACATTTGGTATTGACAGCAAACTGTTTGGTGAATCAGGTGAAGACTGGAATAAGATTACAAAAGAGCTTTTAAAGACTGGTGAAGAAAGAGAAATCACGAATGAACAGGGTCAAACTGTTACGACAACTGCTCTTTCAGGTGCAACCTTTACATTGACAAATAATACTTCAAAAAAAGTATATACAGCAGTATCTAATGAGCTGGGTGCATTAGCTTTCACAGGTCTTGATGCTGGAAACTACACACTTGTCGAGACAGTAGCACCAGAAGGCTATAGCGTAAACACCACGAAAATTCCTGTAGTAATTACAGCAGATTACAATGCAGATGGTACACTGAATTGGTATAAGATCACGGTTGATGGTTCTGCAACATCCACTTATACGGCAACATATCAGGGACCAAAAACAGAAAAAACAATCACAACGATTGTTCCAAGTGAAGACAATAAAGAGACAGAAATCAAGAATACCAAGCTTTCTGACCTTCCATCAACTGGTGGTATCGGTACAACAATCTTCACAATCGGCGGATGCCTGATTATGATCGTTGCAGCTGGCTTATTCTTCACAAGCCGCAAGAAATCTTCTAAGAACAAAAATAACTAACATAACATAAGCCCATGGCTTAAGAACAACATATTGAATCCGGGGCGGTTACGCCCTGGATTCCTATAATAAATACATCTACTACAATACAACAATAAGGAGAGCCCGGATGAAGAAAAGATTAAGCACGATTATCATATGCCTTGTGTTTTTATCCGGTTTGTCTTTGCTGCTGTATCCACTGGTGGCAAATCAGTGGAACAACCACAGGCAGAAGCAGTTGATCAGTAATTATGAGTCAGTCGTAGCTGAGAAGGAAGATGCCGGAAATATTGATTATGAGGCAGAACTTCAGAAGGCACAGGCTTATAATGCGGCACTGCTGCCCAGTATTCTTCCTGATTCCTTTGCAATTGCAGAGGCACAGGAGGGTGAAGATGCAGCTTATATGTCCTGTCTGAATATCGCAGGGGATGGTATGATGGGTATGGTGGAGATTCCAAAGATCAACATTACCCTTCCCATCTATCACACCACAGATGCTTCCGTACTGGAACAGTCGGCAGGACATCTGGAAGGAAGCTCTCTTCCGGTAGGAGGGGAGAATACCCATTCTGTTATTTCAGCCCATCGAGGCTTGCCCAGTGCTTCACTTTTTACTGATCTGGATAAGCTGGAGAAGGGGGACCATTTTCTGATTCGAGTTCTGGATCAGGTGTTATGCTATGAGGTAGATAAGATTTCCGTAGTGGAGCCAAAGGAGACAGAGGCTCTGAAGGTGGAAGAGGGACAGGATCTTATGACCCTTCTTACCTGTACCCCTTATGGGGTGAATTCTCAGAGACTTCTTGTTCGAGGACATCGGGTACCTTATGAGGAAACCGTTGTGGACGAGGAACAGTCACCACTGGGAGGCGTAAGTCTTCATACGAATTATCTGCTTTGGGTGATTGTAGGACTGGCAGTAACAGCAGCATTTATCCTGCTTCTCTTTGTGCTCGACAGAGTACATCGAAAGACAGCAGCTGCTGCGAAAGACAGTACTTTGGAGGAATCCCAAGAAGCTGACAGCCAGGATGAACCCCAGGAGAAGGAGTAGGCATGAAGAGAAAGATCTCCACAATTCTGTTTGGACTATTGTTTTTGACAGGATTTGGAATACTGGTATATCCCACGGTTTCTAATCAGTGGAATACCTTTCGACAGAACCAGCTGATCAGTAATTATCAGGCCGTGGTCAATGAGATGAAGCCTGAGGATTATACGGCTGAGTGGGAAAAAGCTAATAATTTTAATGCGACAATTACACAGAATAATCTGTTTAGCGATGTGTTCGGTGCCGACAATGAAGATCTTACTGGAACCGAATACTGGAACGTCCTGAATGTAGCAGGGGACGGAGTGATGGGATATCTTTCAATCCCAAAGATTCATATAGAGCTGGCGATTTATCATGGAACCGGCGATGAAGTACTTCAGACCGGAGTAGGACATCTGAATGGCACCAGGCTTCCCATCGGAGGCGACAACACACACAGTGTACTGGCGGCTCACCGAGGACTTCCCAGCGCAAAGCTTTTTACAGATGTAGACCAGCTGGAGAAGGGCGATATGTTCTATATCCATGTGCTGGATCAGGTGCTTGCCTATCAGGTCGATCAGATTCTTCCCATGGTGGAGAAGGATGATCACACAACCCTGGAGGAAGCCATGAAGATGGAAGAAGGGAAGGATCAGGTTACATTATTTACCTGTACCCCCTATGGAGTCAATTCTCATCGTCTCCTTGTGCGGGGAGTTAGAGTAGCGTACAATGGAGAAGAGGACGAGACAGCAACAGTTGCTGACAGCATGTTGAAGTCTGTACAGAATTACTATATGCTGTATCTGATACTTGGTTTGGCAGTTACATTATTGATTATCCTGATTATGAGAGCTGTATTCCGGCGAAAGAACAGGGATACGAAGTAGGAAGGTTTGTCTTGAGGAGGAAATGATGCGATGATGAAAAGAAGAGTTTGGAAAGGGAGTGCACTGTTTCTGGCGTTGCTGCTGGGGTTTTCACCTCTTGCAGTCCCAAAAGTTCAGGCAGCAGTGGCAGTTGATACCGCAGCACTTTGCTCTGTAGATTTTTCTATTGCCGGTGAGTTTACAGAACTTAAGGAGATGCCGGGTGGAGTGAAGATCAATCTCTATCAGGTGGCATCTGTGGATGCCCAGGGAAGCTATCAGGCAGTGGCACCATTTGAAAGCGTGGATGTCAGTGCCCTGCATGACAGTGGTACAGCCGCTGAGGTGTGGGCACAGAGAGCAGCCGATGCGGTACAGCTGAAGGATCAGGCAGAGATTGCTAAGACAGGAGCTACTGATACAGAGGGAAAAGCCAGTATGACAGATCTCGCTACGGGGCTTTATCTGGTAACGGCGGATGAAGTACAGTCGAAGCAGTATACCTACAGCTTTACACCATATCTGCTGGCACTGCCGAATAACTACTATCAGACAACAGGTTCAGATGATTGGATCTATGATCTGACAGGCGAGCAGACCTTAAGTCTGAAACCGGAGCAGTCACCAAGATTTGGAGATCTGCGAATCGATAAAACCCTGATTAATCAGAATATTACCATGGGAAGCAAGGCAACCTTCGTCTTCCAGGTAGATATCGAGACACCCCAGGGAAAGAAGAGTCAGCAGACACTGGCACTTACCTTTGAGGAGATCGGAACAAAGAATTCTCTGGTGAAGGGAATTCCGGCAGGGTCTAAGGTAACGGTAACAGAGATTTACAGTGGAGCAGGCTACACCTTATCAGCAGCCTCCACGGGAACCCAGACGGTCACCATCGTAGCGGATACAGAAACTCCCGTATCCTTCGAGAATGTACATGATGGTCGTGTAGTTGGCGGATATGGAGTTATCAACAACTTTACCTTGGATGATAATAATCTGTATACATGGAAGCAGCTGGATGATATTACAGAGACAACATTACAGTAAAGGGGGATGCGTGATGAGAATACATTTGAGTAAAAAGAAAGCTGGTCTTGCAGCCCTGGCACTGGTTCTTGTAGCCGCTCTTTCCATAGGAACTGCACTGGCTTACTTTACCACCTATTCCAGCGCAGAGGGCACAGTTACCATGGACATGGGCTTCACCGAGACGGTACCTCACGAGAAGGTAGATAAGGACGGAAAGCATGTTACCATAGAAAATGTGGGCGATTATGACTGCTACGTAAGAGTGAAGGCATTTGCCTCCATCGAATTGAAGTATCAGGCGCCGGGCAATGACTGGAACGAGGGAGAAGACGGTTACTGGTATTACGATAAGATACTTCCGGCGAAAAAAACTTCTTCCGAGCTGACCATCAGCTATACATATCCGGTAGTGTCTGATGAGGATAAGAATCAGGAATTCAACATTGTGGTAGTACAGGAATGTGCACCGGTGATCTACGATGGGGACAATCAGCCAACAGCAGACTGGACCAATCCCATTACAACGGAACCCACAGAGTGACAGGGAGGAGAGGATAGAAAATGAAAAAGAATAAAAGATCATTTCCTGTAAAATCGACTCTGCTCTTTGCGGCGGCGGGAATCCTGATGCTTGGAAGTGCTGTGGGAAGTACAAGAGCAGCACTGACCTATTACAGTGAGAATTATTCCGCACAGATGAATATGTTAAGCATCGGTGTTACCTTACAGGAAAATGGAAAAGATATCAGCAGCAGAGATTATCAGCAGAATGGAAGCTGGGCCGAAAACTCAGGAATCCTTCTTAAGAATCTGATTCCGTCTGGTGAAAAGTTCACACCGGGAAAAGCCTATGAAGAAAAGCTCAGCGTAAAGAACAGTGGAAGCATCGATACATTTGTCCGGATGATCGTCACGAAGAGCTGGAAGAAGGATGACATCAAAGATACCACCCTGGATCCCAATCTGATTGAGCTGAATCTGACCGAGGGAAGTGGATGGACACAGGCGCCTGTCGAGGGTTCCGATGAGCGTTCCATCTATTATTACACCAACGCAATTCCCGCAGGGGGAAGCAGTAACAACCTGACAGACAGTATCCGTATCGATGGCAAGATTGCCAAAGAAGTGGAGAAAAAGCAGGAGGGTAATATCATTACCTATGAATATGCTTATAACGGCTATACCTTCTGTCTGGAGGCAGAGGTAGATGCAGTGCAGACCCATAACGCAGCAGAGGCGATCAAGAGCGCCTGGGGCGTGGACGTAGCTGTTGCTGATGACGAATTAAGCTATCGCTTACAATAAGGAGGTACAAAGATGAAGAAGAAGCTTTTGTGCCTTGCCATCGCAGTATGTATGGCTGTAGGCGCACCAATTACAGCAAGTGCAAAGGATTATCCGGGAAAGGATGGCTGGTCTGTTGAGTTTGACGGCAGTAAGATGAACAGCAGCTTTACCTCAGATGATATCACAGAGACTACCACTGACATCCAGCCGGGAGACAGCATTACAATGAATATAGCTGTGAAGAATTCCGGTACCACGGATACGGACTGGTATATGTCCAATGAAGTGATACGGACGCTGGAGGATGCCACGAAGGTAGCCACTGGCGGTACCTATGAGTATCGGCTGACCTACACAGATCCGAAGAATGCAGAAAATGTTCTGTATGACAGCAACACAGTTGGTGGCGAAGGCCAAAGTGGTCAGGGAACAGGTCTCCATCAGGCAACAGATTCCCTGGAAAAGTACTTCTATCTGGGAAGACTGACCAGGGGACAGGGTGGCTCTGTACACCTTCGTGTGGCAGTAGACGGTGAGACCCAGGGTAATAATTATCAGAAGACCCTGGCAAAGCTGCAGATGAAGTTTGCAGTGGAGAAGGTAAAAGCCGGTGAGACCATTACCAGGACGAAGACCGTAACCAGACAGGCAGCCACAACGAATATCAGAAAGACTGTTAAGACCGGGGATACCAACAGACTGATCCTGCTTAGCGCAATTGCTTTGCTCAGCGGTATCGTACTTCTGATTATCGGAGTATTGATCGTGAAAAGACGCAAAGATAACAGCGGGGAAGGAGAGCAGAACTGATGAAAAGATGGAGTAGATTATTAGTTTCGCTTTTGACCTGTTGTATGCTCTTTGGACTGATGGCAGTCGAGGCATTTGCGGCAGAGCCTTATACCTATACCGTGAATCTATATGCAGGAAATAAGGGAACGGTAAATGGATTAGAGAAAGTTCCCAAAGCAAAACTTTCGGCAGGTTCCAATGTGGATTTTTCCGATGTGGAAATTGTAGTTACAGATCATAAATATTACCCAAAGGGAATTCGGCGCAGCGGCTGGGATAACGATGAGGTTTTCTTTAACACCATGTCTTTTTCAGTGGATGGTGACATGGATTATGTAGTTGCCTACGGTGTGACGGCAAAAAAAGTTGCCTATACCGTGAATTATCAGAATGCAGCAGGCGAGGTTTTACTGCCTTCCAACACCTATTATGGTGATATCGGTGACAAGCCGGTGATCGCTTATCAGTATATCAAGAATTACATCCCCCAGGCGCTGGCGATGACAGGCACTTTAAAGGAGAATGCAGCAGAAAATGTGTTCACTTTTGTCTATACACCAGGTGCATCGGATACGATCATTACGAATACCGAGGTGATTACCATCCCTGGTGGTACAACCACCACAACCGTTAATGTACCGGGAACCACCCAGACAGGAACCACGGGAACAGGCACTACGGGAACCGGAACTACAGGAACAGAAACCGGAGCAGCTGCCAATATTGGAAATGCAGCAGCAGCAGAGGCTAATACAGCTGCACTCAATGCCGCAGCCGGTAATGCAGGAACCACGGGAACCGGAACCGAAGGAACTGGAGCCAATGGCAATGAGGCAAATGGAACCGGAACTGAGGGCAATGGCACCGAGGCAATTCCAGACGAGCAGGTTCCTCAGAGTCTGCAGGACATCGATGATGAAGAAGTGCCGGCAGGCAATATAGATGCCGAGACAAAGAAGAGCTTTCCAATGGTAGCCTCTATTGGAATCGGCGCAGGTGCGATCGCAGCGCTGGGCGTGCTGTTATTCTTCATGATTAAGAAACGTCGTATCAAATAAATAATAGAAATCCATATAATTCAGGGCAGATTCCCGAAAAATCTGTCCTGGATTCTTTTGGATTTTGGATAGATGAGGGAAGGGTTTGTTGGAAAAACAAGAGAAGAGACAAGAAAATAGAGTAGAGAAGAGACGACCTGCTGCTTTGATTTGCAGCGTAATCGGAACCATACTGCTGGTAGTTCTGATTCTTGGGTGTCTGCCCCTTACAGTGCCAAAGGTATTCGGTTACCATATCTATACCGTGGTCAGTGGAAGTATGGAGCCTGCGATTCCTACCGGAAGCCTTGTGTACATCAAGGCAGTCCCGGCAGAAGAAATTGCGGAAGACGAAGTCATCGCATTTTACGGCGTCATGGATGGGGCATCGATCATTACCCATCGTGTTGTGGCAAACAGTGTCGTTATGGGACAATTCATCACCAAAGGTGATGCCAATGAAACCAACGATATGGAGCCGATTCCATATGATAACTATATCGGAAAAGTAGTCCTCTCCATCCCAAAAGTCGGAGGAATCGCCCAGACCGTAACCACCGGTCCCGGCAGGATCGCCGCTTTATGTATGATCGGACTCGCAGTGCTGCTGGAGATTGCAGCATCCGTATTAGACAGAAAAAGGTGAGCCAATCCTGGCGCACCTTTTTCTGTCTCTATTTTAATTAACTGCAATTACATTTGTAGAATACTGTCCGTTTTCTAAAGTGATGGTAATCGTTATGTTCCCACTTGTTTTTGGCTCAATGGTGTAGACTTTTTTTGCTGTCTCATACACGGGGATTTTTTTGGCATCAAGGACTGCCACAACACTTTTTACACGCAGCAGGGAGGAAACGGTGATATAATATTCTGTGCTGCCATTGTTTTTATTGGTTCCGCTACTGATTGTGGCGGCTGGTGTGACGAATAAAAGTGGAAGCAGCAGCAGTCCTGCCAGTATGATTCCAATGATTACCTTGGGAAGAACATAGGTATCCTTCCGGAAGATCCGGTTAGTGGAAAGCCTGGACACCGGGATTGTATGTGGCTTATAGTTACAGGCATCCAGCACTGTGCTAAGAAGAATATCCGCTCCCTTATAATCCAGTTTGGCTTCCAGGGCCGGACCGTCTGCCGCCCTCTGCCGTCCATCTTTGGCTTTGCTTCCATGTCCTGCCACAGGAACATGCTTTTGATCAAGAAGCTTTCTGGCATGTCGGTACAGCTTCATCAGTGACTGGACGGACTCTCCGGTGGCCAGGGACATTTCTGATCGGGTCAGACTGCGGTAATCGTACATCAGGACGACTCTCGCCTCGGGAAATGGAAGCTTTTGGACGGCCTCCGGCACCTGGGCGAGGAAAGCTTCCGGCAGCATCTGACAGCAGAGCCGGAAGTTAATCTGGTCAAGCCAGGGAAGCAGCTGTTCGGTATCGGTGAGCTGCTTGATATGTTTCAGGGCATAGATATACAGCAGCTTTAATACATCCTGCGCCAGGTAAAGATCTCCGGTGAAATAGCAGGCAAACCGATATTGGTTTTCATAGGTAGCGGCATACAGATCTGCGAAGGAATCACTGTCCCCTTCCATGGTATGCTTGATTAGGGTATAAAGATACTGGTAATCCAGTTCTGCCATATGCTCACTCCTTTCCTGCATAGATACGCCGGTTAGCGGATGCAATCAAATCGGTAATACTGTCATTTGCCTCTGAATCAGCATCACTGTGAAATGCAACCCCGTACTGGCAGTGGATGTGTGGGATGTCTGGCTGAAGATTGAACTGGTGAAGCTGCGCATGGAGACGATCCACGAATCCGGTCAGCTGTTTTGCACTGCAGTTTTCAAAAAGTGCAATAAACTTATTACCGCCATTTCTGCCGATAAAGCATTGCCCGGCGGCAACCAGATGCATCGTGTCGGAGAAACGGCGAATTGCATCGTCTCCGGCCTGACGCCCAAACTTTTTGTTGATGTCAATGATATTTGTGATATCAATCATAACACAACCCATATTGGCAGGAAGCGGTGCACCGATATACTTTTCAATCAGAGAATCACAGCTGAAGCGGTTCGCTATACCACTGATGGTGTCGGCATGGGCCACATGATCCAGCTGTGTTACATTTTTGTGAAAGATGGAAAAAAGGTGAAAGTCCAGATACAAAAAGACAAAGGACAGAATTAATGTCACCCAGAGTATCACACAGATTACAAGAATATGACTGTTTTTCGCAACATAATTTCTTGTGCCGGGATCCAGCAGAATCAGCACAATACTGAGAATTGTTAGTATGGAAAACAGGATAAGCTGTATAAGCTTCACCTCATTCATTTTCTTCATAAAAAAAATACTCCCTTCATAAAACTTTTTTCTCTACGGATAGTATAACACAAATCCTGTTTTGTGCTATACTATCCTCATGGGTATATTTGAAATACCTCCTGCAGCACGAGAAAATGCTGCGGGCGTGTAGAAGCTTTTCAATTAATCAGGAGAAATTGATGCCATATGATAGAGGAAGAAAACATACAAGAGAAGGATAGTAAGATAACGAAGGATTCACCTGTCTGTCCCCCGGGGGACAGCTCCGACGATATACTGGAGAAGGTGAAGGAAACCATCGTTTTGCAGGAACCCAGGAAGTCGACCTGGCGGATTCGAAAGCTTGCCTGGACCTGGCAGGAGCGGATGGCCTATGATCTGGTCAGCGTATGTCTGATGATTGTGGTCATATATCTGCTGTTTCACTTTGTAGTGGGGACGGCGCTGGTGAATGGCAGTTCTATGTATCCCACACTGCAGAACAATCAGCTGGTATTATTTAACCGGCTGAACACCGGATATCAGGTGGGAGATGTGGTAGCGGTTCGGATGCCCTCGGGGGAGTTTTATGTAAAGCGCATCGTGGCGAAGGCCGGGGATGTGGTGGAGCTTCGAGAGGGGAAGCTTTATGTAAACGATGTGGAAGTGGAAGAGCCTTATGTGTTTGGGGACACGCTGCCGGAGGAAGGAAACGTGGAGTATCCGCTGACGGTGGAGGAAGGCAAGTATTTTATCCTGGGAGATAATCGGGAAAAGTCTAATGACTCCCGGGCTTTCGGCTCTGTCATCAAGGAGCGGATTACAGGAAAAGTCATATTCTATGCCGGAATCCTGCAGCAATATTAAAGGAAAAGAGGAAGAAAGATGTTTCACAAATTAGGACGTAATGATGACTGCTGGTGTGGAAGTGGTGTAAAGTATAAGCACTGCCACGCTGACTATGACGCAAAGCTGGAGAAATTTAAGGCAAGAGGCTGCCTGATTCCTCCCAGAAAGATCATCAAGAATCAGGAACAGATTCAGGGAATGCGAGACAGCGGAAAGATCAATATCGCAGTGCTTGATGCAGTGGCAGAAAAGATCTGCGAGGGGATGACAACAGAAGAGATCAACACAATTGTCCATGAAAAGACAATTTCCATGGGTGGAATACCGGCACCGCTGGGGTATCAGGGATTCCCAAAGAGTGTGTGTACCTCCATCAATGACCAGGTGTGTCATGGAATTCCCTCCGGGGACGTAAAGCTAAAATCCGGTGATATCATCAATGTGGATGTATCAACGATTTATAAGGGGTATTTTTCAGATTCTTCCAGGATGTTTTGCATCGGAGAGGTAAGTCCGGAGAAAGAACGCCTTGTCCGGGTGACGAAGGAGTGTGTGGAGAAGGGACTTGAGATGGTAAAGCCCTGGACCCGTCTGGGAGATATGGGATATGCGGTGCACCAGCATGCGCTGCAGCATGGCTACACCGTGGTGCGTGAGGTAGGCGGACACGGCGTAGGACTGGAATTCCATGAGGATCCTTATGTGGGATATACCACAGAGAAAAATACAGGAATGCTTATGACGCCAGGCATGTCATTTACCATAGAACCCATGGTAAACATGGGAACCGATGAGATCTTCGTGGATGAGGAAAATGAATGGACCATCTATACGGAAGATAGAAAGCCCTCGGCCCAGTGGGAAGTGATGGTGCTGGTGACAGAAGAGGGGTATGAGCTGATTGCCTATTAAGTGACTGGAAGGATTCCCCGGAAGCAAAAAGTGAACAAAAGTGCACAAAACAGCGCAATTTTCAGCTTGAAAAATCTGGAAGGATAGCTGATAATCAAGAAGACGGATTACACTTAGAAAGAGTACACTTGAGTTTGCGGGGGAGATCACAACATGACGAAGAATTACAACAAGACACTTTATGCCTGTTTCACAGGGTATATTGTGCAGGCAATTATCAACAATTTTATTCCACTATTATTTTTGACATTTCAGTCATCCTATGACATTCCACTGTCGAAGATTACCATGCTGATTACCTTTAACTTTGTGCTGCAGCTGGCTGTCGATCTGGTTTCTGTTACCTTTGTGGATCGGATCGGGTATCGGGCATCGATGCTAATCGCCCATGCCTGCGCAGCGGCGGGCTTGATTTTGCTGGTGATTCTGCCGGATCGTATGGAAGATCCATTTTTGGGAATTTTGATTGCGGTTATGGTCTATGCCATCGGCGGTGGGCTTCTTGAGGTTCTGGTAAGCCCCGTGGTAGAGGCGTGTCCCACCAGGAATAAGGAGACAGCTATGAGCCTGCTTCATTCCTTTTACTGCTGGGGGCATGTGGGAGTTGTGCTGATCTCCACCTTGTTTTTTGCAGTATTTGGCATCTCCAACTGGAAGGTGCTGGCGGTGATCTGGGCACTGGTTCCAGTGCTAAATGGTATCTTTTTCACCCAGGTGCCGATGGATACTTTGATTGCGGAGGGTGAAAAGGGTATGAGTATCCCGGAGCTTTTCCGGCAGAAAATCTTCTGGGTTTTTATGCTTCTGATGATGTGTGCAGGTGCCAGTGAGCAGGCGGTGAGCCAGTGGGCATCTACCTTTGCAGAGAAAGGTCTGCAGGTATCTAAGACTGTGGGGGATCTGGCAGGACCTATGTCATTTGCCATCTGTATGGGTATTGCCCGGGCACTTTATGGAAAATTCGGCGAAAAGATTCGGGTACAGAGCATGATGTTTTACAGTGGAATTCTGTGTATGATCTCCTATCTGGTGATTTCCCTGGTTCCGGTGTCGGCGGTGGGTCTGATTGGCTGCGCCATATGTGGCTTTTCTGTGGGAATCTTCTGGCCGGGTACTTTCAGTATGGCAGCAGGCTCCATGCGACGGGGTGGCACGGCATTATTCGCACTTCTGGCTTTGGCGGGAGATCTGGGATGCTCCGGCGGCCCCACACTGGTGGGGGAGATATCCAGTCTGTTTCAGGATAATCTGAAGGTGGGAATCCTGGCTGCCTGCGTATTTCCGCTGCTGCTGATCCTGGGACTGGGACTAAAGAAAAAGGTGGAGCACCGATAGACTTATCAGGGACAGCCTTCACCCTGCGCAGCAGGAGAGCAGCTCATGCAGGAAAGTCTGGGCGATCAGTAGAGTCGGTAACCAGAATCGATATTTTCGTCAGAAATTCCCGGGGTGAACGCACTGCAATTTCATCCAGGATTGCTTCCTTGTAGACGTAGTCGGACATGGTCAGCCCCTGCTTTTGGATGTAGGACAGAAGCCGTGCAAATGCTTCGTCGGCCTCGTAATAGTTTCCTTTTAAATATGTGATGGCATAGCTGCCAGCCGGTTTGACATAACAGAGATGTCCTTCCGGCGGGGCAGTTATTTTTGTGAAAAAATATGCGTAGGTATCGTAAATGCCGCCTGCCACCTTGTCTGTGGAAAGCATGGCACCATAAGGGTGCCCGGCATTAAGCCCGGCGGCATTACAAAAGGCGATATGCTCATACAGTCTGTGAATGATTTTGTCATGGGAGCTGCTGTTCACCGCTTCACTTAAGATCAGGTATTCTTCCGGGCAGGTTTCCAGGGTTACCTGATCAGGCTGGACCATGGTGCTTAAGGTTACGAGGTCACGCTTGGTCTGAATCACCTGGTCAATCCGCTTCAGATGTGCAATCTCAGACCGGATTTTCTGATGCTGCTCATCCAGCAGCTTTTTTAAGTTCTGGGGACTGCGCCCGGTGATGTAGGCTTTGATCTCTTTCAGGGGCATGCCTATCTCTTTTAGACAGACAATCGTCTGGAACACATCACACTGATCCTCAGAGTAAAAGCGGTAGCCCAGTTCATTTGTATAGGCGGGAGAAAAGAGACCGATCTCATCATAATGGATGAGAGTTCGCTTATTCGTTCCACACATGTGGGCAAAATCTCCGGTCTTTATGCATGGTACACGGTTTTTCTGCATAATTATACACTCCTCTCTTGACTATACCGTAACGGTATACTTTATTATAAAGCAGAAGTAAAAAGAAGTCAAAATCAAAATAAAACAGGAATGAAAACAGGAATTAAAACAAAAAAGAAAATCAGCAAATCAGATAAAGGAGAACAAATTTATGCCAGAATTAAGTAACAGAGTAGGAACATTTACAGATTCCGTCATCAGACGTATGACCAGAATCAGTGACGAGTATGATGCAATCAACCTTTCCCAGGGATTTCCCGATTTTGATCCTCCAAGGGAGATTATGGATGCCCTGGCAAAGGCCGCATATGCGGGACCTCATCAGTATTCGATTACGTTTGGAGCCGAGAACTTCCGTGAGGCACTGGCCAGAAAGCAGGGGAAGGCCATCGGACGCACCATCGATCCGGAGGAGGAGATTGTGGTAACCTGCGGCGGTACGGAAGCTATGATGTGTGCCATGATGACGGTCTGCAATCCCGGGGACAAGGTTCTGGTATTCTCTCCTTTTTATGAAAATTACGGTGCAGATGCCATCCTGTCCGGTGCGGATCCCATCTATATTCCGCTGGTTCCCCCAACGTATCACTTTGATCCTGTCCTTTTGGAGGACGGATTTCAGCAGGGGGCGAAGGCGATTATTGTCTGCAATCCATCCAATCCCTGTGGAAAAGTATTTACCAGAGAGGAACTGGAAGTGATCGGTAATATGGCCGTGAAGTACGATGCCTTCGTTATTACAGATGAGGTGTATGAGCATATGGTTTATGCACCAAATCATCATACCTGTATGGCGTCTCTGCCGGGGATGTATGAGCACACGATCACCTGTAATTCCCTGTCAAAGACCTATTCGATTACCGGATGGAGACTGGGTTATCTGATCGGGCCGGCCCAGGTGATCGAGGCAGCGAAAAAGGTACACGATTTTCTTACGGTTGGGGCGGCGGCACCCCTGCAGGAAGCGGCCACCGTTGGACTGAATTTTCCGGAAAGCTATTACCAGGAGCTGTTGGAAAAATATACAGGGAAAAGAAAACATTTTCTGGATGGTCTGGACTCCATCGGTCTGAAGCATAATGTTCCCCAGGGAACGTATTTTGTTCTGGTGGATATCTCACAGTTTTTGGCACTGGAGCAGTTTGCAGGTTATACGGATCTGGACTTCTGTGAATGGATGATTAAAAATGTTGGTGTTGCTGCAGTTCCGGGATCAAGCTTTTTCAAAGAAGAGGTGAATCATCTGATTCGTCTGCATTTTGCCAGAGAGGAAGCTACCATAGACGAGGCCATAGCAAGACTGGGTAAATTACAGAAGCTGCTGGAGGTGTAACAGATGGGTTCTTATTCTGTGTTTTTTACCAATTATACGATTGGAACAGGGATTTACAGAGAAGTACCCGGCGTATGCCAGGACTTTGGAAAGAAGATCTTTCTGATCGGAGGCGAGAGAGCGCTTCTGGCAGGTAAGGAGAAGCTGGTGCAGGCACTGGCGGATTCCCCTCTGACAATTGTGCAGACGGAGCTTTTCGGAGCGGACTGCACCTACGAAAGGATGGAGGAGCTGGCCCGGCTGGCAGAGCAAAGCGGCGCCGAGATGATCTTTGGCATGGGCGGTGGAAAAGCACTGGACACTGCCAAGGGTACGGCCCAAAAGGCAGGACTTCCGGTGTTTACATTTCCCACCATTGCCTCCACCTGTGCGGCCACTACGGCACTGTCTGTGGTGTATCGGCAGGATGGAAATTTTGACAGCTTTTATTTTTATGAGAAACCAGCCAGACACTGTTTTATTGATCTGGATATTATCGCTCATGCACCATGGAGATACCTCCGGGCGGGGATGGGTGACACCATCGGAAAGCATTTTGAATGCCATCTGGCAGCCAGGGGTGACAAGCTGGATCACAGCTCGGCCCTGGGTCGTGAGATCAGTAATATGTGCTATGAACCCCTGCGTGAGCATGGGGTGCAGGCGCTGGCAGACTGTCGTCTTGCGCATGCTTCCTGGGAGCTTGAGCAGGCGGTGCTGGCCAATATCGTGAGCACGGGTCTGGTGTCCCTGATGGTGCTGGATGATTATAACTGTGCCATCGCCCATTCGGTCTATTATGGCCTGGTATTGCTGCCTGGATTTGAGGAAAAGTATCTTCACGGTGATGTGGTGGCATACGGCGTTCTGGTACAGCTGGCAATTGACGGACAGACGGAGCAGCTGGGACAGGTGAGAGCCTTCCTGCAGGAGCTTGGAATTCCGGTGACACTAAGGGAGATGGAGATTTCCCTGAACCGGGAAGTGCTGCAGCCGGTGCTCACGGAGACTGTCAATGGCCCGGATATGGAGCATCTGCCTTATCCGGTAAGTGAGGATATGGTTTTTGAGGGAATGAAGCTGGTTGAAGAGTACCGTTAAAATCCAGCAAAAAAGGAATAGATCAGTAGATGAAAAGAGGAAGGTAATGGAAAAAAACTATATCAACGTAAAAAATGTTTTAAAGTTTATCCTGGGATCCGGGTTTGGAATCCTGATGTTTCTTGTGCCAATCCCTCAGGGAGAGTCATTTACAACCCTGCTGGATTTTCTAAAGAGTGGGATTAAGAATCTGCTGGGAGGCAGTCTGCCCTACATTATTTTATTTTTGCTGGTGGTCTCTGCGGTGATGAGTCTGATTGACTGGATTGCAAAACCAGACTTTATACGGAAGAATGAATACCTGAGCAAGGCATTTTCCACCACGCCTATGTATGTGGTGTCCAAGATTTTGGGTGCTATATTCGGAGCTATGGTGGTGTTTGGATTTGGCCCAGAGATTGTTACTTCTGTGGATACCGGGGCAACAATTATTGATCTTTGCGGAACCCTGTTCTGCATCGTCATCTCCTTTAGCTTTATCCTGCCATTTTTGACAGACTGCGGAATTATGGAGTTTCTGGGTGTGCTTTTAAAGCCTGTTGTCCGGCCTTTGTTCCATGTGCCGGGACGTGCTTCCGTAGATCTGATGGCATCCTGGTTCGGAGCATCCAATGCTGCCGTTATTTTGACTCGGGAGCAGTATATGAAGGGCTTTTACACCAAGCGGGAAGCGGGTTATATTATGACAAACTTCTCCCTTGTGTCGATTCCCTTCTGTCTTTTGATTGCGACTACGGTGGGAATTGAGAATCTGTTTCCCTCCTTTTATCTGACCATCTGTATTGTAGGTGTGATTCTTGCCATTATTCTTGTAAGAATTCCCCCCATCAGCAGAATTCCGAATACGTATCAGGAAAAGACGGGTCAGCGGATTAATGAAGAGGTTCCCACGGAGAAGAAACGTCTTGCATATGCTCTGGAGATGAGCTGCAGGCGGGCTGATCAGTTTGATCTGAAGACAGTGCTCTTAAGCGGTGTGCAGGTTGTGGTGGGTATGCTCTTTGATCTGATTCCAATTGTTGCTTCCTGGGGAACGATTGCCCTGATTATTGCCACCTTCACACCGATCTTTAACTGGATTTCTTATCCTATGGGAATGTATCTGAAGCTGTTGGGCGTGGAGCAGGCATTTACCGTGGCTCCGGCAACTCTGGTTGGCTTTGCAGATATGTTTATCCCGGCGCTGTTAATCACTGGAATTACTGCAGTAAAGACCAAATTTATCATCGGTATTCTCTCCCTTGTTCAGATTGTCTATCTGACGGAGGTTGGCGTTATCATTATGAAGAGCGAGATTCCGCTGAATCTGTGGAAATTATTCCTTATTTTCCTGGAGCGAACCGTCATCGCCCTGCCAATCATAGTATTGTTCGCCAACATATTCGTACGTTAGGGAAAAGGAAAAATTTGACGGGAACAGGGAATTTTGCAATTTTCTCTTTTCAGCGTCCGACTAATACGCTATACTATAGCAGTAGAAATCAGAGAAACTGTCAAGACACTGAGGTCTGCAAATTATTTGTTTGAAAAGGGAGAATGATAGATATGAGTATTAGAATTGGTATTTTAGGGTATGGAAATCTTGGACGTGGTGTGGAGTGTGCTGTTAAGCAGAATCCGGATATGGAGCTGACAGCGGTATTTACAAGAAGGGATCCTTCTACAGTTTCGATTCTCACAGAGACCGCAGCAGTATGCAGGGTTTCTGAGGTGGAGGACTGGAAGGATAAGATAGATGTTTTGATTCTCTGTGGAGGAAGTGCGACGGATCTTCCGAAACAGACACCGGAATATGCAAAGCTTTTTCATGTGATTGACAGCTTTGATACCCACGCAAGAATTCCGGAGCATTTTGCAGATGTGGATGCAGCGGCGAAGGAATCCGGAAAGATCGGCATTATCTCTGTAGGCTGGGATCCGGGTATGTTTTCTCTGAATCGTATGTATGCCAATGCAATCCTGCCGGATGGTGCAGATTACACTTTCTGGGGAAAAGGTGTCAGCCAGGGACATTCGGATGCGATTCGCCGTATCCAGGGTGTCAGAGATGCAAAGCAGTACACGATTCCGGTAGAGGCCGCACTTGAGGCTGTACGTCGTGGAGAAACCCCGACACTTTCCACTCGTGAGAAACACACAAGAGAGTGTTTTGTAGTTCTGGAAGAGGGCGCAGATGCTGCTAAAGTGGAAGAAGAGATTAAGACCATGCCAAACTACTTCTCCGACTATGACACAACGGTTCATTTTATCAGCGAAGAAGAACTAAAACGTGACCACAGTGGAATTCCTCATGGCGGTTTTGTCCTTCGAAGCGGAAAGACCGGCTGGAATCAGGAAAACAACCATCTGATCGAGTACAGTCTGAAGCTGGATTCTAATCCGGAGTTCACCTCCTGCGTCATCGTTGCCTATGCAAGAGCTGCCTACCGCCTCGCAAAAGAGGGCCAGACCGGCTGCAAAACCGTCTTCGATATCGCTCCTGCATACTTAAGTGCAAAAAGCGGCGAAGAACTGAGAAAAGTATTATTATAAAAGATATTGAGTTTGAATAAGCACATCTATTGATTCAAACTTTGATTTGACATATTTTTAATGCAATGCTAATATACATGTATAAAAAGGTGCTACCGATAGACGGTTAGCCCGGATTTGTAAGTTGATTAAAGTAATCGCCTTAGTTTACCAGACCGAGGGCGATTACTTTTTTTGTGATTTATTCCTAATGAGTAAAAATTCTGGTGGCAGTTATCTGATTCAAATTTGGGGCAAATTTCTTATTCCCTGCCATTTTCTTTTTTGTATAAAAATTAGATACCAAATTAATAATAAGTACACTGTATCCTCAGCCAAAATCAAATAGAATTAGACTAAAACAGTTATGCAGCAGCACGATCAACAGGAGGCCAATATGGGAATAGAATTTATTAATCAGGATGGAACATTTACGTTAGACAATCCCCAGGAGAACAGTTATCTGTATTTTCCTGTGGCGAATGAGGCACCCACGATGGGAAATGTGGCGCCGGATTTTCGCGGGGACAGCAAGCTGGACCAGAATACATTTATGCTGGAGCCGGTAAGCCCGGAGAATCTGCACAGCAGCATGTCCGGAAGGAATTTCTGGTGCCAGATTGAGGGGAATATTCCATGGTCAGCCACAGGAGAATCCATGTGGCAGCAGATGCACAGCAAGGATGCTGCACTGGGAGATCAGACAAAGCTTACAGCAGGAAAGCTGTGGCAGCGTGTACAGAGAAAAAATAAACATATTGGAATAGAAGCAGATGTGCGTTACTTCTGCCCTGCAACCAGAGAAACAGCGGAGCTTATGAGTGTTACGATCTGTAACAGCGGAGAGCAGGAGAAGAAGATTACCCCGATTGTGGCCATACCGGTTTATGGAAGAAGTGCTGATAATATTCGTGATCATCGCCATGTAACTTCCCTGCTGGGACGTACCACGCTGGAGAAATGTGGAATTACCGTAAAGCCCACCCTGTCCTTTGACGAGAGAGGACATAAGAAAAATGAGACAACCTACAGCATCTTTGCATCCGGTGAGTCAGGAGAGCTTCCGGTAGGATTTTATCCGGTAGTGGAGGATTTTATCGGAGAAGGTGGCAGCTTTTTCTGGCCAAAAGCAGTTGTAGATGATCAGGTTCCCTGCCAGACAGAGGGAGAGACAGAAGGTTATGAGGTTATGGGCGGCATTCGTTTTGCACAGGTGACACTGCAGCCGGGAGAGTCTCGTACCTATTGCGTCGTACTGAGCTATAACCGGTCCGGTATGGAGTATCTGGAAGAGAAAAAGATGGAGGCGGCATTTTTAGATGCGAAAGCCTTCTGGAAAAATCAGGAGATTATCCGATGCGAATCCGGGGATGATGCCTTTGACCAGTGGATGGGATGGGTCAGCATTCAGCCTACACTTCGCAGGATCTATGGATGTTCCTTCATGCCCCATCACGATTATGGCCGGGGCGGCAGAGGATGGCGGGATCTGTGGCAGGACAGTCTTGCACTGATTCTGCTGGAGCCAGGTGAGGTGAGAGGAAATCTGATCAGCTACTTTGGCGGCGTGCGTATGGATGGAACGAATGCCACGATTATTGGCAATAAGCCCGGAGAATTCAAGGCTGACCGTAATGCCATCCCGAGAGTCTGGATGGATCATGGTCTGTGGCCCTTGATCACCACGAATCTGTACATCCAGCAGACCGGAGACACTTCGATCCTTCTGGAGGAGAATACCTACTTCCATGAGGGAGAATATCAGCAGACCGTAGAAAATCAGCCTTATAAAGGAAGCGTTCTGGAGCATATTCTGATCCAGCATCTGGCATCCTTTTATGATGTGGGAATGCATAATCACATACGTCTTCGGGGCGCAGACTGGAATGACGGACTGGATATGGCAGAGGAAAATGGAGAAAGCGTTGCATTTACAGCAGCATACAGCGGTAATCTTCTGACGCTTGCCAGGCTGGCACATAAGCTGAGGACAGAGCGGGAGCTCCAGGAGGTATTTCTGGCTGAGGAGGTGCTGCAGCTTTTACGTCAGCCGGCAACCATGTACAATTCTGTGGGACAGAAAACAGAGGTGCTGAAGCAGTATCGCAGGCTTGTAAGCCGGCCGCTTTCCGGTCATAAGGTCAGTGTTCGTCTGGAGGAGCTGGAGGAAGATCTGAAGAGCAAGGCAGAGTGGATTCAGCTGAATATAAGAAAGAAAGAGCTGGTTGGTGACAGTGCAGGCAATCAGTGGTTTAACGGATATTATGACAATCACTGCAATCAGGTAGAAGGTGTGATAAATGGAAATGTGCGGATGATGCTGACAGGTCAGGTATTTACCATCATGTCCGGCACTGCCAGTGATGAACAGATTGCAGCCATCACCAAGGCAGCAGATGAATATCTGTATGAAGAGCGGATGGGAGGCTATCGTCTGAATACGAATTTCCATGAGGTAAAAGCTGATATGGGAAGAATGTTCGGTTTTGCCTATGGTCATAAGGAAAATGGTGCTGTATTCAGCCATATGGCAGTGATGTATGCCTACAGCCTTTATCAGAAGGGCTTCGTAAAAGAGGGATACAAAGCACTGAACGCTCTGTATCGGCAGGGAATGAACTTTGAGAGCAGTCATATCTATCCGGGAATTCCGGAGTATTATAATGAGCGGGGACGAGGCTGCTATCACTATCTGACAGGAGCAGCAAGCTGGTATGTATTCACCGTTCTCACGGAAATGTATGGAGTAAAGGGTGTATCCGGAGATCTGCAGATTCATCCGAAGCTTTTAGCGGAGCAGTTTGACACCGATGGACGGGCAGCAATCTGCTGTACCTTTGCCGGACGCAGCCTGAAGGTTGTGTATCTGAATGAAGCCCATAAGGAAATCGGAGATTACGAGATCGAGGATATCCGCATCGATGGTACCGGCTATGAAGTAAATGAAGTGGAGTGTCCGCAGATTAAGAGAAGTGTCATAGAACAGCTGGATCCTGCAGTGCCACATGAGATCAAAGTAATCTTAGGATAAAAAATCGAATTTAGATCAAGAAGGAGATATTATGATAGACAACAAGAACAGATTCGTGATACCAGAATACGATAAGACATCAACCTTCGCCTCTTTTCTTCCGGGAGTCAGCGGCATCAAAGGAATTCCGATCTGGTGTTATTATGTAAATCGGGGACAGTGCATCACCAGCTTTGGCGTGCAGGATAAGGATCACTCCATCATGGAGTTTTACCCGGCACATCAGGCATACCAGCGGACAAAGCGGATGGGCTTTCGTACCTTTATGAAGGTAAATGGACAATACCGGGAGAGCTTTGCTTCGGACGCCACAGAAAAGACCATGCATATCGGCATGAATGAGCTGGTGATTCAGGAGGAAGATAAGACAGCCAGGATCCGGACCTCCGTCTGCTATTATACACTGCCGCAGGAGCGTCTGGGAGGCCTTGTTCGTGAGGTTACTATCACGAATATGGGCGGAGAAAGGGTTGATCTGGAGCTGGTAGATGGTATGACAGAGATGATTCCCTTCGGCGTAGATCTTCCCAGCATGAAGGATATGGCGCAGACAAGCCAGGCGTGGATGGAAGTTCAGGACCACGAGACAGGAGTGCCTTACAGCAAAGTACGTGTAGACATGACAGATTCCGCTGAGGTAACAGAGATCAGGGGCGGACATTTTGGATTTGCTTATGATGAGGAGAAGGAGCTTCTGCCGGTTGTGGTAAGCCAGGAGCATTTATTCTCCTACGATACAACGCTGGAGCAGCCGCTTGCTTTCCAGAAGCATAACATCGATACACTGATAAGAGAAAAACAGATGACACAGAATCATCTGCCATGCTGCTTCTTTATGGCGAAAAAGACGCTGGAAGCCGGAGCATCTGTTACCTTTTATGAGGTATACGGAGCAAGCAGCAACAAGGAACTGCTGCAGCAGGTTGTAAAAAAAGCAAAAGAAAAAGATTATTTCAGCGGTAAGAGAGCAATTGCCAATCAGCTGACCGAAGAGGTGACGCAGTGCATCGGTACAAAGACCGGTGATCAGGTCTTTGATGAGTATTGCAGACAGACCTATCTGGACAATGTGCTTCGGGGAGGCTATCCGATTACGCTGGGTAAGGACAAGCTGTTCTATGTATATTCCAGAAAACACGGAGATATCGAAAGAGATTATAATTTCTTCCGTATGCAGCCGGAATTCTTCTCACAGGGAAATGGAAACTTCCGTGATGTCAATCAGAATCGAAGAAGTGATGTGCTGTTTTCCCCTGTTGTGACGGATCAGAACATCCATATCTTCTATGACTGCATTCAGTTAAATGGCTACAATCCACTGGGGATTGAGAAGATTACCTATCACCTTCCGGGGGAAGAGACTTCCTTTACACCGGGAGCCAAGTATGAGGAATTACTGGATCAGAGTAAGGGAGATCAGACAAAAGCAGATCAGCTGTTTGAGCAGGTGATGGAGCAGGCAGTGCCGGAGCAGAAGACAGATTTCATCGAGGGCTGCTGGAGTGATCACTGGACCTATAATCTGGATCTGGTGGAAAGCTACGTCAGTGTTTATCCGGATCGGGAAGAGAAGCTGTTATTCGAGGATCACACCTACAGCTACAAGCAGGCAGCCTGCGGACTCCTCCCCAGAAGAGAGCGTTATGTGGAGACGGCCAATGGAATCCGTCAGTACAACTACTTAAGAAAGCTGAATCCGGTTTCTGATTATACGCTGGATAAGGATCAGAATCGAGTGACAGCAACGCTGTTTGAGAAGATTTACCTTCTTTGCGTAACCAAGATGGCAGCTCTGGATCCTTACGGCATGGGGATAGAGATGGAAGGCGGAAAACCAGGCTGGTATGATGCGCTGAACGGACTTCCGGGTATCCTGGGCTCTTCCATGTGTGAGACTTATGAGCTGGAGAGAAATCTGGAGTATCTGATTCAGGTTATGAAAAAATATCAGGAATCCACGCAGATTCAGCTGTTGAAGGAAGTGGCAGATTTTGCAGATGCAATCGCTCAGGCAGCAAAGAAGCACAGAGAAGATTTTGCCCGGTCTGAGGCGCAGCTTGCCTACTGGAACGAGGTAAATGATAAAAAAGAGCAGTATTGGAAGGAAACAGACACCCAGGTAAGCGGTGAGAAAGTGGGCGTGGATGTACAGGCCCTGCTGAACCAGCTGGAGACATTCAAGATGGTAGTTTCAGCAGGAATTAAGAAAGCTGTTGCCTATGGAAAGGGAATTGGTCCTGCTTACTTCTATTATAATGTGAAAGAATACGAAAAGACCGAAGCCGGAATCCTGCCTACCAGTGTGGAACTGGTACTGATGCCAGCTTTCCTGGAGGGGCCGGTACGCCACTTAAAGCTGGATGCGTCCATGGAAGAAAAACAGACGATCTACAGCAAGGTAAAGGGAAGTCAGCTTTACGATCAGAAGCTTCAGATGTACAAGGTCAACACCTCCTTGAAGGACGCTTCCTTTGAGATCGGAAGATGCAAGGCATTTACTCCGGGATGGCTGGAAAATGAATCCATCTGGCTTCATATGGAGTATAAATATCTGCTGGAGCTGTTAAAATCAGGACTTTATACGGAATATCTGGAGGATTTCCACAAGGCAGCAGTTCCATTTTTAGATGAAAAGGTCTATGGAAGAAGTCTGTTCGAGAATTCTTCCTTCCTGGCAAGCTCTGCAAACCCGGATGAGAAGATTCACGGTAAAGGCTTCGTGTCACGGCTGAGCGGTTCCACCGCAGAATTTTTGCAGATGTGGCAGATTATGATGTTTGGAAAACAGCCATTTGTCTATGAGGATGGAAAGCTGGCACTTCAGTTTGAACCTTTGATCCCGGCATACCTGGTTGGGGAAGACAAGAAAATCGAAGCAGTATTCCGGGGCCAAATCCCTGTGGTATACCATCTGAAGGCTCGGGAGGATTATATCCCAGGAGAGTATCAGATCACCAGCGGAAAGATCACAACCATGGCTGGAGAAGTGATAAGCTTTACTGAAAGAATTGAAGGAGCTATCGTAGAAGAGATTCGAAAAGGCAACGCAAAACAAATCGAAATGACACTAATGGCTTAAGAATAAACAGAAGCTGTCATTTTTTAGTCGGCGCCGGCAGTCATGCCGCTGCCCACCTTTGCAGGAGTCCTAAGCATACCAGCGCAATTCCTTTTGCGTTGTAAGCAGTGAGCATACTGTCTGAGCGCAGCGAGTTTATGCTCACCGCTTACGCTTTTCGCAAAAAGAATTGCACTGTGTATGCTCTTGGACTCCGAAACAGTGAGCAGCGGCATGACTGCCGGCGCCCACTGAAAAATGACAGCTTCGTTAAGTGGAAAAGGGGTATTTGATGAAAATTATAACGACAGATGAGAAGAAGAAGAGTTTTTGGGAAGTGGAAGAGGTTCAGGCAAAAGCGATTGGGTGTATGAATCAGATCCGGATTTTTCCGGAGATTAGAAGACAGCAGATGAAAGGGTTTGGCGGTGCATTTACGGAGAGTGCCGGGTATTGTTACAGTAAGTTTGATGATGAGGTGAAGGAGCGGTTTTTGAAGGCTTACTTTTCTGAGGATGGGCTGAGGTATAATGTGGGGCGTACACATATTAACAGCTGTGATTTTGCTCTGGGGAATTATGCGGCAGTGGAGCAGACAAAGGATGGTCTCAGTGAGTTTGATATGACGAGAGCCAATCAGTATGTTCTGCCTCTGATTCAGGATGCGTGCACAGTTAAGGGGGAGAAGATTGAATTGCTGCTGTCTCCCTGGAGCCCGCCGTCTTACATGAAAACGAACGGTGAGATGAATCACGGTGGTCAGCTGAAGGAGGAGTGTTATGGTGACTGGGCAGAGTATGTGGCAGTGTATCTGGAGCATCTGAGAGCAGAGGGTCTGCAGCTTACTTATCTCACAGTGCAAAATGAGCCTGCAGCGGTGCAGACCTGGGATTCCTGTATCTATTCCGCAAAAGAAGAGATGGTACTGGTTCGTGATTTCCTGGCTCCAACGCTGGCAGCTCACGGTCTGGGTGATATTAAGATTCTGGTATGGGATCACAATAAGGAGATTATCTATGACCGTGCAAAAGAAAGTCTTTCGGATGAAAAAGCAAGAGGCTTTATCTACGGAGTTGCCATGCACTGGTATACCGGAGACCATTTTGAACAGCTGGATCTGGTAAAAGAGGCATTTCCGGAAAAGGAGATCTTCTTTACCGAGGGATGTGTGGAGTACAGCCGTTTTGTGGATTCTAATGAAGTAAAAAAGGCAGAGATGTATGCCCATGATATGATCGGAAACTTTACCCATCAGGTCAGTGCATTTTTCGACTGGAATCTTCTTCTGGATGCCAAGGGCGGTCCCAATCATGTGGGTAATTTCTGTGCAGCACCGATTATGTGCACTGAGTCGGAGAAGGACTTTGAGAAGAGACTCAGCTACTATTATATCGGACATTTCAGCCGTTATATCGAAAAAGGTGCCTACGCAGTGGCATGCAGCAGATACTGCAGCGAGATTGAGACAGCAGCATTTATCAATCCCTCTGGTGAGGTGGTTGTAGTTCTTCTGAACAGACAGGACAAGGCAATTGAGACCAGTGTTGGTATCGACGGAATGGGTACAGATCTGGTTTTGAAAGGACACACCATCACCACACTGATCTTTTAACCACAAAAGAACGAGAAAGAAAAAAGAACACCTTTTTAAAATATAGTACATTTTGCACTTAAGAGAAGCTTTATATAATAAGGATATCAAAGAAAACAGATACATACGTGTCTGAATAAAGGGAGGATACATTATATGAAAATGAAAAAAGTAATTGCACTGGCACTTACAGGCGTCATGGCTATGTCAATGGCGGCATGTGGGGGATCAGGAAGCACAGCAAAGTCCGAGAGCGCAAGCAGCGCAAGCAGCGCAGCATCTGCAAGCACATCCAAGGATGCGGCAAAGGATGATTCCAAGGACTCAGGAGACAAGCTGGTTATCTGGACACTGACAAAGGATCTGCAGTCTTTCGCAGATCGGTATAAAGAAAAAACCGGAAAAGAATGTGAAGTTGTTATTGTTGAGCCGGGAGATTACCCGACAAAGATTCAGGCTGCTTTCCAGTCTGGAGAGGCAGAGCCTGATATCATCGTAGGTGAGCCTAAGATGCTGGATACCTACTACGAGGCAGGAATGCTTGCAGATCTGGATCAGTTTGGCGCACAGGATTACGCAGACAAGATCGTAGATTACGTATGGAAAAAAGGCCAGGATGCTGATGGCGTACAGAGAGCAATCTCCTATCAGATCACACCGGCAGGTATCTACTATCGTAGAGATATCGCAAAAGAGGTATTCGGAACAGATGATCCGGAAGAGATTGGAAAATTATATGCAGATTATGATACAGTCCTTGATACCGCACAGAAGCTGAAGGACAAAGGCTACAGGATCTTCGCTTCTGACGGTGAGATGAAAGTATTCTCAGACAGTAAAGAGGCATGGGTAAAAGACGGTGTCCTTCAGGTGGGACAGTCAAGAATGGATTACATGGATCTCTGTGTAAAATTATATCAGGGTAACTTTACCGCATTTGCTGACCAGTGGACAGCTCCATGGTACACCGCTATGGCTGGAGAGATCCCGGTATACGAAGCAGGAACAGACCTTTGGAATGATGATGAGCGTGCAAAGGCAGAGAAAAATGCCACAGAGACAACACAGGTATTCTCTTACGGACTTCCTTCCTGGGGCGTTCTGACCATGAGAGATAACTACAAAGAGACAGAAGGAAAATGGGGCGTTTGTAAAGGACCAAGCAGTGCTTTTGACGGCGGTACTTACATCGGAATCAGCGAAAACAGTAACAGAAAAGAAGCAGCATGGGATTTCATCAAATTCTGTACTTTAACAGAAGACACCATGGAGTGGTGGTTAGACGTATCCAAGGGTGATGCAGTATCTTACATTCCTACCCTTGAGAAACACAAAGATGATGAGAATGCAACCTACGGAAATGAAAAATTATATGCATTCTGGCAGGAGCAGGCTCAGAACATCGATCTTTCTCTTGTAACACCTTACGATCAGGCAATCGGCGATGCATGGGCAAATGCAATCACATCCATCAAGACTGAACAGTCTAGCAAAGAGGATGCAATTTCCGCATTCTATGATGAGATTGAATCTACTTATCCAGAACTGACAGTGAATCGATAAGACGACAGGGGGATTATCCATGGCAAGCAAGGGTCAGTCTACAGTGACAAAGCCAAAGAGAAGAAAAAACGTCAATAATGCAGGTTATTTCTTTATTCTGCCATTTATGATTGTATTTGTAATATTCAGTGTTTATCCGGTTCTTCGAACACTCTACTTAAGTTTTATGAACTATAAGGGGTTCGGGGAACCAACCCCCATCGGATTCGCTAACTACGCCCGGGTATTTCAGGATAAGTTTTTCTGGAGAGCACTCTGGAACACCGTAAAGATCTGGGGTGTGAATATCGTAGTTCAGCTGGGACTTGCGTTCCTTCTGACCATGGTATTCAGCGATATGAAGTATAAAATCAAGGGTCTTGGTGTCTTCCGTGCCCTTTACTATCTGCCAAACCTGATTGCAGCGACGTCAGTTGCATTCCTGTTCAAGACTTTACTTGACTGGCAGTATGGTTCCTTCAACCAGATTCTGATGAGCTCCGGAATTATCGAAAAGGGCGCACAGATCAAATGGCTGTTGGATCCCAATATCGCTCCGTATGTAGTTGCGATCATCAGTGCGTGGATGTGGTTTGGTAACTCCTTCATCGTGTTGATGGCTGGAGTACAGGGTATCAATACAGATTACTTTGAGGCTGCATCCATTGATGGTGCAGGCAGATGGAAGACATTTGCGAAGATTACGATTCCGCTGTTAAAGCCAATCCTGATCTATGTGTCCATCACATCGTTGATTGGTGGACTGCAGATGTTCGATATTCCATATCTGATTAATGGAAAATACGCAGCAGGTAACCCTGGAGGAAGTCTGCAGACCGTTGTTATGTACCTGTACAAGTTTGGATTCGCTACAGGATCAACAAAACAGGTGGGTTATGCATCTGCCATCGCATACAGTCTCTTCCTGATTATTCTGGTTATATCTATAATGCAGTTTAAGTTTGCAAGCAGAAAGGATGATTAGTAGGATGAAGATGGCGACAAAGATTAAAAAAGCGCTTATATATCTGGCACTGATTGTGCTGGCAGTTGCGTGTCTCCTGCCGTTTCTCCTGATGCTGGTCAATGCAACAAGAAGCGGTAATGAGATTATGACCTCTGTGACATTTATACCCGGAAAAAGTCTGGCAAGTAACTGGAAGGTGGTAAGTGAATTCTTCAATATCTTCCAGGGCTTCTTTAACAGTTTACTTATATCCATTCCGGCAACACTGCTCACAGCTTATTTTTCAGCAATGACAGCCTATGGACTGGCTATGTACCGGTTCAAGGGAAGGAATTTTGTGTTCGCAGTCATCCTGGTATTTATGATGATTCCGGCACAGCTTGGTTTGATCGGTTTTTACGATCTGGTCAGCTTCTTGAAGCTGGTTAACTCCTATATTCCTCTGATTATCCCGGCAATAGCGGCACCTGGTATTGTCTTCTTCCTGAAGCAGTACCTGGAGTCCACACTTTCACCGGCACTTCTGGAGGCAGCGAGAATTGACGGAGCAAAAGAACTGAGTATTTTCCACCGAATCGTACTTCCGATTATGTCACCTGGTATTGCTACCATGTCTATCGGAGCATTCATCGGAAACTGGAACAGTTACCTGACACCTATGATTATTTTGACAAAGAAGGAAAAATTCACGCTCCCGGTATTGATAGCGACCTTGAACTCTTCTACCGATATCGTAGCGAATCAGGGTGCGATTTACCTGGCAGTTGCTATCTCGGTAGTACCGATTATTATCGTATTCTGCTTCTGTTCAAAATATATTATCAGCAGTATCTCTGCAGGTGGTGTAAAAGAATAAAAAATGTGGTACAATCTAACAAATTGAAAACGTCAAGCCTTCCCATATCCTGGGAAGGTCTTTGGCGTTTTTGGGAATAAGGAAAACTGGGGGAAAAAGATGAAGAGATTGGGATATGGAATGGCAGTGGGACTGTCACTGGCAGTTCTTCTGGCAGCAGGCTGTGGGCAGGGAAGGGAAGAAGAGAACAGTAAAGAGGCCAAGACGCAGGAACCGGTGACTCTGGACTGGTATATTAACTATTCCTGGTTTACCACCACCTGGGGGGAAAATGAGGTTTCCAGGGCAATCACAGACAAAACCGGAGCTGCTGTTAACTTCGTGGTGCCAAATGGAAATGAGACCGAAAAGCTGAATTCTCTGATCTCAGCAGATACCCTTCCGGATCTGGTCACCCTTAGCTGGGAGGATGCCAATGCCAAAAAGCTGATCAATGAGGGAAAGGTGTATGCGCTGAATGAACTGGCAGATCAGTATGACCCTGGATTTTACGATGTAGTGGATCAGGCAAGCTATGACTGGTACACGAACTCGGATGGAAATATCTATGCGTACCCTAATTCTTCTTTTTCTCCTTCGGATTATGAGACTCACGATAACATCTATTCCAATCAGAACTTTATGGTGCGAAAGGATATCTATGAAGCCATCGGAAGTCCGGATATGACCACACCGGAAGGCTTTGAGTCTGCCATTAAAGCGGCAGTGGAGATGTTTCCCGAGGTTGCCGGAAAGCCTCTGATTCCTATAGGATCTGCGGAATTCAAGGCAGACGGCTGCGTCAGCTTTGACCGCTATCTGCAGAACTTTCTGGCAGTTCCCTATGAAAAGGATGGTCAGATTTACGACCGCAACACAGATCCTGAGTATATCAGATGGCTTAAAGCATTTCGCAAGATGGGAGAAGAAGGCTATCTCAGTGATGAAATCTTTATCGATAAGCGCACCCAGGCTGAGGAGAATATTGCGGACGGACGCTATTTCTGCATGATCTATCAAAGTGCAGACATGATGGATCAGCAATATGAGATTTATTCCAGAAACAAGGATCAGATTTATATTCCGGTGGATGGACCAAAGAATTCTGCAGGAGATGATCCTACTTTGCCGGGAGCAGGTATCAATGGCTGGACCATCACCTATATTTCAAAAAACTGTAAGAATCCCAAGCTTGCTATTCAGCTGATGACCTATCTTCTCAGTGAAGAGGGGCAGAAGCTGACGTATCTGGGCGTGGAAGGCTCTATGTATGATATGGTGGATGGAAAGGCTGTGACCCGTCCCGAGGTGATAGAACTTTTGGATTCTAATCGGACAGAATATGATAAGATCTATGGAGGGGATAATGCCTACTGGATGCTGCAGGATAACGTGCTGCAGCTGCAGTGGGCAGATTCCGCCCGGGAACTGCCTGGCAACTTGAGGGAGTGGACCCGCCCCTACACGATCTATGCAGGGCAGTATGATGCCTCCTTTGCAGTGAACTCCGATGAGGCGGAGATGCAAAGTCAGATAGAGGAAGCCTGGGGGATCACACTTCCTGCCCTGCTTTTGGCATCCTCCGATGAGGAATTTGACCAGGTGCTGTCTCAGTATCAGACCAGACGCCAGGAGCTGGGATATGAGAAACTGAGGGAAGCGGAGACAAAGCAGATGAACATGGCGAAAGAAAAACTGGGGATACAGTAGATGAATCAACTGAAAGCATGGTTTTTAAAACAAAAATTAAATATAAAATTCACCCTGGTCATAGGAGTTCTGGTATTCATACCCATGGGAATCATCTGCTTTATGTTTTATTATAATGAGCAGAAAACTGTTGTTCAGCAGCAGATCTATTCCATACGTTCCGATATGCAGCATAACTATGGTGAGGTGCAGAAAACGGTGGAGATGTGCAATATGACAACCCAGACCTTCTTAAATAATAAGGATCTGGAGCATATGCTGATTCGGCTGAAAAAGAATGAGGCAATCACCACCTCAGAATATGTGGAGTTTAATGCGGAGGATATCACCACCCTGGAGCGTCTGGTAAACAGTAATCCCTATCTGTACCAGACCCGTGTTTATGCCAAAAATGACCGTTTTCCCGAGATGATGCCGATTCTTTACCGGGAGGAGCGTCTGAAGGATCTGGTCTGGGCAGAGAATTATCAGTCCGGAAAGTGGCAGTTTGACTATCAGGATCTGATCTTTCCGGAAGCAACCATGAACAGTTCCAGTCATGCTATGGCTCTGGTTACAAAGATCAAGGACTATGAGGCAGGAGATATCGGTACCATCGAGGTTGCTGTCCGCATGGACAATATCTTCCCGGATATATTTGCCGTGGATGAGAATGCATGGAGCTGCTATATGGATGAAGAGGGCAATGTCTATTCCAACGAGGCAGATCCACAGGAGTGTAAATGGGTCACTTATCAGAATACTATTTTCGACCGGCTTTCCAGCCAGATGAAAGGGGAAGAAGCAGCCTGCTTTTCGGCAACGCTTGGGGGAGAGAAGGTAATTCTGGGATATATGCCCGTTCCGGAGCTGGGGGGATGTATGATCTCCCTTCACAGCCTGAAACCACAGTTATCCCAGATGTCCACGCAGAGGAATATCCTGCTGGGTGGTATGCTTTTTCTGTATATGATCGTGGTATTCATCATCAATACGCTGGTAAAGGCAATTCTTAAGCAGTTTTATATGACACTGACCACCATGCGTCAGGTACAAAAGGGAGATCTGTCGGTGAGAATCCGGCACTGCTCCGAGGACGAGATGGGTGAGCTTGGGATGCAGTTCAACGTGATGCTGGACAGCATCCAAAGGCTGATGGAAGAGAATATTAACCGGGAGGTGCTGGCAAAAAACTCAGAGATCCGCGCCCTGCAGAATCAGATCAATTCCCACTTTATCTACAATGTGCTGGAGTCGATTAAGATGATGGCGGAGATTGATGAAAAGTATGAGATCTCAGATGCGGTGACCTCCCTTGGAAAATTACTGCGTTACAGCATGAAGTGGACCTCCCCTGTGGTATCCGTGGAGGATGAGATTGATTATATTGTCAATTATCTGGATCTGATTAATCTCCGGTTTGATTATCGAATTCAGCTGTCTTTGAATATACCGGAGCAGATTTATAAAAGCCAGATTCCCAAGATGTCTCTGCAGCCCATTATCGAAAATGCCATCGTACATGGAATTGAGGAGCTGGCGGAGGACGCCACCATCTATATTAAGGCAGAGATTGCCGGGGAGGAGCTGAAGATCTCTGTTACGGATTCCGGCAAAGGCATGACTCCCGAGGAGGTAGAGACTCTGGAGAAAAAGATTGAAGGCAGGATGGAGGTTTCCGGTGGAAGCGGGCATGGAATCGGCCTGAAGAATGTCCAGGACCGCATCAATATGAGCTTTGGAAGTCAATATGGATTAAAGGTGATATCAAAGAAGGACTGTTATACCAAGGTAACCATGACAGTTCCGAAGAATGTGGAGGAACATAAGGCGTGAAAAGTATACTGATTGTGGAAGACGAGAAGATGATCCGTCAGGGAGTACACTCCATGGTGGCAAGGTCCGATGTACCGGTGGAGGAGATTTTGGAGTGTAAGAACGGAGAGGAGGCGCTGGAGATTCTGAGATCCAGACCTGTCGAGGTGATGATTACAGATATCCGCATGCCAAAGATGGATGGAATTACGCTGATTAAGCACCTGGAGGAGTTTGCTCATCCACCAAAAACTGTGGTGCTCAGCGGCTATGACGATTTTCATTACGCCGTGGAGGTCTTAAAGGGCGGGGCAAGAGATTATATCCTAAAGCCCATCGAACGTCAGAAGATCAATCAGATTTTACAGCAGATGGAGGCAGAGCTTCAAAAAGAAGAGGAAGAACGACAGGTTCAGACCCAGATGGACCATCAGCAGCTCAAATATGTGCTGCTCAGTTCCTCCGAGGAAGATCTGGAAGTACAGCGGATACAAAACCAGCTGCAGATCCCTCTGATTGGTGAGGGATACCGGATTGTAGTCTTAAGACCGGTAGATGAGCTGCCGGAGAATGCTGCTGTATTCTGGCAGCTAAAGGGTGTGGAGGAGCAAAGTGTTTTTCTGATTCGATCCGATGCGGCAGAGAAATTCCTGGAGGAGTATCTGCCCCGGGAGTGCTGCGGAATCAGTGCAGAGTACGGAAGCTCCCGTTCCCTGCGAAATGCATATCTGGAGGCGAGACAGTCTCGTATTACGGCATTTATCCGCTGCAAAAGACTGACCAGAGAGCAGAAGAAGGAAAACTATGAGGAAAAGGTTCCGGAGGAATTCGCCGGTCAGTTTGTGCGGCAGTTCGGTACGGAGAACCTGGAGAAAAACCTGAGTCAGTTAAAAACCATATTCTTCCAGGGAAGAGTGGGAAAGGCAGATCCGATAGAGGTGCTGAAGCTTGGGAAAAAGATCTGGAAGGATATGTATGAAACCTATCGAAAGGTGATCGATATGGATGTTGCCGCCTATGCACGGCTCAGACAGCCACTATATTACCAGGATGCCAGCGGATATCTGGAGGCCTTCATCGAGTGGATGCTTCAGCTGAAGCAGCTGATGGCGGCGGAGTTTGATGACTACCGGAATAAGGAGAAGATCAATCAGGCCCTTGCCTATATCCACGAAAATTATAATAAGAATCTGAATATGGCCATGGTTTCGAATTATGTATCCATGAATTATTCTCTGTTTTCCGTAACCTTCAAGCAGTATACCGGACAGAATTTTGTGAATTATGTAAAGACCATACGCCTGGAAAAGGCCCAGAAGCTTCTGGCTGAGACAGAGGAGAAGGTGATTGATATCAGCCAGATCGTGGGATATGATAACGAGAAACATTTTATGAAGCTGTTCAAGAATACCTATGGGGTATCACCGACAGAATATCGCCGGAATGCACAGATGGGAAAGTAAGATAGAGAAAAGTGGATTTTTTTCAAAAAGAACTGGACGCAGTAAGAAGCTCCGGTTCTTTTTTGTATTTTTTACATATTTTTTCATATTTACTATAAAACCTATTGACAAAGTAGGGAATAAGAGTTATTATGACACTACGATTTGAGCAGCGCTTTAGAAGCTGCCTGTTGGGAAGGAGAACACTTAAGATGGATAAGAAGTTTATTGATTTAAAATCAGTGATGTACTGTTGCCGAATGCAGGAATTCCAGGCATATATGTGTGCTCGGGTGCTTTGGCATGGAGTGTTTTGCGCCGAAAAAGTACAGATAGGATGAGCATCCTGCATCATTTGCCTGGGAACTGATAAGGTATCCCAGTTTTTTTATGCTCAAAATGAAGGGGAACAAAGGAAGAGGAGTTTTATATGGAAAAGATTGTGGATTACTTTTCTACACATACAGATGAATATTTCATGCTTTTAGGCCAGCATATCGGAATCAGTATCCTGACAACCGCAATCGCAATTCTGATTGCGGTTCCGCTGGGGGTGCTGTGTTCTAAGAAGGCCATGATACAGAAGGTGTTTGAGCGTTTCTTTGGACTGCTTCGCATCGTACCCAGTCTGGCGATTCTGATGATATGTCTCCCGATTCTGGGAACGGGAATCAAACCGGCAGTTGTTGCGCTGGTGATTCTGGCGGTACCGCCCATACTGATGAACACCACACAGGCATTTCTTCATCTGCCGGCAGCAACCATAGAAGCAGCAACCGCCATGGGAATGGGAAAGGCGAGGATTTTCTTTCGGGTGAAGCTGCCGCTGGCATTTCCGCTTATGTATGCAGGCATACGTACTGCAATCGTTGAAGTGATCGCAAGTGCAACACTGGCATCCTATATTGGAGCCGGAGGACTTGGCAATATTATATTTACAGGACTGGGCCTGATGAGAGTAGATCTGCTTTATATCGGCGGAGGGTCAGTGGCAATCTTATCGCTTCTGACAGGCTTCGTGATGGATCGCATCTATCAGTCAGCAACAAAATATCAGAGAATTTAACAGGAGGAAAAGGAAGATGAATAAAGGGATAAAAAGTATTATTACATTAGCAGTAACAGGTGCGCTGGCAATTGGAGCACTGGCAGGATGCGGTACTTCTGCAAAGAAGGATACGATTCGTGTTGGCTCCAAGGACTATACGGAGAATGAAATTGTTGCAGAGATTTATGCTCTGGCACTGGAGGATGCAGGCTACCAGGTAGAGCGGAAGTTCGACATAGGCTCCTCGGTGGTTCACACCTCACTCATCAATGATGAGTTGGATCTGTATCCGGAGTATACGGGAACAGGACTGATCTCTGTGCTGGGTTTGGAGCCCCTGACAGACCCGCAGGAGGTATATGACATCGTAAAGGAAAAGTATGAAGAGCAGTTCCAGGTTACCTGGCTGGATTATTCTGCGGCGAACGATGGTCAGGGTCTGGTTATTCGGACAGATGTGGCAGAAAAATATGGAATTAAGACCATTTCCGATCTGCAGAAGCATGCATCAGAGCTTCGGTTTGCTTCTCAGGGTGAGTTTGATGAACGGGAGGACGGAATCCCGGCGTTGGAGGCAGCTTACGGCAAATTTGACTGGAAATCCAGCAAAGTATATGACAACTCACTGAAATATCAGATTCTGGAAAATGATGAGGCAGACGTTGCCCCCGCCTATACAACCGAGGGACATCTCACCGACAAACAGTTTACTCTGCTGGAAGATGACAAACAGGTTTGGCCGCCCTATAATCTGGCACCGATTATCAAAGATGGGGTGTTAGATGCCCATAAGGATATTGCGGAGGTCTTGAATAAGGTTAGCAGTGCACTTACAACCGAAAATATTACCGGGTTAAATGCGAAGGTGGATATTGACGGAGAAGAATACGCAGATGTGGCAAAAGAATTTTACGACAGTATCAAATAAGTCAGGAGATAGAGCGATGAAAGCGGTGGAATTGGTACATGTGGATCAAAAGTTTCCAAACATGAGTTATAAGGCACTGGACGATGTGAGTCTTAAGATTGAACAGGGTGAATTTGTCACAATTCTGGGATCCTCCGGATGCGGAAAGACAACCTTGATTAAGATGATTAATCGTTTATATCAGCCGGATAAAGGAGAGATCCGTCTGTTTGATGAAGAGATCAGCAAGAAGGATCCGGTACAGCTGCGGCGTAAAATCGGGTATGTGATTCAGCAGATCGGGTTATTTCCTCATATGACGGTGTATGAGAATATTGCTACCATCCCCAGGATTCTCAAGTGGGACAAGACGAAGATTGAAGAGAAGGTACAGGAAATGCTGCACTTGGTGGGTCTGGAGCCGAAGGAATACAGGAATCGGTATCCGGCACAATTATCAGGAGGACAGCAGCAGAGAATCGGGCTGGCCCGGGCACTTATCTGCGATCCGGATATTATGCTTCTGGATGAGCCGTTTGGAGCCATCGATGCCATTAATCGAGAAAAACTGCAGAATGAGCTAAAGAGTATACACAGTAAATCAAAGAAAACATATCTCTTTGTAACCCATGATATCCGGGAAGCTTTCAAGCTGGGAACCAGGGTGATTGTTATGAACCGGGGGAAGATCCTGCAGTATGATACGCCGGAGGAGATCCGGCAAAATCCGGCGGATGGCTTTGTCTCTGACCTGATTCAGACCATGGAGGATGCCCCCGGGACAGGAAATGAGGAATTATGATACGATATCTGACAGAACATTATGAATTGTTAGGAAATGCTTTCGCAGAGCATCTGTGGCTTGTGCTGGTAACGCTGGTTTTATCACTGCTGGTTTCGGCGCTGTTGTCTCTGGTTCTTATCCGATCGGAGAAGGCATCGAATCTTGTGATTCAGTTGTTTGGCGTGATCTATTCGATTCCAAGCCTTGCGTTGTTTGCAATTCTGATCCCGGTTACGGGACTGGGAGACAAAACCGCAATCCTGGTGTTATGTGCATATAATCAATATTTATTACTTCGGAATATTCTCACCGGCATGAGAAATGTAGATCGGAATCTGCTGGAGGCGGGAACCGGTATGGGCATGAGCAGCTGGCAGCTGCTTCGGACAGTTCAGATTCCTCTGGCGATGCCTTCCATACTGGCTGGAATTCGACTTTCCATCATATCCACTACAGGAATTACCACGATTGCAGCAGCGATCAAAGCAGGCGGTCTTGGCACGGTGCTGTTTTCCGGAATGCGTACAATGAACGTATACAAGATTTTGTGGGGAACGATTCTGTGTGTGGTGATTGCTCTGATAGCAGATCTGGGATTAAAGCAGATTGAAAACCGTGTGGAGAAAAAGCTCGGGGGGATGCGAACAGAAGCATAGAGATCTTACCGGGAAAATGGGAAGGAAGGACAAAGAGCATGGATACAAGTAATTCGACAGAAGCAAAGTTTGTGGAACATTTTCACATACCGGAGGTGGCAAGACCCTACCTGCACATCTTCTTTACACAAAAGGATCTTTGGCTTGGCGCAGCAGTTACGGAGCAGTCATTTACCGCAGATTTTATACAGAAGATTACACAGGAGCAGGAGATTGACTCGTACATTCAAACACTGTATCACCGGGGTGTGATCTCTATCGTTGATCCGGAAAAGCGATTATACAGACTGAATGATTTTTACGGTTATCTGGATATCTTTTGTGTTTCACGAAAGGAAGAGTACCAGGGAAAGATCCCAAAAGAAGGACGCAGGGCAATCGATGCGTGGTATTTTAAGGCCTACTGTGAAGGGCTGGATCAGGATTACAAAAAACCGCCAACGAAGGACCGCATCCTGAGCCTGGAAGAGGCTCTTGCAAAAGTAGATGAGGATGACAGACCCATCTACCGGACCCACTGCGACTGTAAATGTCTTCTGGGAGATTGTGGACTGCCAACCGATGTCTGTCTCAGCTATAAAAGTGGACTTAATTCCTATTCCGACAGGGGAATATCGAGACGGATTGACAAGGAAGAGGCAAAGGAGGTACTGCGCTTTGCCAATAAGGCGGGTCTCATGCAGACATGGAATCCCGATGGATTTTGTAACTGCTGTGGGGACTGCTGCTATCTGTTCCGGGTCCAGAAGGTCAGAGACAGTAAAAGAATATGGCCCGTGCAGTCTTATCTGATTCAATTCGATCAGGAAAAGTGTGTGGGCTGTGGAAGCTGTGTGAAACGATGTCATTTTTCTGTTTTTACAAAAAATACAGCAGGTAAAATCGAAGTTGACACAAGTCAGTGTGTGGGCTGCGGAATCTGCGCAGAAGGCTGTAAAAAAGGCGCATTGGAGCTGAAAGCTTTGGTGCAGGGGAATGAAAGAGAGGAATAAAAACATGAGTTACGAGGCATATCAGGACGAGACACTGGGATTTACTACAAGACAGCTTCACGCCGGTTACAACCCGGCTTTGCATTACCGGTCAAAGGCAGTACCGATTTATCAGACTGCAGTCTTTGAGCTGGGGGATTATGACAGGTGTGTGCGGTTATTTGATTATTCAGAGGAGGGTGATTCTTATGTGCGCTTCTCAAACCCGACAAATGAAGTATTGGAGAAGAGGATTGCTTCTCTGGAGGGTGGAAGCGGGGCATTAGCACTGGCATCCGGTATGGCTGCAATCTCTAACACCTTCTTAAATCTGACAAATTCCGGAGACGAGATTGCTGCGGTTCAAACCTTATATGGAGGCAGTACCACACTGCTATCCCATGCACTTCCGGAGTATGGCATCACAGGGCGCTTCGTGGAGGATGAAAATGACATAGAATCCTACAAAAAGGCGATCAATGAAAAGACGAAAGCAATTTATATTGAAAGCCTGGGAAATCCAGGAATGAATATCGTCGATATTGAGAAAATTGCAGATCTTGCACACGCCAATGGGATTCCGCTGGTCATTGACAACACTTTTGCAACCCCGTATCTTCTGAAGCCTTTTGATTATGGAGTAGATATCTCCTGCTATTCTGCCACCAAATATCTGGCGGGACATGGAATAGCGATAGCAGGACTGGTGGTGGAACAGGGAGATTTTAACTGGCTAAATGGAAGATTTCCACAGTTTGATGCTTTTTATAAGGAATATAAGAATCAGATTTCAGAGGAGACATTAAAGAGAGAAATGTTCACCAAACGTCTGAGAATCCGTTATCTTACTGATTTTGGAGCACATATGTCTCCCCAGACGGCTTTCTATCTGCTGCAGGGAATGGAAACACTTTCTCTGCGTTTGGACAGACACACCTATAATGCACAGAAAATTGCAGAATATCTGGAGCAGCATCCAAAGGTGGAAAGTGTGTCGTATCCGGGACTTCCATCCAGCCCTTATTACGAACTGGGGAAGAAGTATTTCCCCAAGGGAGCGGGCGCAATTCTCTCCGTCAGAATCAGGGGCGGACAGAAAGCTGCACGGAGGGTGCTGGAACGTGTTCGTGTATTTGACTATATGGTAAATGTAGGGGATGCGAAATCCCTGATTGTACATCCTGCGTCCTCCACGCATTTTAACCAGACGGTGGAGGAACGGGCAAAAGCAGGTGTATATGACAATACATTACGTCTTTCCATCGGAA
Organism: Lachnospiraceae bacterium; assembly: GCA_028692395.1. Taxonomy (GTDB): domain Bacteria; phylum Bacillota; class Clostridia; order Lachnospirales; family Lachnospiraceae; genus Novisyntrophococcus. Next base: position 63,912 of record JAQUXP010000009.1, read on the forward strand.
TTGAGGATGTGGAGGATTTGATTGCAGATTTAGATCAGGCCCTGCAGTAATCTGCGGCAGGAATAAAGAACGAGAGAGGCTGTTGCAATGAACTGGGAATACATACAAAAATATCTGCCGATGTACGAAAAGGCTGCCCTGCTCACCCTGAAGCTTGGGGTGATCGGAATTCTGTGTGCGATTCTGATCGGGCTGTGTTGTGCGGTGATCCTGTATTACCGTGTTCCGGTGTTCAAAAGAATCGTGGCGGTTTATATAGAGCTGAGCAGAAATACACCGCTGCTGGTCCAGCTGTTTTTTATCTATTATGGACTTCCTAAAATCGGAATCGCCACAAGTGCTGAAGTGTGCGGCATCGCAGGACTTGCTTTTCTGGGCGGAAGCTACATGGCAGAGAGTTTCCGAAGCGGCTTTGAGGCCATCGATAAAATACAGGAAGAAAGTGCCGCAAGCCTGGGTATGAATTCACACCAGATCATGCGCTATGTGATACTGCCTCAGGCCGTGTCCGTCAGTGTGCCGGGATTTTTGGCAAATATAATCTTTCTCCTAAAGGAAACCAGCGTATTTTCCGCTATCAGTCTCATGGATCTGATGTTTACCGCTAAGGATCTTATCGGTCTGTATTATAAGACCACAGAAAGTCTGGTGCTGCTGGTGTTCTTTTATCTGATCATCCTCCTGCCCGTGTCACTTCTGGGAATGTGGGTAGAAAGGAGGGTGCGCTATGCCGGATTTGGGGCTTGATGTTTTAGGAAAGGGAAGTAACCTTCTGAGACTGTTAGGAGGACTGGGCATCGCACTTCGCATCAGTCTTATAGCGGTTGTCATCAGTATTCCCCTGGGACTTCTCCTTGGAACGCTGATGACCGGAAAGAATGTAGTTTTAAAATTTTTCCTGAAATTATATCTGGAATTTATACGGATCATGCCGCAGCTGGTACTGCTTTTTCTTGTTTTCTTCGGCAGCACCCGGGTGTTTGGCTGGCAGCCTACCGGTGAACTGTCTGCAATTATAGTATTTACCCTGTGGGGCGCAGCAGAGATGAGCGATCTGGTTCGGGGAGCACTGATCAGTATACCGGTGCATCAATACGAGAGCAGCCAGGCCCTTGGGTTGACAAAGGGCCAGACATACTGCTATGTGATTATTCCACAGACCGTGCGCAGACTGATCCCCCTGTCTATCAACCTGATCACAAGAATGATCAAAACCACCAGCCTTATCCTTATGATTGGTGTGGTGGAAATGATAAAGGTGGCGCAGCAGATTATCGAGGCAAACAGAACAGCCAGTCCAAATGCGGCTTTTGGCGTCTATCTGGTGGTATTTGTGCTGTATTTTCTGGCCTGCTGGCCCATCAGCCTGCTGGCAAAATATCTGGAAAGAAAGTGGGGGTGAGAGAAGTGGAAGAAACCATACTTACGGTAAATCATTTAAAAAAAGAATATGAAGGAAAGCCAATCCTGAACGATCTGGATCTGGAAGTAAAAAAGGGTGAGGTGGTTGTTATTATCGGTCCAAGCGGCTGTGGAAAAAGTACACTGCTTCGATGTATGAATGGACTGGAACAGATCCAGAGCGGTTCTGTAAAATTAAGAGAGGACACCATCGAGGCAGGGGCAGGAAACCTGGTCAGGATCAGACAGAAGATCGGCATGGTATTTCAAAATTACGAATTGTTTCCACATCTTAGCGTACTGAATAATATCTTGCTGGCACCGACAAAGGTACAGAAAAGAGACAAAAAAGATGTGAAGGAGGAAGCCTTAAAACTTCTGGACAGAGTGGGCTTAAGAGACAAGGCAGACAGCTATCCCCGACAGTTATCCGGAGGACAGAAGCAGAGGGTAGCAATCGTGCGGGCACTCTGTATGAATCCGGAGATACTGCTCTTCGATGAAGTTACTGCAGCTCTTGACCCGGAGATGGTGCGGGAGGTTCTGGATGTTATGCTGGAACTGGCAAAGCAGAAACGGACGATGGTCATCGTGACCCATGAAATGCAGTTTGCTCAGGCCGTGGCGGACCGAGTGCTCTTTATCGACCAGGGAAAAATCCTGGAAGAGGGTACCCCGGAGGAGATATTTAAACATCCAAAGAAAGAACGGACAAAACAGTTCTTAAATATATTCCAATTTAAAAAAGTAGAGGAAAGAAAAATCAGTTAAGTGATGGAGGAGATTATTATGAAAAACTTAAAAAAACTTGCAGCATTGGGATTAACAGCAGCATTGACACTGGGACTGGTGGCTTGCGGAAGCTCCACACAGGCAGCATCCAAGAACGATCAGGCTGCAGCGAATTCGACCAAGACAGATCAGGTGTATCGTACTCTGGATGAAATCAAGGAAAGCGGAGCAATCAATATCGGCGTATTTTCCGACAAGAGCCCCTTTGGTTATGTCGATGAAAATGGGGAATATCAGGGTTATGATGTGTATTTTGCCAACAGACTGGCAAAGGATCTGGGCGTCAAGGTGAATTTCGTATCCACAGAGGCGGCAAACCGCATCGAGTATCTGCAGACCGGAAAGGTGGATGTGATACTGGCAAACTTTACGGTGACAGACGAGCGAAAAGAAGAGGTGGATTTTGCGCTTCCTTACATGAATGTATCTCTGGGTGTAGTATCGCCGGCTGACAAGGTGGTAAAAAATCTGGATGATCTGACCAGTGACGATTCGCTGATTGTCATTTCCGGAACCACCGCAGAGACGTATCTCATCGAAAATTATCCGAATCTGACACTTCAAAAATACGATACCTATGCCAACGCAAAGAATGCTCTGGAGAATGGAAACGGCGTTGCCTGGGTCAATGACAACACAGAGGTTCTTGCTTTTGCCAGCGAAAATGAAGGCTACAAGGTAGGCATCGCCACGCTGGGAAGTAAAGACACCATTGCACCGGCTGTATCCAAAGGAAATCAGACACTTCTTGACAGCATTAATGAAGAAATCAAGACCCTGGGCGGGGAGCAGTTTTTCCATAAAGATTACGAAGAGACCCTTACAGCCACCTATGGCGCAGATTATGAAGAGGAGCTTGTCGTGGAGGGCGGAGTAATAAAATAAAGATGTTTTTTCAGTAAGCGGCTCACGTAATAGGTGGGCTGCTTTATTTTTTTGGAAATATGTCTATACTTCCGATCATAGCGATTAGCAATTGCCGATTGCTGCACTGTAAATTTAAATTGCTTGCTCTAATTGCTGCTGTTTCATATAATGTAAGTACAGAAGCAGGAAACCTTTCTCAAGAAGAATGTCAATAAAAGCAGGTAGCCCATAGAGAATTCACATGTGGAATTACTGGGATACATGTGTTAGAATAACATTAATTGAAATGTTTTTGGTTGGAGTTGGGGAGGTGGAGCATAAATGGAAAGTTTTTATTTAGAAAGAATTACACTTTCAAATTACAGAAAATTTGAAAAAAATGTATTCGAGTTAAAACGTCATATGAATGTCCTGATAGGAAAAAATGCAGCAGGAAAGACAACGATACTGGAAGCAGTAAATGTAATGTTAGGTGCCTATTTAGCTGCATATAAAAAATATGTTCCCAGTAGATTTGTATACAATATTTCAGATGATGACATTTTACAGAAGACAGTTCGCTTACATTCAAAGGATGCAGCAATAACACCAACTATACAGCAATACCCATGCACAGTAGGGTGCGATTTGATTTGGGATGGTAAGAAGAAACATTATTCACGTACTGTCGAAAAAGAAGGTGGGAGAACAAAGTTTGCAGGAAAGAATCCCATGCAGGCGGATGTGCTGAGATGGGAGAAAGCAATTGAAAAAGCTGATGGTTCAGATTTTGAACATATTTATCCATTAGTACTATACTTAAGCTCGGCTAGATTATGGAATGAAAATAGAGGAAAAGAGCTGGAGAAAGTTCCAACGAGAACGGATGCATATCAGCGCTGTCTTGATAAAAGAAGAAGTAGTCAATCAGCTTTTGAGTATATTAAGACATTGACTAACATGGCAGTAGAAGAAAATGACGGAAAACCATATCCTGCTTATGAAGTGATTATGGAATCTGTTCGATATAGTCTTGAAGAAGAGTTAGAAGAAGGGCAAAATGTAGTATATTCTTCGCGTTATGGAGAAATCGCAATCAGAAACACCGATGGTACAGTTATCCGTTTTGCGTCTCTAAGTGATGGATATCGAAATGTAATCAAAATAGTAACGGATATTGCAACAAAAATGTGTATTTTGAATCCATATTTGGGAAATAAGGCATTAAAGGAAACACCTGGAGTTGTAGTGATTGATGAATTGGATTTGAGTTTACATCCCACATGGCAAAAACGTATTGTGCGTATTTTAAAAACACTGTTTCCAAAAGTGCAATTTATATGCGCAACTCATTCACCGTTTATTATTCAATCGTTAGAGCCAGGGGAACTGGTCGCGCTAGATGATATTCAAGATGAAGAATATTCAGGGCAAAGCATAGAAGACATTGCAGAAGATGTTATGAAAGTTCCAACACCTCAATATAGTGAAAAGAAAATGAAAATGTATCAAGCAGCAGAAACTTATTTGAATGCTGTGAAAAGTAGTAAATCAAAAGAGGAAGTTGAAAAATTAAAAGAACAGATGGATATTTTGTCCGCAGAATACAGTGACAATCCAGCTTATTGTGCTCTGATAAAGCAGAAATATATTGAAAAGAAAGCTGAGGTTGAGGGATAAAATGAGACCAGTATGCAAAGGAGAAATTCCATATAAAGAAATTAGACAATATGGAGACGCTGAACCATATTTGGAAGAGAGAATAGGAGCTTATTGTTCCTATTGTGAAATGCCAATTAAACATGTTCCAGAAGTGGAACATATAGAATCAAGATCAAAGGGTGGTGCATTAACTGAATGGGACAATTTGTTGCTGGCCTGTAAGTATTGCAATACTAGAAAAAGTAATTTGGTCGCCAAAGGAGAAAAAGAAAATTATTTGTGGTCAGATGAAGATGATACTTTTCACCCGTATTCTTATAGCAATGGAATCGCTCAAATTAATGAGGAGTATTTGAAAAGCACAGATAGTGATTATGCAGAACATGCAAGAAAGCTTTTTGAACTTGTGAAACTGGGAAATGTTCCAAATGAAAGAAACAAGGATCGTAGATTTTTTTGGCGAAATGAGGCATATAACGATGCTGTAGACAGTAAAGAGGGATGGATTAAGGTCAGAGAGACAAAGCAGAAATCGGTTTTTTTGAAAAATATGATCATTGCGGCTAAAAATTCAGGTTTCTTTTCAACGTGGATGGAAGTTTTTAAAGATGATGAGGAAGTAAAAAGAGCTTTAATAGACGAATTTAACGGAACGAGAAAAGAAATATTTGAAGAATGATATTCCTGCATTGAGAAACTGTATGGACAATTAGAGAATCGGGATTACACGAATTGTTGTGTCCCGATTTTTTTATGTTCACAAACCGAACAAATGTACGCACAAAATATTTACTTTTTTATGGCACCTATGGTACAATGAGCATTAAAGAGCAGGAGCAAACGAAGAAGAATAAACACTTCTAGTGTTGTTAAAAATCATCTTATACTTTTGAATGTTATTTTGTCACAAATGGAGGTGCAAAAAGAGCATGTCATTATTCAATTTAAAATCAGAATACAGCCCCACCGGCGACCAGCCGACTGCCATCAGAGAACTCGTGGAAGGTTTTAAGTCCGGCAATCAATGCCAGACCTTACTAGGGGTTACGGGTTCCGGTAAGACCTTTACCATGGCCAATGTCATCCAGGAATTACAGAAGCCCACCCTTATCATCGCCCACAATAAAACCCTGGCGGCTCAGCTCTATGGAGAGTTCAAAGAGTTCTTTCCGGATAACGCAGTGGAATACTTTGTCTCCTACTATGATTATTATCAGCCGGAGGCCTATGTGCCCTCCTCGGATACGTATATCGCCAAGGATTCTGCGATTAACGAGGAAATCGATAAACTGCGTCTTTCCGCTACCTCGGCGCTCAGTGAGCGAAAGGACGTTATCATCATCTCCAGTGTTTCCTGCATTTACGGAATCGGCAGCCCCAGTGATTACCAGAACATGATTATTTCTCTCCGTCCGGGTATGGAAAAAGACCGTGACGAGGTGATTCACCAGCTGATTGATATTCAATACGACCGAAATGACATGGATTTTCATCGGGGAACCTTTCGGGTGCGGGGAGATGTACTGGAGATCTTTCCGGCAGAGGAATCGGAGCTGGCTGTTCGAGTGGAATTTTTCGGTGATGAGGTGGAGCGGATCACGCAGATTGATGTGCTGACCGGTGAGATCAAAGCAGAGATGAACTATGTGGCGATTTTCCCGGCATCCCATTATGTCGTGCCCATGGAGCAGATCAAGAAGGCAACCATTGCCATCGAGGAGGAGCTGGAGGAACAGGTTCGTTATTTTAAGAGTGAAGATAAACTGATTGAAGCGCAGCGTATAGAGGAGCGCACGAATTTTGATGTGGAAATGCTTCGGGAAACCGGTGTGTGTTCCGGAATTGAGAATTATTCCAGACATATGGCGGGACTGAAGCCGGGGCAGGCACCCTACACGCTGATCGACTACTTTCCAGATGATTTTCTTATTATTATTGATGAGTCCCATAAGACAATTCCACAGATTCGCGGCATGTATGCAGGGGATCAGTCCAGGAAGAGCACTCTGGTAAATTATGGATTCCGTCTGCCATCCGCCATGGATAACCGTCCGCTGAATTTTGGTGAATTCGAAAGTAAGATTGATCAGATGATGTTTGTATCGGCCACACCAGGTGAATATGAAGAAAACCATGAGATGCTTCGGGCAGAACAGGTGATCCGTCCTACCGGACTTCTGGATCCCAAGGTGGAGGTGCGCCCGGTGGAGGGGCAGATTGATGATCTGATCAGTGCAGTGAACAAGGAAGTTGCCAAAAAGCATAAGGTTCTGATTACTACACTGACAAAACGCATGGCAGAGGATCTGACAGATTATATGAAGGAAAATGGTGTGCGGGTCCAGTATCTCCACTCGGATATTGATACTTTGGAGCGCACAAAGATTATCCGGGATATGCGTCTGGATGTATTTGATGTGCTGGTAGGTATTAATCTTCTAAGAGAAGGACTGGATATTCCGGAGATTACGCTGGTAGCGATTCTGGATGCGGACAAGGAAGGCTTCCTCCGTTCTGCCACTTCCCTGATTCAGACGATTGGACGTGCGGCCCGTAACTCAGAGGGACATGTTATCATGTACGCTGACAATATGACAGATTCCATGAAGATTGCGCTGGAAGAGACGGCCAGACGACGGGAAGTACAGCAAAGATATAATGAAGAACATGGTATTACGCCGACAACGATTCAAAAGGCAGTCCGTGATCTGATCAGCATCACGAAGGAAGTGGAGAAGACATCGAAGCTTCTGGAGAAGGATCCGGAGTCCATGAATAGAGAAGAACTGGAAAAACTGATTGGAAAGGTTCAAAAACAGATGAAAGCGGCAGCGGCAGATCTGAACTTCGAAGCAGCAGCAGAGCTTCGTGATCAGATGATTATGTTAAAGAAGAATCTGGCAGAGCTGGAAGACTGATGTGCATCAGAAAGCCTGCAGACAGTTTATAGTTTCTTTAGAAAAGGACATGATTTTTTCACGAAAAAGGTGTTGACAAAAAAAGAGCAGGGTACTATAGTAAGAGCATAGATGTTAGCACTCCACAACAATGAGTGCTAACAAACTAAAATCTGAGAAAGGAGCTTGGGATTATGGAATTGGATGAACGTAAAAAGAGAATTTTGAAAGCAATCATTCAGACTTATCTGGAAACAGGTGAACCGGTTGGATCCAGAACCATATCAAAGTATACAGATTTGAATCTGAGCTCCGCCACCATTCGGAATGAAATGTCGGATTTGGAAGAGATGGGCTACATTGTTCAGCCACATACTTCTGCCGGACGCATTCCTTCAGATAAAGGTTATCGTCTCTATGTTGATGAGCTGATGAAAGAGAAGGAACAGGAAGTTGCCGACATGCATCAGCTGGTGATTCAAAAGACCGATCGACTGGAAAAGGTTTTACAGCAGGTTGTCCGGGTTCTTGCATCGAATACGAATTATGCAACCCTCATTACCGGACCGCAGATTCATCATACGAAAGTCAAGTTTACACAGCTTTCCCGCATGAGCGAGAATCAGCTGCTTGCAGTAATTGTGGCTGAAGGTAATATGATGAAGAACCAGATGATTGAGATCAGTGAGCCCATTGATGACGAACAGCTTTTGAAGCTGAATCTTCTTTTGAACACCCAGTTGAATGGATTGACAATAGAAGAGATTAACCTTGGTGTTATTTCGAAGATGAAAGAGCAGGCAGGTATTCACAGCAGTGTGGTAACCAGCGTGCTTGATGCAATTGCTGATGCCATCGCATCAGATGAAGAGGATGTTCCGGTGTACACCAGTGGAACAACCAATATTTTTAAATATCCGGAGCTTGCAGACAGTCAGAGAGCAAGCAGCCTGCTTTCCGCATTTGAGGAGAAGCAGACACTGGCCGAGTTTCTTGATGAAGCCGGTTCCGATGATAATGGTACAGGGATTCAGATCTACATTGGAAGCGAATCTCCGGTTCAGACCATGAAAGACTGCAGCGTAGTCACTGCTTCGTATGAATTGGGAGACGGCATGAAGGGAACCATAGGTATTGTGGGTCCGAAGCGCATGGATTATGAAAATGTAGTGGATAATCTGAAAATATTAAAAAATCAGCTGGACGGAATATTCCGAAAGCCTGATTCATAGAAAGGCAGGGACAGACCTTGGCAGAAGAAAACAGGAAAGTGGATGAAGCTATGGATGATACAAATGTAATGGATAAGGAAATCGAGCAGGAGATGGAAACAGCAGATGATGTTTCCCGTGCAGAGGAAGTGGAAGATGCACGAGGGGCAGAGGCGGATTCTAAGGCCCCGGATGCTTCTGAGGAGAACGCTGAGAACGTAAAGGCGGAACCGGCAAAGGAAAAGAAGTTCTTCAAGAAAAAGAAAGATAAAAAAGATGAAAAGATTGAAGAGCTTACCGAAAGACTGCAGCGTCAGATGGCAGAATTCGATAACTTCCGGAAACGTACAGAGAAGGAAAAATCTTCCATGTATGCCATCGGAGCAAAAGATATTATCGAGAAGATCCTGCCGGTAGTTGATAATTTTGAAAGAGGACTTGCGGCAGCAGAAAATCTGGAAGATCCATTTGCAGCAGGTATGGAAAAAATTTACAAGCAGTTTACTACAGTGCTTACCGATGTTGGCGTCGAAGCCATCGAAGCTGTTGGTCAGGAGTTTGATCCGAATTTCCACAATGCAGTGATGCATGTAGAGGACGAGGAAGCAGGCGAAAACATCGTTGTAGAAGAATTCCAAAAAGGCTATAAGTATAAAGACACCGTAGTCCGCCACAGTATGGTCAAGGTTGCAAACTGACCGGACTGAAACAAATATATATAGAAAAACAACATCCCAGGAGGAAAAAATCATGAGTAAGATTATTGGTATTGACTTAGGTACAACAAACAGCTGTGTAGCAGTTATGGAGGGCGGAAAACCAACCGTTATCTCTAACGCAGAAGGCGCAAGAACTACACCATCTGTTGTAGCATTTACAAAAACCGGTGAAAGACTGGTTGGAGAGCCTGCAAAACGTCAGGCAGTAACAAATGCAGATAAAACAATCTCTTCCATCAAAAGACATATGGGTACTGACTACCGTGTAAGCATCGATGACAAACAGTACTCTCCACAGGAAATCTCTGCTATGATTCTGCAGAAGATGAAACAGGATGCAGAGAACTACCTTGGCGAGAAAGTAACAGAAGCAGTTATCACTGTTCCGGCTTACTTCAACGATGCGCAGCGTCAGGCAACAAAGGATGCAGGTAAGATTGCAGGTCTTGAGGTAAAGCGTATTATCAACGAGCCTACAGCTGCAGCACTGGCTTACGGACTTGATAATGAAAATGAGCAGAAGATCATGGTATACGACCTTGGCGGCGGTACTTTCGATGTTTCTATTATCGAGATCGGTGATGGCGTTATTGAAGTTCTTTCTACTGCAGGTAACAACCGTCTGGGTGGTGATGATTTCGATACAAAGGTAGCAGAGTACATGCTGGCTGAGTTTAAGAAAAATGAAGGCGTTGACCTTTCCGCAGATAAGATGGCTATGCAGCGTATCAGAGAAGCAGCAGAAAAAGCGAAAAAAGAGCTTTCCAGTGCTTCTACAACCAATATCAACCTGCCATTCATCACAGCAACTGCTGAGGGACCAAAGCATTTTGATATGAATCTGACAAAAGCAAAATTTGATGAGCTGACACATGATCTGGTTGAGAAGACAGCAGAGCCTGTTCAGAGAGCACTTTCCGATGCAGGAATGAACGCATCTGAGCTGAGCAAGGTACTTCTGGTTGGTGGTTCTACCCGTATCCCGGCTGTACAGGATAAGGTAAAACAGCTGACAGGACATGAGCCAAGCAAGAGCCTGAACCCGGATGAGTGTGTTGCACTTGGTGCTTCCGTTCAGGGTGGTAAGCTGGCAGGCGATGCTGGCGCAGGTGATATCCTTCTTCTGGATGTAACACCACTGTCACTGTCCATCGAGACTATGGGCGGTGTTGCTACAAGACTGATCGAGCGTAATACAACAATTCCTACAAAGAAGAGCCAGGTCTTCTCTACTGCTGCTGACAACCAGACCGCAGTTGATATCAATGTTGTACAGGGTGAGCGTCAGTTTGCAAAAGATAACAAATCTCTTGGACAGTTCCGTCTGGATGGTATTGCACCTGCAAGACGTGGCGTTCCACAGATCGAGGTTACCTTCGACATCGATGCGAACGGTATTGTAAATGTATCTGCTAAGGATATGGGAACAGGTAAAGAGCAGCACATCACGATCACTGCAGGTTCCAACATGTCTGACACTGATATCGATAAAGCGGTAAAAGAGGCTGCTCAGTTTGAGGCAGAGGATAAGGCTCGTAAAGAGGCAATTGATACAAGAAATGAAGCAGAGTCTTCTGTATTCCAGGTAGAGAAAGCACTGGAAGAGACAGGCGACAAGATTTCAGCAAATGACAAGACTGCTGTAGAAGCAGATCTGGCTGCACTGAAGGAACTGCTTGCGAATACAACAGCAGAAGAAGTATCTGCTTCTCAGGTTGCTGATATCAAAGCAGCACAGGAAAAGATGATGGCAAGTGCACAGTCTCTCTTCACAAAAATGTATGAGAATATGCAGGCACAGCAGGGCGCTCAGGGTGCTGGCCCGGATATGGGTGCAGGCGCAGGAGCCGATGCAGCAGGCAGTACATCCAGTGCAGACGATGATGTGGTGGACGCTGACTACAAGGAAGTATAATCGATCAAATAAATCTATCTATAAAGAAACAGCAGGCGCGCAGAGAATATCTGCGCATTCCTGCTGTCAGAGGGTGAAAGTTTATGGCACAAAAAAGAGATTATTATGAAGTCCTTGGAGTGGAAAAAGGAGCGGACGATGCGACACTGAAGAAGGCCTATCGTCAGCTTGCCAAAAAGTATCATCCGGATATGAACCCTGGAGATCAAGAGGCAGAGGCAAAGTTCAAGGAAGCGACAGAAGCATATGGGATCTTAAGTGATCCGGATAAACGCCGCCAGTATGATCAGTTTGGTCATGCAGCCTTTGAAGGCGGCGCAGGCGGAGCCGGCGGCGGATTCGGCGGATTTGACTTCAATGGTGGAGATATGGGAGATATCTTTGGAGATATCTTCGGGGATCTTTTTGGCGGCGGACGTTCCAGACGTTCCAGTAATGGTCCCATGAAAGGCGCCAGTTTACGTGCCGTGATCCATATTACATTTGAGGAAGCAGTTTTTGGCTGTGAAAAAGAGATTGAGCTTACACTGAAGGACAATTGTACGAAGTGTAACGGAACCGGGGCGAAACCGGGAACATCTCCGGAAACCTGTCCGAAATGTAAGGGAAGCGGCCAGGTAACCTTTGCGCAGCAGACAATGTTCGGTATGATGCAGCAGGTACAGACCTGCCCGGATTGTGGTGGTACCGGAAAGATTATCAAGGAAAAATGCCCGGATTGTCATGGAAGCGGATATCTCGCAAATCGCAAGAAGATTCAGGTTTCTGTACCGGCCGGTATTGATAATGGTCAGAGTATCCGAATCCGTGAGAAAGGAGAACCGGGCAAAAACGGCGGCCCACGGGGAGATCTTCTTGTGGAAGTGCAGGTTGCAAGGCATCCGATCTTCCAGAGACAGGATATGAATATCTTCTCAACGGCACCAATTACTTATGCGCAGGCAGCTCTGGGTGGTGATGTGCGTATCAACACTGTGGATGGCGACGTAGTCTACACGGTAAAAGCCGGTACACAGACCGACACCAAGATTCGTCTGAAAGGAAAGGGTGTACCATCTCTTAAAAATAAGAATGTTCGCGGAGATCAGTATGTCACCCTGGTGATTCAGACCCCTGTTAAGCTGAACGAAGAAGCGAAGGAAGCACTTCGCAAATTTGATGAAGCCTGTGGAAACCGTCCGGCAACAGGAGCACCAGAGAAGAAGAAAAAAGGCTTTATGGATAAAGTGAAAGAAGCCTTTGAGGATTGATGTAAGAGCCAGAGGATGCATGAGTAAGTCATCTCCTGTACTCAGTTAAGCTTATAGAAGGTTGTCAGGTGGAAGAAAAGCAGCTTTTCTTCCATTTGACAACTTTTTTTTGCATTCCTGCGGTCTTTACTTTTCCGGAAAATACGTGTATGATAAAGAATTAGAATGGCATTTGATGCGTAACTGTGAAGCTATGGAACAGTTATGACACTGGCACACAGGGAGAGCGATATGAGCGGCAGCGTGGTATTCCAGCAGATGCTGGTTATTTTTATTCTGATTTCAGTAGGATACTACTGGTCAAAAAAGGGGAAACTTTCGGAGGCAACCTCAAAGCAGCTCTCCGGTGTAGTGACAGAGTTCTGCAATCCCGCAATTATGATTGTATCGGCCCTGGAAGCGGAATCGGCAACCCACGCATCAATACTGATGACAGCAGTCATCGTGGTGATCAGCTATATCCTGCTGATTGTGCTGGGACTGGTGATTCCAGGGATGCTTCGGGTCGAGAAGAAAGAACAGAAGTTTTACAATATGATGATGGTATACGGTAACACCGGATTTATCGGTATTCCTGTCGTCTCTGCAGTGTTGGGAAATGAAGCGGTCATCTATGTGACGGTGTTCAATCTGGTTTTTAACATCCTGGTGTATACCCATGGAATCCGTGTGCTTTCCTCTGGGGAGGAACGGACAGAGATGTCAAAGCCTGCATGGCTTCAAATCATCAATATTGGAACCATCAGCAGTATCCTGGCGATCATTATTTACTGGTGGAAGATTCCGGTTCCGGTAATTCTGGCAGACAGCTGTTCCTATATGGGGCGCTGCGTGACATTTCTGTCTATGCTGATTCTAGGAGTTTCACTTGCGAACATGAAGCTTTCCGAGGTATTTACAGAGAAGAAATTATATGCACTTTCTTTTCTGCGGCTTCTGGTGGTGCCGATTCTTTTTGTACTTATCGTGCGTCGATTTGTGACGGATCCCCTGATTTTGGGAACGGTGGCACTTGTGATGGCAATGCCGGCTGGGAATATGCCGCTGATGCTGTCAAAACAGATGGGATTAGAGAGCAGAACCCTGTCAAAGGGCATTATTCTGACCACTTTGATTTCCATGATTACGATACCAATAGTAGCTTTATTTGTCTGAAGACAGGATGATATGGAATGCACAATTAATCTAGGAGGAAAGATATGAAGTGGATCAAATATACATTAAAAACAATCAGTGATGCGGAGGATGTGATCAGTTCTACACTGGCAGATCTGGGAATTCAGGGCGTGGAGATCGAGGACAAGCAGCCCCTTACTGAAAATGATAAAAAGCAGATGTTTGTGGATATTCTGCCGGATATGCCGGAGGATGACGGCGTTGCTTACCTGAACTTCTATCTGGAGCCGGACGAGGATCAGGATACAATCCTTGCCAATGTAAAGCGGGAGCTGGAAGAGCTTCGGGTGTTTATGGATATTGGAGAGGGTACGATCCTGCGCTCTGAGACGGAGGATAAGGACTGGATCAACAACTGGAAGAAGTATTTTCATCAGTTTTATGTAGATGATATCCTGATTATTCCCTCCTGGGAGGAAGTAAAACCGGAGGATCAGGATAAGATGATTATTCATATTGATCCCGGTACAGCATTTGGCACAGGTATGCATGAGACAACACAGCTGTGTATTCGTCAGCTGAAAAAATATGTAACACCTGATACCGAGCTTCTGGACGTGGGAACAGGAAGTGGAATCCTGTCTATTATCGCACTGAAGCTGAGAGCAAAACATGCGCTGGGGACAGATCTGGATCCCTGCGCAGTTCCGGCTGTGGCAGAGAATAAAGAGGTAAATGATATACCAGAGGCGGCATTTGACATGCTGATTGGCAACATTATCGATGATAAAGCGGTACAGGATCAGGCGGGCTATGAGAAGTATGATATTGTAATTGCGAACATTCTGGCAGACGTTCTGGTTCCGCTGACACCGGTGATTGTCAATCAGATGAAATCCGGGGCTTATTATATCACTTCCGGAATTCTGGATGTGAAAGAGACCGAGGTAAAGGCTGCTGTGGAAGCGGCGGGACTTACTGTTACAGAGATCACACATCAGGGTGAATGGGTTTCCATCACGGCACAGAAGAGGTAAGAGATGTATCGTTTTTTTGTGGGACAGGATCAGATAGAAGAAAAAGTAATTCATATCACCGGGGAGGACCGGAATCATATTCGTAATGTGCTTCGCATGAAGCCCGGAGAAGAGATCCTGATCAGCAGCGGGGAGAATAAGGAATATCACTGCGCAGTGGAAGCATTTACCGATACAGAGGTTTTGGCAGAGATTCGCTATGTCCAGGAGACAGACTTCGAGCTGTCTTCAAGGATCTATCTGTTTCAGGGACTTCCAAAGGGTGACAAGATGGAATTCATCCTGCAAAAGGCCGTGGAGCTTGGAGTGTATGAAGTAATTCCTGTTGCTGCAAAGCGCTGTGTGGTGAAGCTGGATGCCAAAAAGGAAGCGGCAAAATGCAGACGCTGGGAGGCGATATCCGAGAGCGCAGCCAAGCAGTCAAAACGTATGGTGATTCCAAAGGTTACCAACGTGATGACATTTTCCGAGGCTGTCAGATACGCTAGTCAGCTGGATATCAAGCTGATTCCCTATGAACTGGCCAAAGGTATGAGTGAGACCAAAGAGCTGCTGGAGGGTATCACGCCAGGGCAGTCCATCGGTATCTTTATCGGACCGGAGGGCGGTTTTGAGGAGAGTGAAGTGGAGCAGGCGAAAGCGGCAGGTGTGATGCCTGTTACGCTGGGACGCCGGATCCTTCGCACAGAGACAGCGGGTATGACAATTCTCTCGATTCTGATGTATCTGCTGGAGAACTAGCCGGTTTTATGCCAATACACGGATTTTGAATATTATATAGGAAAATGTAACTGTAGTAACTGATACCAGAGGATAATTATGGAAGCGTATTTGGATAATTCAGCGACAACACGCTGTTATGAAGAAGTAAAAGATGTGGTGGTGAAAACCATGATGGAAGATTATGGCAATCCCTCCGCCATGCACCAGAAGGGTGTAGATGCGGAGAATTACATGAAGGACGCCGCCAGAAAGATTGCAAAAACACTGAAAGTGTCAGATCAGGAGATTTACTTTACCTCCGGTGGAACAGAATCTGACAACTGGGCGCTGGTAGGAACAGCACTGGCAAATCAGAGAAGAGGAAAACATCTGATTACCACAGCCATCGAGCATCCGGCAGTGTCAGCCCCTATGGCATATCTGGAAGAGCTGGGATTTACGGTGACCCGTCTGGGCGTTGATAAAGAGGGACGCATCAGTCTGGAAGAGCTGGAAGATGCGATCACAGAGGAGACAACACTGGTTTCTATTATGTATGTGAATAATGAAATTGGTGCGGTGCAGGATATCCAGGCTATCGGTGCACGAATTAAGCAGAAAAATCCGGACACGTACTTCCACGTAGATGCGATTCAGGCTTATGGAAAATACA
Source organism: Lachnospiraceae bacterium (assembly GCA_028692395.1). GTDB lineage: Bacteria > Bacillota > Clostridia > Lachnospirales > Lachnospiraceae > Novisyntrophococcus. The sequence goes on from JAQUXP010000009.1 coordinate 80,133, forward strand.
GAATCTATCCCAAGAAGATGAAAATTGATCTGCTTTCTGTCAGCGGTCACAAGATTCACGGTCCTAAGGGAATCGGTTTCTTATATATCGATGAGAAGGTAAAGATTCGTCCTTTGATTCTGGGAGGCGGTCAGCAGACGGGGATGCGTTCCGGAACGGATAATGTTCCGGGAGCGTCAGGACTGGCTGTGGCTGCGGAGAAGATTTATGAAAATCTGGAGAGCCAGATGGCACATATGCAGGAACTGAAACAGAAGCTCTGCCAGGGTCTGAGTCAGATGGAGCGGGTTGTGATTCACGGTATGCCTTTAGAGGAAGGGGCACCACAGATTGTAAATGCTTCCTTTACCGGTGTGAGAAGCGAGGTGCTGCTTCACACGCTGGAAGAACGGGGGATCTACGTGTCGGCGGGAAGTGCCTGTTCCAGTCACAAACGCTCGGGAAGTCCCACGCTGAACGCCATCGGCTGCAGTATGGAGGAGAAGGAATCCGCCCTGCGTTTCAGCTTTAGTGAGCTTACAACGATGGAAGAGATTGATTATGTCCTGGAAGTGATTGCAGAGGTACTGCCTATGCTTCGCAGATACACCAGACATTGAGAGGAGAACACAGATGTTTAAAGCATTTTTGATAAAATACGCAGAAATTGGTATTAAAGGAAAGAACCGTTATCTGTTTGAAGAGGCTCTGGTAAACCAGATTCGCTATGCCCTTCGCAATGTAGAGGGAACCTTCAAGGTAACCCGGGAGCAGGGAAGAATCTATGTCTTCACCGAAGGTGAATTTGATTACGATGAAACCGTGGAGGCACTGAAGACCGTCTTTGGAATCTCCGGAATCTGTCCTGTTGTTGTACTGGAGGACGAAGGCTTTGAAAAGCTGGCAGGTGAGGTAGTATCCTATGTGCAGCATATGTATCCGGACAGTCATGCTACCTTCAAGGTACATGCGAGGCGTGCGAGAAAAACCTATCCCATGGATTCCATGGAGCTGAACTGTGAGCTGGGAGGAAGAATTCTGGATGTGTGTCCGGATATGAAGGTAGATGTCCATAAGCCTGAGATTCTTCTGACGGTGGAGATACGAAAAGCGATCTATGTGTATTCCGAGACGATACCTGGACCCGGTGGTATGCCAGTGGGAACAAATGGCTCCGCCATGCTGCTGCTTTCCGGCGGTATTGATTCCCCGGTTGCGGGCTATATGATCGCAAAGCGCGGCGTGAAGATTGATGCCGTATATTTTCATGCGCCGCCATACACCAGTGAGCGTGCAAAACAGAAGGTTGTAGATCTGGCGAAGCTGGTTGCAAGATACAGTGGCCCGATCCGTCTGCATGTGGTGAATTTTACAGAGATTCAGCTGTATATCTATGACCAGTGTCCCCATGATGAGCTGACGATTATTATGCGTCGTTATATGATGAAGATTGCAGAAAGCTTTGCCCATCAGGATGGTGCGCTTGGGCTGATCACCGGAGAGAGTATCGGACAGGTTGCCAGCCAGACGATCCAGAGTCTTGCCTGTACCAATGAAGTATGTACCATGCCAGTATTCCGTCCTCTGATTGGATTTGACAAACAGGAAATTGTAGATATTGCTCTGAAAATAAATACCTATGAGACATCTATTCTGCCCTTTGAGGACTGCTGTACCATCTTTGTGGCAAAGCATCCGGTGACAAAACCGAATCTGAATATCATCAAGCGTTCCGAGAAGCATCTGGAGGAAAAAATTGATGAAATGATGGAAACCGCTGTCAGCACTGCAGAGACCATAGAAGTAGAGTGAACATGATACGAAAAAAGGCATCTCACTTTTGTGAGATGCCTGAATTTCAAATTGTTCTCGCAATTAAACCAGATATGGGTTTAAAATATTGAGTACGTTCTCAAGATTGTCACCTTCGGTATGAACATTTAAGTCAATCGGTTTGGACAGGTCTAAACTGAAAATACCCATGATAGATTTTGCATCGATTACATATCTTCCGGATACTAAATCGAAATCGAAATCAAATTTGGAAATATCATTAACAAATGATTTAACCTTGTCGATTGAATTAAGTGAAATCTGTACTGTTTTCATCATTAAAATCCTCCCTGTTGGTTGAAATTGATACCTTCATTATCATAATTAATCTTACAGTTTATGGTAATAAAAGTCAAGTTGAAAACACACAAAGAATAGTTGGATTATTCGTGAAAATTGATAATAAAGACGAGTGGAAAAGGAGCCTGTTATGAAAAAAAACGTAGCTTTGCATAATTTGGGATGTAAAGTGAATGCCTATGAACTGGAAGCCATGCAGCAGTGCCTGGAGGAACAGGGATATAAGGTTGTTCCCTTCGCTCCCGGTGCGGATATCTATATTATAAATACCTGTACCGTGACGAATATTGCAGACCGAAAATCCAGGCAGATGCTGCATAAAGCCAAGAAGATGAATCCCGATGCAGTTGTGGTGGCCACAGGCTGTTACGTACAGGCACAGGAAGAAAATATAGAAAAAGATGAGTCTATTGACATCGTAATCGGGAATAATATGAAACAGGAGCTGATTCCAATTCTGGAGCATTATTTCCAGGAGAAAGAGGGTGGGCAGACAGAGACCGGACAGGAGCTGCATCGTATCGATATCAACAAGACACAGGAATATGAGGCACTGTCTATCAGCAAAACAGCAGAGCATACCCGGGCCTACATCAAGGTACAGGATGGCTGTAACCAGTTTTGCTCCTACTGTATTATTCCATACGCCAGAGGCAGGGTAAGAAGCCGCAGAATCGAAGATGTCCTCGGGGAAGTAAGAAGGCTGGCAGACAACGGCTACAAGGAAGTAGTGCTGACAGGAATTCACCTGAGCTCCTACGGCGTGGATTTTGCCGGACAGGAGAAGGAAAGTCTGCTGTCTTTGATTCGCAGGGTAAATGAAGTGAAGGGCATCGTAAGAATCAGGCTGGGTTCTCTGGAACCACGAATTATCACGGAAGATTTTGTCCGGGAGCTTGCCGGGATGCCTCATGTGTGTCCACATTTCCATCTGTCCTTACAGAGTGGCTGCAGCGAGACCCTGCGCCGGATGAACCGCAGATATACACCTGGGGAATACAGAGAAGGCTGCAGCATCCTGCGGAAATATTATCAAAATCCCGCACTGACCACAGATGTGATTGTGGGCTTTCCGGGAGAAACCGAGGAGGAGTTTCAGGAGTCCTATGAGTTTGTAAAAAGCATCGGATTCTACGAAACCCATATATTCAAGTATTCCAGAAGAGCAGGAACAAAGGCTGCCGTGATGGAAGGACAGATTCCTGACAGTATCAAGCATGAAAGAAGTCAGAAGCTTCTGGAACTGGATGCGCTGCGGCGGGATGCATATATGCAGCAGTATCTGCAGAAACCGGTGGAGGTGCTTTTTGAGGAACAGGTGCAGCTGGAAGGAAAGACATGGTGGATGGGACATACAGCGGAGTACGTCCGGGTGGGAGTCCTGTCGGAAGAAAACCTCTCGAACTGTATCTGCCAGGTGGTTCCCGAAAGAAAGCTGGATGGAGGTTTTCTGGGCGCTGCAAAAGTGCAGTTTTGACAAAACTTCTCAGGTTTTACGAATTGCTTATGAATAGTGGCTTGTATTTTGGGCGAAAGTATATTAGAATAGAGTAGATATTAATAATGAGGACGTGAAAAAATGACAGATTTAAGTAATACGCAATATTTTAAAGTCAACGGAGAGCCGGAGCTTCAAGTGAAAGAAATTCTGGAGGTAGTTTATAATGCCATGGCTGAGAAGGGCTACAACCCTGTAAACCAGATCGTCGGATATATTATGTCCGGAGATCCGACTTACATTACCAGCTATAAGGGCGCCCGCAGCATGATTATGAAAGTGGAGCGGGATGAGCTTGTGGAAGAACTGCTGAAAGAGTATATCAAGAACGAATCCTGGAAGAGAGATTAATTGTATGCGAATTATGGGACTGGATTATGGATCCAAGACTGTGGGAGTTGCAGTCAGTGACCCTTTGGGTCTGACTGCGCAGGGAATTGAGATTATCCGCCGCAAAGCAGAGAATAAGCAGCGCCAGACTCTGGCCCGCATCGATGAACTGATTGCAGAATATCAGGTGGAATCAATTGTGCTTGGATTTCCCAAACATATGAATAACGATATCGGAGACCGTGCAGAGAAATCATTAGAATTTCAGGAATTACTGAAAAAGAGGACGGGTCTGGAAGTTGTTATGTGGGATGAACGGCTCACAACAGTAGAAGCGAATCGTACACTCATGGAGGCAAAGGTGCGCAGAGAAGACAGAAAGCAGTACGTGGATCAACTTGCTGCTGTATTTATTCTGCAGGGGTACCTTGATTTTCTTGCCCATGAAAAGCAAAAAGGATAATGAGATATGGAAAAAATAACATTTGAAGCAGAAGATGGAAGCGAAATCGAATTTTATGTAGAAGAGCAGACCAGGGTGAATGGTATGAATTACCTGCTGGTTGCTGATTCTGACGAAGATGAGGCCAACGCCTATATCTTAAAGGATATATCTGCGGATACAGATCCTGATGCAGAATACGTTATGGTGGAAGATGATGTAGAATTTGACGCCATTGCAGACGTTTTTGCCAGGATGATGGACGACGTGGATTTCCGTTAGCGTATTTTTTTATGTTCGGAAAATTTTATGGAGGTGTTTTTTGAAGAAAAAAAGTGAAAGTAAATTAAAAATCATTCCGATTGGTGGCTTAGAGCAGATCGGAATGAATATTACTGCCTTTGAATACGAAGACAGTATTGTTGTTGTGGATTGCGGACTTGCATTCCCGGAAGATGATATGTTAGGTATTGATCTGGTAATCCCGGATATTACCTACCTGAAAGAAAATGCAGAGAAGGTAAAGGGCTTTGTAATCACCCATGGTCACGAGGATCATATCGGTGCACTGCCTTATATCTTAAAAGAACTGAATATACCAATCTATGCCACAAAGCTTACGAATGGTCTGATTGAGAACAAATTAAAGGAGCATAACCTGCTTCGCACAACCAAGAGAAAGACGATCAAATTCGGACAGTCTATCAATCTTGGTGCATTTCGAATTGAATTTATCAAAACCAACCATAGTATTCAGGATGCAGCAGCACTGGCAATCTATTCACCGGCAGGTACGGTTATTCATACCGGCGACTTTAAAGTGGATTATACACCGGTATTCGGTGACGCCATCGATCTGCAGCGTTTTGCCGAGATTGGAAAGAAAGGTGTACTGGCACTGATGTGTGACAGTACCAACGCAGAGCGTCCGGGCTTTACCATGTCAGAGCGCACAGTTGGAAAGACCTTTGACAATATATTCGAGAATCACAAGACAACCCGTATTATCATTGCAACATTTGCATCCAATGTAGACCGTGTACAGCAGATTATCAACTCGGCTTACAAGTATGGACGTAAGGTAGTGGTGGAAGGACGAAGCATGGTCAATGTAATCGGAACAGCATCCGAGCTTGGCTATCTGAATATTCCGGAGAATACACTGATCGATATTGACCAGATGAAGAATTATTCCAATGAACAGATGGTACTGGTTACCACCGGAAGCCAGGGTGAATCCATGGCGGCATTGTCACGTATGGCAGCGAACATTCATAAGAAAGTTTCCATCCAGCCAGGTGATACAATTATCTTCAGCTCAAACCCGATTCCGGGTAATGAGAAGGCAGTATCCAAGGTAATTAATGAGCTTTCCTCCAAGGGAGCGGATGTAATCTTCCAGGATGTCCATGTATCAGGACATGCCTGCCAGGAAGAGATCAAACTGATCTATTCTCTGGTTCATCCGAAATATGCAATTCCGGTGCATGGTGAGTATCGTCACCTGAAAGCACAGGCAAATCTGGCAGAGGGACTTGGAATACCGAAAGACGACATCTTTATTCTGCGCTCCGGTGATGTTCTGGAGATGGATGAGGATAGTGCAAAAATTACAGGCAAGGTTCATGTGGGAGCAATTATGGTAGATGGACTGGGCGTTGGAGACGTAGGAAATATCGTACTTCGCGACAGACAGCATCTGTCTGAGGACGGAATCATGGTTGTTGTTCTGACACTGGAAAAACGTAGTAATCAGCTTCTTGCAGGACCCGATATTGTGTCCAGAGGCTTTGTCTATGTCCGGGAATCAGAAGACCTGATGGGTGCGGCCAGAGTTGTGGTTGAGGATGCTTTAGATGAGTGCCTGAACCGTCATGTTTCTGACTGGGGTAAGATTAAGACTGTAATTAAGGATTCTCTGAGTGATTATGTCTGGAAGAAGACGAAGAGACGTCCGATGATATTGCCAATAATTATGGAGGCATAATTTCAGATGGATAAGATAACAGAATGTACCAATGATTTAGTCCGGGCAATTCAGGAGAGCGAGGATTACAGACGCTATCGCAGCCTGCAGGAGAAGCTGGATCAGCAGCCGGAATTAAAGGGAAAAATTGATGAATTCCGAGTTCGCAATTATCATCTGCAGCGGCAGGATAATGTGGATCTGTTTGATGCAGTTGACCGTCTGGAAGAAGATTTTAAAGAATTAAGAAAAGATACACTTGTGAATGCATATCTGGAAGCGGAAGTGAGTGTGTGCAGGGCGATTCAGCGTATTCAGAATGCACTTTCAGAGAATCTGAAAATCAGTGTACCGGAACAGCTGTAGAGGAGAGAGGCATGGCAAAAAAGAAAGACACCGGTTATCGTGTTGCCCTCACAGGCGCACAGGGAACCATCAGAATATTGTTGTATCTTTGTGGCCTGGTATTGATCATTTACTTTGGAAAGTCGGCGTACAGCTTCGGCTATGACGTGTTCAACCAGGTACCGGTTGCGGCAACGCAGGCGGAGGGCGAGGATGTCACTGTAGTGATCAAGGAGGGAACTTCAGCATATGGAATTGGAAAAGTGCTGAAAGATAGAGGTGTTTTAAATGAAAGCCCACTGGTATTCTGGGTACAGGAGCGTCTTTCAGATTATCACGGAAAGCTAAAGGCAGGAAGTTATATTCTGAATACTTCTCAGAATGTGGATGAGATGTTTACGATTCTGTCCGGAGAAAATACGGAGGGGCAGCCTCAGTTTCATACGGATACTCCTTCTGAAGGCGGAGAAGATTCCGGTGAACCAAATGAGAAAGCCATAACAGAGGGTACGAAGGAAGGCGGAGAGTAAAGTTGATAGTAGATGAGAGAATGGTAACATTCATCAATTCTATGGATGCAGGACATACACAGGCTCTGGAGGAGCTGGAACAGGAGGCACTTCGTACTTTTGTTCCGATTATCCGCAGAGAGATGCAGAGCTTTCTAAAGGTGTTTTTAATGATGCAGAGACCAAAGAGAATCCTGGAGGTGGGAGCCGCCATTGGGTTCTCTGCTCTTTTTATGGCAGAATATGCACCGAAGGACTGCAAAATCACCACCATAGAAAATTATGAGAAGCGAATTCCCATCGCAAGGGAAAATTTTGAAAAAGCAGGGCGCAGGGAACAGATCACTCTGCTGGAGGGAGATGCTGCCGAGGTGCTGAAAACCATGGAAGGAACCTATGATTTTATCTTCATGGATGCCGCAAAGGGACAGTATCTGAACTTTTTGCCGGAAATCCTCAGGCTGATGCATCCGGGCAGTGTACTGATATCGGATAATGTACTGCAGGAGGGGGATCTGGTGGAATCTCACTTTATCGTGGAACGGAGAAACCGTACCATCTATAAGCGGATGCGGGAATATCTGTATCAGCTGAAGCATCACCAGGAACTGGAAACATCCATCGTTCCTTTGGGAGATGGTATTACAATCAGTGTAAAGAAGTTAGGAGGCAGAATATGAGACATCCGGAATTACTGGTCCCGGCAAGCAGTCTGGAGGTTTTGAAGGTAGCGGTTATGTTTGGCGCTGATGCAGTGTACATCGGCGGAGAGGCATTTGGTCTTCGGGCGAAGGCAAAGAATTTTTCGAAAGAGGATATGAGTGAGGGGATTTCCTTTGCTCATGCGCATGGGGTAAAAGTCTATGTGACAGCGAATATTCTTGCTCACAATCAGGACCTGGAGGGTGTGAGGGCATACTTTGAGGAGCTGAAGGAGCTTAAGCCGGATGCACTGATTATCGCAGATCCCGGAGTATTCCAGATTGCGAAGGAGGTTTGCCCGGAGATTGAGCGCCATGTGAGTACCCAGGCAAATAATACCAATTATGCCACCTACCGTTTCTGGTACGAACAGGGAGCAAAGCGTGTTGTCTCTGCCCGGGAACTATCACTGGAGGAAATCTGCGGGATTCGTGACAATATTCCGGAGGATCTGGAGATCGAGACATTTATCCATGGTGCCATGTGCATTTCCTATTCCGGAAGATGTCTGCTCAGCAATTATTTCACCGGAAGAGATGCGAATCAGGGTGCCTGTACACATCCCTGCCGCTGGAAATATTCTGTTATGGAGGAGTCCAGACCGGGAGAGTATTTCCCCGTATATGAAAATGAGAGGGGAACCTTTATCTTTAACTCCAAAGACCTGTGTATGATCGAGCATATTCCGGATATCTTACATGCCGGAATCGACAGTCTGAAGATTGAGGGACGTATGAAAACAGCACTTTATGTGGCAACTGTGGCCCGGACCTACCGGAAGGCAATTGATGATTACCAGAAGGATCCCGCCCTTTACGAACAGAATCTGCCATGGTACCGGGATCAGATCTCTAACTGTACCTACCGTCAGTTTACCACCGGATTTTTCTATGGAAAACCGGATCAGGAGTCACAGATCTATGATAATAATACCTATGCCCAGGATTACATCTACCTTGGAATCGCAGGAGACAGGGATGCCAGAGGGTGCTGCGCCATCGAACAGCGCAATAAGTTTTCGGTGGGAGAGCAGATCGAGATTATGAAACCAAATGGAGACAATATCCCGGTGACGGTAAAAGCAATCTATGACGAAGAAGGCACATCCTTGGAATCTGCCCCCCACCCCAAGCAGAAGCTCATGGTGGATCTGGGCTGTGAGACGGATCGTTATGATATCCTGAGAAGAAAATCATAACAAACTGGACTGGTTAAAAAAACAAAAACTGGATGTTTTCATAAAGCCAATTTCCATCTATGATAGTACCAATCAAAAAAACTGTCTCAGGGCAGAGGGAAAGAGGAGCTTATGATGGAAAATCAACAGAATGCAGGTACCGTTAAAACCAGAACAGGAAGTCAGGAACAGATAAAGGAGCTTGTGATTACAGCGGTGTTTATTGCACTGACCTATGTATTCACAGCATTTGTAAATGTAAGACTTCCCATAGCAGCCAATGGCGGGTTAATTCACCTGGGTAATGTGCCGCTGTTTATCGGGGCAATTATTTTTGGAAAAAAGACCGGTGCGATCTGCGGCGGTGTGGGCATGGGGCTTTTTGACCTCCTCTCCGGCTGGACGGCATGGGCACCATTTACCCTGATTATCGTAGGACTGATGGGATTTACCGTAGGTGCAATCACAGAGAAGCATGAAGGCCTTGGATGGAATGCACTGGCTATCGCAGCAGCCTGCGTGATCAAGGTTGTAGGTTATTATATCGCTGAGGGCTTTATCTATGGCAACTGGATTGCACCGGCAGCCTCGGTACCGGGCAATCTGGTACAGATTGGTGTGGCAGCTGTGGTTGTACTGATTATTGCCGGAAGACTTCGGATACTTGCGAGGAGGATGAATCTATGTACAAGATGATGACACCGGGACCCACTCAGGTACGGGAGGATGTGATGGCGGCAAGAAGCCGTGTATTTCCAAATCCGGATCTTGATGAGGAGTTTGTCGAGTATTATCGGGACACTTGTCTGTTAATCAGCGAGCTGCTTCACACAAAGCATGAGGCACTGATCCTGGATGGAGAGGGAATCCTTGGACTGGAAGCTGCCTGTGCATCCATTACAGAACCGGGAGACCGGGTGCTGGTGCTGGATAATGGAATCTACGGAGCAGGTTTTCAGGATTTTGTAAGCATGTACGGCGGCAAACCGGTGCTTTACACCCAAAGCTACGAGAATCCGCTGGATCCGGAAGCACTGGGGCGATATCTGGAGAAAGACCATGATTTCAAATACGCTACCGTTGTACACTGTGATACTCCAAGCGGCATGTTAAATGACATCTCAAGCATCTGTCCGCTGCTGAAAGACTATGGCATCCTTACGGTGGTGGATTCTGTATCCGGCATGTTTGGCGAGGAGGTGCGGGTGGATGACTGGAAGATTGATCTGCTCTGCGGCGGCTCCCAAAAGGCAGTGTCAGCGCCTCCGGGACTCACCTTTGTGACCATCAGTGAGGACGCAAAGCGTGTGATGCAGGAACGAAAAACGCCCATCGCATCCTTTTACGCAAATCTGAAGGTATTCGAGAACTACTATGAAGAAAAATGGTTCCCCTACACTATGCCTGCCAGCGATATCTATGGTCTTCGCCAGGCATTGGAAAACATTAAAGCGGATAAAGACATGCTGGACCGCCACGCCAGACTGGCCAGGCTCACCAGAGAAACTCTGCAGAGTATGGGACTTAAGCTCTATCCAAAGCGTGGTTATTCCAATACTGTCACAACCTTTGTAGTTCCCGAAGGCTGGACGGCTGCCGAGATCCTAAAACGCATGAAGGACGAGCACAACATCCTGCTGGCCGGCTCTTTCGGCCCCTATGCAGGAAAACTAATCCGAATCGGCCATATGGGTACCAACGCCACCCCTTCCGATGTCCAGGAGACCCTGGAGGCCTTACAGGCCGTCCTGCGAAATAAAAAAGATATGGACAGATGGAAAAGCACGATTGTTCCCATGCACACATAATATAGATAGAAAAAACTGCTTTTGAGGTGCGGCTTGCAGACATTTGCGAAACCACTGTCAGCATATGAAGAAAAAACCTTTCTCCGGCAGTATGGGGAAGGAAATCCCGAGATGAAGGATATTCTGGTGGAACGAAACCTGCGGCTGGTAGCGCATGTGGTCAAGAAGTACCAGGGAGCCATGGAAGATATGGAGGATCTGATCTCCATCGGGACGATAGGACTGATCAAGGCGATTCAGACCTTCGATACCAAAAAAAATATCCGCCTGGCCTCTTATGCCTCCAAATGTATCGAAAATGAGATCCTGATGTATCTTCGCAAACGCAAGAAAACGCAGCGGGAGGTATCTCTGTACGAGACAATCGGTACAGATAAAGAGGGAAATGAGATTCACCTGCTGGATGTGATTGATGATGACAGCGCAGATCTGCAGGAAGAGTATTTTAAAAAAGAAGATATTCGTAAATTATATCAGCTTCTGGACACCGTGCTGAGTGAACAGGAACGAAGTATCCTGCGTATGCGCTATGGGCTGTATGGTACCGAGCCAAAGACCCAGCGGGAGATTGCGGCAATTCAGGGCATCAGTCGTTCCTATGTCTCCAGAATCGAGAAAAATGCAGTGTTGAAGCTGCGTCCTTATCTCATATAAAGATCGGCTATCATAAATATTGCAGGGCAAGCAGGTAATTCTGCTTGCTTTTTTTGCTGCAGTATTCTATAATTTTTTCATAGAACAAGTCATAATCATTCAGCTTACAGGTAGTTGCAGACAGGTGTATTCTCACACCGCTGCAAAAGTCCTGAGCTTCCAGCAGTTTCTGCTGATTTCCCATGTTTTTTGAATAAGGAGAATTCTATATGTTTTGCAGTGTTTTGTCTGCAGCAATCCATGGCGTGGACGCCGTTCCGGTGCAGGTTGAAGCAGATGTAGGGGAAGGCATGCCGCAGTTTGTCATGGTAGGATCGGCATCCATTCAGGTAAAAGAAGGGCAGGACCGGGTGAAGACGGCACTTCGCAATACCGGGATTATACTGCCGCCGAAGCGGATCACCGTGAATCTGGTTCCGGCAGATATACGAAAAGAGGGAACAAGGTTTGATCTCGCAGTTGCTGCCGCAGTATTAAAAGCGGCAGGGAGAATTCCGGCAGAGTCCCTGCTGGACATTATGGTGGCGGGAGAAGTGCGTCTAAATGGCAAAATACAGGGAGTCAGCGGAATCCTTCCCACAGTGCTGCTGGCCCGGGAGATTGGCTGTCGGACTTGTATCATTCCATCAGATAATATAATAGAAGGAAAAGTTGTGGAGGGAATCCGGGTAATCGGTATTCACTCCCTGGAAGAACTGATTTGCTACTGCTGTGATCCATGGGAGGACACCCGGGATGAGGGGCAAAAACCTTCGGCAGGAATGCCCTCCTATACGGTAGATTTTAGCGATATTAAGGGGCAGAAACATGTAAAACGAGCGGCGTTAATTGCAGCCTGCGGATTCCATAATCTGCTTTTGTCCGGCACACCGGGAAGCGGAAAATCCATGATTGCACAGCGGATTCCAACGATTATGCCCCAGCTGTCCCAGGAGGAAAGCCTGGAGCTTTCCAAGATTTACAGTGTTGCTGGGCTGCTGCCTGCCGGGATGCCCCTGCTGAAAAGCAGACCATTTCGCTCACCACACCATACCATATCTCCACAGGCACTGGCAGGAGGTGGCAGAATGCCGGTTCCGGGAGAGATAACGCTGGCACACCGGGGGGTGCTGTTCCTGGATGAACTGGCAGAGGTACAGCGCCATACCATAGAGCTTCTTCGCCAGCCACTGGAAGAAAGACAGATCGTGATCGCAAGAGTCAGCGGTACCTGTATATTTCCGGCGTCATTTATGCTGGTTGGGGCGATGAA
>JAQUXP010000043.1 GCA_028692395.1 Lachnospiraceae bacterium
GTGTTCTGTAGTGTGTCAGTCTTATATAAGAATAATATCAGAGGAAAACAATATTAGATAGTGAAGGATAGCCAATTGTTTCATGGCGCATTGGTGTCTTTCGCAGAAAGACGGGTAATAAAAATGAAAAACATGCCTAAAGTAAAAATCGGTATCGTAGCAGTATCAAGAGACTGTTTCCCGGAAAGCCTTTCCGTAAACAGAAGAAAAGCCCTGATTGAGGCTTACAAAGCAAAGTATGACGCAGAGGATATCTATGAATGTCCAGTCTGTATCGTAGAGAGCGAGATCCATATGGTCCAGGCTCTGGAGGATGTGAAGAAAGCAGGATGTAATGCTCTGGTTGTTTATCTTGGAAACTTCGGACCGGAGATCTCCGAGACACTTCTTGCAAAGCATTTTGACGGACCATCCATGTTTGTTGCAGCAGCTGAGGAGACAGGAGACAACCTGCATCAGGGCCGGGGCGATGCTTACTGCGGTATGCTCAATGCAAGCTACAACTTAAAACTGCGCAACATCAAAGCTTATATTCCGGAATATCCGGTTGGAACAGCAGAAGAATGTGCAGATATGATCAAAGAGTTCGTTCCGATTGCAAAGGCAATTGTTGGACTGAAGAGCTTAAAGATCATCAGCTTTGGACCTCGTCCGCTGAACTTCCTTGCCTGCAATGCACCGATCAAACAGCTGTATAATCTGGGCGTTGAGATCGAAGAAAATTCTGAGCTGGATCTGTTCGAAGCATACAACAAACATGCAGATGACCCCCGTATTCCGGATGTAGTAAAGGATATGGAAGCAGAGCTTGGCGCCGGCAATATGAAACCGGAGATTCTGCCAAAGCTTGCACAGTATGAGATTACACTTCTTGACTGGGTAGAGCAGCACAAGGGCTACAGAGAGTATGTTGCAATTGCAGGAAAATGCTGGCCAGCATTCCAGACACAGTTTGGATTCGTTCCATGCTACGTAAACAGCCGTCTGACAGGTATGGGAATCCCGGTATCCTGTGAGGTTGATATCTATGGAGCACTCAGCGAGTTTATCGGAACAGCAGTATCTGACGATATCGTGACACTGCTTGACATTAACAATACCGTACCTGCTGACATGTTCAAGGAGAGCATCGATGGCAAGTTCCCATATACACAGAAAGATACCTTCATGGGCTTTCATTGCGGAAATACCTGCTCCAAGAAGCTTGCAGCATGCAGCATGAAGTATCAGATGATTATGGCAAGAGCACTTCCTGAGGAAGTAACACAGGGTACACTGGAAGGAGATATTCTTCCGGGAGATATCACATTCTATCGTCTCCAGAGCACCGCTGACTGCAAGCTTCGCGCTTACATCGCACAGGGCGAGGTTCTTCCGGTAGCTACAAAATCCTTCGGAGGAATCGGAATTTTCGCCATCAACGAGATGGGCAGATTCTATCGTCACGTATTGATTGAGTGCAACTACCCACATCACGGCGCTGTTGCATTTGGAAACCACGGAAAAGCACTGTATGAGGTATTCAAGTACATCGGTGTTCCGGTAGAAGAGATTGGTTACAACCAGCCTGCAGGCGTTCGCTACCCAACAGAGAACCCATTTGCATAAAGACAGGAAAAGGCAGTGGAAGCTGTTCGGCAGCAAAACAAGAGGAGGAACGGAAGATGTATTATATAGGTGTTGATCTTGGTACTTCCGCAGTCAAGCTTCTTCTGATGGAAGGAAATGGCAGGATTGCGAACATTGTATCCAGGGAGTATCAATTATTTTTTCCACATCCGGGCTGGTCTGAGCAGAAGCCGGAGGATTGGTGGACTGCAGTCATGGAGGGCTTAAAAGAGCTTACGAAGGATGCAGACAAAAGCCAGATCGGCGGCATCAGCTTTGGCGGTCAGATGCATGGTCTGGTAACTTTAGACAAAGATGACAAGGTAATCCGCCCTGCAATTCTGTGGAACGATGGACGTACCCAGAAACAGACAGATTATCTGAATAACGTAATTGGAAAGGACAAGCTTTCCGATTACACAGCCAACATTGCTTTCGCAGGATTCACGGCACCGAAGATCCTCTGGATGAAAGAGGAAGAACCGGAGAATTTTGCAAAGATCGCAAAGATTATGCTTCCGAAAGACTATATCGCTTACATGCTGTCCGGTGTACACTGCACAGATTATTCCGATGCTTCCGGTATGCTGCTTCTGGATGTGGCGCACAAGTGCTGGTCAAAGGAAATGATCCGGATCTGCGGCATCACAGAGGATATGCTTCCACAGCTTTTTGAGAGCTATGACAGTGTTGGAACGATCAAACCAGAGCTGGCAGAGGAACTTGATTTTCCGAAAACAGTAAAGATCGTAGCCGGTGCCGGAGACAACGCTGCAGCTGCAGTGGGAACCGGAACAGTTGGAGATGGAAAATGTAATATCTCCCTGGGAACCAGCGGAACCATCTTTATTTCCAGTAAAAAATTCGGTGTAGATGAGAATAATGGACTTCATTCCTTTGATCATTCAGACGGATACTTCCACCTGATGGGCTGTATGCTAAGCGCAGCGTCCTGCAACAAATGGTGGATGGATGAAATCATCGGAACAAAAGATTATGCGGCAGAGCAGGCAAAGATCAGTGTACTTGGCGAAAATCATGTTTATTTTCTGCCCTACCTGATGGGTGAGCGCTCTCCTCATAACAATCCCAATGCCCGTGGAACCTTCATCGGTATGACCATGGATACCAGCCGGGCAGATATGACCCAGGCAGTTCTGGAGGGAGTTGCATTTGCCATCCGTGATTCCTTCGAAATCGCAAAATCACTTGGGATCAAGATTGAACGCACCAAGATCTGCGGAGGCGGAGCAAAGAGTCCTCTGTGGAAGAAAATCATTGCCAATGTTCTGGGAATCAAAGTGGATGTCATTTCATCCGAAGAGGGTCCCGGATATGGCGGAGCCATGCTGGCAGCAGTAGCCTGCGGAGAATATGCATCCGTAGAAGAGGCGGCAGAAAAACTGGTGGAGGTGGTAGATACCATCGAACCGGATAAGGCCTTAGTGGAAAAATACAACCAAAGATACGCACAGTTCGCAAAGATTTATCCAACGGTAAAAGAACTGTTCAACGAAATACAGTAAATATAAACTGGAAAGAATCCTTCTTCTATAGCATAAGCTATAGGGGGAGGATTTTTTATGCGCAAAGTTCGGATACAGCACAGCGGAGCAATTATCTGCCTGTTTTTGATCGGTTTTATCGTTGGAATTATATTTGTGAATCTTCAGTGGCGGATCCGCCGGACCGATATTGCCGGAGTGAATCTTTTTTTTCTTGGCGAATCCGGGATACAGGGAAAGGAACAAAAGGGGTATCTTCTCTACCTGCTGGTGAATCGCCTTCGTCTTCCAGTGGGACTGTGTCTGGCGGGAATGCTGACCATCGGTGTTATCGCAGTGTACTGCGCAGTTTTATGGTATGGATTTCTGGGAGGAATGCTGCTGGCAGTGGGACTTTTATCCATGGGAGTGAAAGGGATGCTGATGCTGCTGCTGGCCTTTCTGCTTCCCATGCTGGTGTATGCGCCGGGACTTTTCTTTTTGCTGGGGAATGTATTACAGATGTCCGAAAGCATCAATATGGGGCGGATGTTCCAGGCAGGTCTTTATGGGAGCTATCTGCTGCGTTGCCTTATGGGACTGCTGGCACTGGGGGCAGGAATTTTAATAGAGTGTTATGTAAACCCATATGTGGTGACACTACTTTTTTGAGGAATTCCTCAAAAAATTTTTTTAACAATATGTGGTAGACATAAAATCAGTGAATTCGATATGTTGTTGTTTTGGCAAAAAAGGGCGAAAATGCTGATAAAATAAGGAAAAATGCTGTTTGCATTTTGTAAAAATTGTGTATATAATGGCTTTAAATGATTTGAAGGGTGAATTGCTTTTATGTGTGTATCGATTCAGAAACGCTGTATTTTAGCCTGGAGATGAATAGATACAATAACGTGTACAGAGGTAAAACGTAGATGATAAATGCAATTCAGAATTTTATCCAATATTTACATAATGTAAAGCGAAAATCTTATAATACTGTGATTTCCTATGAGCGGGATTTGAAGAAACTGGCGGGATGGCTGAGCGGACAAGGGGTTGATTCGTTCCAGAAGGTAAACCGGACGAATTTGAATTCTTATATGCTTTATCTGGAAAGAGAACACATGGCTCCCTCTACGGTTTCCAGAAGCGTAGCGGCAATCCGTGCTTTTTTTCACTATCTGGTGAAGGAAGAGGGGCTGGAAAGTGATCCGTCCGAAGGGCTGAAGCCACCCAAGGTTGAGAAGAAGCTGCCGGAGGTTCTTTCTATAGAGGAAGTGGACCTGCTCTTAAAGCAGCCAGATCATCTGTCGCCAAAGGGGATTCGTGACAGGGCCATGCTGGAGCTTTTGTATGCCACGGGAATTCGGGTGAGTGAACTGATTCACCTGCGTCTCTCGAATCTGAATATGGCACTTTCCTATATTATCTGTATGGAGCATGAAAAAGAGCGTATTGTGCCCTTTGGTAATCCTGCAAAGCGTGCGCTGGAGCAATATCTGAAGGTGGGAAGACCTGCTTTAGACGGTGGAGAGGAAGAAGATTATGTCTTTGTGAACTGTTCCGGTAAACCGATGAGCCGTCAGGGCTTCTGGAAGGTTCTGAAGGGTTATGCATCCCAGGCAGGGATCACAGCAGATATTACGCCTCATACGCTGCGGCATTCCTTTGCCACCCATCTTCTGCAAAATGGTGCAGATCTGCACAGTGTACAGGAGATGCTGGGACATTCCGATATATCTACGACACAGATGTATCTGAATGTTGGATCCTGCAAGATAAGAGAAGTATATGCCAAGGCACATCCACGCAGATAAATCATGTATGAAGCAAAGTACACTCCGGAAAGACTGTCGCTCTTGATTTTTTTGTCAAAATTTTGTATCATTAATCATAGTGCTCATATGAGTGACAGCAATTGCTGAGAAATATCGCCAGCAGAGCTGCAGGCGTATGTTCTATGCGTCCAGCTACCAAAGAGGAGAAAAGAAGAATGAGCTTTACAATGATTAAAAAATTACCGTCACCGGAACAGATCCGGGAAGAATATCCCTTAAGTGCAAGAGCAATAGAACAGAAGGCACTGCGGGATGCTGAGATTGCAAAAGTGTTTACAGGAGAGTCAGATAAGTTTCTCGTTATTATCGGCCCCTGCTCAGCAGATAATGAGGATGCAGTGTGTGATTATATCAGCCGTCTTGTTCCGGTACAGGAAAAGGTGAAAGATAAGCTGATTCTCGTCCCAAGAATCTATACGAATAAACCCCGTACCACAGGGGAAGGGTATAAGGGCATCGTCCATCAGCCGGATCCGGAGAAAAAACCAGATCTGCTTCAGGGACTGATTGCCATGCGTAAGATGCATATCCGTGCGATTGAGGAAACTGGTCTTACTGCAGCAGATGAGATGCTGTATCCGGATAACTGGGGCTATGTATCTGATATTCTGTCTTATGTGGCAGTAGGTGCCCGGTCCGTAGAGAACCAGCAACACAGACTTACCGTATCCGGTTTTAATGTTCCGGCAGGTATGAAGAATCCTACCAGCGGAGATTTGTCCGTTATGCTGAACTCTGTAGTTGCAGCTCAGGGAAAGCATACCTTTATCTACAGAAGCTGGGAAGTGAAAACAGAGGGGAATCCTCTTGCTCACACGATCCTTCGAGGTGCCGTGAACAAGCATGGCAATGCAATCCCCAACTATCATTATGAGGATCTGCAGTTCCTCTATGAAAAATATAATGCCATGGATCTGAAGAATCCGGCAACGGTGGTTGATACCAACCATTCAAACTCCGATAAACATTATGAGGAGCAGTACCGTATTGCCAAGGAAGTGCTGCACAGCCGCAATCATTCCGCAGATATCCATAAGCTGGTGAAGGGACTGATGATCGAAAGCTATATTGAGCCGGGCAACCAGAAGATCGGATGCAGCAATCATGTTTATGGAAAATCCATCACAGACCCCTGTCTTGGCTGGGAAGAGTCAGAGCGTCTGATCTATGAAATCGCTGAGATGGCGTAAAAACAGGGAAAAAGGGAATCTTAATCTCAACTTTAAAAAATCTTAATTTTTTTTAGATAGCTTTTAGAATGTGGACATAGTTTACTCACATTTTACCGCTATAATAGGTTTCAGATAGTTGATTAACCACTCACTATCTCCCCCCTCATTTTAGAAGAAGCCCGAAAGGGCTTCTTCTTGCGTTATCCGGTATTACATTGAAAAGAATGAAAAATTATGGTATTCTGGTAGGAGCAATAGAACAGCGACGGACAGAGTTTTCATGGATGAAGTGGAGGACAGTGATATGAAGTTAAGCAAATTACTTGAGAAGCTTACCTGTACCTGTGTGCAGGGAAGTATAGATAAAGAAATCAGCGGAGTAGTCTTTGATTCCAGAAAAGCTGGCAGAGGCTCTCTTTTTGTCTGCATCAAAGGTGCAGTGTCCGATGGACACAAGTATGCAGCTCAGGTGGCAGAGGCAGGAGCCGCTGCGATTTTGGTTCAGGATCCTGTGGAGGTACCGGAAGGGGTAACCGTGATTCGGACCGAAGATACCAGGCTGGCCCTGGCACTTACGGCGGCAGCCTGGTTTGATTATCCGGCTGAAAAGCTGAAAACCATCGGTGTTACAGGAACCAAGGGAAAGACTACCACTGCTTATATGGTACGTTCGATTCTGGAAAATGCCGGACATCAGGTGGGACTGATCGGAACCATCGAAACAATTATCAAAGATACCGTGATACCGTCAGAGAATACAACACCGGAATCCTATCTGGTACAGGAATACTTTGCACAGATGGTGGAAGCGGGCTGTGACTGTGTTGTAATGGAAGTTTCCTCCCAGGCCATGATGATGCACCGGGTGGCAGGGATTCTGTTTGATTACGGAATCTTCACTAATATTGAACCGGATCACATCGGGCCAAATGAGCATGCAAGCTTTGAGGAGTATCTGGCGTGCAAAAGCCTGCTGCTGCAGCAGTGCCGGGTGGGAATTGTAAACCGGGATGATGAACATTATGAAAAGATGATTGCAGGACATACCTGTAAGCTGGAGACCTACGGATTCCAAAAGGAGGCTGATCTTCGGGCAGCGGATGCCAGATTGATATCCCGTCCGGGATATCTGGGAATCGCCTATCATGTGGAGGGACTTCTGGAGCTGGACGTGGAGATTGATATTCCGGGAAAATTCAGCATCTATAATTCATTGACGGCCATAGCAATCTGCCGTCATTTTGGCGTTTCCGGCGATGATATCAAGAAGGCACTGAAGGGTGCAAAGGTGAAGGGAAGAGTTGAGATGATTCCGGTTTCCGATGCATTTACCCTGATGATTGACTACGCACATAACGCCATGAGCCTGGAGAGTCTGCTCACGACCTTGAGAGAATACAACCCGCATCGTCTGGTCTGCCTCTTTGGCTGCGGCGGCAACCGTGATCGTGCCAGAAGATTTGAGATGGGAGAAATCTCCGGAAGACTGGCTGATTTTACCATCATTACTTCAGATAATCCAAGGAAAGAAGAGCCTCAGGCGATTATTGACGATATTAAGACAGGTATGAACAAAACAGACGGAAAGTATGTTGAGATTATCAATCGTAAGGAAGCCATCGCTTATGCGATTCATCATGGAGAACCGGGGGATATTATCATCCTTGCCGGAAAGGGCCATGAGGATTACCAGATCATCGGGACCACCAAGCATCATATGGATGAGAGGGAGCTGATTGCCGATATTCTGGAAGAAGACCGGAAGAAAGGTTGAGACAAAAGGGAACAGGAGGCAGTATGAGCAGCATATATGCTGATATTATTATAGATATTTCCCATGAAAAGCTGGATCGGACCTTTCAGTATATCGTTCCGGAGAGTCTGCTGGAGAAGGTTTCTATCGGAACCCAGGTACAGATTCCCTTTGGAAATGCAAACAGGAATATCACAGGCTATGTGATCGGTCTTGGCAGCAAGGCCCGCTATGAAGTGGGAAAAATAAAGGCTATTCAGGATGTTGTGCCTATGTCAGTAAGTGCCGAGTCCCGGATGATCAGTCTTGCAGGATGGATTCGGAAGACCTATGGCTCAACCATGATTCAGGCCCTTAAAACCGTTATGCCAGTGAAGCAGAAGCTGCGGGAGAAGGAAGAGCGGTATCTGGTACTGCAGCTGGAGGAAGATGCGGCCAGGGAAAAGCTGGCATATTACCAGCAGAAGCATCAGACTGCCAGAGCAAGACTGCTGGAGGGATTACTGGAAAAGCCAAGGATCACTGCGCAGGAAGCTGCAAAGCTCTTTCGCACCACAGCGGAAGTGGTAAAGAGCATGCAGGAACAGGGTGTTTTGAAGGTAGAAAGTGAGCGGGTATACCGGGGGCTGATCCAGGATCAGGAAAAAGAATCAGTGGAGGCTGCCGTGCTTACACCGGAGCAGAACCAGGTGTTGGAAGCGATCTGCCAGGAATGGGAACAGCAGAATCGGCCCTGCCTGATTCAGGGGGTGACCGGAAGCGGCAAAACACTGGTTTATATGGAATTGATGGAACGGATTTTGAAGGAAGGCAGACAGGCAATTCTGTTGATTCCGGAGATTGCGCTGACCTATCAGAATGTGCAGCGGTTTTTTCAGCGATTTGGTGATGTGGTTACGGTGCTCAACTCCAGGATGTCTCAGGCAGAACGCTTTGACCAGATGGAGCGGGCGAGAAAGGGCGAGGTACAGATTGTAATCGGACCGAGATCGGCGTTATTCACACCATTTCCAAATCTTGGGCTGATTCTGATTGATGAGGAACACGAAACTTCTTATAAAAGTGAGGGCACGCCAAGATATCATGCCAGAGAGACGGCAATTGAGCGTGCAAGGCTGGAGGGAGCGCATGTGGTTCTTGGATCGGCAACCCCTTCCATGGAAGCAAGCTATGCCTGCAGGCGGGGCAGGTATGCACTCTTTTTACTGCAGAACCGCTATCAGGACGCAGTGCTGCCTCAGGTATACGCTGTGGATATGCGGGAAGAATTAAAAAGCGGTAACCGTTCAATCTTGAGCCGTCCGCTGGCGGAGGCAATACAGAAGCGCCTGGAGCGGGGCGAACAGAGTATGCTTTTTCTGAATCGAAGAGGCTATGCGGGATTTATTACCTGTCGTTCCTGCGGTTATGTGGTAAAGTGTCCCCACTGTGATGTATCTCTTACCATGCATAGTGACGGAAGGCTGAACTGCCATTATTGCGGCTATCAGACAGAGGCGCTCACCACCTGTCCTTCCTGCGGCTCTCCTTATATCGGAGGATTCCGTGCAGGCACGCAGCAGATTGAACAGGTGGTAAAAAAGCAGTTTCCAGAGGCACAGGTGCTTCGGATGGATCTGGATACTGCCAGAGGAAAGACTGGAAGCAGCGATATCCTGCAGTCTTTTGCAAGGCGGGAAGCGGATATACTGATCGGTACACAGATGATTGTAAAGGGACATGATTTTCCCTATGTGACACTGATGGGAGTGCTGGCCGCCGATCTGTCTTTGCTTGCCAGCGACTATCATGCAGCAGAGCGAACCTATCAGCTGCTGGTGCAGGCTGTGGGAAGAGCCGGAAGAAGCAGTCTTGCCGGGGAGGCCGTGATACAGACCTACCATCCGGAGCACTACAGCATACAGGCGGCGATCCGGCAGGATTATGACGCATTCTACGAGGAAGAGATTTCTTATCGGATGCTGTTAGGATATCCTCCGGCAGTGAATCTGATGGCGATACACGGTGCCTGCCAGTCAGAGGAGATACTTGCAAGTGCGATGGAATATCTGAAGCGCTATCTTCTCCGGGTGAAGAAGGAGTTTAAAACCCAGGTCATCGGACCTGCAGGAGAGAGTGTTTCGAAGATTAATGATCTCTATCGGTATGTACTGTATGTCCGGCAGGGAGAAAGTGAGGATCTCTGTGTTCTGCGGGAGAAGCTGGAACGCTACATCGAGATCAATAAAGGATTTGATCCTGTTTATATACAGTTTGATTATAATTAAGTAGCTATTATGAGAAGAAGCGAGGAAAAGGTTATGGCAATTCGTAAAATTCGTACAGTGGGAGATCGGGTGCTGACCAAGGTGTGTCGTCCGATTACAGAATCTTCCCCCAAGATTAAGGAACTGGTTTTGGATATGTTTGATACGATGTATGAGGCATGTGGCGTGGGTCTTGCTGCACCCCAGGTTGGAATTCTAAAAAGGGTGGTTGTAATCGATACCACCGGTGAAGACCCCCATATTCTGATTAATCCTGAGATTGTGGAAACCAGGGGAGAACAGACCGGAGATGAGGGATGTTTAAGTCTGCCGGGAAAAAGCGGTCAGGTGACAAGACCTGATTATGTGAAGGTAAAAGCGTTTGATATTAATATGAAACCATTCGAACTGGAAGGAGAAGGACTGCTGGCAAGAGCGATCTGCCATGAGTGTGAGCATCTGGACGGCATTATGTATATGGTACACGTGGAAGGTGAACTCCATGATAATACGGTTGTGGAAGAGGAAGAAGAGGAATAGCAGAGGATGAAGATTGTATTTATGGGAACCCCGGACTTTTCCGTGGGAACACTGGAAGCAATTGTAGCGGCCGGACACGAGGTGCAGGCTGTTATCACTCAGCCGGATAAGCCAAAGGGCAGGGGAAAAGCCATGCAGATGACTCCGGTAAAGGAAGCGGCACTGGCTCATGGCCTCTTAGTCTGGCAGCCACAGAAACTCAAAAGCTCCGGAATAGAAGATGAGCTTTTGAAGCTGCAGCCGGATGTGATCGTGGTGGTAGCATTTGGACAGATCATACCAAAAAGTATCCTTGAGATTCCAAAGTATGGCTGTATTAATGTACACGCCTCTCTGCTGCCCAAATACCGTGGGGCGGCACCGATTCAGTGGGCCGTAATTGATGGCGAGGAAAAAAGTGGTGTCACGATCATGCGGATGGATGAGGGACTGGATACCGGGGATATGCTGGCAAAGACCGAGATAGTTCTTGCGGAAGAGGAAACCGGCGGCAGTCTTTTCGAAAAGCTTTCCCAGGCGGGAGCCAGACTTTTGGTGGAGAGCCTGACGAAGCTGGCGGACGGTTCTCTTACCGGGGAAAAACAGCCGGAGAACAGCCCAAATGCCTACGCACGGATGATTCGAAAGTCAGATGGAAGCATTGACTGGGAAAAACCTGCTGTTGTGATTGAACGTCTGGTGCGGGGGATGAATCCCTGGCCAAGTGCCTACACCAAAGCAGAAGGAAAAACCCTGAAGCTCTGGAAGACCCGGATTGTGAAGGAGGACGTTGTAAAAGCGGCCGCAGAGGTGGTGGATTCGCCGGAAACTGCAGCTTGTGGAACAGTAGTGGCACAGGATAAGCAGTTTCTTTATGTAAAGACAGGAGAAGAATATCTGCGTCTGGAGGAAGTGCAGCTGGAGGGCAAGAAGCGTATGCCCTGTGAAGCATTTCTCCGTGGATTTCAGGTGGAGACAGGGTTGCTGTTCACACAGGACTGAGCATTTACTGCACAGTACGTAGGAAAGTGAAAGGATGCAGATATGGAGATTAATACACGAGAATTGATTCTGGACATTTTGCTTCAGATCGACAGAGATGGGGAGCCAAGTCATATGGCAATCGGTAACACACTGGAGAAATACCAGTTTCTGCCGAAGACAGACCGGGCATTTATCACAAGAATCTGCGAGGGAACGATGGAATATCGGCTGCAGCTGGATTATATCATCAACTGCTTTTCCAGTGTGCCGATTCGGAAGATGAAACCACTGATCCGGGAGATTATGCGTTTTTCAGCCTACCAGCTGAAATATATGGACAGCGTACCGGACAGTGCAGTGGTAAATGAAGCCGTGAAGCTGGCAGGAAAGCGGGGCTTTCGCAATCTGAAAGGCTTTGTAAACGGTGTGCTTCGAAGCACGGCGAGAGGTCTTGATCAGGTGACTTATCCAGAGGATGAGATAGAAAACTTAAGCGTCCGTTATTCCATGCCGGAATATCTGGTTCGCTGCTGGTGCCGGGATTATGGAAAGGAAGCCTGTGAGAGGATGCTGACAGCATTTCTTGAGACGAAGGCTACTACCATAAGACTTTGTGTTACCGGGCAAAACCCGCAGAAAACCCTGAAGCTTTTGGAACAGGAAGGGGTTCGGATCAGGAAAGCTCCCTATGTGGACAATGCTTACCGGATCGAGGGATATGACTACCTGGGTGCACTGGAATCCTTTAGGATGGGAGCTTTTCAGGTACAGGACGTAAGTTCCATGCTGGTGGGATGTGCGGCAGGACTGAAGGAGGGAGACCGGGTACTGGATGTCTGCGCAGCACCGGGGGGAAAGAGCCTTCACGCTGCTGATCTTCTCCAGGGAACCGGACAGGTGATATCCAGAGATGTCAGTGACTATAAGGTAAATCTAATCCGGGAAAACGTAGAGCGTCTGGGCCTTACCAATGTTCAGACAGAGGTGAAGGATGCCGCAATCTACGCTTCAGAGGATGAAGCCGGTTATGATGTGGTTTTGACCGATGTTCCCTGCTCCGGTTACGGTGTAATCGGGAAAAAGGCAGATATTAAGTATACTGCAAGCCAGGAGAAAGAGCAGGAGCTGGTGAAGCTGCAGCGGCAGATTCTAAGCAATGCCGCAGGCTATGTGAAACCGGGCGGTGTGCTGATCTACAGTACCTGCACCATTGGAAGAAAGGAAAATCAGGAGAATGTAAACTGGTTTATCGAGCATTTTTCCTTTGAACCGGAGTCCCTGGATCCATATCTGGTGGAGGAGCTTCACAGCGAGGAGACAAAAAAAGGCTGTCTGCAGCTGCTGCCCGGGGTGCATGACTGTGATGGGTTCTTCCTTGCAAGATTACGGAAGCAGGCATAGAAGGTGAGTGTTATGACGGAACAAACAGAGAAAAAAACAGATATCAAGTCCATGAATATAGAAGAATTACAGGGTGTGATGAAGAGCCTTGGAGAGCCTGCATTTAAAGTAAAGCAGCTATTTGACTGGATGCATGAGAAGCGGGTTCGCTCCTACGATGAGATGACCAATCTGTCTAAGGCCCTGCGGGATAAGCTGAAGGCAGAGTATCCTTATGTGTCTCTGGAGGCGGTGGAGGTACAGACCTCCAGGCTGGACGGAACAAAAAAATTCCTGTTTCGTCTGGGGGATGGCAATGTAATCGAAAGTGTGTGGATGCAGTATCATCATGGAAATTCGGTCTGCATCTCCTCTCAGGTGGGCTGCCGTATGGGCTGTCGCTTCTGCGCTTCTACCATCGGAGGGCTGCTTCGTCCCTTAAGCGCATCGGAGATGCTGGAACAGATCTATGAGATCCGCAGGATTACCGGTGAGCGAGTGTCCAATATCGTGGTGATGGGAACGGGAGAGCCTCTGGATAATTATGAGAATCTGGTTCGTTTTCTTAGAATCATCAGTGATGAGAAGGGGATGCACATCAGCCAGCGAAACATCACAGTATCTACCTGCGGAATCGTACCAAAGATCTATGAGCTGGCCAGGGAGAAGTTTCAGATCACACTGGCACTTTCCCTTCATGCGCCAAATGATGAGAAAAGGCGTGCACTGATGCCTATCGCACATAAGTATTCCATGGAGGAGGTGCTGAACGCCTGCAGTCATTATTTTGATGAAACCGGACGTAGAATATCCTTCGAATACGCACTGGTGGGCGGAGAAAATGACAGTGAGGAGGATGCCAGGGAGCTGTGTGAACGGATCCGAAAACTGAATTGTCATGTGAATCTGATCCCTGTAAATCCCATAAAAGAACGGAATTATGTAAAATCTGATAAAAAAGTCATCGTTAATTTCAAAAATAAACTTGAAAAATACGGAATTAATGTTACTATTAGAAGAGAAATGGGCAGCGATATCGACGGTGCCTGTGGACAACTACGAAAAAGCTATCTGTCAGATCACGAGGCAGATACAGATTGAAACAGATTTTTGTATATACGGACCAGGCAGCAGATGCCAGGTTCTGAATCAAAATACTACTTACAATAGTAGAAAACCGAATAGGAGAGGAACGCATGAGAGTATTTTCTGAAACCGACATCGGTCAGAAAAGACAGATGAACCAAGACTTTGTCTTTGCTTGCGAACAGCCCCTGGGCAATCTTCCGAACCTGTTTGTGGTAGCTGATGGTATGGGCGGCCATAATGCAGGGGATTTTGCTTCGAGGTATGGCGTTTCCGTACTGGTTGAGACTGTTAAGAAGGATACGAACTTTAATCCTGTTAAGATTTTAAGACATGGTATGGAAGCGGCCAATGAGCTGGTGCTTGATCAGTCGAGGAAGGATGCCGGTATGGCCGGTATGGGAACAACGATGGTTGCCGCTACAATAGTAGGAAATTATGCATATGTAGCCAATGTGGGAGACAGCAGATTATACCTGGCAGCAGATAAACTGGAACAGGTCACCAGGGATCATTCACTGATTGCTGAGATGGTACGAATTGGGGAGCTTACTCCGGAGGAGGCAAAGAATCATCCGGATAAGAATATTATCACAAGAGCAATAGGAACCGGAGAGAATGTCAAGATTGATTTCTTTGATATTAAGCTTTCACCAGGTGATCAACTGGTGATGTGTTCGGATGGACTGTCAAATATGGTTTCAGATGAAGAAATCTTTGATATTGTCAAGAACACAGAAGATAATTTATCCCGGGCACTGATTGACAGGGCGAATGCAAATGGCGGGAAAGATAACATAGCAGCGATTGTCATTGAACCATTTACGAACGAGGTGAGAGAATGTTAAACGAGGGAACAGTATTAGGACAGAGATATGAGATCATCAGCCGCATCGGATCCGGTGGTATGGCTGATGTTTATAAGGCAAAGGACCACAAGCTGAACCGTATGGTGGCAGCCAAGGTAATGAAAGCCGAATTCAAGGAAGATGCAACCTTTATTACAAAGTTTCGAAAAGAGGCGCAGGCAGCAGCAGGGCTTGCCAACCCGAATATTGTCAATGTCTACGATGTAGGCGAGGATAATGGACTGTATTATATCGTCATGGAGCTGGTAGAAGGGATCACTCTTAAGGATTACATTACAAGAAAAGGAAAACTGAGTGTAAAGGAAGCAACCAGTATTGCAATCCAGGTTTCACTGGGACTGGAAGCAGCACATAATCGTGGAATCATTCACAGGGATGTAAAACCGCAGAATATTATTATTTCCACAGATGGAAAGGTAAAACTGTCGGATTTTGGTATTGCGAAAGCAACAAATTCCAATACCATCACTTCCAATGCCATGGGTTCTGTACATTACAGCTCTCCGGAGCAGGTGCGCGGCGGCTTCAGCAACGCACAAAGCGATATCTATTCTTTGGGTATTACCATCTATGAGATGGTTACCGGAAGAGTTCCTTTTGACGGAGAGACAACGGTTGCTATCGCAATCAAACATCTCCAGGAGGAAATCGAGGCACCATCCAGATACACACCGGATCTGCCTTACTCTCTGGAACAGATTATACTGAAATGTACGCAGAAGAGTCCGGAGCGCAGATATGAGAACATGTCATCATTGATTGACGATCTGAAACATTCACTGATTGATCCGCAGGGTGATTTTGTTGTTCTTACTCCTCTCAGTGCACACGCACAGACGGTGATGATGACACCAGATGAGATGGAGACTGTTCGTCAGGCAGCAGAGGATACAGAATCAAAACCACGTTATAATTACGATAATGATAATGATGACAATGAAGAAACCTATGATGATGACGACGAGGATGATGACGAGGACTATAATTACGAGATCGATGATGATGACGACGATGATGATGACGATGAGGGAAGAAGTTCAGGCCTTGAGAAGGTTATCACCATCGGAGGATTTATCGTTGGGGCAGTTATTATCTGTCTGTTGATCTATTTTATCGCAAATGCAGCAGGCTTACTGGGCGGAAAGGCAAAGACAGAAAGTACTTCCTCCAGCGCATCAAGCAGCATTTCCACCAGCACTGTTACACCAACTGCTTCCGCAGAGGGTGGTACTGTGACAGCAACACCAACACAGGAAGCTGATGCGAAGAACCAGGTTACCGTTCCGTCTATTACAGGAAAAACAGCTGCAGAGGCACAGCAGATTCTGAATGCACTGGGACTTGGTGCAAAGCAGGAGGGTGAAGAGGCATCGGATACTGTTCCGGCAGGCCAGGTATCCTCTCAAAGCGTTGCAGAGGGAACAGCAGTAGATAAGAACACTACCGTAACCTTTAAAATCAGTACCGGAGCAGCTACACCGACTATAACAAATGTGACGATTCCTGCGGATGTTGTGGGAAAATCGGAGCAGGATGCAACGACTCAGCTTACTGCACTTGGACTGGTGGTGTCCGGCAATGTTACCAAGCAAAATGATGAAACGGTAGCACTGGGCAATGTAATCTCCGTAACACCGGGAGTCGGTTCTTCTGTGGCACCTGGAACAGAGGTTTCACTGGTAGTAAGTCTTGGTTCCGCTTCCGCTGAAGGTGTCAGTGTATCCGATTATCAGGGACTGACCCTGGAAGAGGTACAGTCTTTCCTTGAGGGAAAAGGACTGGTAGTAGCAGTTACTTATGACTATAACAGAAATTACAATGTTGGTGATATCATCGGACAGAGCGTAGAAGCAGGAACAAGCGTTCCGGCAGGCACGACCATCACTTTGACAATCAATGACCCGGATCAGGCATCCGGGTCAATTTCTTCTGATAATTAAAGGGACAGGATGAAAGAAGAAAAAATGCAGGGAAGAATTATAAAAGGAATTGCCGGCTTTTATTATGTTCAGACAAAAGACGGTTTATATGAATGTAAGGCCAAGGGGATCTTTCGAAAAGAAAAAAGAAAACCGCTGGTGGGTGACTGGGTTGAGATTGAGATCCTGAACGAGACAGAGATGACCGGGAATCTCACAGACATTAAGAAAAGAAAGAACACGCTGATTCGCCCGGAGGTTGCCAATGTGGATCAGACACTGCTGATCTTTGCGCTGGAAAGTCCGAAACCCAATATTGCCCTTCTGGACCGCTTTTTACTGATGATGGAAAGCCAGCAGGTAAAGACTATTATCTGCTTTAATAAAGAAGACCTGGTAGAAGCCGGGGAAGCCGGAAGCTGGAGAGATATCTATCAG
Source organism: Lachnospiraceae bacterium (assembly GCA_028692395.1). Lineage (GTDB taxonomy): Bacteria > Bacillota > Clostridia > Lachnospirales > Lachnospiraceae > Novisyntrophococcus. The sequence goes on from JAQUXP010000043.1 coordinate 17,297, forward strand.
GCCTGCGGCTATCAGGTTCTGATCTGCAGCGCAAAGCAAAAGGTGGGTGTGGAGGAGGTCCGCAGAGTACTTCAGGGAAAAACTACTGTAATAGCAGGACCCTCTGGGGTTGGAAAGTCTTCCATGACCAATCTTTTACAGGAAGGGATTCAGATGGAAACCGGTATTATCAGCAAAAAGCTGAAGAAGGGAAAGCATACCACGAGACACTCTCAGGTGATCTGGGTGGATGATACCACCTTTTTAATTGACACACCAGGGTTTACCTCGCTGGATACCATACCGGTGGAAAAAGAGGAGCTGCGGTTTTATTTTCCGGAATTTACACCCTATGAGGGGAAATGCCGCTTCAACGGCTGTATCCATGTGAATGAACCGGATTGTGCTGTGAAGGACGCTGTTGGGAAGGGAGCCATTGCCCAGTCCCGCTATGAGAATTATAAGCTCTTTTTTGAGGAGAGAAAAGAAAAGGAAAAAAGGAGATATTAATTATGAAGTACCAGTTATCCCCGTCGATTTTATCGGCAGACTTTTGGCAGTTGGGCAAACAGATTCAGGAGGTGGAGCAGTCGGGCTGTGAGTGGCTGCATTTTGATGTAATGGATGGATCCTTTGTACCATCCCTGTCCTTTGGGATGCCAGTGCTGAAGGATGTGCGTAAAAACACAAAGCTTTTTCTGGATGTACATCTGATGATTGAGAAGCCGCAGCGTTATGTGAAAGAATTTTTCGATTGCGGAGCGGATTCCATTACCGTACATGTGGAGGCCTGTGAGAACGTAAAGCCGGTGCTCCAGGAAATCCGGGCTCTGGGGTGTCGGGCCGGCATCTCTTTGAATCCGGAAACTGCACCGGAATGTCTGGAAGGACTTTTGGATCAGGTAGACATGGTATTGATTATGACGGTACATCCGGGCTTTGGCGGTCAGGCTTACATTCCGGAGATGACAGAAAAGATCAGGAAGGTTCGCAGGATGATTGAGGACTGTGGACGCTCCATCGATCTTGAGGTGGATGGCGGAATCAATGCCGGTACCATCGACACAGTACTGGAAGCCGGGGCGAATATAATTGTGGCGGGCTCGGCAGTGTTTGGCGGAGATATCCCACAGCACACACAAGGATTGCTGGATAAGATCCACAGCTATTCGGTATAAATATAGAGAAGCGTAAACAGGGGTATAAGATGGAAAAAAGTGCATTATTTATCAGCGGCGGGAACATTGATGTGGAATTTGCCGCTTCCTATATCCGGAAACATCCGGTTGATTATGTGATTGCAGTGGATAAAGGGCTGGAATTTTGTGACAGATATGAGATACATCCGGATATTATCGTGGGAGATTTTGACAGTCTTCCTTCCGGCTTTCTGGAAAAATATGAACAGGATCCATCTGTCCGGATTAAGAGACTGATTCCGGAGAAGGATGATTCTGATACGGAAAGTGCGATGCATACAGCGTTTGAGCTCCAGGTGAAGACAATCTTTATTCTCGGCGGAACAGGAAGCAGGCTGGATCATATGCAGGCGAATCTGCAGCTGCTTGGTTATGCCTATGCCAGAGGCGTCAGAATCTATCTGGTAGATGCCCATAACTGCGCCTCGATTGCGGACCGCAGCATGGTCCTGAAAGCATCGGAGCAGTTCGGAAGATTTGTATCCTTTTTTGCCTGCAGCGATGTGGTAGAGGGTCTGACCCTGAGAGGATTCAAGTACCCCCTCAGAGAATACAGACTGACAAATCTATCCTGTGGACTGACTCTGAGTAATGAGATTGCAGAGGAGACAGCAGAGGTAACGTATACCGCAGGACTTCTGATGATGATACAGACCCGGGATTAAGGTTACAGCTGATCAGCGATGATGCGTCTTTCTTTAAAGTAGTATTCCTTGTCGTGCTCATTTACTTCCCGGAGAATATGACAGGGGTTCCCCACAGCAACCACGTTGGAGGGTAAATCCTTTGTCACGACACTGCCTGCACCGATCACCACATGATCTCCAATGGTAATCCCGGGCATAATGATAACCCCGGCGCCAAGCCAGCAGTTTTTTCCGATATGGACAGGGAAGTTATACTGATATCCCTGTGTCCGAAGCTCTGGCAAGATGGGATGTCCCGCTGTGGCAATCGTTACATTGGGTCCAAACATAGTGTAATCCCCTACATAGATATGGGTGTCATCTACCATGGTAAGATTAAAATTAGCATAAATATTTTTTCCAAAGTGTACATGGCCGCCGCCGAAGTTTGAGTGAAGGGGCGGCTCTATGTAGCAGTCTTCTCCAATTTCAGCAAACATTTCTTTTAAAAGAGCACTCCTTTTTTCTCCCTCTGTGGGACGTGTCATATTGAAATCATACAGACGATCCAGTTTTTTTGTCTGTGCAGCCATGATTTCCTCATCTCCGGGCAGGTAAAGATCACCTGTGTGCATCTTGTCTTTCATCGTACTCATTTCATTTCCTCCTTTTGGGTCAAATCCCTGACCCATTTATATTTTTTATAGTGTTGATAAACTGCCGGTAATTTTATAATTTCATCCAGATTTAGGATGAAATAGATCACAAGCACGGGAAGCTTTAATACAAAGGCCATGATCATACCAAGGGGCACCACGATACACCACATCGTAACTGTATCGCAGAAAAATCCGAATTTACTGTCACCGCCTGCACAGAAAATACCGGCAATGGTTGTGCTGTTGACTGATTTTGCAATCAGATAATAAGAGCACATCACCAGCATCCAACGCAGATAAGTATTCGCCTGAGGGCTTAGATTGGTAACAGAGAGAATAAGCGGACTTATGATCAGCAGGAATGCTCCGGAGACTGCTCCGCAGAGAATGGAGAGTCGGCAGAGTTTTCTTCCGTATTCCTTTGCTGTCTGAAGCTTTCCGGCTCCCAGCTCATTACCGACGATAATTCCGCCCCCGTTGCCAAGACCAAGGCAGAAGCAGGCAACAAGGTTTTTGACAATATTTGCAATCGAGTTGGCGGCCACGGCATCGGAACCCAGGTGTCCCATAATCACAGAGTACATGGTAAATCCTATGCCCCAGATAATCTCATTTCCCAAAATCGGTGCAGTGTATCGCCAGAAGTCACGGCGTAATACAGTGTCAGATTTTATAAGAGCCCGCCATCGAAGCTTGATTCTGTCTTTCTTTGCCGTCTCGAGAAAACACCAGATTACCTCCACAATTTTTGCCGTTACGGTGGCAAATGCAGCTCCGGCTATCTCAAGCTTTGGAAATCCCAGTAATCCGAAAATCAGGATCGCATTTAATACGATATTCAGAATAACGCTTACCGAGCTTATCATACTGCTCATAACTGCTTTTTCACTATTCTTCAGGACACAAAGATAGATCTGCGAAATTCCTGTCAATAGATAAGAAAGCGAGACTGATCGAAGATAAACAGCTCCCTGTTCCACCAGATAAGGGTCCGATGTGAAGATATGCATCAGATATTCTGGAAAGCACAGAGTGGCTATGGAAAAGAGCAGTGAGACCATAACGGTGATCCTGAGCACATAGGCAAAGATGCGTTCCACTGCGGCGGTGTCTCCTTTTCCCCAGAACTGTGCGGCAAGTGCGGAAAGCCCGATGGTCATAGCCGCCAGAAATAAATTCTGAACAAAGGTAATCTGGCTTGCAAGGGATACCGCCGAAAGTGCATCCTGGGACAGCGCTCCAAGCATCAGTGCATCCGAGGCGCTGACCAGTGCCAGCATAAACTGCTGAAATGCAATAGGCAGCACCAGGGTCAGTAATTTTTTTTGAAAAACCTTTAAATCCGGCATACCGGTAGTCACAGTGTTCTTTTTCATGGAATCCCCCTTCCCAAGACTTGACAGCTTCCGCTGACTTGCATATAATAATATTACAGATTAAAAGCTATATCTATATAAATATCTCATAAAAACATAACAATATTTTAAATAAAGGGTGAAAAGTGAAATGATGATAACAAGAGATGACAAATCGGAAAAGGTGCAGTACAATATTGTGGATTTTCCGGCCTACATAAAACCTGGTGTTTTATCTACCTATCCGAATTATTCCGCAATCAGTCACTGGCATGACGATGTGGAATTTATTGCGATTACTTCCGGTCATATGCTGTATAACGTCAACGGTGAGATTGTGCGTCTGGAGGAGGGGGATGGAATCTTTGTCAATGCAAGACAGCTTCATTATGGATTTTCCGATGACCAGAGTGAATGCATCTTTGTCTGTGTGTTACTGCATCCCATGCTTCTATGCTCCTCCAGATATCTGGAACAAAAGTATATTACTCCGGTACTGCAAAATGAGAACCTGCCTTACCATCTGCTGCACCACGATGTCTTATGGGAGCAGGAGATTTTACAGAGTCTGCTGCAGATGCAGGAATGTGTGTCAAACGATCTGGCGGAGTTAAAGATTCAAAGCCTGTTCTATCAGATCTGGTTTCAGCTATGCGGTCACAGACAGTTATTAGATAAGACATTCGTGAGAAACCATCATCTCTCCTCACTGAAGGAGATGGTATCTTTTATCCAGGAACATTATAAAGAAAAAATAAGTCTTTCTGATATAGCAAAAGCCGGATGTGTGGGGAAGACCAGCTGCTGTGCCATCTTTCGAAAGTTTATCAATCAGACACCAAATATCTATCTTACGGAATACCGGCTGCAAAAAAGTATGGAGCTGCTTATGGACACGGATCTGACGATAACAGAGATCTGCTATGATGTGGGCTTTACCGGAGCCAGCTATTTTACAGAGACCTTTCGTAAAAGCTTTGGATGCACTCCCAGTGAATACAGAGAAAAATAGTAGCTATTCAGCAGGGGCTGTGGCACTTCGTTAAGTTCATTGTACGAAACAACAATTCACATTTAACAAAAACACCCATAAAAATAACGACATCCATGCTTTGAATGCCGTTATTTTCTATTCTATTACAATTCGACATGATTCCTGTTGCCGTACTTGTTGAATAACTACATTTAATTTTTCAATTTCTTAATTTGTTCCCTGAGTTTCCTGTTTTCTTCTGCCAGTTTTGCTTTTTCCGCTTCCACTTCAGCATTCTTCGCCTCTATTTCAGCATTCCTTGCCTCCACTTCAGCTTTTTCCGCTTCCAACTGATCAATTTTAATCCGATACTTATCCAATGGCAGTTCCATGGCTCCGTCCAGTAACGGTTTCATTTCCTCAGCCCCCTTTAATTCCTTGTAGTGA
>JAQUXP010000044.1 GCA_028692395.1 Lachnospiraceae bacterium
ATTCTTACTGTTTATAAGGATCTTTTCGATCGTTCAAAAATGTTATTCTTTAGAACTTTCGAGGATGTGTTTTACTATTTAATTATCAAGGAACTTTGTTCTGTCTCGCAACAGCAACTCTGATATTGTATCAGGTTTAATGTTGTTTGTCAAGAACTTTTTTATTTCTTTTTTGCTGTTCTGTTGTATTCCTCAACGACAGCTTGGTTATTCTATCATGTAACATTACTATTTGTCAACAGGTTTTTTTCAAGTTTTTCAAAAAGTTTTTACATTCCAGAAACGGAGAAGGAGGGATTTGAACCCTCGCGCCGCGCAAACGACCTACACCCTTAGCAGGGGCGCCTCTTCAGCCACTTGAGTACTTCTCCAATGCCTAAATATGAATCCATATTTAATTTGCCACTAATTGTGACGCAAAAATTATTATACAAAATCCATTGATATTTGTCAACAACTTTATGATATTTTATTCATAATTTTATTTTGATTTTTCATTCCGCTATCTGAACTGAAAAATCATACTCTTTTATACATGCCTCTATCCTTCTCTTAACCTCAGCAGCGATATCATTTGTATGCATTTCTTTGTACTCTTCATATAATAAAGGCTTCAAGATATGAATCTGCACTTTAATTGGTTTGATGGAATTCGTATCAAATGCTTTAAAAGAATCAATCAGTGCCACCGGTATGATGGGGCACTGTGCTTTTACTGCGCTTTTGAAAGTGCCCCCCTTCAGATCCAGAAGTTCATTCTGCTTTCTGGATCTTGTTCCTTCTGCAAAGATAACAAAGTTTTTCCCTTGTTTTACTTCTGCTGTAACCTGCTGGATCACCCTCATGGACTGCCGGAGATCTGCCCTGTCTATCATCTTGGCATGCATGCAGGCAAAGACCTGCTTTAATCCCTGCACATGCTCCACTTCCTTTTTTGCTACCACAGAAAGAGGAACCGGACAAATATCAATTAAAGCAAGCATATCATACATTCCCTGGTGATTTGGAAAGAGAATAAACCCATTTTCTGATGGAATATTCTCTTGTCCATACTCTTCCAGGATGATACGACCGCCTTTATTTGCATGTTTTACGATGTCTTTGAATAACAGTAAATGTTCTTCATCTGTATACTTATCCACATGATGTGCATGATAGCAAAGCTTTATCCACGTCCATGGAAGATAGAATATATTACAGAGCATCATAAACAGGATTCTTTTCATAGATTACTCTTTTCCGTCATCAAGGTCTTCCTGATGACTTTCTTCGGCACGTTCCAGTAATTGGCTCAGGCTTTCATCATCTATTGTCTCTGTATCTTCTGTCTCATAGTCTGTGAAATCTGATTCCGCATTATTCTCAGTATTTTCTGTCTCCTGCTGATTCTCTGCCTCACCGCTTTCCTTTTTCTCACGTACCTTGGCAATACCTGCAACTTTAATATTATCTGTCACATTCATAAGCTTTACGCCGGAGGTAATTCTTCCAAGGATTGAGATATCAGAACACTGCAGACGGATAATGATTCCTTCTGTAGTAATCAGCATAATCTCATTTTCTTCATTGACAGCTTTGGCACCGATAAGATTACCTGTCTTTTCGATGATCTTATAACACTTCACACCTTTACCGCCTCTGTTTTGAGCAGCAAATTCATTCATCAGTGTACATTTACCATAACCATTCTCAGATACAACAAGGAGATAATCCCCCTGGGTGTTCAGCTGCATGGCTACTACTTCATCATTATCAATCAGATTTACTCCACGTACTCCCATAGAAACTCGTCCGGTACTTCTGACATCATTTTCATGGAAACGAATACACTGACCGAATTTTGTTACCAAAAGGATGTCTTTTTCACTGTTTGTGAATTTAACCTCGATCAGGTCATCATTATCCCGAAGGACGATAGCTGCCAGTCCTGTCTTTCTCACGTTGGCATAATCCGTAATTGGAGTCTTCTTCACAAGGCCATTTCTGGTTGCCATGAAGAGGAACTTTCCTTCTTCGTACTTTCGAATCGGAATAACAGATGTAATCTTCTCCCCTGGCTGGAGCTGCAGAAGATTTACGATCGCAGTTCCTCTTGCTGTTCTGGAAGCCTCCGGAATTTCGTAAGCCTTCAGACGGTAGACTCTTCCCTTGTTGGTAAAGAACATCAGATAATGATGTGTGGTTGTCATCAGCAGTTCTTCGATGTAATCATCCTCGATGGTCTGCATACCCTTGATTCCCTTGCCGCCTCTGTTTTGTGAGCGGAAGTTATCCACAGTCATACGCTTAATATAACCAAGTTTTGTCATTGTAATAACCGTATTCTCATGGGGAATCAAATCCTCCATGGAAATGTCGAATTCATCAAAACCAATACTGGTTCTTCTGTCATCTCCGTATTTATTGGAAATTTCCGTAATTTCCTTACGAATTACACCCAGCAGAAGGTTTCTGTCTGCAAGAATCTCTCGGTATTCCTTGATTTTTCTCATGAGCTCCTTGTATTCTGCTTCCAGCTTTTCTCTTTCCAGACCTGTCAGCGCTCTAAGACGCATATCCACGATAGCCTGTGCCTGTGCATCTGTAAGCTTGAACTCTTCTATCAGGTTTTGTTTTGCTTCCTGTGCATTGGCAGATCCCCGGATAATATGAATAACCTTATCAATGTTGTCAAGGGCTATTAATAACCCTTCCAAGATGTGTGCACGTTCTTCTGCTTTGTTCAGATCATACTTTGTTCTTCTTGTTACAACTTCTTCCTGATGTTCCAGATAGAACTTCAGCATATCCAGAAGATTTAACACTCTTGGCTGATTATTCACCAGGGCAAGCATAATAACACCAAAGGTATCCTGCAGCTGCGTATGCTTATACAGCTGATTCAGAATTACATTTGCGTTAACATCTCTTCTGAGTTCTATCACTACACGCATTCCTTCACGACTGGAATGGTCATTGATTCCGGTGATTCCATCTATCTTTTTATCTTTGGTAAGCTCTGCTATCTTTTCAATCAGTCTTGCTTTATTCACAAGGTATGGTAATTCTGTAACGATAATCTCACTTTTTCCGTTAGGAAGAGTCTCAATGTTGGTAATTGCCCGTACTCTTACCTTTCCCCGGCCTGTGCGATAGGCTTCTTCATAGCCTCTGGTTCCTAAAATCTGAGCACCAGTTGGAAAATCAGGTCCTTTTACGATATCCAGAACCTCTTCCAGATCTGTATCTCTTCCCTCTTCGATGATATTGTCAATGATTTTTACTACAGCAGCAATTACCTCCCGCAGATTATGAGGAGGAATATTAGTTGCCATACCTACAGCAATACCTGAGGTACCATTTACCAGAAGGTTTGGATAACGGGAAGGAAGAACAGCTGGTTCTTTCTCTGTCTCGTCAAAGTTTGGTGTAAAGTCTACAGTATCTTTATTGATATCAGCCAGCATTTCCACGGAGATCTTACTGAGTCTTGCCTCTGTGTATCGCATGGCAGCGGCACCGTCACCATCGACAGAACCAAAATTTCCATGACCGTCCACGAGAGGATATCTTGTAGACCATTCCTGGGCCATATTAACTAATGCTCCGTAGATAGAGCTGTCTCCATGAGGATGATATTTACCCATGGTATCACCTACGATACGTGCACATTTTCTGTGTGGCTTATCAGGTCCGTTATTCAATTCCACCATGGAAAAAAGAATTCTTCTCTGTACCGGTTTCAGACCATCTCTTACATCCGGCAGTGCTCTGGATGCTATAACGCTCATGGCATAGTCAATGTATGAGCTTTCCATGGTCTTTTTCAGATCCACCTCGTGGACTTTATCAAATATATTATCTTCCATCTTTCTCTCCTATTCCGGGCTGTTATCAGATATCCAGGTTGTGTACATACTTGGCATTAGCTTCGATAAATTCACGACGAGGTTCTACTTTATCTCCCATGAGCGTTGTAAATGTCAGATCTAATTCTGATGAATTCTCATCATCCATGGTTACACGAAGGAGTACACGGTTTTCCGGATCCATAGTTGTCTCCCACAGCTGATCGGCATCCATCTCACCAAGTCCTTTGTATCGCTGGACTTTATTGCTGTTGTCACGTCCGATCTCTTCCATAATTGTATTCAATTCAATATCATCGTAGGCGTACCATACTTTTTTATTTTTCTCAACTTTATAAAGCGGTGGCTGTGCAAGATACACATACCCCTGCCTGATAAGCTCCGGCATAAAACGATAGATAAAGGTCAAAAGTAATGTAGCAATATGAGCACCGTCAACATCGGCATCCGTCATAATAATAATTTTGTGATAGCGAAGCTTTGTAACATCAAAATCATCATGGATTCCTGTTCCAAATGCAGTAATCATGGCTTTAATTTCGGCATTACCGTAGATGCGGTCCAATCTTGCTTTCTCTACATTCAGTATTTTTCCACGAAGGGGAAGAATCGCCTGAGTTACACGGCTTCTGGCAGATTTTGCAGAACCGCCGGCGGAATCTCCCTCTACGATGTAGATTTCACAGTTTTCCGGGTTCTTGTCTGTACAGTCTGCAAGCTTTCCAGGAAGAGACATACCATCCAGTGCGGATTTTCTTCTTGTAAGATCTCTGGCTTTTCTCGCTGCATCTCTCGCTCTCTGGGTAAGCAGAGATTTTTCTATGATAATTTTTGCCACAGAAGGATTCTGTTCCAGATAAAGCTCCAGATTCGTACTTATGACATTATCAACTGCACCTCTCGCCTCGGAATTGCCAAGCTTCTGCTTTGTCTGTCCCTCAAACTGAGGATCCTCTATTTTTACACTGACAATTGCAGTCAGACCTTCACGAATATCCTCACCGGTAAGATTCAACTCTGAATCCTTCAGTAATTTGTTCTTACGAGCATAGTCATTAAAGGTTTTTGTAAGTGCATTACGGAATCCGATAATATGGGTACCACCCTCGGGAGTCGTAATGTTATTTACAAAACCATACGTATTTTCTGTATAGGAATCATTGTGCTGCATGGCAACTTCCACCAGTACACCATTTACAACACCCTCAAAATATAAGATATCTTCATACAGAGCAGTCTTGCTCTTATTCAGATACTGGACAAATTCTTTAATTCCACCCTCATAGTGATATTTTTTTTCACGAACCTCTTCTTCTCTTACATCCCGCAGTACAATACGGATTCCCTTGGTAAGAAATGCAATCTCACGAAGTCTTGACTGCAAAACATCAAAATCATACACGATATCCTCAAAGATATCACTGTCAGGAAGAAAGCTTACCGTGGTTCCGGTTTTGTCAGGCTCACATTCACCAATTACCTTCAGCTTATAGATCGTTTTTCCTCTTTCATATCGCTGACGATAAATCTTTCCTTCATGGTAGATAGTAACCTCAAGCCAGCTTGACAAAGCATTTACAACAGATGCACCTACTCCGTGAAGACCGCCGGATACCTTATATCCTCCACCACCGAACTTTCCACCGGCATGAAGAATCGTAAATACTACCTCAACCGCAGGAATTCCTGCTTTATGATTGATACCAACCGGTATTCCCCGCCCGTCATCGATAACTGTGATGGAATTATCTTTATTAATCTGGATATCGATATTTTTACAGTAACCTGCCAAAGCTTCATCTACCGCATTATCAACAATCTCATAAACAAGATGATGCAGACCTCTGCTGGATGTGCTTCCGATGTACATACCGGGACGTTTTCTAACTGCCTCCAGACCTTCCAGAATCTGAATCTGGTCAGCTCCGTACTCAACTCCCTCTGCAACATTCGTAGCATTATCCACATCGAAAACATTTTCCATATTTTCTGTACTCATGTAAATCCTCCTTAATCTTCCTAAACAGTTACCCTTGAACAACAGTACCCTCTATTACCTGAAATACTTTATTTACTTCAAACTGATTCTGTACAAACTCATCAAGACCGGTGCAGGTAATAAATGTCTGAATATTGCCTATACTTTTCAACAGATAATTCTGTCTGCTGCTGTCCAATTCTGATAATACATCATCAAGTAAAAGAATGGGGGTATCTTTTACAATTTCCTTTACAAGATAAATCTCGGATAACTTCAGCGAAAGGGCTGCTGTCCTCTGCTGTCCCTGAGATCCGAATCTCCTGATATCCACTCCATTTATCTTAACACAAAAATCATCTCTGTGGGGACCAACCGAAGAAGCACGAAAATGAAGATCCCGCTCACGGTTTCTAAAAAGCTGTTTTTCAAAGCTCTCCTCCTCCACATTTGCCTCATAGATCAACTCAATATGCTCTTTCTCACCGGTCAGATTCAGATGGATATCCTTTAAGATCTTATTCAGCCTGTCTATAAATTTTTTTCTTTCACTGATCAGATTTTTTCCATACATTACCATCTGTTCATCCCAGATATCAAGAGTCTCCCCAAGAGAAGACGAATTCCGGATATCCTTTAAAAGTTTATTTCTCTGAATCACAATCTTATTATAGTTGGCCAGCTGGATCAGATAAAACTTGCTGATCTGGCAAAGCTCACTGTCCATAAATCTTCTTCTCTCAGAAGGACCATTTTTTATAATATTCAGATCCTCCGGTGAGAAAAACACCAGATTTACAATACCAAAAAGCTCTGATGCTTTCCGAATTGGAATACCATCTATGGCAATTCCCTTTGGTTTATTCTTTCGCAGATGTATATCAATCTTATGACTTACTTCATCCTTACAGACATACATCCGAATATGTGACTCGTCCTGATTAAAATGAATCACTTCCCGGTCTTTGCTTCCTTTATGGGACTTTGAGGTGCCACAAAGATAGATGGCCTCCAGGATATTAGTTTTCCCCTGCGCATTATCTCCATAAAGAATATTGGTACCCTGATCAAAGGCAATACTCAGGGTATCATAATTTCTGAAGTTCGCAAGCTCTAAAGATTTTACATACATGTTTTCAGCTCTTTCTCACAAGTAAATGATACTGTAAATGCACAGACCCTACTTTGAAACTACTTTTACTTCTTTTCCCTGATAAGAAAAGATATCTCCATCGTAAAGCTTTTTGCCTCTTCTGGTATCAACTTCGCCATTTACCTTGACTTTGCCGTCCTGAACTGCAAATTTTGCCTCTACTCCCTCACCAACAAGACCTGCAAGTTTCATAGCCTGGCCAAGTTTTATATATTCATCTTTGATTGTAATTGTATCCATACTTCTCCTAACTTATCGTGAAGTGTTGAAGTTTACAGGTAAAATCAGATAGATATAGCTCTCATCATCATTTTTTATAAAACATGGTGCTTTTGGATTAACAAGATAGATACTTATGGTTTCATCATCTATAACACGAAGTGCATCCATCAAAAACTTCGGATTGAAGCCAATCATAATATCTTTTCCCTCTTTGCTGATATCAATATCTTCATTCATGGATCCCATAGAGGAGTCGATACAAAGCTGCATACTTTCATCCATCACATGAATGATAATCGGTTTTTTATCTCCTTCTTTTACCAGCAGTGTTGCACGGTCTATACAATCCAGAAATTCTTTTTTGTTAATATTGACTTTTGTTTCGTAATCGCTGGATAACATCTGCTCAATACGGAAATACTCTCCATCAATCAGACGTGATACAACGATGGTATCATCAAATTCAAATACAATATGATTATCCGAAAAGAAGATATTTACTTTATCATCTACCTCTCCGGAAAGAATTTTGCTGATTTCATTTAATGTTTTTCCAGGTACTACCACTTTTTTATCATCATAAGAAGCACTCAGGATAATCTTTCGGATGGCAATCCGATGACCATCCAGAGATACTACCTTCAGTGTATCATTTTTAATCTCAAAAAGTTCACCTGTCATCAATTTGTTATTTTCATTTGGTGCAATAGAAAAGATTGTCTGGCGAATGATCTCCTTCAAAGAAAACTGTGAGATTGAGATACATTCATTTTTCTCGATAATTGGAAGATAAGCAAAATCTTCACCTGATTTTCCCGGAATGCTGAATTTTGCCTTTTGACAGATAATAGTAGTGACGAGATTCTCGTCTGTTTCTATTACTACAAAACCATCCGGCAGCTTTCTTACAATCTCGGAAAAGATCTTTGCATCCAATGCTACAACGCCACGTTCCTGGATCTCTCCTTCTACTGTTGTTTCAATACCAAGTTCCATGTCATTGGAAGTAAACTTAATGGTATTCGCAGATGCATCTACGAGAATACATTCCAGAATCGGCATGGTAGTTTTAGAAGAAACTGCCTTCATGACGATACTGACGCTTTTTAAAAGGTTTGCTTTTGCAAAGGTAAGTTTCATAATGTGTATAACTCCTTTCTAGTGCAGGAAGTTCCATATATAAAAGATATATAAGAATTCCGTAGTCTTCTTCTTAGGGGATGTGAATATGTGGAAACCGCTCTCAAACACCTGTAGATTCAACAAAAATCAGTATGAATAACTGTGTTGAAAAGTGAAGTATAACATGTGAATCAAATGTGTATAAAACCAACTGAAAAAATATCCACATTTTATCCAACGGTTTTCCACAGCCCCTGTGTGTAAAGATTAAGCCCTTATTTGGGCGGATTAATCTTTTTCTTCAATATATCAATAATCTCTTTGGTATCAGGAGATTTATCAATTTCCTTCTCTATTTTCTCAATTCCATGCATAACGGTGGAATGATCCCGGTTTCCCATAGACTTTCCGATGGATTTCAGAGGAATACTCGTCATCTCACGGCAGAGGTACATGGAAATTTGCCGAGGATATACGATCTTACTGTTTCTTCTGTCACCGATAATATCCTCTGCAGCAACATCAAAGTGTTCTGCTACTGTTTTTATGATATATTCCGGAGTGATAATCTTTCTTTCATCCGGAGAAATAATATCTTTTAATACCTGTTCCGCCAGATCAAGGTTAATCTCACGTTTTTCCAGGTTTGCGTAGGCAATAATCTTATTCAGAGAACCTTCCAGCTCACGAATATTAGATTTTATATTTTTTGCTATATATTCGATTACATCAGATCCGATGTTGTAACCGTCCATCTCCTCTTTTTTCCGGAGAATCGCAATACGTGTCTCATAATCGGGACTTTGAATGTCTGCCTGAAGACCCCATTCAAAACGGGAACGGATACGGTCTTCCAAAATATCCATATCTTTTGGCGGACGGTCAGAGGAAAGAATAATCTGTTTGTTTGCAGCGTGCAGCGTGTTAAAAGTATGGAAAAACTCTTCCTGCGTCGACTCTTTTCCTATAATAAACTGCACATCATCGATAAGGAGTACGTCTATACTGCGGTATTTTTCACGAAATTTGCTCATAGCAGTATTATTTCCATTACGGATGGCCTCAATCAGTTCATTCGTAAACTCTTCACTGGTTGCGTAGAGAATACGGGCACTTGGATTATTCTGAAGAATAAAATGTGCAATACTGTGCATCAGATGGGTCTTTCCAAGACCTACTCCTCCATACAGAAAGAGTGGGTTATAGATTTCACCAGGGGATTCGGCAACAGCCAGGGAAGCTGCATGGGCAAATTTGTTATTACTTCCTACCACAAAGGTATCGAATGTATATTTTGGATTCAATCCAACAGAAGAAGCGGAATTGATGAGATCTTTTCCTGTAGTCATTTTTTCTGCATCTTCCGGAAGAATAAATTCAATTTCGTAGTTTGTACCGGTAATCTCGGCAATTGCTACTTTAATAGGAAGTTTATACTTTTTTGTTACATAATCCAAACCTACACGTTCGGAAGGAACAAGGATTGTAACAGTATTACCTTCTACACTGTGTACTAAAAGCGGTGCCAGCCATGTTTCGAAAGAAACATCCAGTACTTCGTGTTCTTCCTTTACTCGATTTAAAATTTCGGTCCATTTTTCTTTTACAGGATTCATAATATCTCCACTTCATCTATGTTTCTAAAAATCATTGTAACTGTTCAGTAAATAACCAGTTAATATATAAAAGATTACTACGCACTTTGTGCTCCCGTAATCCTAAAACATTCGAAATCCGTCCTGATAGGACTACTTTCTCATGTTTCCCAGATTACAAGTTCATCCATATTCATGCAAGCATAAATATGGACGAGTTTTTAACCCTTATATCATATTATAATAAATTCAAACATTAATCAATAAGAAATACTTAGATATAAGACAGAAAAACTGTTAAAAAGGCAAATAAGGACATTATCACTCATAGATTTCAAGATAAGGACCAATGTGGATATGTGGAAAGATTTTAGAGACTCCATAATGAGAAAAATAAAAATGTGTATAAATGAAAATGGTAATACACATTATCCAACTCGCATATTTATTGAAAAAATTGAACATGGAAATGATTTTTACACATCAAATCCACAAGTTATCCACAAGTTATCCACAAAATGTGGATAATGTTACGTCAACCAAAAAATGAAAAAAATCCTCAGATACACAAGGTTTTACTTGACTTTAACTTCCTTTATGAATATAATGAAAAATGATGTTTTCGTATAAATAGAAGTAACATGCATAGTTCATAATTTAATCTCAGTGAGGTTAAGAGCAAGTAGCAGGGCAGATTTTGAATATCTGCTTTGACTTTCGAATATAAAGGAGGTGCCTATATTATGAAAATGACATTTCAGCCCAAGAAAAGATCCAGAGCGAAAGTTCATGGTTTCAGAGCAAGAATGAGTACAAAAGGCGGAAGAAAAGTTATCACTGCTAGAAGATTAAAAGGAAGACATTCATTATCAGCATAATGAAAATCAAAGCCTACAGTACGCACCGGAGATAATTTATATATAATTAGCTTCGGTGCGTTTTGTAGTTGGAAGAGGAAATCTATGAAATATTCAGATCGTTTAAGAAAAAACAGGGATTTTCAGTCAGTTTATAAAGGCGGAACATCAAAAGCAAATAAATACCTGGTTATGTATGTGAAAGAGAATAATACAGACGAAAATCGTATTGGAGTTTCTGTAAGCAAAAAGGTTGGCAACAGTGTTGTGAGACATCATCTTGCCCGGCTGATTCGTGAAGGATACCGGCTGCAGGAGGAATTATTTCGTAGGGGTTTGGATGTTGTAGTTATTGCAAGGGTAAATGCGAAGGACTGTACGTACCATGAGATCGAGCGTGCAATTTACCATCTTGGATCATTACATCAGATTATAAGAGAGAAAGAAAATGATGAAGAAGTTATTAATTAGTTTAATACGTATTTATCAGAAATATCTGTCACCGCTTAAGAGAACAAGATGTCCTTATATTCCAACATGTTCTCAATACGGATTGGAAGCAATCCAAAAGTACGGTGCCTTTAAGGGTAGTTTACTGGCAGCCTGGAGAATATTGAGATGTAACCCATTTTCACACGGTGGTTATGACCCAGTGCCATAAGCGAGAAAAATTAGGACGAGAAATTGTCCCAGGAGGAAATAGGTTTGGATATTTTACTTAGTAAATCTACGTGGTTTATTATCAAATGGGTATGTGAAGTACTCGGTATCATCATCAATGGTATTTACATCGTATTAGATAAGATTGGCATACCAAATATTGGACTTGCAATTATCTTTTTCACGATTGTTATCAATGTCCTGCTGACTCCGCTTCAGGTAAAACAGCAGAAATTTTCAAAGATGATGAATGTTATGCAGCCGGAGCTTCAGAAGCTGCAGGCAAAGTATAAGAATAAAAAAGATCAGGCATCTCAGATGAAGATGCAGGAAGAAACCATGGCAATTTATCAAAGATATGGCGTTTCCCCTACCGGAAGTTGTCTGCCTATGATTATTCAGATGCCAATTATGTTTGCATTGTACCAGGTTATCTATCATATTCCCGGTTATATCGGAGGGGTAAAGCAGGTATTCTCCGGTGCAGTGGAGGCAATTACGAATATCTCCGGATATTCCGATGTATTAACAAAATTTATCACTGATAACTCAGTTAGATTGTTTTCCAGTGTGGAATCTACTCTGACTACCAATAATATAACAGATATTTTATATATTTTGAAACCGTCTCAGTGGGAGAAGCTGGCAGATATGAATGTTTTCTCAGGAATTTCAGATGTACTGCATAAAACAGCAGTAAGCTCTGAACAGATCAACATGTTCCTGGGTATTAATATCACAGAATCACCCCTGGATGTAATCAGAACCTCCTGGAATGATCACAGCTGGCTTCTTCTGATCGGAGCACTGCTTGTTCCGGTACTTGCATGGTTTACTCAGTGGATCAGTTACAAGCTGATGCCTCAGCAGGCAACACCTGGAAGTGAGTCAGGTGGCGGTATGGCAAACTCTTTGAAAACCATGAATACCATAATGCCGGTTATGTCAGCATTTTTCTGTATGACATTCTCCATCGGTATTGGTATCTACTGGATTGCCGGTGCTGTATGCCGCTGTATTCAGCAGATGGTAATCAACAAGCAGATGAATAAGCTGGATGTGGATCAGATGATCGCCATGAATCAGGAAAAGGTGAACAAGAAGCGTGAGAAGAGAGGTCTTCCTCCGCAGAAGATTACACAGCAGGCCAAAGTAAATGTGAGAAATATCGAAGAGCCGAGATATGAGAAAACCCAGGCTGAAAAACAGGAGGCTATGAAAAAGTCTACTGATTATTATAATAACAATAAGAATTTGAAAGCCGGAAGTCTGGCTTCCAAAGCGAACATGGTTCGTCAGTTTGATGATAAGAAGAAAAAATAGGGGGATGAACACATGGATTTTATAGAAGTATCAGCGAAAACCGTAAATGATGCGATTACAAAAGCATGTATCGAATTAGAAGCATCCAGTGATAAACTGGAAGTTCAGGTAATCTCCGAAGGAAGTTCCGGATTCCTTGGCTTTGGAAGCAAACCGGCTGTTATCAAGGTTCGCAGAAAAGAAGAGCCGGAAGAAAGTTTTGAAATCAATACAGAAGAAGTGAAGATGGAAAAAGCTCCGTATGCTGCAAAGGAAGCAGGTCAGAACAGACAGCATAAGAACGTTAAGGCTGAAGAAAAGGCTGAATCTGCAGAAGCAGCAAAAGAGGTAGAAACAGTTAATGAATCACAGTCAGAAAATGCTGCAGAAAAATTAGAGGAATATGCTCAGAGGAAACCAGTATCAGAAAAGACGGAAGAAGAGATTGTTTCTATCAAAGCATCTGCACAGCAGTTTCTGGACAGTGTGTTCCATGCTATGGAGCTTCCTGTTGATATTACCATGAACTACAGAAAAGATAACGGAAGTCTTGATATTGATTTTCAGGGCGAAGACATGGGTATTCTGATTGGAAAAAGAGGACAGACACTGGATTCTCTGCAGTATCTTACCAGCCTTGTTGTCAACAGGGATCAGGAAGAATATGTTCGTGTTAAGCTTGATACAGAGAACTATCGTAAGAGAAGAAAAGAAACTCTGGAGAATCTTGCAAAGAACATTGCCTATAAAGTAAGAAAGACTCATAAGGCAGTTTCACTGGAGCCTATGAATCCATTTGAGAGAAGAATCATCCATTCTTCTTTGCAGAATAATAAGTGGGTTGAGACTTTCAGCGAAGGAAAAGAGCCTTATCGTCATGTAGTGATTTCACCGAAGAAGTAATAAAAGGTAACCATTCAGCAGGTCTGTGCATTTACTGCACAGACCTGCTGAATTTTCACCATATAATTTTAGCTGCGGGTGTGGTAAGATGTGATGGAATGCCAAAGTGGATGCGGCAGGATATGATAACCGGTAATGATAAGAAATTTAGAAGAGGTGTTGATACGATGAATAGCCAGATGGATACGATAGCGGCTGTTGCGACGGCGATGACTCCTTCCGGGATTGGAATTGTGAGGATCAGTGGACAGGATGCGGTTTCTATAGCGGACAGGGTTTACAGGAATAAGAAAAGAAAAAGTCTGGAAGAGCAGAAGACGCATACGATTCATTATGGATTTATTGTGGATAGAATAGAGAATGAGCAGATCATAGATGAAGTTCTGGTGATGCTGATGCGGGGTCCTCACAGTTATACTGGGGAGGATACTGTGGAGATTGACTGTCATGGCGGAGTTTTGGCCATGAGGAAGGTACTGGAGGCTGTTGTTGCTGCAGGGGCAAGACCGGCAGAGCCTGGGGAATTTACCAAGAGAGCTTTTTTGAATGGAAGGATTGATCTGTCTCAGGCTGAGGCGGTGATGGATGTCATTTCTGCAAAAAATGAATATGCGCTTAAGAGTTCACTGCATCAGCTGCAGGGCTCTGTCATGGAGAAGATCAGGGAAATCAGAGAAGCGATTATCTATGAGATTGCATTTATTGAATCTGCGCTGGATGATCCGGAGCATATCAGCATCGATGGTTATGGAGAGAAGCTTGCTGTTGTGGCAGAAAAGCAGGTGGAGAGAATTACACAGCTTTTAAGCACGGCAAAAGAAGGAAAGATGATTCAGGAAGGAATCAAGACGGTTATTGTAGGAAAGCCTAATGTAGGAAAATCTTCCCTTTTGAATCTTCTTGTAGGGGAGGAGAAGGCGATTGTTACAGATATTGCCGGAACTACCAGAGATGTGCTGGAGGAGGTTATTAATCTTCAGGGTATTTCCCTTCGTATGCTGGATACAGCAGGAATCAGAGAGGCTTCTGATCAGGTGGAGCAGATTGGCGTAGAGCGGGCCAGGGAACATGCAAAGGATGCTGATCTGATCTTATATGTGGTGGATTCTTCGAAGCCGTTGGATGATAATGACAGTCAGATTATGGAGTTGATTCAGGATAAGAAAGCCATCGTGCTTTTGAATAAATCTGATTTGGAAAGTCAGGTATCAAAAGAGGATATCAGGGATCGGGTAAATGCTCCAATCCTTACGATTTCTGCCAGAGATAAAACTGGAATTACGCTTCTTGAGGATGAAATAAGAAAGATGTTTTTTTCTGGAGATATTTCCTTTAATGATGAGGTTTATATTACAAATGTCCGTCATAAAAAAGCCCTTGAGGATGCAAGAGAAGCTCTTTATCAGGTGCAGAAAAGTATTGAGCTGCAGATGCCGGAGGACTTTTATTCCATCGATCTTACCAGCGCTTATGAGGCTTTAGGAAGTATTATAGGAGAATCTATGGGTGAGGACCTGGTAAATGAAATTTTCAGTAAGTTCTGCACAGGAAAATAAAAAAGCAAATAAGTTATCCACAAAAATATAAAAAAATGTGGATAACAGATTAAAATATAGTTATAAATTGAGATAACTTGGAGGAAGAAAGATGCCACAGATTACAGAAACCATTGATATTGCTGTTATAGGAGCGGGACATGCCGGGTGTGAGGCAGCGCTTGCCTGTGCAAGACTTGGACTGGAGACAGTTGTATTTACTGTCAGTGTGGATTCCATCGCCCTTATGCCCTGTAATCCTAATATAGGAGGAAGTTCTAAGGGTCATCTGGTCAGGGAAATTGATGCCCTGGGTGGTGAGATGGGAAAGAATATTGATAAAACATTTATTCAGTCCAAGATGTTGAATAAATCAAAGGGGCCTGCGGTACATTCTCTTCGTGCGCAGGCGGATAAAAGTGAATACAGCCGTTCTATGAGGAGAGTGCTGGAGAATACAGAGCATCTGACCATCAAGCAGGCAGAGGTAACAGACCTGATTGTGGAGGATGGTGTCTTAAAGGGTGTAAAGATTCTTTCAGGAGCCGTCTATCTGTGCAGGGCAGCGGTGCTGTGTACCGGTGTATATCTGAATGCCAGATGCATTTACGGGGACATCAGTGAGTATACAGGGCCTAACGGATTAAAGGCTGCAACACATCTGACAGATTCTCTGATTGCAAATGGAGTGGAAATGTTCCGCTTTAAGACGGGAACTCCGGCTCGTGTGGATAAAAGAAGTATTGATTTTTCAAAGATGGAAGAGCAGTTTGGAGATGAGCATGTAGTGCCATTTTCCTTTTCCACGGATCCGGAGGATGTACAGATTGATCAGGCTTCCTGCTGGCTTACTTATACCAATGAAAAAACACATGAGATTATTCGGGAAAATCTGGATCGTTCGCCCCTTTATTCCGGTATGATTCATGGAACAGGACCGAGATACTGTCCGTCGATTGAGGATAAAGTAGTAAAATTCGCAGATAAGGACAGACATCAGGTATTTTTGGAGCCGGAGGGTCTGTATACCAATGAGATGTATATTGGCGGTATGTCCAGTTCTATGCCGGAGGATGTACAATATCAGATGTATCATACGGTTGCCGGAATGGAGCATGTCAAGATCGTGAGAAATGCCTATGCTATCGAGTATGACTGTATCAATCCGGTTCAGCTGATGCCGTCACTGGAATTTAAGAAGATCAAAGGTCTGTTCTCCGGCGGACAGTTTAATGGAAGCTCGGGATATGAAGAAGCAGCGGCTCAGGGGCTGATTGCGGGAATCAACGCAGCTATGAAGCTGGAAGAAAAAGAACCTTTGATCCTGGATCGCTCCGAGTCTTATATTGGAGTGCTGATTGATGATCTTGTGACAAAGGAGACCCATGAGCCTTATCGTATGATGACAAGCCGTGCGGAATATCGTCTGCTTCTCCGCCAGGATAATGCAGATCTGAGACTTAGAAAGTATGGGTATCAGGCTGGATTAATCAGTGAGGAGCAGTATCAGAGACTTCTGTTAAAGGAAAGACAGATAGCAGAGGAAATTGATCGTGTGGAGCATACCTTCGTGGGTGCTTCGAAGAAGGTACAGGAGTTTCTGGAAAAGAAAGAATCCACCTTGCTGAGCAGCGGAAGCTCCCTGGCGGAGCTGATACGTCGTCCGGAGCTTAATTATGAGGAACTGGCCCAGCTGGATGAAGAAAGACCCAAGCTCCCTGAGGATGTGCAGGAACAGGTTAATATTAACATTAAGTATGATGGTTATATAAAACGTCAGATGAAGCAGGTTGAGCAGTTTAAGAAGATGGAAATGAAGAAGATTCCGGAGGATATCAATTACGATGAGATTCCAAGTCTTCGCATCGAGGCAAAGCAGAAGCTGAATGCTTATAGGCCTGTTAACCTTGGGCAGGCATCTCGCATCTCGGGAGTGTCTCCGGCAGATGTATCGGTGCTGGTGGTTTATCTTAGCAGTAAATAGATGAGTAGGTGGTGTAGGCTGTCGCAGACAGGCGGGGCAGATGGGTATCTGGCTGGCGGACACGGTTTCGGAGTCCAAGAGCATACAAAAAAGAATAGATTTTGCTAAAAACGTAAGTATGCAGCACAAACTCGTTTCACTCAAACAGTGTGCTGTATACTTACAACGCAAAATCTATTCTTTTCTATGCTTAGGACTCCTGCAAATGTGTCTGCCAGTCAGATACCCATCTGCCCCGCCTGTCTGCGACAGCCATTTTAGTTGTGGGGTAGGGATGAGTTACAAGGTTATTTGATTGGGCTTTGTTATTTTACAGAGCCGGTAATTCCTTCGGTGAAGCTCTTTTGCAGGCAGAAGAAGATGATGGCAGTCGGGAGGGTACAGATTAGTACGCCGACCATCAGCATGCCGTAATCGACGGTATAGCCGCCCATCAGGTTGGCTACCAGCATAGGCATGGTTGTGGATTCTTCTGTCTGGAAGATAACTTTTGGCCATAGATAGTTGTTCCAGGCGTTCATAAAGGTTACGGTTACAGCGGCACCATAAGTTGATTTCATAGTGGGAACAAACATGCGGAAGAAGATTCCAAGCTCTGTAAGTCCATCAATTCTTGCAGCCTCTATAATATCGTGTGGGAAGCTGCGGGCCGCCTGCCTGAACATCATAATCAAAAACGGAGTTGATATAGTGGGAAGCATGAATGCTGCCCAGCTGTTTACCATCTTCATCTGAGAAAACATCTTGAACAGAGGAATCATGATAGCAACAAATGGAAGCATCATGGCAAGAAGCAGTACATTCATCACTGCATCTTTTCCTTTATCGTGATAAATCTCAAAGCCGTAGCCTGCGATAGAGCAGACCAGCATGGCGATCAGAGTCAGGATCACTGCATTTCGGAAGGAATTCCACATGGCTCTTCCCAGGTTCTGATTGGCACAAAGTGCCTTGAAGTTATTGAACAGTTCTGTCCCGGGCAGTAATCTGCCTCGTACAACATCTACACTCTTGTTGGTAGCAGATGCAAACATGTAGTACAGAGGAAAGATGGAGACTGCGGACGTCAGAATTAAAAATCCGTACATCAGTGTTTTCTTGCCTTTACTCACGGGAATCACCTACTTTCATCTGAATGAGTGACAGAACTGCAACCATAAGCATGATTACGATAGACATCGCTGCCGCATAGCTGAAGTTTGGACTCTGCACAAAGGATGTATTATAGATATAATGTGCCATCGTCATGGTTGCTTTTCCAGGACCGCCGCTTGTCAGGTTTACAGACTCATCGAAGAGCTGTAAGGTACCGTTGATTGACATGATGGTGGTCAGAAGAATCGTAGGCTTTAACAGCGGAACGGTAATCTTCAGGAAAGACTGAAGCGCAGTAGCACCATCGATGCGGGCTGCCTCATATACCGAATATTCGATATTCTGCAGGCCGGAGAGATAGAAGACCATGTTGTAGCCGGTCCATCTCCAGATCAGTGCTATGATAATTACAAATCTTGCGGCCCAGGCATTCTGGAACCATCCTACCGGAGACATTCCCAGGTTGCGAAGGACAGTGTTGATAAAACCGTCATTAGCAAACATAGAACGGAAAATCATAGAGTAGGATACAAGAGAAGTCGCACAGGGAAGAAAAATCATAGTGCGGAACAATCCCTTAAAACGCAGATTTTTGTTATTCAGGATAGAAGCCAATACCAGTGCCAGTACCAGCATAACCGGTACCTGAATAATCAGATAGAAAAATGTGTTAAAAAGACTCTGCCGGAATGTAGGATCCTTCAGGATACGGGTGTACATACCGATTCCGTTCCAGGTAAGATTTTGTCCTACTCCCTTTTTAAGGGAGAGGATAAAAGCCTGAAACATAGGATAAAAGCTAAATACTACAATCAGCAGTGCTGCCGGAAGCAGGAATGCCCAACCGGTCAGGTTATGCTTCTTTGCCAGACTTAAGCCTTTCTTTTTTCTGGAATTAGTACCAGAATTATCATCAGAATTCATAAGGTATACCTCCAGTAGTCAGATTATCAGCCACCCATATTAAATTCTACAGTGGACTGTGCATTGGCAATTTCATCATCAATATTTGAATTGTTCTGAATCATGTTTGTAACAGCGTCACCGATGGCATCACGAGCATCATAGTAGTATGCACCTGTGATATTGCTTGGTACCTTTGATGCAAAATCTGTGATATCTTTGAAGATAGGCTGTCCGCCGAAGAACTCCTGTGGTTCTGCATATACGGCACTTTCACCAGCAGGAAGATAAGTTGCCAGAGCACCGGATGCCGGAAGGATGGTATCGTACAGCTCTGTGCTTCCTGCAAAGGTAGATTTTAACAGGTCAAACGCAAGCTCTTTATTCTTACAGTTAGAGGAAACAGCCCAGCTGGATCCGCCGTTGTTTGAGTAGTTGGTTGCTTCTGCAAAACCGTCCATCTTCGGGAAGTTTACGATGCCCCATTTACCGGACTGGTCTTCAGCACCCTTGATGGAAGCGATAATCCAGCATCCGTTGATAACACCTGCTGTGGTGCCATTATTCATGGAAGCAATGTACTGATCCCAGTCAGTAACCTCAACAAGTACGCCGGCATCTACCATTTCTTTATAATTTTCAAGTGCTGCCTTTAATACATCATTTCCAACAAGGTTTACAGAACCATCTTCCTTGAACATAGAAGAACCGCAGGACTGCAGCATCATAGTTCCAAGATCGGAAAGACCTGCCTCAAAGGTAAGAAGAGGTGTGTTTGTTTTCTCTTTCACCTGTTTGCCAAGCTCGATGAATTTGGACCAGGTAATATCCTTAAAGTCATCCAGAGTAAGTCCGGCCTGCTCCAGAATATCGGTTCTCAGAGCGGTAATTGTAGTACCATTATCAAAAGGTACACCGTAATGATTGCCGTCTACAGTTGAATAAGCAACCTTTGCATCTGCAAAATCATCAAAATTAACACCGGAATCGTTCAGAACGGTAAATGCCTCCGGAAAGTTTGCAACATATTTCTGATAAGAATTATCCTGCATCAGGAAGATGTCAGGTAAGATACTCATATCCCCTGCACTGACTGCGGTTGTGATTTTTGTTTCGATATCATCGGATTTTACCTCTACCACGTTGAGCTTAAAATCAGGATGATCTTTCTGATAGATTTTTCCGGCTTCTTCCATCGCATAGATGTTAAAGCTCTTATCCCAGCACCATACGGTCAGGGTGTTTTCGTCCTCTCCGGTTGCGGATGGAGCAGAAGTGTCTGCTTCTGCCTTAGAGGAAGTGGCTGCAGGTTCAGAAGAAGCTGCGGAAGAACCTGTGGTGTTACCTGATGTGCCTCCTGCACATGCGGTAAGTGATGCTGCCATAGCTGTGGACAGTACCAGTGCGATTAATTTCCTTTTCATAAAAAT
>JAQUXP010000010.1 GCA_028692395.1 Lachnospiraceae bacterium
ACTAGCTAATTTTATCCATAATTCTTACTGTTTATAAGGATCTTTTCGATCGTTCAAAAATGTTATTCTTTAGAACTTTCGAGGATGTGTTTTACTATTTAATTATCAAGGAACTTTGTTCTGTCTCACAACAGCAACTCTGATATTCTACCAAAGTTGAAGCCGTTTGTCAAGAACTTTTTTCTTTTACTGTATGTTTCTTTTTCATCAGCAACTTTTGTATTGTATAACGTAGTCGGCTGATTGTCAAGAACTTTTTTATTCTTTTTGCTGTCCTCTGTATCTCTCAGCGACAGCTTATATAGATTATCACAGGATTCCTGCAAAGTCAACAACTTTTTCAAATTTTTTCAAGCCTTTTTCGATGGCTTTACATTGACCGCATTCTTATGTTTTTATATAGAAAAACTCACTGTTTTAATAAAGAATAAAAGCCCACCGATTTGCTCGGTGGACTTTTATAATACCATTTGTTAACAAAAAAGTCAATTAATTTCTACAACATTTTCAAGATCATATCCAGCAAATAATTGTTGCTGTACAGATATCTGAGAATCTGATTATTTTGAATCTGTTTCATGCAGGCAATTCCCCAGCCAGTCTGGCCAAAGATGGATAATATTGCAAAAAACACCCAGATCCACAAAAGAGAACGTACCAATCCGGCTGCCGCACCACCCAGACGATTAGCAAGGCTGATAAATGGCAGAGATGTCACTGCATCCGCTGCACGCAAAACCAGCCAGATGAAAAAGATAGCTATCAAAAATGCCAGTGCAAAAGCCAGAATCTTCATGATGGCTTTTGTGAGATATGTGGATGCATAATCGCTTACGGAGTCTGCAAGCAGAGACTGATAGTTACTCTGTTCACTTCCCTGCAGCAGCTTGCTGGTCCAGTACGAAGGCAGTCCCAGGCTTCTCAGTACCGTCTCCAGCTTCGCAGTATCGCCTGTCTGAACAATATCGGGTGAATCTGTACTTGTTAATTTATCTTCTATATAGGTTTCACATTTCTTCTGTATATAGCTTTCTGCGTTGGTATATTTCTGAAGTGCGTCCTCCGCATAAGGCTGTAACCACACGGATAAACAGGTTACGAATACCAGAAAAAATGTAGAAACAATCGTTCGTACCAATCCCTTACGTGCACCTGCCAGTACCGACAGAAGCGTAATAATCAGCACAATCATTAGCAGCCAGCTCATGTGTATCTCCTTCTAGTTATTTTAACTTCAGCGTACTTGTTCCTGTCTCAGTAACCACCATATACCGGGTTCCACCCAGTGCCAGCACCTGATTCAGTATTCCCACATCAATGGTTCCCTGATATTTACATACTCCTGACAGACTGTATACGCACATTTCCTGCCTGTTATACATTAGAATATGATTTTCCTCCAGGGAAATATTGGAATAAGGAAAGTCAAAGGATTCTCGGAATACTTCTCTTCCATTCATATTATAAGCAGTCATCTCATAGGTTTTCTTGGATGCGGGATCCTTCGTGACAAATACCACATAATCATCGTTGTGCACTACACTTAGGATCTCCTGTGAAATGGTTACGGATGCATCTTCCTTGGGAATCTGCTTTCCCTTATAAACAGTGAAGCCATCATCTCTTATGACAAGACAGGTATCTGTATTCAGATATTCAATATCCGGAGTCACATGTCCGCTGATGTCAAAGCTGTTAACTACATTGTCTGTCTGATTCTGGCCTGTACTGCTGAAATTGTAAAAAATAACCTTTGTAGATGGTTTTCCATCCCCCACATACAGATAGGTAACTCCCATCAGAAGTCCATCCTGAGACAAGCTGATATCCAGAGGATATCCTGGATTGTCCAGGGTAGTACGTGAAGATGCAATAATTGTTCCGTCCTTTTCATAGTATTCAATAGAGGTCGTATCCCCAGATTCCAGTACCGCTGCCACGACACCCTGACTTGCAACACAGGCTTTTACAATTGGAAGTTTTGTGGTGATCTTTCCGATTTCTCCATCCTTCTGATAAATATGAATAGCAGTACCCTGTGTATCGTAAATAATACAGGTATCACCGTTGCTGACAGCTGTCGGAGCGTTCATAGAATAACTGCTGTTCCAGAGCAGCTTTCCGCTGCTGTTACTGAGCTGGGCGCTGTCCAAACTGTATTTTAAAACATTCCCATTGATATTTGCATAGCTTGCTGAGATTGTGTCTTCTCCACCTGCCTCACTTACCACGGAATAAGAATCATAGGTCCAGTATTTTACAACATTTGCGACAATCAAAAGAACCACCAGCACCCCTGCTGCCATAGCCGCAAGACGGATCCACTTTTTCTTCCGATAAGCCCAGATACGTTCCTTGTAATCCATCAGGCTGGAAACGGTCTTTTTTGCACGATCCTCTGTGGACTTCTGGTTTCTGCTAATCTTTTTGCTCCCACGCCAGACATTCCTGTCTTTGCGGCGTGGTTTTGAGCCTGTCTTCTGCCCTTGCTGGCTTTCACCCATTCCCTCGGTGATAATCGTAGCTGCCGCCGTCTTCCCGGCTTCTTCCTGCCATTCTTCCGGCTCTTCTCTATTACTTCTGCGTGCTTCTGACTTTTCCTGGTTCTGTCTCTCTGGCTCCTCTGCTTCTTTTCTGCCTCGGCTCTCTTGTTTTTCCAAAACTTCCCTGGTCTGGTGAGCGGGAACATCTGGCTCATCCGGAATCTCTTCCACGGGGGCATCCTGATTATCCGGGATCTGCTCTACAGGTTCGTAAGGCTCATCTGGAATCTCCTCCCCAGGGTCATCCGGCTCACTCTCTTCACTTTGTTCCTGCCAGTCCTGGATCTCCGGAAGTTCATCCATCGCTACCCGGAGCATACCATCTGGCACTTCTTCCTCTTCCTCCTGCTGCTGGATCTGAAGTTCCAGAGCTTTTTGGATTTTATCAAAATCAATATTATTATCTTTGTAATCGTCCATATTTTTCCTTTTTGTAAAAAAGTTTCATGTGTTACCAAAATAGTATAACATGTTTTATTCTGTTATGGGAGAAGTAATTTTTGGCCGGCGTAGATGAGTTCTGAGCTTTCCAGGTTGTTCAGCTCACATATTGCATCAATCTCATCGAGGGAGCCATACATCTCCATACTGATTTTGCTTAAGGTATCTCCTCTTTGTACCAGATAGCTCCGGCTTCCGGCA
Source organism: Lachnospiraceae bacterium (assembly GCA_028692395.1). Classification (GTDB taxonomy): domain Bacteria; phylum Bacillota; class Clostridia; order Lachnospirales; family Lachnospiraceae; genus Novisyntrophococcus. The sequence goes on from JAQUXP010000010.1 coordinate 3,186, forward strand.
CCCTCCGTGGACATACTTTCTCTTGTCATGTCCGGTGTCTGAGACGGAGTAAGAGAAGGGCTTCCTGTTATCTCGGGCGTTGTGCTGACTGACGGATCAGGTGTGGGAGTCGGACTTGCAACCGGATCCTGTTCTCTGTTACCTTCTGTGGCATCATCGCTTACGGCGCTGACAGCTTCTCCTGCTGTTTGAGAAGTATCTTCCTGGGCTGTCCCACCGCTTCTCGACTTTATGGCTGTGGTCTGATCGGATACCGTAGAGACAGTCTGACTGTTTCGATTTTGAAAATCATGCCAGATTCCCGAATCCTGCACATAGGCAAACCCTATTCCTACCACAGCGGCAGCGGCGCAGGTTGCAAGAGCATAAATCGCTCCCTTTTTTGCCCCATGCTGGATGTTCTCCTCCTGTTTTTCTTCCACCGCTTTCCGAAAACCGGCCACCGCATGATCCGATTGTTCTTCCTTTTCCTCTATGGAACGGTTTTCGTTAAAATCAACAAGATAGCTCTGCATCGGTTCATTTTTCTCATAATAGATATAGAAGCCCTGCTCCCGCTGCAGTTGTCCATTCTCGTAAGCGAAAAATGCCTCCTCTTTTTCTGTCGGATTCATCAGAAATAAAACTTTGTCATTTCCGGCAAAATGATTCAGATGGGTGTGGAGGATGACATCACTGATCTCAAAGGGCGATCCCGGAATCCGAAGAAACCATCCCAGTATTTCCTGTCCTTTAAAATACTGCTCGATTTTATCGTGAATTTCACCCCAGATCTTTTCCGAAAATCGGATATGTTCACTGCTTACCTCCATGTCTGATATCTCCATCGCACTTTGTATAAAAAGATAAGAGAGACCCTCTTTCCACTTATACCTTCCAAGGAGTATTCCCGCATGCCCTGTCGTATCACCCACAGCCGGCATACGTTTCAAAAACGTATAGACATAATCTTCTGCATAGATTCTTCTTGTACCCTTACTCTCTCCGATTTGTCTAATGTTCTTTGGCAGATAGAAAAACTCTTCATTTCCATTTGCCTCAGTTTTTTCCTCCTTATAAATGATTTCGATCATAGCTGCACCCCTTCACTCTGTTGCACAAACATCCAGGTAACAGCCATCATAGCACCGGATCTCCTGTATAAAATGTCGAAAGCACTCCGCTGCTTCTCAAAATTATAAGACATCTTTCGTCACAGTCTTCCCCTCCAGGCCCTGTCTCTCACAGCACAAATGAATCAAATCCACTTCTGGCGAATAATCTAATAAAAGAAAGGAAACACTGGTTAAAAATATCAATTTTGAAAAAGAATCCGCCAAGGGGGATAACCATGCTGCACAAAACCGGCACAAACCTTTTTTACATTAACAGCAACTCCAGTCAAGCCAGCGACGAACTGAGTCAGCGCCTGATTCACTGTATCCATGCCGTGCAAACTCCCTGGGAAGAAATCGTATGTCTTTGCATCGGAAGTGACCGTGTAACCGGAGACTGTCTGGGGCCACTGATCGGACACCAGCTTTCCCATTATTCAGACCGCAGACTTTTCGTGTATGGCACACTCGCCTATCCGGTGCATGCGCTGAATCTCCAGGAAATTCTCTGGGATATCCAATACATGCATCCTGCCGCTCTTCTGATTGCCATCGACGCCTCTCTTGGTCCTCCAAAGCATCAGGGACATATCTGTATCGGAAATGGAGCACTGATTCCCGGAGCCGGTGTCCGAAAGGATCTGCCCCCTGTAGGGGAGATCTTCATTACAGGTATTGTGAATTTTTCCGGCATCTCTCCTCAGTTATTGCTTTCCTCCACACGGCTTCGGGATGTCATGCACCTGGCTGATTCCATCACCCAGGGACTGATCAAGGGGTTAAAAAAAAGATGAACTGCATCTTACTGCAGCTCATCTTTTTGTATTATTTGTATTATCCTCTTAGATCCAGGCTTTAATCTGCTTGTAAATTCCCTTTGCATCAAGCTCATATTTCTCAAGCAATGCAACTGCAGGACCAGACTCACCAAATACATCCTGCACACCGATCTTCAGAACCGGTGTTGGCTGTTTTGCGCTCAGAGCATCGCATACAGCACTTCCAAGACCGCCGATTACAGAATGCTCTTCCACGGTTACAACCTTTCCGGTTTCTTTTGCCGCTGCAACAATCAGTTCCTCATCCAGAGGTTTGATGGTATGGATATTGATCACCTTTGCCTCAATTCCGTCAGCTGCCAGTGTCTCTGCTGCTGCCAGTGCTTCTGCTACCAGAATTCCGGAAGCAACGATGGTAAGATCTTTTCCTTCTTTTAATACAACACCTTTTCCAACCTCAAACTTGTAATCTGGTTTGTCGTTGATAATGGGAGCTGCAAGACGCCCAAAACGCATATAAACCGGTCCATCGATTTCATAAGCAGCTTCTACAGCGGCTTTTGCTTCGATATCATCGGACGGGCAGATAACAGTCATGCCCGGGATGGTACGCATAAGAGCAATGTCCTCATTACACTGATGTGTTGCACCATCTTCTCCTACAGAAATTCCCGCATGAGTTGCACCGATTTTTACATTCAGATGTGGATAGCCGATGGAATTACGTACCTGTTCAAATGCACGTCCTGCTGCAAACATCGCAAAAGAACTTGCAAATGGAACTTTTCCGGTAGCTGCGATTCCTGCAGCAATTCCCATCATATTTGACTCAGCAATTCCACAGTCAATATGTCTTTCCGGGAATGCTTTCTTGAAAATTCCAGTCTGTGTAGCTGCTGCAAGGTCAGCATCCAGAACTACAACGTTATCATGTTTCTTTGCCAGTTCTACCAGCGCATTACCGTAACTGACTCTGGTTGCGATTTTCTTAACGTCTGCCATTATGCTTCACCTGCTTTCTCTAAATCTGCCATAGCGATGGCATATTCTTCATCGTTTGGCGCTTTTCCATGCCATCCTACCTGATTTTCCATGAAGGAGACACCCTTGCCTTTCAGAGTTTTCGCAATAATTGCAGTTGGCATACCTTTGACTGTCTTTGCTTCTTCGAAGGCAGTGCGAAGCTGTTCCATATCATTGCCGTCCTCAACATTGATTACATGGAAATTAAATGCCTCAAACTTTTTATCAATAGGATATGGAGAGCATACATCTGCAATTGCTCCATCAATCTGAAGTCCATTATTATCAACGATAACTACCAGATTATCCAGCTTGCGGGCTCCGGCGAACATAGAAGCCTCCCAAACCTGTCCTTCCTGAATCTCACCATCTCCAAGCAGCGTATAAACACGATACTGGTCTCCGGAGAGTTTTGCGGAAAGAGCCATGCCGACTGCGGCTGAGATTCCCTGTCCGAGAGAACCACTGGACATGTCAACACCTGGAATATGTTTCATATCCGGATGTCCCTGAAGATAAGAACCGATATGACGCAGTGTCTTCAAATCTTCTACTGGAAAATAGCCGCGAAGAGCCAGTGCGGAATAGAGACCGGGTGCTGTATGTCCTTTGGAAAGAACAAAACGATCCCTGTCTGCTTTTTTCGGATCCTTCGGATCAATATTCATTTCTTCAAAATAAAGATAGGTAAAAATGTCTGCTGCTGATAAGGAACCGCCCGGATGACCTGCTTTTGCTGCGTGAACAGCAGTCACAATACCCTTGCGAACCTCTTTTGCAGTTTTCTGAAGTTCTGATGTATTCATAAATTGAATCTCCTTCTGGTTTTCTTTATTCTTGTATCGCATTCTTACGGCCTGTGCAGTAACTGCACAGACCCGATGAATAGATACCCTTATTCTCCAAATACAGCTTTGTAATCTGCCTGGAATTTAGCAATACCTGCATCTGTCAGAGGATGCTTTGTCATCTGCTCAATAACAGAATAAGGAACAGTTGCGATATCAGCGCCTGCCAGTGCACAGTCAGTAACATGGATTGGATTACGAACGCTTGCGGCGATAATCTCTGTCTCGATACCTGCAACTGCGAAAATTTCTGCGATCTCGCTGATCAGGTCAACGCCGCGAACACTGATGTCATCCAGTCTTCCAAGGAATGGGGAAACATAGGTTGCGCCTGCTCTTGCCGCAAGAAGTGCCTGATTTGCGGAGAAGATGAGTGTTACATTCGTATGAATTCCCTCTGAGCTCAGAGTTTTGCAGGCCTTTAAGCCTTCTACTGTCATCGGAATCTTAACAACCATGTTTGGGTGGATGGCAGCGATCTCACGTCCTTCTTTGATCATGCCCTCAGCATCAACAGTAGTAGCTTTTACTTCACCGCTGATTGGTCCGTCTACGATGGATGTAATCTCTTTGATTACTTCTTTGAAATCTCTTCCTTCTTTTGCAATCAGAGACGGATTAGTTGTAACTCCGCAGATAACGCCCATGTCATTTGCTTTTTTAATGTCTTCAACTTTAGCTGTGTCAATAAAAAACTTCATTGTGATTTCCTCCCAATATGTATATGATTCTGGTACCCTTTCGGTACATTTTCGTGATAGATTCAGTATATCACATTTTGCCATAGAATCAACCATGTCGTTTTTTATTAATAAACTTTCGAATTAATAAAACAATATTTATTAATTGTTTTCAGGGCTTTTTAACGAAACCTTAATTTTTCATCAATAATAAAGCTTATAAAACATCCTGTTTCAAAAATTATTAGTAATATTTTTTACCAGATTATTTATATTCACATCTTGGCGTAGGAACTTGTACCCCTTGGGATCAACTTCGGTTCATATTCAATATGATAGATGCTGGTGGGTTCCATATTCTGTCCCACATTCTGACTGGAATGTATCTTCCGCATGATGATATCGCAGGCATCTCTGCCTTTGAGCGGAACAAAATGCTCAATGGTAGTAAGAGAGATACTGCGCATGCTGGCAAACAGGATATTATCGCATCCAACTACGGAAACATCTGCCGGTACACGCTTCCTGGCTTCCGTCAGAGCATCGATAATCCCAAGAGCTATCATATCATTTAATCCGGCAATAGCTGTAATATCAGCTTTTTCATGCAGAAGCTCCCATGTCAGATTGTATCCAATCTTGTATTCCGAATCAATGCTTGGCATCTGCTTTTCCATGTCCGCATCTGCCGCTTTGATGATAACGGCATCCTTCATACCTGCCTCCTCGAATTCCCTGACGAAGCCCTCCACACGCTTAAATCTCTGCTCCTGCCTTCTGGTCAGCGGAGGAGAGATAAATGCCACTTTTTTGTGTCCCAGTTCAATCAGATGCCGTGCCATCAGACGTCCCGGTTTTGTATTATCCAGTTCTACCGCATCCACCTCCATAGTGGTATCCCGGTTGTTAATAATAACAAGGGGGATCCGCTCAGACAACTCACGCAGCTGCTGCTTATAGCAGGCGCTGGGATTGCTGGTATAGATAATTCCCATAGGCTGCACTGTGGACATCATACGAAGATAACGTTCCTCCAGTTTCAGATCACGCTGGGTATTGCACACAAACACCCCATAGCCTTTTTCTTTTGCCACCTCTTCAATTCCCTGAAGCAGCATGACGTAATAAGGATTGGTAAGTGTCGGGCAGAACACAACAATCAGCTTCCGGCTTTTACTGTCCTTTCGTGTTCTGCGCTTCGGAACCTGATATCCCATCTGTTTTGCCGTCTGCTCCACGCGCTCAATCGTGTCCTTTGAAAATGAAACATTGTACTTCTTGTTCAGAATCATGGAAACCGTAGCCTGTGAAACACCGGCTTCTCTGGCGATATCAGAAGAAGTCACTTTTTTCTTTGCCATATCAATCCACCTGCCTACAATTCCACGCGGCCCTCAAATGCCCGCAGAAGGGTCACTTCGTCAATATACTCCAGATCACCGCCCACCGGAACACCGCTGGCGATTCGTGTTACCTTAATCCCGGTGGGTTTGATCAGCTTGCTGATATACATGGCAGTAGTTTCACCCTCCAGACTGGAGTTTGTGGCAATAATCACCTCATCCACCTCCCCCTGAAGCCGCTGAATCAGCTCTTTCAGACGGATGTCATCCGGTCCGATACCCAGCATGGGGGAGATTGCGCCGTGGAGCACATGATAGACGCCCTCATACTTTCCGGTCTTTTCATATGCCGCCAGATCTCTCGTATTTTCCACCACCATAATCTGCTTATGATTACGCTTTTCATTTGCACAGATCGGGCAGAGCTCCTTATCTGTCAGCGTAAAGCATTCCTTACAGTACCTGACATTTTCTCTGGCCTCCTGTATGGCATCCGTCATCTGTTTCACCTGCTCCTTTGGCATGTGAATGATGTGAAATGCAATACGCTGGGCAGATTTTGTCCCGATCCCCGGAAGCCTGGAAAACTGCTCGATCAACTTGTTAATATGACTGCTGTAATAATCCATTAGAAGGGAAGTCCTCCGCCCATGCCGCCAAGACCGCCGGTTAATTTGGACATAACGGCACTGTTAGCATCCTCCATCTGACGCATCGCTTCATTGGTTGCTGCCATGATCAGATCCTCAAGCATCTCCACATCATCCGGATCAACAACCTCCTGTGCCAGCTTTACCTTTGTGACCTCTTTTTTACCGGATACAGTAACCTCTACCGCTCCGCCGCCTGCTGAAGCTGTATATTCCTTATCCTCCAGCTCCTTCTGGCTTTCCTCCATCTGCTTTTGCATCTTCTGCGCCTGCTTCATCAGATTGTTCATGTTACCTGGCATTCCCATGCCTCCTGGAAATCCACCTCTTTTTGCCATACTTATTTCCTCCATAATTATGATTCGTAACTGTGCAGTACGTGCACACTCCTACTGAATCGTTACTATTATTCTTCTGCCTCAACCGTCATATGCACAGCTGACTTAATTACCTCATCAATATCAATTTCCGCAAGATTTGTGTGTTTCTGAGCCTCCTGAATGAGGAATTCTACTTCCACTGATTTTCCGATCTGGCTTTCAATCACCGCTTCCAGTTCCTGCCTGTCTTCCTCATTTCCTATAAACATTGCCGCATTCTTATCCTGGAATTCCACATACAGGCGGCTGTCTCCGGTGTCCCCATTATACTTTGGCACGGAGCGCTGCAGATACTGGCGAAACATCCCGCTTTGCACCTGTCCGATTATGGCAAACCACTTTTCCCGAACCTGGCGCAGATCTTCCGGTGCTGCTTTTGCCGGCTTTTCTTTTTGTACCGGTTTGGAGACTGATGCAGCCCCCATCACAACCGGAGCAGGCGGTACTGCCTGTACCGGTATCCCCTGTTCCAGCTTTTCCTCCAGCTGACGGATACGCTCTACCAAAGAGTCCATATTGGTCTCCATCTGGGGTTTGGTTAACTTAATCAGCGCAATCTCCACCAGCACACGTTTCTGCGATGCGTAGCGAATCTGACTGGAAAGGTCGGAAAACACCCGGATATAGCGCATCAGAGAAGAAAGCTCGATTGCTTCTGCTTCCTCCTGCATCAGCTTCAGATTCTCTGAAGAGGCGTCAAGGACATCCTCCAGATTGTCAGAAGTTTTCACCAGCAAAAGATTGCGAAGATACCAAGTAAAATCATTTACAAACTGTCCCATCTCTTTTCCCTGTATGACCAGGGTCTCCAGTATGTGAATGCTTCCGCTGACATCCTGGGAGGTAATCCGCTGTAAAAGTCTTGCGAAAACCTCTGTATCTACGGTACCAAGCACATCCAGTACCTTATCATAGGTCAAGGTCTCTCCCAGATAAAATGCGATACACTGATCCAGAAGGCTTAAAGCATCACGCATGGAGCCATCTGCCGCCTTCGCCACATAGCGAATTGCCCGCTCTTCCACCTCCACCTGCTCCTGTTCCATCAGGTCCATCAGCCGCTCCGAGATCGTATCTATAGAGATTCTGCGGAAGTCATAGCGCTGACAGCGGGACAGAATCGTCACCGGAATCTTGTTGGCCTCTGTGGTTGCCAGGATAAAGATAACATAAGAAGGCGGTTCCTCCAGTGTCTTCAAAAGAGCATTAAATGCTCCCGTGGAAAGCATATGCACCTCGTCAATGATATAAACCTTGTAGTTTCCCTGGGTGGGACGATATGCAACCTCTTCCCTGATCTCACGGATGTTATCCACCCCGTTATTAGAAGCTGCATCGATCTCTATTACATTGGTGGAAATTCCTGCACGGATTGCCCTGCAGGATTCACATTCATTGCAGGGGCTCCCGTCCACCGGATGCTCACAGTTTACTGCCCGGGCCAAAATCTTTGCAATCGTAGTCTTACCTGTTCCCCGGGTCCCGCAGAACAGGTAAGCATGACCAATTCGATTGGCTTTCATTTGATTTTTCAATGTTGTTACAATATGATCCTGTCCTTTTACATCCTCAAATGTATCCGGACGAAACTTACGATACAGAGCAGTATAGCTCATGAAATCTCTCCTATCTTACTGCCGTCTCAATCGCCGAAGCTGATTCCCATGCGTTTTGCATCCTGAATCTCCTGGGCATCCGGAGCAACGTTCTTCAGTTTTCCTGCGCACTCTTCCAGCGGAACCTTCTTGATCCTGCCATTAATGATACCTACCATGTAACCATATTCTTTATCCATGATCAGCTGTGCTGCTGAGGAACCCAGTCGCGTGGAAAGTACACGATCATAAGGGCATGGACTTCCGCCACGCTGTGTATGTCCCGGAACCGTCACACGAATCTCCATACCTGTCAGCTGTTCAATCTCCTGGGCCACCTTGTAGGAAACAGAAGGATACTGCTTTGCATCTGCCTCCATCTTTTTCTTCAGCTCTTTCTTTGGAAGCTCTGCATCCTCCCTGGAGATGGCACCCTCTGCCACTGCAAGAATGGTAAATCCACTGCCATGAGCTTTTCTCTTTGCAATTGCCTCTGCAATCTTGTTAATATCATAAGGAATCTCCGGAATCAGTATGATGTCTGCACCACCTGCAATACCTGCGTAAAGGGTCAGCCAGCCTACCTTATGTCCCATAACCTCAACGATGAACACCCGCTGATGAGAAGATGCGGTTGTATGAATACAATCGATGGCATCCGTTGCAATATTTACAGCACTGTAGAAACCAAAAGTCATATCGGTTCCCCAGATATCGTTGTCAATGGTTTTGGGAAGATGAATAATATTGAGTCCCTCTTCTCTTAAAAGATTGGCGGTTTTCTGTGTGCCATTGCCACCAAGAATCACGAGACATTCCAGACGCAGCTTATGATAAGTCTGTACCATGGCATCTACTTTATCCAGACCGTTTTCGTCCGGAACACGCATCAGCTTAAAGGGCTGTCTTGATGTTCCAAGGATCGTGCCTCCTCTTGTGAGAATACCGGAAAAATCTCCAGCGGTCAGCATACGGTAATCTCCATAGATCAGACCTTTATATCCATTCATAAATCCATATACTTCCAGCTCTTTTACATTGTTAGAAAGGCTTTTGACAACACCGCGCATCGTCGCATTCAAAGCCTGACAATCTCCACCACTGGTTAACAATCCAATTCGTAACATATGGCCACCTTTCTGTTCTCAATCGTATTTTCAAATTTTGTTTTTGCCTGTTCTGTACATTCGGTTATAGTATAACTTATTTTCTTATTTCTAACAAGACAAAATTCTTTGCCTCGTTTTCTGTTCAGGTAAAAAAATATGCGAAACATCTTCTCTTTCATCAGATGTTTCGCATATTATATCTTTCTTTCAAGCCGTGCACCGCACTTCGAACCCTCACCACAAGCGTTACCTCTACAGTTAGCTCAGCCCAGGTTGCCTTACGGCACACGAAAGCTTCTACTTAGTGCTGCTGCATTCCTGCCCTGACACGATTCATAGATTTTCGTTGCGTAAGACCCAGACGTCAACGCCACTTATAAAGGGCAGCCAAGCAATGAAAAGTCCTCGGATTGGTATCACCCCTGCTATAGCGGATTGCAGGTACAGGGCACCGCTATCTCCCCGGCTGCACGGACTTTTATTATAGCGTCATTTGTGTTAAAAGTCAACTGTGCATTTCCAGTCTTTCCGGATTTATCATTATTTTTTATGAATTTTTTTAACCACGTCATGGCTGTCCATATACTTTTCACGTTCCTCAAAGGGCATAGCCATACTCTCTGCATCGGAGATATTTTCCTCGATTGCAGGCTGTCCGGCTGTCATCGGCGGGGCAAACTTCCGGAATACTACCTTTAGCATAATCGGCGTAATAATGGTTGTCAGTACAACAACAACTACTACTGGTCCAAGAAAACTGCTTCCCATCATCCCCAGTGCCATACCCTTATCTGCCACGATCAGTGCCACCTCACCTCGAGATATCATACCCACACCGATCCGAACACTCTGATAATTCTTATAGCCACAGAGCTTTGCTCCGATTCCACAGCCCACAATCTTTGTGACCACGGCAACGACGCATAACAGCACGGTAAACCAGATAATGTTTCCCGTCATCTTTGGCATGCTTACTTTAATACCAATGCTGGCAAAGAAAAGCGGTGAAAGATACATATAGGAAAGTGTCTCAAATTTCGTTGCAAGAAACTGTGTTCTCTGAGTCTGAGATATGACAAGTCCTGCAATAAATGCTCCTGTAATATCTGCGACGCCGAAAAACACCTCTGCGCAGTAGGATAAAAGCAGGCAGTAGACAAAAGCTATAATTGCATGTCTTCTCAAGCCCTTATCTGCCTTGGAATTCCAGTAGACAAACACCTTGTAGAAGATATATCCACTGATTCCTGCCAATGCGAAAAATGCCACAATCTTCAAAAGTACAACTGCGATGTTCACGCTGGAATCTGCCATACTGGTCACAACTGTCAGGGCAATGATTCCGAGAATATCATCAATAATTGCCGCCCCAAGAATTGCATTTCCCGAATGTGTTTTCAGCTTTCCAAGTTCTTTTAAAGTCTCAACTGTGATACTTACAGATGTTGCAGTCAATATGACTCCGATAAAGATATTCTGTAAGAATGTATTGACCGAGGCATCCGAATCAATCACACCCGGTTTGTTAAACAGCCATGCGATTCCAAAGCCGCCCACCAGCGGAACTATTACGCCAAGCAGGGCGATCACGAAGGATGCCTTTCCGCTCTTCTTTAATTCCTGTATGTCAGTTTCCATACCTGCGCAGAACATCAGCAGTACGACACCGATCTCCGCCGAATCGTGGATAAAGGTTGTCTCCTTCAGAATATTCAGACAGGCGGGGCCAAGAATCAGACCTGCCAGCAGGGCTCCTACCACCTGCGGCATGTTGACACGCCTTGTCAATAATCCCAGCAGCTTTGTGCTCAATAAAATTAGTGCTAAATCAAATAAAAAATTGTATGATGCTTCCATGTGCTTCCTCCTCATTGATGTCCAAGTCAAAAGTTCTTCCGGTAAACACAAGGATATTGTTCACTCACATACCTATGTTTTCTTTCCTTCTCTTTTGAACTCGATAATTCCTTATATAAGATAGCACAATTTATTTTATATTTCAATAAAATAAATTTCATAATAACAAGACAGGCTCCCGGATGCCCAAGGGCAGCGGAGCCTGTCATATGATTCTAATGATATCGATACTACATTAAGCATGCTCAATATCGGTGTATTCTGATATTTCACGATTGATGGTAACCAGATCTGCCGTGGTCAGATCGTGAATATCCTCATGTCCCGTGATCCGGCAAAAGGTCTTCAGTTCCTCAAAGGACACCCTCAGAAAATTCGCCACCCTCTCTGCCGCCGCATCTACCTTCAGACGTTTTCGAAGTTCGGGATCCTGGGTTGCCACCCCTACCGGACACATGCCGCTTCCACAGATCTTATACTGCTGACAGGCAGCTGCAATCAGTCCGGCCGAAGCCACTGCTACCGCATCTGCACCCATGGCTATGGCTTTTGCAAAATCCGAGGACACCCGAAGTCCGCCTGTGATAACCAGCTCCACATCTGAATGTACGGAATTCAGATATTTTCTGGCACGATGCAGTGCATAGATCGTTGGAACACTGGTAGCATCCCGAAGCAGCCTGGGACTTGACCCGGTAGCTCCGCCTCTGCCATCGATGGTAATAAAATCCGGCTGGGCAAACACACAGTACTCCAGATCTCTCTCAATTCTTCCAGCAGCAATCTTGATACCGACAGGTCTTCCATCAGATCTTCGGCGTAGGTCGGAAACCAGTTCTTTCAGGTCCTCTTTTGTATCAATTCCCGGGAATCTCGAGGGGCTGATCACATCCTGTCCCAGTGGTTTATTCCTGGCTGCTGCGATCTGGGGAGTCACCTTACTTCCCGGCAGATGTCCGCCCATGCCAGGCTTTGTTCCCTGTCCAATCTTAATCTCTATGGCATCCGAATTGCGTAGATTTTCATCGGTATCGCTGTACTTGTTTGGTACATACTCAAAGATATACTTATGTGCCGCTGCCATCTCTGCAGGCAGGATTCCGCCTTCTCCGGAACACATGGCTGTCTTTGCCATCGCTGACCCCTTAGAAAGAGCAGTCTTGATCTCCTCTGACAGGGCACCAAAGGACATATGGGAAATATATACCGGGCCTGCAAGTATCATAGGCCGCTTTGCATTTTTACCGATCACGGTTTGAATATGTACCTCGGCATGTTCATCCAGGGGCATCGGATTCAGCTGTGCGCCAAGAATCAGAATATCGTCCCAGTTTGGCATGGGCATCATCGTTCCCATGGCAGCACTGATGCTTTTTCCTGATACTGCCATCTCATGTATCTCTTTCATGTATCTGCAGGATGCATCCTCACGAACATAGACCGGATCATAAGCAAGCTTCAGAGCTTCTTTCGGTTTCTCCTGCTCTGCGTCCAGTTTTTTCACTTTGTCTTTTTCATCTTCTTCCAGCCTTACAAACCCCTCTGCCGGCTGTTTACACACCGGGCAGGCTATAAGTTCCGAAAAAGGCTTGCCTTCCTTTTCCTCATCAAAAATATATCCACACACACTGCATTTGTATTTCGCCATAAAAGACCTCCTATTTCTTTATTATCTGCAAATTCGTATCGCACTCAAATAGTTGTCTAAATTATAGCATTTTTCGCTGTTATTTGCCAGTATTTAATCCCTGCATTTTTACTTAACTCTGGAAACTGCCTCTTTCATCATCCGTACATAGGTATAGATATGTGGTCCTGCATGTTTGCCATACTTTTCGATCATCCGCACGATAGCACTTCCCACGATGGCTCCATCCGAAATCTCTGCCATAGCCGCCGCCTGTTCCGGAGTACTGATGCCAAATCCGATAGCCGCCGGAAGATCTGTTGCCTTGCGGATAGCTGCCATAATTGACGGCAGGTCCGTCTTAATCTCATTTCTTACACCAGTTACACCCATGGAAGACACAACATACAGGAAGCCTTCTGCCTCGGAGGCAATTTTCTGAATTCTGGCCTCGGAAGTAGGCGCAATCATGGAGATCACTGTGACATCATATTCTTTTGCAACTTCCACCACTTCGCCTTTTTCCTCAAAAGGAACATCAGGGATGATAATACCGTCAATTCCAACTTTTCGGCATTTTGCAAAAAAGCGGTCGTATCCATAATGGAATACCGGATTCACATATGTCATAAAGATCAGCGGGATATCGGTTTGAGTCCGGATGGATTCCACCATGTGGAAGATCTTGTCTGTAGTAGTTCCTGCAGCCAGGGCGCGGATATCAGCCTCCTGAATTACAATACCCTCTGCTATGGGATCAGAAAACGGGATTCCGATCTCAATCAGATCTGCCCCTGCTTTCACAAGCTCCATAATATATTCTTCTGTCTTGTCCAGATTTGGATCCCCTGCGGTAAGGAAGGGAATAAATGCTTTTCCATGGTCAAATGCTTTCGCTATTCTATTCATATACTTTCACTCCTCTGTATCTTGCTATGGCGGCTACATCCTTGTCTCCACGTCCGGAAAGACAGATGATGATGCTCTCATCAGGTGACATGCCCGGAGCAATTTTCTTTGCATGGGCTACGGCATGAGCACTTTCGATGGCACAGATAATCCCCTCTGTTCTTGCCAGATACTCGAAAGCCTCCACTGCCTCTTCATCGGTAACCGGCACATACCGGGCACGCCCTGTGTCACTCAGATAAGCATGCTCAGGTCCGATACCAGGATAATCCAGTCCGGCAGATATAGAATATACCGGGGCAATCTGTCCGTACTTATCCTGGCAAAAATAAGACTTCATTCCATGGAAGATACCATGGCTTCCATTAGCAATAGTGGCCGCATTTTTGTCGGTTTCCACACCCAGTCCTGCTGCCTCACAGCCGATCAGGCGCACCTCTTTGTCACCGATAAAGTTATAGAACATACCCATGGCGTTACTTCCGCCTCCTACACATGCCATAACCACTGCCGGCAGTTTTCCCTCCTTCTCCAGGATCTGCTCTCTTGCCTCTTTGCTGATCACAGACTGAAAATCACGAACAATCATGGGAAATGGATGGGGGCCCATCACAGATCCAAGCACATAATGGGTATCGGATACTCTGTTTGTCCACTCCCGCATTGCCTCATTTACCGCATCCTTCAAGGTCTGGGTTCCACTGGTAACAGCATGAACTTTAGCTCCTAAAAGTTCCATACGGTACACATTCAGTGCCTGACGGTCTGTATCCTCTTTTCCCATGAACACTTCACATTCCAGACCCAGAAGCGCAGCTGCCGTAGCACAGGCAACTCCATGCTGTCCGGCACCGGTCTCAGCGATCACACGGGTTTTTCCCATCTTCTTTGCCATGAGAACCTGACCCAGTACATTATTAATTTTATGCGAACCGGTATGATTGAGATCCTCTCTCTTGAGATAGATCTTTGCTCCTCCAAGATCCTTTGTCATCTTCTCTGCATAATACAGAAGTGAAGGTCTTCCGGCATAGTTTTTCAAAAGATCCTCCAGCTCCTGGTTAAACTCCGGATCATTTTTATAAAATTCATACTGTTTTTCCAGGTTGATGACTTCATTCATCAATGTCTCGGGGATATACTGTCCCCCGTAGATTCCATAACGTCCGTTGTTATTCTCTGACATCTTTTATCCTCCTGATGCATTCTTCTATTTTTACAGGGTCTTTGATACCCTCTGTTTCTACTCCACTGCTAATATCTACTGCAAATGGATGAACTGCCGCTATCGCTTTTTCCACATTACCGGCATTTAATCCACCCGCCAGAAAGTAAGGTCTTTCCATCCCCTCAAGCAGGCTCCAGTCAAACTGCTGTCCTGTTCCTCCGACTCCACTGTCCACAAGGACATAGTCTGCGCTGCTTTTATTCGCCCTTTGAATATCTGCTGCACTTTTTATGGAAAATGCCTGAATAATCTCAGCACCGGTATGATACCGCAGATTATGAAGATAAGTTTCATCCTCCTGTCCGTGAAGCTGCACCAGATCAATAATTCCGTCCTCCGCAAACTGTCCCACAATCTGAGGGAGTTCATTCACAAACACTCCCACGGTCTGAATCTGTGGTCCCATACTCATGCGAAGTGTGATGGCATGTTCCTTGGTAATCTGCCTTCTGCTTTTTGCAAAGACAAATCCCACGTAATCCGGCTGAAGCTTATTGACACAGGCGACATCAGCAAGTCTGGACAATCCACATATCTTAATCTTAGTCATGGCATTCACTCCGAAGCTTCTGAAGTCCCAGAACCTTATCAGGACTTCTCATCAGTGTCTCCCCGATCAATACTGCATCGGTCCTGTTTCGATAGAGGGTTCCCACCTCCGGGGCACCTTTTATCCCACTTTCCGAAACGTAAATGACACCTTCCGGAATTTGATTCCGAAGCCGGACACTGTTTTGGATATCCACGGTAAAGTCCTTCAGGTTCCGGTTATTCACTCCAATAATTCTGGCACCTGCCTTTGCCGCCCGGGCTACTTCCTCCTGATCATGGGCTTCTACCAGAACAGAAAGTCCAAGGTGCCAGGCAATCTGCTGATATTCCTCCAGCTGTTCATCGCTCAATATGGCACAGATCAGAAGTACCGCCGATGCTCCCAGCACTTTTGCCTCATAAATCTGGTAGGCATCTACTGTAAAATCTTTGCGCAGCACCGGAATGGAAACCGCTTTGGTTATATCCTTCAGGTATGCGTCAGAACCCAGAAAATATTCCGGTTCCGTCAGTACAGAGATTGCAGCTGCTCCTGCTTTTTCATAATCCAGGGCGATCTGCAGATAAGGAAAATCCTCTGCAATCATTCCCTTGGATGGAGATGCTTTTTTCACTTCACAGATGAAGGACATGCCGGGAGCGGACAACGCTTTTTCAAAGGGAAATCCGGTGCTGCTGTCTAAGGCCAGTGCCTCTTCTTTTACCTGTTCCAGAGATTTTTGAATTTTGCACCGCTCCACACGAATGTAGGCGGAGGCAGCAAGTTTATCTAATATCATCGTTATTCCTTTTCTTTCTGATTCTTAAGCATTGGAAAGCTGGATGAACTTTTCCAGTTCTTCCCTTGCTTTTCCGCTGTCGATGGTTTCCTGAGCGATTTTGACACCTTCTTTTAGGCTGATGCCCTTTGCAATATGCAGTGCTGCCGCAGTATTCATAACAACTGCATCACGCTTCGGTCCTTTCTCTCCTGACAGAATACTTCTGGTAATGGCTGCATTTTCCTCTGGTGTTCCTCCTGTCAGATCTTCCTTTTTGCATCTGGACAGTCCAAACTGCTCCGGTGTAATCTCGTAGCAGTGATAGGTTCCGTCTTTTACTTCACATACTGTAGTCGGAGCACTCATAGAGATCTCATCCAGACCATCCTGACCATAGACTACCATACCACTCTTTACGCCAAGGTTCGCCAGTACTCTCGCCAGCGGCTCTACCAGGCTTTCATCGTAAACACCCATCAGCTCCATATTGGCACCTGCAGGATTGGTAAGCGGTCCCAGAATATTAAAGATGGTGCGGATGGTCAGCTCTTTTCTCACCGGTCCTACATACTTCATGGAGAGATGATAATTCTGCGCAAACAGGAAACAGATATTGATCATTTTCAAAATCTCGGCACTTTTCTCTGGCTCAATTGTAATCTTTACGCCCAGTGCTTCCAGCACATCTGCAGCTCCACACTTGGAGGAAGCAGCCCGATTGCCATGCTTTGCTACCGGAACACCTGCTGCCGAGATAACCAGGGCAGAGGTAGTGGAAATGTTAAAGGAGTTGGACTTATCTCCGCCGGTTCCTACGATTTCCAGTACATCCTGATCCTGCAGCAGCTTTACACAATGCTTTCTCATACCGGAGGCACAGGCTGTAATCTCTTCAATTGTCTCCCCCTTCATAGCCATGGCTACCAGAAATGCACTCATCTGTACCTGTGTTGCCTGTCCACTCATAATCTCATCCATGGATGCTTCCGCCATCTCGTAGCTTAAATCTTCTTTGTTTGTCAGTTTTACAATTGCTTCTTTAATCATTGCATGTACCAGCCTTTCTCGTCTTTGTTTTTCGTCAGTTTATTTTTTATATTATGCTAAAAGAGTCTTTAGAAAGTTATCGATCATCCTTCCACCATCCGGTGTCATAATCGACTCCGGGTGAAACTGCAGTCCGTACACCGGATATATGGTATGCTGTACCGCCATAACCTCACCATCTGTGGTTCTGGCAATGGTCTTTAAGCAATCCGGCATGGTATCCTCCAGCACTGCCAGAGAATGATATCTTGCCACAGGGACTGTTTTGGGAAGTCCCAGAAACAGCGGTGCGTCGGTATCCAGCTCCGTTCTTGACTGTTTGCCATGCATCAGCTGTTTTGCATAGGATACGGTTGCACCATAAGCTTCACAGATCGACTGGTGACCCAGACACACACCAAGGATTGGAATCTCAGTTCCCAGCTTCTGAACGATCTCGATACATCTGCCGGCCTTGGAGGGCTTTCCCGGACCAGGAGACAAGATAATGGCTTCCGGCTTCATTTCCCGGATTTCTTCTACCGTCTTTTCATCATTTCTTATAACCTGAATATCCGGCTGAAAGGTCCCGATCAGTTGATACAGATTATAGGAAAAGCTGTCGTAATTATCTACCAGTAAGATCATATCTGTGCCTCCTCTGCTTCCTTCAGTGCCTGCATCACTGCTTTCGCTTTATTAATGCATTCCTGATGCTCATTTTCCGGAATACTGTCTGCCACAATTCCGGCTCCGGAACGGACAAAAACTTTTCCGTTTTTCTTAAATGCCAGACGAATTGCAATGCAGGTGTCCATGTTTCCGGTAAAATCCAGATAACCGATGGCTCCACCATAGATGCCCCGCTTGTTATTCTCCAGCTGATTGATAATGGTACAGGCTCGAATCTTCGGTGCGCCTGAGAGCGTTCCGGCCGGAAGTACTGCGTCCACGGCATCCAGAGGCGTCTTATCCTCCCGCAGCTGACCTTTTACGGTAGAACCAATATGCATAACGTGGGAATATCGCTCAATGGACATATACTTTTCCACTTCCACGGTTCCAAACTTACTGAGTTTTCCCAGATCATTTCTTCCCAGATCCACCAGCATGTTATGCTCTGCCCGCTCTTTCTCATCCGCCAGCAGTTCTTCCTCCAGCTGCTGATCCTCCTCATAGGTTTTCCCCCTGGGTCTTGTCCCTGCCAGAGGGAAGGTACGAACCTCTCCGTCCTCCACCTTCACCAGTGTCTCCGGTGAGGCGCCGGCGATCTCTACATCATCGCTTGAGAAGTAGAACATATAGGGCGAAGGATTCGTGGTTCTTAAGATCCGATAGGTGTTTAGAAGACTTCCATCAAAATCTGCCTCCAGCCGATTGGAAAGCACCAGCTGAAAGATATCTCCCTCCCGAATATAATGCTTGACCTGTTCCACCTTTTCACAGAACTCCTTCTCATCAAACAACGGACGAAACTCGGATTTTAATCTGCCAGGCTGATCCCGTCTGGGCTTTCCATCCCGCACCAGATGTTCCATCTCATCCAGCTCGAGCACTGCCCGGTTATATTCTGTCTCCAGACTTTCTGTCCGAATATTGGTAATCAGTATGATTTTCTGACGAAAATTATCGAATGCAATGATCTTGTTAAACAGCATCAGATCCACATCCTTAAAGTTCTCCACATCCTCGGCATCCAGGTTCAGCGATGATTCACTGTACTTGATATAATCATAGGAAAAGTATCCCACCAGACCACCGGTAAAGGGAGGAAGTTTTTCCATCCGTGGTGCCTTGTTGTCTTCGATGATCTGACGGATATAGGTTCCCGGATGGGTAACCTCCATCTCCACTCTGGCTCCTGAAGTGATGGTAAGATGATGATTCATACAGGTCAGTTCCATAGTTGGATCATATCCTAAGAAGGTATATCTCCCCCACTGTTTTTTATCCTCAATACTTTCCAGCAGAAAACAGTGATTGCTCACATTCTGCAGTCTGCGCAGCACCTCAACCGGTGTTGCAATATCTGATAGAATCTCTCTGGCAACCGGGATACACTTATAGCTGCCCGATGCATCTGTCTGTCTAACTTCCTCCAGTGTTGTCTGATTCATGCTAAATCCTCCTTTTCTTCGGTGCGAATGGCAACAAAAAGCCCCTGATAAAGAACAATCCTATTCTTTATCAAGGGCGAGCAAATTCATTCTAACTGAATACCCGTGGTGCCACCTTGTTTTGTGCAAACACACACTCTGTGAGATACAATCATATCCCTGGCTCTTTAACGTCAGCCATACGTCGCAGAATACTTGGTCTTCTTAAAAGTGACCGTTCCCTGTGCCCTCCGTGGTCCATTTGAAACTCCGCTTCCTGCCCGGCTTTCACCTCTCCGGACTCTCTGTAAGTGCGCTTGCAGCTTTATCTCCACTTCATCGGTTTAAATTGATACATCATTAACTTGTTATTTATTATAGGCTTGCAGCCTTTACTTGTCAACCCACAATTCAAGATTTTACAATTTTACAGTCCTGTATTCCTGTGATAATTTTTTGTCCACAGATCCAGCATGGGATCCAGTTCACTGGGAATTACCACATCCTGCGACTTCCGGATCTGAGTGTCCATATCACGTTTTGTCTCTTCATCCACCTTCTCTTCTTCTGCCGCTCGCTCATAAGCGTCCACACCCTTATTCAGGTAGATGGCAAAGAGGTAGCTCTGCAGAGAATTCTTCGTGTGAAGAATCTGATTCGCCTGCTCAAAGCATTCATAAGCTTCTTCCATCTGGAACAGCTTGGCGTAGGAGCAGCCCATATTGTTGAATACACTGCCGGTAAACTGATTCCCCATGCCGCTGTCTTTTACCTTTTCCAGCGTTTCTGTATAAACCCGTATGGCATTAATATACTTCTCGTGCTGGTAGAGATAATCCCCCTTCATCTTCAGGCGTGAAACCTCCGGCTGTTCCTCAAAGATCTTGAGACGCCCGTTCATTTCCTTGAATTCCATAAAGGTCAGATAGTTAATCTCCTTGAAGATGGGCAGGATAAAGTCGCCCATCGTTTTCTGTTCCTCCAGCAGCACATAGAGCCGCTGTGCCAGCCGGCGCAGCTTCAGCTCATCCCGAAGCCAGGTGCACAGTGCTTCATTAATAATTGTTTCATCCAGAAGATAGATATTGTTGTACATATAATAACAGAGTTCTTCGATGGAATAGATATTCGTACTGATATTCTCTATGTAGTACGGTATTGTTGCCCGTTCCACCTTACATAATATATATCCCATCCTTTAACCCTCCATGGTTTCATGCCAGACTTTTCCACTGGTCGGGAACATCTCACCGAATCCCAGATCCTCCACAGTAATCTGACATCGTTTGGGAGAATCGTACTCCAGGTGCAGGTGCAGTCTTGTAGTCCGGTTCGGTCTTCCCGGCAGATCCGGAAGCTGCATCGTGTAGCGTTCCCGCTTTCCGTCTTCCATCCTGCTCACAACAAAAGTGAGATTATCCGTATCATCCAGAATCAGTTCACAGTCTCTGGATGCCTCATACCAGTTCACTCCTGCTGCAATGATGGGATAATATGCCGGTGCTCCGTTGATTGTCATGTCCATACCGATATTATGCCGGATCAGAGCATTTCCCACGAAGAGATAGGACTTCAGTCTCCGCTCTTCCACCTTTTCATATGCCGCAAAGCATGCGCCCTTGGCGTAAAGATTATTCCCATAGAATACATGTCTTTGATTCCTGCAGAGCATGGCAATGGAGCGGACAGCCCAGCTTTTGTCAAAGCCCTCCCCAATCAAAAAGACGCTGGAAAAGATATCATCCCCAAAGGTTTCCTCAATCAGCCTGCAAAATGCCTGATCCCGAAGCTTGTGATCCGCAGGAAGCTTCTTCGGTGCACTGCCCTTTACCACCGCTGTAACAGGCTTCGTCTTTTTATTCAATCGCAGTGTATGAGAACTGACCTCATCTCCCGCAAAAGCAAACAGGGCCACATCCCTCCCCCACAGCTCTGCCTTCTGGTACAGGGAATGGTAGTAAAAGCTTTCATCATAATCCTGCAAAAATCCACGGTTTTTCGGAATACCGATTTTCTCAAAAGCGAAACGCAGTGCTTCCACGAAAGCCCTGGTGAGGTTCGGTGTGGTAATCATAAGTGCAGACACCTGTCTGGATGCCTCCTGTACTCCCAGCATTTCCAGCCCACCCTTTAAGTAGATTGCCAGAAGTACTCCTGCCTCATATTCCTGTCCGTCAATCACGGCCGACTTTCCACTCATACATAAAGTATAAAGCTGGTCAATCAGAATCCCATTCTGGTGCTCAGCAAAATATTCTGCCTCCACGCCAAAGTGCCATTCATTTTGCCCCAGCGACTTGCTGAGCACGGTGGGAAATGTATACTGGCTGCTTCCAACCTTTACCTCTGCGGACACCGCATCCTTTGCCGCCCTGTCGAAGTAGCAAATCTGTGACTCTTTTTGATTCAATTCAAATCCGATAATCAAATTCTTTCGATCCATATTCTGCCTCCGACCTCTAATCCATCATATGAAATGCACTGTCCACCAGTTTCTGCTGCTGCAGAAATACGGTAAGTGCTTTCTGTTCTTCGTCTCTGCTGCCAAGTGCCCTTGCTGCCAGAATCTGGTTCAAAAGTTTATAATACGTCTTTCCGGAAGCCTCCACCCCTGGAAGAGTAATCTCTTTTTGCGGTGTAGTCCGGTTTTCACCCTGGTGTTCCACCGTCAGATAATAAGTCAGTGTCTCACCATAGAAAAGTAAAAATTCCTTTGTAAAGATCCCCTGATACATGTTACGCATAGGTTCACTGATGAACACCTGCCGGTCCAGATTACGCTGCTGCAGTGAATAGTGAATCACCACCTTACTGTCTGCCGGGAAGTGTTCCTCCACGAATACTTTATCCTCCACCTGGTAAGCCTGAATCAGGGAAACCGGAAGCTTTTGAAAAAACGCAAATCGAAGTCCCATCTGGGTACATTCCAAAAGAAGTGCTCTGGCCTGCTGCTCCTGTCTCTCCGTAAGCTTTTCCAGACTGGAATAATACTTCAGAAGAGCCAGGTGGCAGATCGTCTCCATCTCCCATTCCCGCTCATACATCCGTTCCAGATAATCAAAATACACGGGTTTTCCCTGCTCACCAGTCATAAAATACGTACAGGATACATAAGTCAGATAAGCCTGTACCACCTGTTCCCGACCCTGTCCCCGGATGTAGCCGTCCAGAATCTTCTCTCCCTGTTGGGGAAAGCAGCGGACAAACATGGAAAAGATAAGAATTCTCTCGTCCAGACGATAGGTATCCAGCTGGAACCCCTTCAGATTCTTCCAAAGACTGCACATGGCTGCCATACTTCCCACGTAATGATTTCTCAGATAAGTCAGAATCACCTCATCGTAGCAGTCGCAGCGCATGACATAATCTGCCATAAATACCAGTTCCTCATCCTCCTCAAAATCAATTCGAAGAATCATGCGGCTTGCCAGCTTCATCAGCACGGAAAGTTCGATCCCCTCCACGCCATAACGGCTTACAATAGAAAAAGCATCCGTATATAGCCCTGCTGTCACCAGCACTTCCACCGTGGCCGCCTTATCCACTCTGGCATAAGCATTCACATCCAGATCGCCCAGGATGTCCTCTAACTGAGTTTCTCCGGTATGGGCCATATAATATTCCAGCAGTTTCTTTCGGATCACATCCCGGTATTCCTCTGTAAATGTCTCCTCATGCTCTGCCATCTGGTACAGCGGCAGACTTTTAGAATTCACATCCATCTGGGAGGGAAGCTCTCTGCAGATATTAAGAAGCAGTCCCGGATTCATCTTGCCATAAGCACCACACTGTCTGGCCAGATCCCGGTTATCCATCAGCTGCTGATCCTTATAGGCAACCGTGGTGCCAAAACGTCTGCGTTTCTCATCCTCAAAAAGAATGCGGGCATCCTCCGAATAAATATTCACATAAGCACACTGATCATTCACCGGATATACCTGTTCACTTTGCAGTGCGTTGTGACACACGATCACACGGCGGATATTGCGGTCCTCCAGGATGATTCTATGCACAAAAAGTACATCTGAAAGTGCCTGAGCCATGGCTGCATCCTGCGGCTCGTGGATAAACTCACGATATAGCTCCGCAAAATCCTCATTCATACGGCGTTTCAGAACCTGTGATGCCGCAAACTTCTCCATGGCATCAACATAGCTGTTATAAGTGGTGGAATCTGTCTCCTTGTTTCGAATTACATTGGCATAGACAAAAGCCTTCCTTGTCGCACTTAACGTGTTATTGTATGCGAAATACATGCGGATGACCTGCGGCAGCATGCCGTGGTAATCCTCACCCATGGTTTCTATATAATATTCGTACAGTCTTGTAATCCGGATCTCATGCTCCACAGCAAGAGCATACCAGCGGAAATACTCTTTTCTTGTAGGCGTTCCCTTCATCACAAGCTTGCAGATGGCTTCCAGCACCTCATCTGACGGATATTGTTCATAACCGGCCTTCAAAAGCTGATAGATCGAAGAGTCAAATTCCTTCAGATTATCGGAAAGATAGGCCGCCCGCTGCAGCAGAGATTTTGATAACACCCGATGCTTTCTTGCAAAACTTAAGACCTGTATGGTAAAAGGTGACAGCCGGCGAAGCAAGCTCTCCTGCTTTGTCAGTATCTGATATGCATCCAGATAAAGGAAGGGACTCTTACAGCCGCAGACAAAAGCCTGCTCCATGGCATGCAGCTGCATGATCATAGACGCACGAAGGGTCTCATCGAGCTGAAGACGAATAGCCAGCAGATAATAATCAGCCGGCTCCTGCTGGGCATACGCACGAATCTTCGGCAGAATATTGCTCTGCTCTGCCGGAAGAAGATCGACCTGCTTTGCCAGAAAATAATAGATGCCCAGTTCTCTTGGCTTCGTAAGAGTAACCTTGCCCTGCTTAAAGTTCCAGAGAAGCTCCATGGCCTGATTCACTTCCTCATTCATAAGAAAAAGGTAGGCTTCATACAAAACCAGCATGGTATCCATACACTCTGATCTGGTAAGTTCCAAAAGAGAAGCTTTGGAATTCTCATACCATGTCCTGTAATCCATGTTGTGCAGATGCAGATCAATATAGTCTCTGGAAAGCTCCGTAATCTTATGTTTTTTAAGCCCCTGAGGCAGCAGCTGCATTCCCTGTGCCACACTGGCTTCTATCTCAAATTCCAGGGTCTGATGGACATTTCGGATGATAATCTTTCCATAATGTCTGCCCTGTCCCAGCATTTCCTTATGAACTACAAACTCCAGTCCATAGACACTTCCTATAAAATCATCCGAGGTTACAACCTTTTTGTCCACCTCCAGAAAATCTCCGACAGTCTCAATCTCCATCCTGACATAGCCCCAGGTACTCTTATATACATAAAGGGTATCCTTAAGGGAATGCTCCACCTGATAAGCGCGCTTCTGCTGCTTGTCCAAAGACAGTGTGATAGCATCCTTCTTCTTTGCCGCAATCAGGAATTCCTCCATATGCTGATATGTCACCGGATTATGAGACATCCCTTTATACAATGCAGTATATACACAATTCTTGCCATTTAGAATGCCGGAAAAATGCTCACTTGTGAACAAGTGAAAGGCCTCTCTTTGATCCTTGATGGCAAGCTTTGTAAAATCATCCAGCGTACGCACGGCTCCCATAGAGCTTTGCACCTGCAGCTTTGCAATCTCGGCAGTCACCGGTATCTGCAGTTCTCCGATTCCACTGCTGAGTACAATCTTTCCACGAATTACATCGCCGTTTTTTAATCCCTGGGTGTCAATCCCATACACGATCTTACTGGTACTTCCGTGGAATCTGTCCTTTGCAAGAACAATTCGATGGTTATCCGATGTGACTACGCCCTTCACACGGCTTCCATCCTCTGCTCCAACGCTGAATTCCCCTTTTTGATTTCTTCCCTCCGGTATCTTCAACACGATCTGAGATTCGGAGGCAATAAACGCTGGTACTTCATATGCAAAGCGCCCGTTCAACAGCTGTTCAATTCTTCTTTTCAACGTTTCTTCACCTGTGCCTTTTATCTCTTGACTAAAAAACATTTACCGTTATAATATTAAGAAGTAAATGTTAGATACTTTATCTATACGGTTATACTTTATGATGCTGGTTCAAAAGGTGTTTTGACCTTTTGAGACTGCGGATCACTCCGTTACGAATCATTCATATTTAATTATACACTAGAAATTATTGGCTTGCAACTTCCCATTCAAGAGAAATAATGGAAATCAAAGGAAAAATCTGGAGGTGCTTCATGTTAAAACACAAAGATCATTTTCATGGAAGTGATTTAGAAAAAATCGAACAGACCTACAACATCAAAAAAGAGGATATCATCAGCTTTTCAGCCAATGTAAATCCTCTTGGGATCTCAACAGAGCTTCGCAGTTCCCTAAGCGCACAGCTGGATGCCATCACCTCATATCCGGACCGGGAGTACAAAGCACTTCGTGCCTGTATCGCTTCCTACGCTGATACACAAGCCGAGAATATTATCGTGGGAAATGGTTCTACCGAACTGATCTCCCTTTTTATCCAGACCTATCATCCTAAAAAAGCCATGATTCTTGGACCCACCTACTCGGAATATGAGCGGGAGATTACCCTGGGAGGCGGCACTACCCTTTATTATCCGCTGCGGGAAGAATCCGCTTTCGAGATGAATGTAGATGACTTCTGCAGTCAGCTTCACGATGGGCTGGATCTTCTGGTACTGTGTAATCCCAACAATCCCACCTCCACGGCAATCAATGCTTCCCAGATGCGAAGGATTCTGGATACATGCCTGCAGTTTGGAATCTTTGTCATGGTGGACGAAACCTATGTGGAATTCACCAATGCGGCAGAGCATATCACCTCTGTTCCCCTGACTTATTATTACACAAACCTGATTATCCTTCGGGGAACCTCTAAGTTCTTCGCCGCACCGGGACTGCGGCTTGGCTATGCCGTCACCGGAAACCAGGATCTGATTAAGCAGATTAACACCCGCCAGAATCCCTGGTCCATTAACTCTCTCGCTGAGATTGCAGGACGACTGATGTTCCAGGATCAAAACTATCAGCAGAAAACTCAGCAGCTGATTCACAGTGAACGTTCCCGCCTTTTTAAACTGCTGTCCGGCTGGGACACGGTAAAGGTTTATAAACCCATGGGGAATTTTATCCTGGTTCGTATTCTGAAGGAAGGTACGGACGCAGATACGCTCTTCGAGCACTGCATCCGCAAAGGTCTTATGATTCGTAACTGTTCCACCTTTCCATTTCTGGACAACAGCTTCGTACGCTTCTGTATTATGATGCCGGAGCAAAACGACCGTCTTATGGAAGCCTTTGCTGAAATTCTGAAGGAATCGATCAGTGGCTGAGGCACTTTTTTCATACTTTATGCGGGGCTGTCTTTTACCCGGCTGTCCATAACAAAGAAGATAATTCCAATAATAAACATCACGGCAATTACTCCAACACCAAGGTTGATGCTTCCAGTCATCTGGGATACGATGCCCACTGCCGTAGTTCCGATAAAAGAAGCTCCCTTGCCGCAGATATCCAGCAGTCCAAAATACTCACCGGACTGTGCCGCAGGAATAATCTTAGTGTAGTAGGATCTGGAAAGTGCCTGCACACCACCCTGGAACATGCCAACGGTGACCGCCAGTACCCAGAACTGCCACTGATGCATCATGGTCATGGCGAAAACTGCAATACAAAAATACGCTGCAATACATACCAGAATCAGTTTCTGCGTGTCATACTTCACCGCCAGTCTTCCAAAGAGAATGGCAAAGGGAAATGCGACAATCTGTGTTACCAGCAGTGCCAGCAGAAGTCCTGTGGTATCCAGCCCCAGGGCTGAACCATAGGCCGTAGCCATGTCAATGATGGTATACACACCATCAATATAAAAGAAAAACGCCAGAAGAAACAGGAAGATCTTTTTCTGTTTCCTTACACTTTTCAAAGTCTGTCCGATTCTGATAAAGCTTTCCCTGATCGCATGTGCTTTTCGCTCCACATAATGGACCTGTCTGTATTGCTTCAAAAGCGGAGTACTCATAAGCACCCACCATGCTGTTACAATAAAAAATGCGATCACGATACCTGCTTCAAAGGAAATCCCCATCTTATCATATCCCAGTACAAATACAAGACTCAGTAAAAAGGGGATACAGCTTCCAATATAACCCCAGGCATATCCGGCAGATGACACACGGTCCATACGTTCCTCTGTTGTCACATCCACAAGCATGGAATCATAGAAAATCAGGCTTCCGTTATAACCCACTTTTGCAATAATAAACACGATCAAAAACACCAGCCACTGAGTTGTCAGTCCCATGGCGAGACAGGCGATACTTCCCAATGCGATAGAGACCAAAAAGATAGGCTTTTTAAACCCTTTGGTGTCTGCCAGAGTTCCGAACACCGGTCCCAAAAACAGAACAATAATCGTAGAAATCGACACTCCATAGCCCCAGTATGCCAGATAATTGACGCTGGACAATCCCTCCTTTTCCGCCAGATAGCTAAAGTAAATCGGAAGAATCGTAGATACAAGCAGGGTAAATGCAGAATTACCCACATCATACAGCACCCAGTTACGCTCCTGTTTTGTCAGTTTAAATTTCATACATTTCCCCTCTTTCCGGATCTACAGATCCAAAGCTATAGCGGAAAATATCTCCCAGACTTCTCTTATCCTCTACAAATTCCATAAACTCCCGGATAAAAGAAACGGCATCCGTTCTTGCAGTCAGATATCGGTTTTTCAGTTTTTGGTTACTGTCCTTACAGAAAGGATTCGCCTGATAATTCACAATCAGTCCTTGCATTTCCTGATAGTTACCAGTGATGCGAAGCATGGTCCAAATCAGGTTTCTTTTCAGCTTCGATGGTGCAATTAATAAGCGGTTACAGCGAATCATCCCCTTTAATGCACGCATCACCTGCTGGGCATCCGCTCCCGGATAAAAGCACTGAATCACCACAGCATTTTCCTGTGACGGTACAATATGCTGTGTCAGATTCTGTCGGATCGGATCCTTTCTGTCATGGATCATAAGCATACGGTCAAATTCCACTTCAATTTCCGTGTGAGAGATACCGCTTTCTTGAATCTTCCGTTCCACATACCCATGGCAGTTCACATCCAGTGCAAAATGATTCAGCACCCCGTAAATGTATGCCAGATAAGGCTCCTTATGTTTTTTCTGAAGAATAACCTCCTTCGCCCGCTGAAAAAATTCCTGTCCGCTGTGTTTATGCAGTTCATATCCGATTTCATTTACCGAATTGGAAAACAGTGCCCCATAATAGAAGAGAATATCCGGTCCATGTAACCCGATCAGATACAGCTGAGGGTACTTCTCGATAATTTCCCGGGGAGTTCCCTCAATTCTCCTTCGAACCTCCTGTCCCATGCGGTAATGTGCATATGTTGATGGCATCTTCTTTGTTCCTCCTGTCATTATTCCAAGACATATATCGTATCAGAGCAGTGTTTCCCTCCGCTACCATTATTCCGTAAAAAACAAATTTAATTTTTGTAAAAGGAAGCTTTCCTGCTACATGTCAAAGAGGGAGTACTGATTGGATTCCGGAATATCCCCGAAGATTCCCAGATCATCCATCAGATCAATTACCGTCTTGCTGACCTTCGTGCGGTTTCTGAAATCATCCTTGGACAGGAAGATTCCATCCCTGGCTGCCAGCACTACGGCGTCAGCTGCCTTATCTCCCAGACCCTCGATGGTATCCAGCGCCGGCATCAGTTTATTGTCCACAATACTGAACCGGTGGGCCTGCCCGGTATAAAGATCCACCGGCACAAACTCAAAGCCTCTGGCATACATTTCCTGTACTACCTTCATATCCTTATAGGTATCCTGTTCCTTCTTACTCAGAATATCCTTTCGTTTCTCGTAATCATGCATATAATATTCCAGCCGTTCCTGCCCCATACACATCAGCTCATAGGAAAATGCTGATGCACGGATGGAAAAATACGCCGCATAGTAAGCCAGCGGATAAAAAATCTTATAATAGGCAATACGGTAGGCCATCATAACATAGGCCGCCGCATGGGCCTTGGGGAACATGTATTTAATTTTCTTACAGGACCAGATATACCACTCCGGCACCCCGTGAGAGGTCATCTCCGTCTCCCACTCCGGCTTTAAGCCCTTTCCTTTTCGTACACTCTCCATGATGGTAAAGGACTCCTCACTGTCCAGCCCCTTACCGATGAGGTACGTCATAATATCATCGCGGGTACAAATTGCGGTGGAAATAGTTGCCTTCCCCTCTTCAATCAGCGTCTGTGCATTACCCAGCCACACATCGGTACCATGGGACAGTCCGGAGATACGAATCAGGTCTGAGATTGACTGTGGTTTGGTATCCTGAAGCATCTGAATAACAAAATCCGTACCAAACTCCGGCACACCCAGGCAGCCCAGCGGACAGCCGCCGATCTGCTCCGGACGGATTCCCAGAGCCTCCGTATTCTTAAACAGGGACATAACCGACTGATCATCCAGTGGAACGGTCTGAGCGTCATATCCCGTCAGATCCTCCAGCATACGAATCATGGTAGGATCATCATGTCCCAGAATATCCAGCTTGAGCAGGTTGGAGTCGATGGAGTGATAGTCAAAGTGCGTGGTGATAATATCCGTGGTGTTGTCATTTGCCGGATGCTGCACCGGGGTAAAGGAATTGATATCCTCACCAAAGGGCAGTACGATAATTCCACCCGGATGCTGTCCGGTAGTTCTGCGGATTCCCGTACAGCCCTTTACAATACGGTCAATCTCGCAGTTTCTCTTGTGCACGCCCCTCTCTTCATAGTAGTTCTTTACATAACCAAATGCCGTCTTCTCTGCCAGCGTCCCGATAGTTCCTGCACGGAAAGTCTGGCCTGCGCCAAAGATAACCTCCGTATATTTATGGGCCTTACTTTGATATTCACCAGAAAAGTTCAGGTCGATATCCGGCTCCTTATTCCCCTTAAATCCAAGAAATGTCTCGAAGGGAATATCAAATCCCATCTTCTTCATCGGAGTATGACAATTGGGACAGTCACAGTCAGGCATATCACAGCCCGCCCGCCCTGCATATTCCTTCACCTCAGGAGAATCAAAATCCACATAGTGGCATTTTTCACAGAGATAATGAGGGCTTAACGGATTTACCTCCGTGATACCGGACATAGTGGCAACAAAGGAGGACCCTACCGACCCACGGGATCCAACCAGATATCCATCCTCATTGGACTTCCACACCAGCTTCTGAGCGATAATATACATCACCGCATAACCATTTGAGATGATGGAATTCAGTTCCTTTTCCAGCCTTGCTTCTACAATTTCCGGAAGATTTTCCCCGTAAACCTCATGGGCGGTATTGTAGCAGATATCCCTTAAATCCCGGTCAGAATTCTCGATAACAGGCGGGAATTTTCCGGCACGTATGGGAGAAATCTTCTCTATCATATCAGAAATCTTTCTGGGATTGGTGATGACCACCTCCTGCGCTTTTTCTGTCCCCAGGTAGGAAAACTCCTCCAGCATCTCATCTGTAGTCCGAAGAAACAGCGGCGCCTGATCATCTGCATCGGAAAAGCCTTTGCCTGTCATGATAATTCTCCGGTAAATCTCATCCTCAGGATCCATAAAATGCACATCACAGGTAGCAACCACCGGCTTTTGAAACTGCTCTCCCAGCTTTACAATCTTTTTGTTCAGATTCTGCAGATCCTCTATGGAATTCACCGCAGAAATATCCTCTTTATTCAGCATAAACCTGTTATTGCCCAGCGGCTGGATCTCAAGATAATCGTAAAACTCCACCAGTCTCGTAATCTCTGCATCCGGTGCCCCCCGAAGCAGTGCCTGGTAAAGCTCTCCCGCCTCGCAGGCTGAACCGATCATCAGTCCTTCGGAATACTTCAGATAGAGGCTCTTTGGCAATTTGGGTCTTCGGTTATAATACTTCAGATGGGACTCAGAGATCAGTCGATACAGATTTACACGCCCGGTCTCCCCTGTGGCCAGAATAATCGCATGGGCACTGGGAAGCTTTCGAATCGTATGCTCGGAAATGCTTCCTTTTTCATTTAACTGATCCAGATTCTCTATGCCCCGGTCCCGAAGCATCTTCACAAATTTCACAAAAATATCTGCTGTGCAGGCGGCATCGTCTACCGCACGGTGATGATTATCCAGGGAAACCCCCACTGCCTTGGCCACCGTGTCCAGCTTAAACCGGTTTAGTCCCGGAAGAAGAAACCGGGCCATGGCCACCGTATCTGCGGAGGTAAAAGACTTTTGAATCCCCTGTTTTTCACAATTATGTTCGATAAAGCTCATATCAAATCCGGCATTATGTGCCACCATAACTGCATCCTGGCAAAACTCCAGAAACTCCGGCAAAACCTTCTCGATAACAGGTGCCTCCATAACCATGGCATCATTAATTCCCGTTAGATTTTCAATCTTAAAGGGAATCGGAACCTCCGGATTCACAAAAGTAGAGAAACGCTGCGTAATCTTTCCGCGCTCTACCCGTACTGCACCAATCTCTATGATTTTATTGGCAACCGGAGAAAACCCTGTGGTCTCAAGGTCAAAGACCACAAAAGTATCCTCCAGCGTCTGTCCCTGACTGTTGGTGACAATCCCCTTCAAATCATCCACAAGATAAGCCTCTACCCCATAGATCACCTTAAATGGTGCCGAGATCTTCTTCAGTTCCTCTTTGGTGACATCCGGATGCTCTGCAGCATATCTTTTCCGGTAAGAACCGTCAATGTCCTCCATGGCATGATTAGCCTCCGGAAATCCCTGTACCACACCGTGATCCGTGATGGCAATCGCCGGATGACCCCAGGAATACGCCCGTTTTACCAGAACGGAAGCATCCGTCACCCCGTCCATATCACTCATCTTGGTATGACAGTGCAGCTCCACGCGCTTTACTGGTGCATTATCACTTCTTCCCTCCCGGAAATCCCGAATGGTCTTGATGCCCCATACAGAAGCCATGGTAATATCATGGTCAAAGCTGTCGATGGCAGTCTTTCCCTTTATCTTTAAAAATGTCCCCTTATCCACCAGAGGCTTCAGCTCCGGCACCTGTTCATTTTTCAGGAAAATCTTCACTGTGATAGTATCGGTAAAATCTGTGATCTGAAACATCAGTATGGTTCTCTCATTTCGAATCTCTCTCATGTCCATTCCCAGCACCTGTCCACGGATCGTGGCGTCACCGATATCTCCTTCCAGAGAGGCGATCGTTACTGCTTCATCATCAAAATCCCTGCCATAGATAACATCTGGTCCTGCAGGTCTTCTGGACTTTCGATCCGTCTCCACCAGTGAAGACTTCTGCTCCTTCCAGGGACCTTTCAGCACTTTAGCCGGATTGCGGGCCGCATCCTTTCCATCGGTTTTGCCACCCCCACTGTTCTCTGCATGCTTCTCTGCGTTCTCTGCGGCCGCCTTCACCTGTCTGGCCTGGGCTTTCAGTGCCAGTTCTTCCCCCAGCTGGGTGTTTTTCACAAGATGACGGACCTGCTGCACCAGCTTCAGTTCACTGTTCTTTCTTTCCTCGCTGACCTCCTGCTCCCGGTACTCAATAGAAATCTTCAGATTCAGCCCACAGCGCTCACAGAAAATCTTCTCAAGAATCCCATACAGCTCCTCTTCCCTCTCATGGGCGATGACAGAATCCACCAGTGAAAGATTCATCTCGTCCGTGTTCGGAAATGTAATCTGCGCCGTATGGAACAGATTGCTCAAAAAGATACTGTATTCCCTCAGTTCTGTCATAATACTGTCCCGGTAGACCTCCAGCAGATTCTCCGGGGTATACTGTTTGGACAGCACAAACCGCTCGATGATCCTTACCTGCATGGAGACATTTGCAAAAAACTGATTCTTGATTGCACGTTCCAGGGTAAAAATATGCTTTTTATGAATCCACTGGCTGCTGATGATATACACCCGCAGCCAGTCTTTCTTCCTTGTAACTCCCACTCTGGTGACCTGTATGGTATCCAGAAGATCTGCCAGATCCCCGGACACCTGTAGTCCGGGAAAAACTTCAATAAAATCTTTTTCCATTGCTATCTCTTTCTCTATCAGTCATGCCAGTGAAGCAGTTCTTCCCGCAGGCAGCCCAACAGTTCACTTTCCGGCATCTTCTTCACAATTTCGCCCTTTTTAATCAGAATCCCTTCGCCTTTTCCTCCGGCAATTCCGATATCCGCTTCCTTCGCTTCCCCCGGACCATTTACCACACAGCCCATGACGGCAACCTTAATATCCAGATCGATGTCCTGCACCATATTCTCCACCTGATTCGCCAGCCCGATCAGATCGATCTGAGTACGTCCGCAGGTAGGACAGGATACTACTTCAATTCCGCCCTTTCTAAGTCCCAGAGTCTTTAAGATCTGTTTTGCCGACTTCACTTCTTCCAGTGGATCACCGGTCAAAGAGACACGGATGGTATCTCCGATTCCCTGATACAATATAATTCCCAGACCCACCGCCGACTTCAAATTGCCGGAATACAGAGTTCCTGCCTCTGTGATGCCCACATGAAGTGGAAAATCCGTCTTTTTTGCAATCAGCTCATGGGCTCTGGCACACATCAGTACATCTGAGGATTTGATGCTGATCACCAGATTCTCGTAACCCATATTGCGGATAATATTCACCTTATCCAGGGCACTTTCCACCAGGCCCTCCGGCGTCACACCATGATACTTCTCCACCAGTTCCTTTTCCAGTGAGCCGCTGTTGACACCTACACGAATAGGGATGTTCCGCTCCTTCGCCACATCTATCACAGCCTGAATTCTCTCTCTGCTTCCGATGTTGCCCGGATTGATACGAATCTTGTCCGCACCATACTCCATGGCCGCAATTGCCAGCTTATAATCAAAATGGATGTCCGCCACCAGAGGAATAGAGATCTGCTTTTTAATCTCCCCAAGTGCCTGTGCTGCCTCCATGGTTGGCACAGCACAGCGGATAATATCACATCCCGCCTGCGTCAAAGCCTGAATCTGTGCTACGGTTCCTGAAACATCCTCCGTCTTTGTATTCGTCATTGACTGAATCAACACCGGATGTCCGCCACCGATGATGCGGTCTCCGATTTTTATTACTCTTGTATGTGTTCTGTCCATCCTGCTATTCCTCCTATATCTTAAACCAAGTATAGCATCCGGATTTCCGCAATGCAAGCGCAGCGTTACTGTTCACACAGGACTGAGCATTGACTGCACATCAGATTTTTCCGCTTATTCTTGCACTTTAATCCATAAACGTGTATGATGAAAGAGACTATATAAAAACAGAATTTCCTGTTCTGTATTTTTTTTAAAAGGATGGATTGCATGAAAAAACGAAACACAAAGTTCCTATTATATACAGGTCTTATCAGTCTTATGGTATCTGTGACAGGTTGTACCTCCGTACTTCCCATAGGATCAGACCCCTCGGCTGCGGTCACACAGGCACCGACCCAAAGTGCAGACTCTCAGACAGATGTCAATCTGCTTTATACTTCGGATAATGGTTCTCTGACCATCACTCTGCCGGACAGCAGCTGGAAAAATACAGCTGATTCCGACTCCCGCCGAACCTTTCTTTCAGAGGAAACCGGTATCCTGACCATCTCCCACTCTGTGGGGGATTACGCCGACACAGTGACGCTTCCAAAGACCCAGGCTGAGCTGGAGGCACTTCTGCTTACAAAACCCACAGTGGCAACGGTAAGCGAGAGCCCTTTTACCAGCACACCACACACGGTTGTCAGCTTTTCTTTTCAATCTGGCACTGTAGCAAATTCCTATTATTATGAGCTGAGCTATGAGGAGGGCAATGATGTCCGCTATGAGATCGTCTGGGGCATGCAGGCGGCCCAGGAGATCATAGAGGTAGTGGGAAAGCTTTACACTGCCGATGAAGCCCAGGCAGACAAGCTTCGCAATGCTATCATGAGTACCCAGGTAACAGACTCTAATTACACCGGTATTATCCGTTCTGCCAGCTCGTATACCGCTGACAATTCCGATTCCACCGGATCAGTACATCAGTACCGCTGTATTCAATCGGCAAACATCCGTTCCAAAGCCGGTATGGATGGCTCCAGTGTGCTGGGAGAGATGTCTGTAGGTGAAGTGATCGATGTTACCGCTGAGGAAAACGGCTGGCTGGAATTCCAGTACAACGGTCAGACCGCTTATGTCTACGGTGAATATATGGAAGCAGTAACCTCCAATTCCCCCTCACCGACAGACCCTGTAACTACAAAAAAGAAATAAACGTAACAAGAGTGAAAAAGCCCATAAACACCTGTTTCACAGGTGCAGAATAAGGAAGATAGAACCATGGATAATAATCAATTCGATTTCAACAATCTGGGAGACAATATTTCCCATCTGGTAGATGACGCAATTCATTCCCAGAACTTTAAGGAGCTCAACAAGACCATCAACAATACTATCAATCAGGCCGCAGGCGGTATTAATCAGGCAATTAAAAATGCCAGTGATGCCGCTTGCAACGCTGCAAAACGCACGCCGCATACCAACCCCTACGCCTCCAGATACAACACGCCAAATACCCGTCGGTCCGCACCTTATGACGAAAGCTCCATGGGTAATCAGCTGAAGAATTCTGTGAAAAATGCTGTACAAAATGGATCCGCACAGCTGCGGGAGCAGTATCCCAGTGGTTCTGTCAGCGGCACGATCAAGTCTCTGCTGGGCTATACCTTCGGCGGATTTGGCGGCATTGTGGTAATCATTTCCATCATACTTTTGTCTATGGGGATTGCCACCCCGGTTGCCACCGTTCTTTTGGTAATTATGGGACTGATGTGCACAGGAGGTGTACTGCTGGGCTATTCCGGCACACGCACCTTATCACGGATTAAGCGTTTTCGTACCTACCGCACGGCGATTGGACCGAAGGCCTATATTAATCTTGAAGATCTGGCTAAAGCGACCGGTAAAACCCAGCGTTTTCTGCTGCAGGATCTAAGCGATATGATGGCACGTAAAATGTTTGCACAGGGGCATCTTGCTTCTGACAATTCCTGCTTTATGCTGACGGATGAAGTCTATCAGCAGTACCAGAATGCCCAGAAAGCACTGGAAGAAAAGAAGATGCAGGAGGAAGCTGACTGTGCAGCCGGGATCACACAGGGTGTAAAGCAGGTATTGGAAGACTGTGATGGCTACATCAAAAAGATTCATACTGCCAATGACGAGCTTCCAGGAGAAATCATTTCCGCAAAGCTTGGAAGGCTGGAGCTGGTAATCACCCGAATTCGTGAGGAAGTAAAAAAACAGCCTGATAAGGCTGCTGAGCTTCGAAAATTTATGAATTACTATCTTCCTACCACCTGGAAGCTGATCAGTACCTATCTGGATTTTGAAAAGCAGCCCATCCAGACGGATAACATCCGCACTTCCAGGCAGGAAATAGAGGCGACTCTTGATACCATCAACACCGCATTCGAAACGCTTCTGGATAATCTGTTCCAGTCCAAGGTCTGGGACATTTCATCGGATATATCTGTGCTGAATACCATGTTTGCACAGGAAGGACTTACAAAGGATTCCATTAACAAGAAGGAGGATTAACACGTGGATACCGAATTGAAAGAAGATGTATTAACCATGACAAGCACACCAACCCTGGAGTTTGGTGAAGCGCCAAAACCAAAGGAGGTACCTGCCCCAGCACCTGAGGTCACTTCAGCAGCCCCTGCTTCCGAGATGGATGACTCCATGCTCTCTCAGGAAGAAAAACAGCTGGTGGACAGCTTTGTGGAAAAGATTGACCTTCACAACACTCAGGGAATTCTGGAGTATGGTGCAGGCACCCAGAAGAAAATGGCAGATTTTTCTCAGTCCACGCTGGAAAATGTCCGAGGCAAGGATATGGGAGAGATCGGTGATCTGCTGGCCTCCGTTGTGACAGAGGTAAAAAGCTTTGATGCCACAGAAGAAGATTCTAACAAGGGCTTCTTTGGATTGTTTAAGAAAACCTCCAACAAGATTACTGCTCTGAAAGTAAAATATGACAAAGCCGAAGTCAGTGTCAATAACATCAGCAATGCACTGGAGGGACATCAGATTGTTCTTTTGAAGGATGTTGCCATGCTGGATAAGATGTATGATATGAATCTGAGTTATTATAAAGAACTGACCATGTATATTCTGGCCGGAAAAAAGAAGCTGGAAAAAACCAGAAATCACGAGCTGGTAGAGATGCGTACAAAAGCACAGACCAGCGGTCTGGCAGAGGACGCACAGGCGGCAAGAGATCTGGACGAGTTATGCAATCGTTTTGAGAAAAAGCTCCACGATCTGGACCTGACCCGTACCATCGCCATGCAGACCGCTCCCCAGATTCGTCTGATTCAGAACAATGACACGCAGATGGCGGAAAAGATCCAGTCTACCATCGTAAATACGATTCCACTCTGGAAAAACCAGATGGTCATCGCTCTTGGCGTAAACCATTCTCTCCAGGCTGCTCAGGCACAGCGTGAGGTAACAGATGCTACCAATGAGCTTCTGAAGAAAAACTCTGAGATGCTGAAAACCGCTACCATTGAAACTGCCAGGGAAAATGAGCGAGGTGTCGTGGATATGGAAACTCTGAAAACGACCAATGCCAACCTGATTTCCACTCTGGATGAGGTAATGAAGATTCAGCAGGAGGGACGCCAGGCACGAGCTCAAGCTGAGACTGAGCTTCGCACCATGGAAAATGAACTGAAGAACAAGCTGCTTACCTCTTCTGCTGCTTTAAATTAATCAGGAAAGCTTTGTCTTTGTGATCTGCTGTTCCCACATGGCCTGCCTGCGACGCATGCGGGCCAGGGCACGGCGTCTTGCACGCTCTCTTCTGACATGAAGAAGATACAGATAAAAGCCTGCCATTATCGCAATCACTACTCCAAGAAGTACCGTGAGGAGGATTGTTTTCTGATTCCAGAACCCGGACTTTTTCACCGCATTTGGATTGGCTACTTCTTCATTCACAGAGCTTTGCACCCGGACATCATTGACCGTCTTTGCATTTGCTTTCTGCTGTTTTGGTTTCTCGGTTGGAACAGCAAGGGGGGCAAAGGTCACAGTTACCGTATGGTTTGCCTGGACATTATCCAGTGTATAGCTTGTCATATCCGCCGTCACAGACTGAGCCGTCCCATCTACCAGGATCTTAGAAACTCCATAACCCTGATTTGGCGCCAGATTCAAAGTACAGCTCTCCCCTCTTAATATCTGTGAAGAATCCATCTGCACAGCACCATTTTCCCCGGTTACCTGAACCGTGAAGTAATAAGGAACGGTTGTCCGATACAGCCGAAAGATCCGGCGTCCGTCTGCATACTCCAGATTATCCGCCAGCACAAATTCTCCGGGGTTGATCTCACAAAGTCCCTCCGGTTCTTCCTTCGCCGGACCGTCTGCAGTAAGGGCAAGGGGCAAATCCTGCATCAATACACGCTGTGACATCGAATACACATTCAGGTAGTTTCCAATCCCATAACTCAAAGTCAGTGGAAAGTTGATGATATAGTCCCCACTGATAATAAGATCCTGAAAATTATCTCCCTTTGCGGTTCCCGCATACTGCCCCAGATCATCTACAATCTGAAAGTTCGAATCAAGAATCTTGAAACTGTACCCACCCTCTGCATTGGTCTGAATTACATATTGATCTGTGTCAGATTTGTAATCGATACCAAGAATATTATAGTCATCTGAAATCTTGATGGTCCGTACGAGCTCCAGAGTATCGGGATTCATCACATACAGACAGCCCCTGGTTTCATCCGTCTTGTTCGAATACAGTGCCACATAGATCTCATGGGTATTCGGATTGTACGCCATGCCATTACCATGTTCCCAGTCTGTATCAGCTGTGCGCTTCGCCAGGGAAAACTGTTCTACCGGATTACCTGCGGCATCTGTCTTGTTTTTATAATAAGCTGATACAGTATCCGGATCATTAGAAAAATCAGATGTATTTTCTATGCAGATAATATAATTATCCGTGGCACAGACCGACTGCAGTACCCCCATCGGGGTCTGAAGATTCTCCTCATGGACGCTCTCCCATGTGGCGTTTGTAAATGCATCCGGTCCCGATATCTGTGCAAGGCAAACAAGCGGATCCGCAAAAGCCAGACAACCGGCCAGCAGAACCGCTGCTCCTCTCCACAGTCTTCTTCTGATGTTTGATACTCTCATGCTGCTTTTCTTTCTTATTCCCACTGATTACCTCACATATAAACCTGATCTATTCTGTTACGCCGGACGAAGTCTTGCCTTATAGAAAAGGGCTTATACCTCCGTATCACCGGTATACTGAATATCTGGAAGCAATTCCAGATAAAAATCCTGATATTCTTTTTTCAATTCCTCAATAACCAGCGTCTGCAGCTTCCGAAAACGCACCAGAGAAATATCATCCTTGTTAAAGGTAATATATACACTGATCCAAAGCTTGCGTCCTGTACGAACAATATCAAAATACAGCTGGTCATAGCCTCTTTGCTCCAGAATCGGAGTCACGATATCTCGAATCCGCTCCACAGTTTCCTGCTCCGGCGGCAGAAGAAAAAGATCTCTCAACCCGGTCACGATAGCCTTAATCGGTGTCGGAAGCATAAAGATACTGAGCACTACCGTAATACCCTGATCCAGATAGGGACGAAGCACCTCAAACCAGGACGCCTGGATAAGCTGTGGAAGGAAAAATGCCGCCGCCATTCCAATAGAGGCAACCGCATCGATTTTCCACTCCTGAATCTCCATGGTGACAATCGGAGAATTCAAAGAACGGTTGAGCCGGTGCAGCCAGAAGATCACCAGCAGACTGATGACACAGGCAAATAATTCAAAATACGCAATCTGTGTAAAATTGATCTTTCGTCCGCCGTGCAGCATGATCTCAATATTATTTACAATCAAACCTACGGTAACGGAAACCATAATAGCGCCCTTGACCACCACAAAGAGGGATTCTACCTGCAGATAGCCAAAGGGACGATTTTCGTTGGAGGGCCGATATAGCAGTGGTATCAGGGTCAGAGATACCAGGATCATCACAAGCTCCACGGAATCATAAACTGCATCCAGCAAAACTGCCTGGGAACTGGTAATCACCGCCATCACAAGCTCCACTGCCACAAACAGTGCACTGGACCACAGGGATATATTTAAAGCAGCTTTTTCCGAACGCTGCTGGCTCTTACTTGCATGCATCTTTCACACTCCTGCATCACTTTTTTGATCAGCGCCCAATATGCACCAATCCACTTAACAGTTACTTAACAATTCACCTTACTAGTATACCCTAAGAGTATTTATAGTACAATTGGAATTTTTACTTAAGTTTTTTATTGACAGAAAGCAAATATCGTGCAATGCTATAGTTCTTCTACACGTAAAGTAACCGGTTGACAGCTTTTGTATCCTATGTAAGAATAGAAGCAGAGTAAGTGTGTGTGAAACAAAGCTGTGAACAAAAGATAGAGGGCGTGAAATTAGATGAAGAAGAATGGATTTTATTCCTCGGGGGAGTTTGCGCGGATGGCGCATGTTACGCTGCGGACTATCCGATATTACGATAAACATAATATCTTGAAGCCGTCTTTTGTGACGGAATCCGGTGCGCGATTTTATTCGGATGAGGATTTTGCCCGACTTCAGCAGATTTTGCTTTTGAAGTATCTGGGGTTTTCTCTGGATGATATTCGGGAGATGACGGTCAGTGATTCGGACTATCGTTTTATGCTGAATTCTCTGAATGTCCAGCTGAAGCTGGTACAGGACCGGATTGAACAGATGCAGCTGGTCGAGAAGGCCATTCAGGATACTACTTCTGCGATTCAAAATGAACATGTGGTGGACTGGAATCAGATGCTGGATCTGATTCATCTGACCGGTATGGAAAAAAGTCTGAAAAATCAGTATCAGAATGCTTCCAATATTTCTTCCCGAATTCATCTGCATCAGCTATATTCTCAGAATAAAAAGGGATGGTTTCCCTGGATCTTTGAGCAGTGCCGGATTCAGCCCGGGATGCAGATTCTGGAGATTGGCTGCGGAAATGGCTCTCTTTGGGCAGAGAATCTGGACAGGCTTCCCAGGGATATTCATATCACGCTTTCTGATATCTCCGAGGGAATGCTGCGTGATGCAAGACGTTCGATCGGCGGCAGTGATTCCCGCTTTTCCTTTGCGGTCTTTGACTGCCACCGGATTCCTTATGAAGCGGAAGCCTTTGATCTTGTAATTGCCAATCATGTATTATTTTATTGCGAAGATATCCCCCAGGTCTGTGCACAGGTACGGCGAATTCTGAAGCCCCATGGCACTTTTATCTGCAGTACCTACAGCAAACGTCATATGCAGGAGGTCAACCAGCTGGTGTCGGAATTCGATGACCGGATCGTGCTGTCCGGTGACAGACTCTACGAACATTTTGGTCTGGATAACGGAGCACCCATCCTGCAGCCGTTTTTTTCAGACATAGAAAAATGTCTGTATGAAGATTCTCTGATTGTATCGGAGGAAGAACCCCTGATCGCCTATGTGCTTTCCTGCCATGGCAACCAGAATCAATATCTTCTGGATCGCTACAAGGAATTCCGAAGCTTTGTCAAGCAGAAAACACAATATGGGGGATATCATATCACCAAGGATGCAGGACTTTTTCTCTGTCATCCCTGATTTTTTGATAAATATAAAAAAAGTACTTGAAGGTGACCTTGGGTCACCTTTTATAATGGAGTTAACAGCAAGCGTAACGCAAAAACAAATCATCAAATACTGCCGTGCCAAAAGACAGCGGAAGCAGTATACAGAACCAAAAGGAGAAAAAACATGAATATTATCGTAACTGGTGGAGCAGGATTTATAGGAAGTAACTTTGTTTTTCATATGTTAAAGAAATATCCGGACTACCGCATCGTTTGTCTGGACTGCCTGACTTATGCAGGAAACCTTTCCACACTGGAGCCAGTCATGGACAACCCGAATTTCCGTTTTGTAAAGATCAGCATCACAGACCGTGATGCAGTAAACAAGCTTTTCGAGGAAGAGCATCCGGACATGGTTGTAAACTTCGCAGCAGAAAGCCACGTTGACCGTTCTATCGAGAATCCACAGGTATTTCTGGACACTAACATCATCGGAACCTCTGTACTGATGGATGCCTGCCGCAAATACGGCATCAAACGTTATCATCAGGTATCTACCGATGAAGTATACGGAGATCTGCCACTCGACCGCCCGGACCTGTTCTTCACAGAAGAGACAC
This sequence comes from Lachnospiraceae bacterium, assembly GCA_028692395.1. Lineage (GTDB taxonomy): Bacteria > Bacillota > Clostridia > Lachnospirales > Lachnospiraceae > Novisyntrophococcus. Next base: position 46,111 of record JAQUXP010000010.1, read on the forward strand.
CGATCCACACCAGCAGCCCGTACAGCTCTTCTAAAGCAGGTGCTGATCTTCTGGTTCTTGCTTACCACAGAACCTACGGTCTGCCTGTAACCATCAGCAGATGCTCCAACAACTACGGTCCTTATCATTTCCCGGAAAAACTGATTCCGCTGATGATTGCCAATGCACTGGCTGACAAACCTCTTCCGGTTTATGGCGAAGGCTTAAATGTCCGTGACTGGCTCTATGTAGAAGATCACTGCAAAGCCATCGATCTGATTATTCACAACGGCCGTGTCGGTGAAGTCTATAATGTAGGCGGACACAATGAGATGAAGAATATCGATATTGTTAAGATCATCTGTAAAGCGCTTGATAAACCAGAAAGCCTGATCACCTACGTGACAGACCGTAAAGGTCATGATATGCGTTATGCCATCGACCCAACCAAGATTCACAACGAACTGGGCTGGCTGCCGGAAACTAAGTTTGAAGACGGTATCAAGAAAACTATTCAGTGGTATCTGGATCATAAAGAATGGTGGGAAACCATCATTTCCGGAGAATATCAGAACTACTATGATAAAATGTACACCAATCGCTAGGAGGACATTATGAAGGTATTAGTAACAGGAGTTGGCGGTCAGCTGGGACATGATGTTATGAATGAACTGGCAAAACGCGGACATGAAGGTATCGGAAGCGATATCGCACCGACATACAGTGGAATCCAGGATGGTTCTGCTGTCACTACGATGCCTTATGTTGCTATGGATATCACAGATAAAGCCTCTGTAGAGGCAATCATTACAGGTGCCCGGCCGGACGCAGTGATTCACTGCGCTGCCTGGACAGCTGTGGATGCCGCAGAGGATGAGGATAAGCAGGCAAAGGTTCATCAGGTAAACGTAGTCGGAACGGAAAATATCGCTCTGACCTGCAAATCCATGGATATCAAGATGCTGTATCTCTCCACCGATTATGTATTCAACGGTCTTGGAACTGCCCCCTGGGAGCCGGACTGCAAGGAATACGCCCCGCTGAATGTATATGGACAAACAAAACTGGACGGCGAGCTGGCCGTATCCAGAAACTTAAGTAAATACTTCATTGTCCGCATCGCATGGGTATTCGGCAAAAATGGCAAGAACTTTATCAAGACCATGTTAAATGTTGCAAAAGCTCACGATCACATCAAGGTTGTAAATGACCAGATCGGTACACCAACCTATACCTTTGATCTTGCGAAGCTTCTGGTAGACATGATTGAGACAGAAAAATACGGCTATTATCATGCAACCAATGAAGGTGGTTATATCAGCTGGTATGATTTCACTAAAGAAATCTTCCGCCAGGCTGTGGAAAAAGGCCATCCGGAATATGCTGAAGATAAAGTGATCGTAGCACCGGTAACCACCGAAGAATACGGTGTTTCCAAAGCTGCCCGTCCTTTCAACAGCCGCCTGGACAAATCCAAGCTTCCTGCAAATGGCTTCACTCCTCTTCCAGACTGGAAGGACGCACTGAGCCGTTATCTGGACGAACTGGAATTCTAACAACTTTTATACTTCGGTGGCTGGACGCTCCTTATAAGGGCAGAACACGGTTTCGAAGTCCAAGAGCATACGAAAAAGAATAGATTTTGCTAAAAACGTAAGTATCCAGCACAAACTCGTTTCACTCAAACAGTGTGCTGAATACTTACAACGCAAATTCTATTCTTTTTTTTTGTTTTATCGACAGCCTTTTCAAGTTTCTTTCGTTTCTTTGGCTTCTTTGATCTGCTGCTGGCAAGCCCAGCAGATCATGCTTCCTTCTGGCACGTAATTACCGCAGCACACGCAACGATCTACATCCATAGGCAAGTACCTCCTGAAAAAGTATATGTAAAAACAGGAGCAGCTAGACTAAATACTACTCGGAAAACGCACATTAAACACAAGATGTTCTTGTCAATGATTCCTGTTTTTGCAAATAAAAAAGGAAAAATCGGATATACTATTTGCGTTACAGCACACAATCATTAACAGTTACAGGAGGCTTTTATGGGACAGTTATCTGAAAAAGAACTATCACTTATCAATGATTCCCTCTGTGAAGAGGATCTGCTGGTCAAGAAATACCAGCTTCTTTCTCAGCAGTCTACGGACAGTGAGATGAGCAGCAAATTCCAGCAGATTTCACAAAGACATCAGAAACACTACAATTCTCTGTATTCCCTATTAGGCTAAGGAGGCTCACACATGAATCAGACAGCATATACTGAAAAAGAAATCCTGGGCGATGCCCTGGCAACTGCAAAATTCTCCACCGACAACTACAATACCTTTTCTAATGAATGTGCTCACGAAAATGTGCGTTCTACCATGATGACGATCCTCAATGAGGAACATGACATCCAGGATGAAATCTTCCATATGATGTCATCCAAGGGATATTATCCCACACCTGCTGCTGAAGAAAGCAAGATCACAGAGACAAAACAGAAGCATAAAGCAGGGGTGCAAAACACACTGGGGTAACCCACCCTGGAAAGAACTCTTCTAAAATCATCAAAAGGGGCTGTTGCGACAGCCCCATGTTTGTTTCACAAAATGTTTCTATTATAAAAATATTCTTCTCCATCAAAGCACTCTCACTATATCTCCCTATGATTTAGTCTCCAACATCCTAACATAGTCGAACTTCCTATAATTACTATACAGGAAAAGACCACTTCACATATAATAGAAAGTGTCGGTTCATAAGTTGCTGCTCTTAAAGCGCAAATCCCAGGCCAAGAATTATAAAAGAATGATTGGGTACCTAATATTCTATCTAAAAATTGTAATATTTGCGGTACAAACATTACAATCAGTACATCAACCGCAAATGCAATTCCAAAAGATTCTGTAAAAAATGAACAGCAAACAAATATTGCAGTATATGCACATAAAGCAAACATCTGTAGAAAACAAAACGCAAAGAAACCGGAAAAGTTAAAGATTTGTGTTGGGTCGAATCCCCATTTGACAGTTGCCACAATTCCATAAAAAACCAGGCTTATAGCATTGGCCGCAAGCATACCAATACAACACACAATCAATTTTGATATATAGAAATACGCCCTGCTATTCATGTGTGGAATAATCAATTTAATTCTAGCTGTCTGAAATTCCATTCCAATAAATTCTGCTATAAAAACTGCTATAGTAACAACCGGAATATTATCTCCCATGCGATCCAGAATAATACTTGCTCCACTCACTCCACGACTAAACTCATCTGGCGACTCTATAATAATATGTATTGATAAAGGAATAATCAGTATTAAAAATGCGAGACAAATAAAGAAAGATTTGCTTTTTATAGCCTTATATAGTTCTGCTCTTAACACACTATTCACTTTTCGTCTCCTCCATAATCCGCCAAAAATAATCCTCGATTCCTTCTTCAAGTGGTGCTATTCTCTTGATACTAATTCCATGCTCCAGTAATTTAAAGTTAATTGTATTTAGGCAAGCTTGAGAATTAATCTTATTCAATACAATTCTATGATTTTTTTCATCAATTCCATACTCTGATGGTTTAAGCTCACTTTTTAATATATCATTCGCTTTTGCTAAATCATCCACTTCCAGAAATACATTCTGTCTAGTACACAATAATTCCTCTTTTGTTATCTCCTTAATTAATTTTCCTGATTCCATAATTCCATATACATCAGAGATTTTTGATAGTTCATCCAGCATATGACTTGATATCATTATTGTCATTTTATTTTCCTTATTAAGTTTAAGTAATAATTCCCTGATTAGTCTAATACCTAACGGATCTAACCCATTCATTGGTTCATCAAGTATCAAAAATTCTGGTTCACCTATAAGGGTCAGCGCAATCATTAACCTTTGTTTCATGCCCAAAGAATATTTTTTAACTTTCTTACTCATGTCTGTTAGCCCAACCAGATTTAAATATTTTATAATGTTACTTCTATTATCTTTCCCCAAAAGTATTGCCTGCGCCATCATATTTTCATATGCATTAAGGCCAGGATATAGTGTTGGAAAGTCTACACTAAACCCCACCTTTTTTAGTCCAGTAGATATACATTGTTCATGAAACAAGGAAATACTTCCCTCTGTGGGTTTAACTAATCCACAAAGAAGTCTCATTAATGTAGTTTTTCCTGCACCATTCGTACCAATAAGCCCATAAATCTGTCCTTTTTTTATGGTTATCCTTACGTCATCCACCACACTTTTTATTCCATATTTTTTTGTTAAATTTTGTGTTTCTACAATAAGCTCCATTTTACCTCCACAATAAATTATGCCTAAGCACACCCAAACCCTTTACATGCGCCACCGCAAGCAACACCTGTACTTCCAGATCCTGCACATTTTAACCCGCTGAGTTTGTATGTATCAATTTCGCCTACCGTAGGACTTTCTTCTAATCCTTCTAATTCAATTTCCTCAAACATAATTTCATTATTATCCATTATTTTTTCCTTCCTTTATCTTTTACATCAATTTTCACAACAATAAGCCAGAAACTTATTCCTATTGCTATTAATACCGCTATTAATGCTTCGCCAAGTTTTTTGTGCTTAAACCCCAAAAGCCCCAAAGCCAAAAAGAATCCTATGAAAAGTAAAGTTATTAAAAAACATATTCGTTGAAATATCCTTTTGCATTTTGAGGATGAGTCTTTATCCTTCTCAATAAACCCTCGTGTACCGTTTGAAATTGTTATATCCGCAAAAAATTCAAGTGTGCCGTAAACGAATATTTTTAATAAATCCTTTAATAAATCAATCAGAGAGATTCCTTCTTTCTGCACAAATATTTTCCATAGTTTTTCATAATATGCTTACTTTAATTCAAGAATATCCTGTTTAAAGGGTATTGCAAATTCTATCAAGCTATCAGAATCAGAGTTATTGTTTAATTCTTTACTTAAATCCACACAGCAAATTCTACAATTTGATGCTGTAGAAAAATAATATTTCCTATTTTCCTAGAACAAATGGTAATAATAGTCCCACATTAACATCATAAAGTGATTCTCTTGTATCAAATTGTGAAAAGTATGGAAAAAACAATAACGCCCCCATTAATCCTTCTTGATTCATTCCTTCGGTCAAAAAAGGTGTATTAAATCCGGAGATGTTCATGCCCACAGTAGCATAATCAACAGTTTGCCTGTTATTCTCTTTATTCTTTGTAAAAGACAATTTAATCTCATAATTGTGTGGAATAACAACTACTTTATTTGTGCTAATGTCTCCATACTCATCATATGTCCTGCCCAAGAAATGCTTTCCATCTGATGATCGGCAGGTAAAACTACTGCAACTTGCTTTCATACTTCTATCCTCCTTGTTTGAATTTGGCCTACGGCATATCCGACCTTATCCGAGCATAAACTATACACTCGGTGTAAAGTCAATACCATAATTTAAAAATATAAGAGATGGTTTAGCGCAATAAAAAAATGGGGATTTCTCCCCACTTTTTCTACTCCAGTATAATAATTTTTTTACTTTAATCCTCAATTTTAATTGTAATCTGAGTAATATAATCTTCTTTACGTGATATGGCATATTCATTAAGACCTATCTCATATGCCTCTCCAATCAATTTAACTCCCTTTTTATCTGCAAAAGAAAATAGATATTTATAAAATTCCTCTATACGTTTCCACTCACCCTTGATATATCCACGAATATATTTACCCTTTTGCCTTATACTACATTCTGCTTTATTTAATTTTTTGTGAAGGGGTGTGTAAAATCCATCGTAATCATCAAAATTCCCACTCAGAATTTTTTCTAAAGAAATATAACTTCCACAGCCTACCTTGTACCCCTCCAAATCCCACGCACGTTTCAAATGATCCAATAATAATTCAATATTATAGTCATTAAAATTGCAAGGCGTTTTTAGTACATAGTTCTTCTCAAGTTCCACAAGCTCTATTTTACCATCTTCTATGCCGTTACAGAGTATCAATTGCTGTTTTTTTTCTTTCCAATATTTTTTTCTATCTTTCAAAATTCTAACTTCTCTATCTATTTCTTCGCATTTCTGATCTGCCAAATCTATAAAGCACTCTTGGCTTGGTTTGCTTATATAATTCTTAATTTCTTCAATGCTCATATTCAATTCTCTAAGCATAAGTATATTTTCTAACTCAATACTTTGCTCTAATGTATAATACCTGTATCCATTAACACCAACAGCATCTGGAGAAAAAATCCCCAATCTATGATAATAATGTAACGTTCTCTTATTCACTCCATTTAACTCTGCAAACTCAGATGTTGTCAAATATATTTTTTCTCTATCTATTCCCATTTTTCAATTCCTTATTGACTTTTCGCTAAGTATACCCTTTACAATACAAATTGTAAAGAAATAAAAAGGCAATTTAGTGGAGGGAAAAATGAACGAACAAACCATATATTACAGTGATATGTCCCTTTCTTATATATTCCTCATCCGTTTCCAGATCTTGTGACATTCCCTGTAATTCTCTTCTGCTTTTTCCCAGTTTACCACATGCCACCAGTCTTCGATATAATCGGCACGAACATTATAGTGCTTCAGATAATAAGCATGTTCCCATACATCGATCCCCAGCACCGGGCACAGATTTTCTCCTACAGGACTATCCTGATTGGCTGTTGTGATAATGCGAAGCCTTCCTCCGTCCAGGACCAGCCACGCATATCCCGAACCAAACACCGAAAGTGCCGCTTTGCTGAAAGCCTCCCGGAATGCCTCATAGCTTCCATACTGCATTCGGACAGCGTTTCCCAGTTCGCCTACGGGCATTGAAGGCTGGGAAGAATCCCATTTTCCCGGATTTTTTAAACCTGCGAAGAAAAATCGGTGATTATAAACTCCCCCGGCATTGTTGTGTATTGTCCTCTGAAGCTCACAGGAAGGTCTGGCAGAAGTGCGGATCAGCTGTTCCAGTGACAGCCTCTGCAGCTGAGGATAATTCTTCAGCGCAGCATTGAGATTCTGAATATAGGTTTGCAGATGTTTATCGTGATGAAGCCGCATCGTCTTTTCGTCAATAAAAGGCTCCAGCGCATCATAAGCATAGGGCAGCGGCTGATTAACAAAGGGATAATATTGATTCTCCATATTTCCACCGGATATCTTTTCCTTTACTTCAAGGTATGCAGTACGCTCTATTACTGTTCCTATCCAAAATCCGAGAGAAAATACTGCGCAAAAAACCTGAGATATGCTATACTATATACAGAAGCCATGAGCAGTGACAGCAGCTATTGTGAATCATGCACTTAAGAAAAGAGGCGATGTAACATGGCAAAAGGGAAAAAACCTCCTATTGCGAAAAGCTTCGGTTTTGCTTTTGAGGGAATCTTTACCGGAATCAAAAAGGAGCGCAACATGAAGGTACACTGTGGGATGGCGGTTCTGGTTGTGATTGCTGGAATTGTTCTAAAGATTTCACTGGTGGAATGGTGTATCTGTCTGACACTCTTTGGTCTGGTTATGGCACTGGAGCTTGTGAATACGGCAATTGAGGCTGTGGTGGATCTGGTAACCCAGGAGCAAAAGCCATTGGCAAAGATTGCGAAGGATACGGCAGCCGGTGCGGTACTGATTGCAGCTATCATGGCTGCCATCGCCGGATGTATGATCTTTCTGCCAAAGGGAATTCTATGGTTAACCAGGTGGTTTTAACCGATTTGCAACTGTAACAGGTCAGATACGAAACAGTTATGAAAGGAGCATATGTATGGATGGATTAGGAGACAGCTTAAAAAAGGTAATACTGGCAGGTATCGGAACTGCCGCAACAACCGTGGAAAAATCAAAGGAACTCTTAGATGACATGGTAAAAAAAGGGGAACTGACGGTAGAACAGGGAAAGGTTTTAAACCAGGAGCTGAAGCACAATATCAAGAAAACCGTTCGTGAGAATGTAAATGTCTCGGTGAAGGCTTCTACGCCGGAGGAGCTTGAGGCACTGCTGGGCAAGATGAACTCTGAGCAACTGGAGCATCTGAAGGCAAAGCTGCAGGCCATGGAATCTCCTGCTGCTCCCGAAGCAGAAAAAGAATCCGAAGAAGAATCCAAAGAAGAATCAGAAGAAAAAGCAGAAGAAAAGCAGGCTGCAGATGACTGATATGGAAACCCCAAAACCGGAACATAAGGGTTATGGCTCCCGTCTGAAGGAAATGACGGCAGTTTTAAGAAAACATGAGATTACTCAGGGGCTGACCCCGGAGAAACTCCGTCTGATTCTGGAGGATCTGGGGCCCACCTATATTAAGCTTGGTCAGATTATGTCCCTGCATTCGGACATTCTCCCGAAGCGCTACTGTGATGAGCTGATGCGGCTTCGTTCCAACGTGGCACCCATGCCATTTTCTCAGGTACAGGAGGTACTTCTGGCTTCTCTTGGACTCTCCTGGAAGGAGATCTTTTCAGAGATTGAGGAAACCCCTCTGGGATCCGCCTCCATCGCCCAGGTACATCGTGCTGTCCTGAAAACAGGAGAACAGGTTGTCATAAAGGTGCAGCGCAAAGGCATCTACGATATCATGGCAAGAGACATCTCTTTGCTCCACAAGGCAGTGAAGCTGGTCCCACCGGTAAGTCTCAAGGAAATGGTTGATTTTGACATGGTGCTCGATGAACTGTGGATGGTGACTCAGGAAGAGATGAACTTTCTGAAGGAAGCCTCTAATATGGAAGAATTTGCCAGACGGAACAAAGAAGTAGCATTTGTAGAAACGCCCCTGCTCTACCATGAATTTACCACAGCACATGTACTTGTGATGGAATATATCGACGGTTTTGAGATCGATGACAGGGAAGCTCTGCAAAAAGAAGGATATCACCTGGATGAAATCGGCAGCAAGCTGGTAGATAACTATATCCGCCAGGTAATGGAGGATGGATTTTTCCATGCCGATCCCCACCCTGGCAATATCCGTATTCGTGATGGCAAGATTGTCTGGATTGATATGGGAATGATGGGTCGCTTAAGTGACCGGGATAAGGAACTGATCAGCCATGCTATCCAGGGAATCGCTGTCAATGACATCGGTATGATCCAGGATGCAGTGCTTTCTCTTGGGGAATTCCGTGGGAAACCGGACCAGAGCAAGCTCTATGAAGATATCCGTACTCTTATGGTAAAGTATGGACATCTGGATATGGGAGATATTGACATCGCCAAAATCATGCAGGAGCTGATGGAGGTTATGAAGGTAAACAAAATTTCCATGCCCCATGGGCTGACGATGCTGGCGAGAGGTCTGACTCATATGGAAGGGGTTCTGGCCGATATCTGCCCGGAAATCAATATGGTAGAAATAGCTGCAGCACGGGTAAAGAATCACATGCTGCAGCATTTTGACTGGAAAAAAGAGCTGAAAACAAACGGAAAGATTCTGTACCGCTCCCTGCACAAGGCCATAGAACTGCCTTCTCTGATCTCGGAGATCCTGCAAAGCTATCAGAAAGGCCAGACAAAGGTAAATCTGGACCTCCATGCCGGCCGAGATCTGTCAGAGCTGCTGCGCAGACTGGTGCGAAACATCGTTATGGGACTGTGGGTCATGGCACTTCTCATCAGCTCCAGTATTATCTGCACCACCGATATGTCGCCAAGGATACTGGGAATTCCGGCTTTGGGAGCTTTCGGGTATCTATTCGCATTTATCATCGTTGTATATGTATTCCTCAAACATTTTCTTTCGGGAAAATGATGCGTATCTTTTATCCTTCTATATGCCGCATCCAGTCAGTACCTCCTCCACACGGGAAACCGGCTGGATCTGCAATTTTTTCTTAACCTCTTCTGCCACATCATCCAGATCTTCCATGTTCTCTTCCGGAATAAATACCGTGGTAATTCCGGCTCTTTGGGCGGCCATCAGTTTTTCCGGCAGTCCTCCGATTGGCAGCACGCCACCCCGAAGGGATACTTCTCCTGTCATGGCAATGGCCGGAGATACTGCCCTGTCATTCACCAGTGAGACAATGGCAGTGGTAAGGGTAATACCGGCAGAGGGCCCGTCCTTTGGAATCGCACCTGCGGGAACATGAATATGCAGATCATTTTTCTCAAATATCTCTGCTTTATCCGGATACATGGACTTTACCAGGCTAACCGCAATCTGTACGGATTCCTTCATCACATCCCCCAGCTGTCCCGTAATGATGATCTTACCGGTTCCCTTTGTAAACAAAGTCTCAATAAACAGAATATCTCCCCCAGCCTGCGTCCAGGCAAGTCCAGTGATAATTCCCGGTTTTTTCTCTTTCAGAATATGGTCATGCCGCATAGGCTTCTGATCCAGATACTGGGGCAGACGTTTCGGACTCACTGTGATGGATTTTTGCTCTCCCTTCACAAGCTTTACCGCTGCCACTCTGCACAGGGTATCCATACATTTCTTTAAGCCTCTGACACCGGCCTCCATGGTGTAATCCCCAATCATGGCCTGAATAGCAGCATCGGAAACCTTTAGATTCTTATTCTTTACTCCCATACTTTCCATGGCTTTTGGAAGCAGATGACGTTTTGCAATCTGCAGCTTTTCCATGGCAGTGTAGCCGGAAAATGAAATCACCTCCATACGATTCAAAAGGGGCTCCGGAATCGTATCCAGCGTATTCGCTGTACAGACAAAAAGAACGTTAGACAGATCATAGGGCACATTCATATAATGATCGGTAAAGGTACTGTTCTGCTCTGGATCCAGCACCTCCAGCAGTGCACTGGAGGGATCTCCGCCGTAATCCTTGGCAAGCTTGTCCACCTCATCCAGCACCATAACCGGATTGGAAGCACCGCTTCTCTTGATGCCTTCCATAATACGTCCTGGCATAGCACCGATATATGTTCTTCTGTGTCCCCGGATCTCCGCCTCATCCCTGACTCCTCCAAGGCTGACTCTTACATAGGCCCGGTTTAACGCCTTTGCGATGCTCTGTCCGATACTGGTTTTTCCGGTACCGGGAGCACCTACAAACAGAAGGATAGAACCTGCCTGCTCTTTCTTCAGATTCATAACGGCAATCTGCTGCAGAATCCTCTGCTTCACCTTCTTCAGACCATAATGCTCCTGACTTAAAATCTCTTCAGCTTTCCCCAGATCAATTTCAGATGGCTCCTCGCTTTTCCATGACAGACTTGTGACAAAATCCAGATAATCATAGAGAATTCCGTATTCCTGACTGTTTTGTCCCTCCTGCTTCATGCGGTTTAGCACTTTTGCTGCTTCTCCCCTGGCTGTCTCATTCATCCCGGACTCCTGAATCTTTTTCTCGAATTTTCGAACATCGGACATGCTCTCCGGATGCATCTCATCCAGTTCCCGCTGCAGATATTCCATCTGTTTTTTTATGGCGTCTTCACGGTAAAGCTGCTCATGGGATGCCTCCTGCTCAGTTTGTGCCGCACTGGCAAGCTTTGCCATCTCCAGGAATTCATAGAGTGCCTTCTCCATCAGTGTCACCCGATCGGACATCTTATCCTGTTGGATAATATTATATTTTTCTGCATTGGAGATCTTAAGCTGATAGGAAAGGGTAGCTGCCATCTCACTGACACTGTTCCACTGCATAATATAATTTCTTGCCATAATCCCCCAGCGGGAACCTGCGATAAAGTTCAGATATGCACTTTTTACTTCCTCATAATGCTGATCCAGCTCCTCCCTGCTCCAATCCTCAATATCTTCTCTCAGCGCAGCCTCTACCTGGATTCCATCATTAATCTCGATTTTTTCCACATCCACACGATGCTTTGCCTTGATGCCGATATTGCCTTCCTTATCCAGCGTATCCACTACTCCGGCAATGCCGATGGGGTAAAAATCTTCTGCCGTCATATCCTCTTTCTTTTTATCCTCCTTAAGCATCAGGAAGATCACATCTTCTCCGGTATTCGGCTTTTTCCCTGCAACCTCCTGAAAATATTCGCTTTGAAAGAAAAAGGTTACTCCCGGAACCACAATCATATTATAAAATGGTACTACAATCATCCCATTACCTCCTATAACGATAAAAACAGTTTTGTTAGCACTCCATCATTTCGAGTGCTAACTTGTTATCTACATTATAGTTCAAAAAGCTATGCTGTCAATAGCTTTATATTTTTTTAATATGTAAAAAATCCAGCCCCTTGATTTCTCTCGGGGCTGGAAATACATGCTCTCTTGTAAGAAAATCCCATCACCAAAGGTGATTTTAAATGGATTTTCGAATATAACCGGTCAGGTACGGAACAGTTACTCTTTTTCCTTAAACTCACTGATACAAAACTGCTTTCTTCCATGTTCCTTGGCATAGTACAGATTGTCATCCGCATCCTTGAGCATACCGGACAGCAGCCACCCACTGAGTTCTTCTCCTCTGCAATAGCAGCAGCCCATGGAAATGCTGATATCCACAGATCTGTCACTAAACTTTTTCGCAGCAATCTTTTCAAATAACTGCCTCAGCTGCGCCTCCAGAGTGGATTTTTCCTTGACCCAAAGGCCAGTGACGAATTCCTCTCCGCCAAAACGGACCACATTGGATTTTCCCACCGTTTCCATCAAAAGCTCACTGATCTCAATCAGCACCTGATCACCAACCTCATGTCCGAAGGTATCATTTACCCTTTTAAACAGGTCTATATCCGCAATTGCCAGAACAAAATAATAATCTCTCACACGCAGGGCACTCATGCGCTTCATAAACTGACTGTTATAGTAGCTTCTGTTATAGCAGTGTGTCAGGGCATCCGTATAGATTTTTTCAAATTGCCGCTTCCGGTAATTGACATACAGGAATACAAACAGCAGAGTCAGCGTTGCCGTGGATACCCCCAGCAGAATTCCCATCGCCAGCAGCACTTCCATCCGATACGCATTATAATCTCCCGTCTGAAGTTCTACCCCTACGACTCCGATATAATGTCCTTCCTCCGAATACAGGGGACAGTAACCACAGATGTGAGGTCCCCACTCGCTTTCATTATACAGATACGTAGGTGCTTCTGTAAGCACCAGGCTGTCCTTTGGCACATAATAAGAATACCGCCGGATCTCCGCATCAGAGGCAATGGTGCCATCCTCAGAACTATTCTTAGCATTCTCACTGACATTGACATCCAAAAGCCACATAATATCCAGCTTGGTTCCCAGTGCTGCATGGAAAAGTGACTCGTTGTCGCTGTCCACCTTATACTTTATTTCATCCCCCTTTAAAAGGGTCATGACATAAGCATAATCAACCTTATTCTTGAAATTCTCACTGCTCATCATCGCCTGGAGACTTTCATTCTCTTTGGAGCTTAACATTTCTTGATAGCTATAGCCCTTCAGCCGTTCCACATCCGCATCTGTCAGATGAATATTCGCCGCTGCGAGAACTGCAAAATTCTCCGCAGCACTTCCCTCCGATGCCAGATATCCCTCTTTTATAATCTCATTGCATTTATAAAAAGTAAACACTGAGACTCCTATAAAGACAGCCAGCAGTAAAAAGCCAATGTACAGGACACTCTTTCTTTTTTTCATGCCAAAATTTCCCCCACTGTACAATTTTTGTACAATCATCTATACCTCTAGTATAAATCTTTAGGAAAAAAGATACAAGAATTATCTGCTCTGTGCATGAATTTTATCGAAAATGTCAGTGTCCAAAGCGCAGGGTCTAACATTCCAACACAGCTGCACCATAGGGTTCCAGTGTGAATGTTCCTTCTACGGTCTTTCCGCAGTCCATACAGGTCATAGGCTTCTTTATGGTAACCGTCTGCGCAGTGCTCGTGTAATTGAGAAGGAACAGCCACTGTTTTCCGTCTTTGCTTCTGACGGAAAGTTCCACATTTTCCGGTAATTCTACCATGTCTGCATAGGGTTCAAGAATTCCGAGATATTGCAACAGCTGCCTGGTATTACTACGGCTGAAGCTGGTTCCCAGGTGAAGCACTTTTCCTCTTCCGTAAGCATGCTCAGTAAGCATGGGGGTTCCGGCATAGAAGGTGGCATCATAGGTGGCAAGAACTTTTACATCAGTTCCCGCTTTCATAAGATCATTGAAGATAGGAGCTTCCATCTTTTCCTCACCAAAGCTTCCGAACACGGGCGGCTCTGCCAGACTTGTAAAGGTCCACTCCGGCACATCGGTTCCGGTAAGTTCGGCAAGCAGTCCCGGCTGCGGTATCTGAACGCACTGTCCGTTCTCGTCTTTATATCCGCTTCTACAGCCCAGAATCAAGGTTCCTCCCTGCTCTGTATAGGCTTTTAAAAGTGCGGTCTGCTCCTCCCTGATCAAAGAAGGGTGTGGGTAAATCAGTACCGGATATTTCGCAAGGTCAGACAGCTCACTGTCTTTTTGCAGATACACCACATCATAAGGAGTGTGATACAGCTCTGAAGCTTCAAAGATTCCCTGCTCACTGGCGTAGCTGACACGTCGATGCCAGGCATCCACTGTGCAGTCCCATTCATTATCATAATCCTTTACAACAGCAAATGCCGCCTCATAGTCTGCGCCGCAGATCGGATTCAGTTTTTTCTGTAATGCTCTGAATTCCTTTACTTCTGCCAGCTTGCGGTTATCGCGGCTGTCATAATCCAGGATTCCATGCCAGTAGATCTCGGTTCCCATAGTGCAGGTTCTCCAGCGGAAATAAGAGATATAATCTGCGCCGTGAGCCAGACTCTGCATAGACCAGAGCTTTAACTGACCAGGACGGGGGGCAGGACCTTCCATCCGGTTATTCCAGCCATTCGCACCGGACTGCTGTTCCATAATTCCAAAATGCGGACAGATGGACCGCACCTCATTCAGATTTCTGCTCCACTGCCGATCCCCCAGACCTTCTCCGTCAGAAGGGCTGTCCAGTCCGTAAGCAAAGCTTGGATAAGAATCATAAGTATACACATCCAGGCATTCCTTTTCCATCTTATGATTATCCAGATTTCCAAACATGCCATTTGTAGTGATGTAAACACCCTTACGGACATATCTTCTCAGGATATCCGTCTGCAGCCTGCAAAAACGGATGGCACTTTCTGAAACAAAACGATAATAATCCAGCTCCAGATGCGGATTCACATTCCCGCTTGGTGTGTGCCGCGGGACAAATACCTGCTCCCAGTCTGTATAGGTCTGATTCCAGAAGGTGGTTCCCCACGCCTGATTCAATTCCTCCAAAGTTCCATAAGTATCCTGCAGGAATTTACGAAAAGCTGCGGTATCCGCTGCCGAATAGAATACATTTACTTCACAGTTAATCTCATTATCAATCTGCCATCCGACAATCGCCGGATGCTGCCCATAATGCTCTCCAAGCTTTGTGACGATTCTTGCACAGAGCTCCTGATAAATCGGTGCATTATAATTGTAGTGACGTCTTCCGCCATGCTCCATGACAGTTCCGTCGATTCTGCGGTTTAGTACCTCCGGATATTTGCTGGTGAGCCATGCCGGAGGTGTTGCTGTCGGTGTTCCCATAATTACCTTCATGCCGGTTTTCCGGCAGAGCTCCAGGAACTCATCGAAAAATGCAAAGGTAAACTCCCCTTCCAGGGGCTCAAACTTGCTCCACGCAAACTCTGCAATTCTGATTGTAGAGATTCCCGCCTCCAGCATACGCTCCAGGTCACTCTTCCACATACTTTTATCCCAATGCTCCGGATAATAGCAGGTTCCCATCGTCATCTCATTCCACTGAAATGTCTGTTTACTGTTCATAAAATACCTCCCAAAATATATTTATTCTTTGACTGCTCCTGCTGTCAATCCAGACATGAAGAACTTGGATGCGCACAGGAATGCAACCAGAAGCGGCAGTACCGCACAGGTGCTAGCCAGCATGATTGCTCCATAATCATTTCCACGGTCAGAAACCATAGACTTCAGTGCGATAGGAAGCGTCTGCATCGCCGGTTTTCTTAAGATCAGAAGCGGTGTCATAAAGTCATTCCACGTGTTAACAAACTGCATAATTCCAAGTGCTGCAAACGCAGGAATCAGAATCGGAATAATAATCTTAAAGAAGATGGTCCATTCACTGCAGCCATCGATCTTCGCCGCCTCCCGAAGAGAAACGGGAACATTGTTCTGGCAGTACTGACGCATCCAGAAGATACCAAAGGCATTGGCGCAGCTTGGTACGATCAGTGCCCAGAAGCTGTTGATCCAGCCAAGCTTTGACATCATCATAAACCAGGGGATAATACCTGCGGTAAATGGAATCATCATGGTTCCAAGCAGCAGTGTAAAAAGCTTGTTTTTCCCTGGAAAATCATAGGTTGCAAAAGCATAACCACCCATGGAGCAGAATAAAAGAGAGAGTCCTGTATAGGCAAATGTTACAATACAGCTGTTCAGGAACGATCTCACAATATCAATCTGATCCATCATGCTCTTAAAGTTGGCAGCCAGATTTGTACCAAAGAACAGATGGGGCGGGAACGAATAAATCTGGTTTGTCGAAAGTGTTGACATGACAAACATCATATAGAAGGGCATCAGCATAACCAGCGCAATCAGTCCAAGTACAATATAGAGAATTATTTTTTTCATGCTGCTTTCCTCCTCTTCTTTGTATCATCTTTTTCCGATGACCACTTATTGAATATGACGGAGAAGCATACAACCAGCAGAGTAATGACATAAGCTACCGAAGATGCATAACCATAAGCAGTACCACCTTGTGGTGCTTTATTCAACAGGTACATCATCAGGGTCAGTCCTCCATTATTGATACCACCCGTCCAGCTGGAGTTTGTCAGTATAAAAGGCTCCGTGAACAGGTTGAACATACCGATGGAAGACTGAATCAGCGTAAATACGATGATTGGCTTTAGCAGCGGAATCGTAATCTTGAATACCGTCTGGGTATGGTTGGCACCATCCATCTTCGCTGCCTCATACACATCCTGACTGATTCCCTGCATACCGGCAAGATAGATTACCATATTCCAGCCGATCCATTTCCATGCAAACATCGTGATGACGGCCACTTTGATAAGAGATCCATCCCCGCCAAGCCAGTTGATGGGGGAAACTCCAAACAGTCCCAGAAACCAGTTGATCACACCATAGTTGTTGCTGAACAGCTGCTGAAATATGATGGAAATTGCTACGGAGCTGGTAACCATAGGCATAAAGTATATGGTTTTAAAGATATTTTCACCCTTCACCAGCTTGGAATTCAGTATGTAAGCAAGGATCAGACCACCCAGCAGAATCGGAATATGTGCGATAATACCGATCAGTAACGTGTTGCCAAGAGCCCTCCAGAACAAAACATCCTTGAACAGGTTGATATAGTTTTCTACTCCGATAAAGTGCATGGCTGACATTCCGTCCCACCGGAAGAAGCTTAAGCCAAAACCAGCCACAATCGGAAACAGACTGAATGCTGCAAACAGAATAAAAAATGGTGCAATATAGACATAGGCTACCCTGTTCTTATATAAAGTCTGTGCAAATGAGTTCTTCTTTTTCTTTTTTTCTGCCATAAGATTTCCTTTCTAACAGAGACCGATTATACCAATCGGTGTAACTGGTCAGTACCTGACCAGTTACATTCGAAAATCCATTCAGAATCACCTTCGGTGATGGGATTTTCTCACACTTGTATCACTTTTGTACGGTCTGTGCAGTATATGCACAGACCTGCTGAATAGTTACCAATCGGGCTCTGAAAAAGTAATGCGCTCTGTGCGTTTATTTATCCCATAATCCGGCATCCTTCAATACCTGAATCTGCTGGTTTTTCAATTCTGCTGTCGCATCACTGATATCCTTTTCCAGCTGAGTCTTCATTTCCTCTGCGGACTTGCCCTCGGAGAGACACTGGTTGATCGTTGTATAGATGCATCCCTCTGCGGTAACATCCATCATAGTGGAATATACCGGCTCAAGATTCTCTGCAATAGAAGCCCAGAGAGCTTTTGTCTTCTCACCACCGAAGTAGTCATCACCTGCTTCGTAGATCGCTGCATCGTCATAGGCTGGTGTGTAAGCCGGGAAGTAATCTACTGCCTCCAGCATCTGGTTTTGTGCTGTAGCATCACACATCATATACTCTACAAATGCCCATGCAGCTTCTTTGTTCTCGCTCTGCTCCGGAATAACCAGATAAGATCCACCCCAGTTACAATCCTGGATGCCGCCTGGAAGCTCAGCCACTGCCCAGTGTCCGGAACCATTTGGATCAATATCTGTCTTCAAGAATCCGCCGAACCAACCGCCGGTTGCCACCGATACACAGGTACCTGCTTCGTATGCTGCATATGCTTCTGTTGACCACATATCAACATTCATATCCAGACCTTTTTCACGCATCTCAATAACTGCATTCAGACAGTCTGTGTCACCTTCACGGTCCAGCTTCAGATTCAAATCCTCATCATAGTAGTCTCTGTTACAAAACATTAACTGATAGAAATAAGTGGCATTCGGTACCAGCCATCTCTCTCCGGGAATGTTCACAGCCTCTGCTACCTGTAAGACACCATCCCAGGTGCTCATAAGCTTGGCTACTTCATCCGGGTCTGTGGGAAGTCCACACTCCTCGAATACATCTGTACGATAGAAGTAAGTACAGGGACCTACATCCCAGGGAATTGCTACCAGCTTGGAACCATCTGCGGAATAACCCTGATCCCACTTCAGTGCTACAAAATCATCCTTATACTGATCCGCATTATAAGGCTCTTCCTTTAAGTTAACCAGTGCTGTAGAATTAGAATACTGCGCAATGTAGGCTCCCTCAACCATGGCAACATCCGGTGCATCGCTTCCGGCTGCCAGTGCTGTGGAAAGTGCCTGATGGTGAGCTGTAGTATCCTGGAAGTTAAACTCCACCGTAATATTCGGATACTTCTCGTTGAACCCTTCCAGAGCTGCCTTGAATCCATCATCTCCCGATGGCCAGCCACCCACCGTAATGGTTGCTGTAATGTCTTCCGGATTGGACGAAGTAGTCACATCCTTGGAACCGCTGGATCCTGATCCCGATCCGCCACACGCTGCCAGTGACAGTGCCATCGCACCTGTCAATACCAGACTGACTGCTTTTTTTGCTGCTTTCTTCTTCATAGCTTTTCCTCCTTTTTTCTTACCTTCTATATTTCAAAGCACTATGCTTTGGAAATATCTTTCTCTGTTACCCGATATACTTTACCGAATTTCCTTTCAGCAGTTTGGGCCGAATAGAAGTGATATATTTGACCTTTTTTCCCTCAATCGTATCAATCAGATTGTTCACACAGGTCTGTCCCAAAAGCTCAATGTTCATGCTGACTGTGGTCAGCAGGGGACGAGTCCATTTACGATCGTCAATCCCGTCAATTCCCATAACTGATACATCCTCCGGTATCCGGTAATTTCTTTGTATCAGTCTGTGTATGACGCCCAGTGCATATTGATCATTAAAACACATGATTGCCGTGGCATCACATTTTCTTTTGATAAACTCATCGGCGCTTCGCATCCCGTCTCCGTAAAACATCTCACTTTTTACATTCGACAGATTAGTCTGCGCTGTTGCCGCATCCTTGGGATCCAGAAAATAATCTCGTAGCTTACTGCCAAGCTCCGGAAGCATCATTCCTTCATAGGCTGCATTTCTGGACTGTATCGTTACTGCATTGAATCCATAGGCGTACGGGGTTGCATAAGCAATTTTTTTATGTCCCTGCTTCTGCAGATATTCCATCCCGATTTCCATCGCTTCAAAGGTGTCCACATCCACATACCGGATTTTCTTCGTATTGATAATTGGCAGTCCGTAGGATGCGCTGATCACCGGAAAGGAAAAATCCTCTCCCACAATCCGCTCTACCTCAAAAGCAGAAGATTCACTGTCTGTGATCATTCCGTCCATCACCATGGTACGGGCAATCTTTGCATCAAAATTGTGCATCAGATACATCACATAACCCCGCTGCCTGGCCTGGCCACACATGGCATCAAATAACTGGGTGTAAAACGGATTGTAAATGTCAATGTTCAAAAAGCACAACTGTTTTGACTGTCTGTTTCCTGTTAATACCGAACTGGTCCGGTATCCAAGCTCTCTTGCAGCCTCAATAATGGCCTGTTTCTTTTCCTCAGCCACATACCCTCTCTCATTCAGTGTTCTGGAAACTGCACTGACGGACACACCTGCTTTTCTTGCAACATCTTCTCTCGTAACCACCGCTTTACCTCCTGTGATAAAATCGTACCCGAAAATGGGACTTGTTTCAATCCATGTCTTTGTGCACGGATGAGTCATAGTGATTGTGCCTTGTTTTCTTGCTTTTTTATTGCATTCTCACAATTATTTCAATATATTACCTGCTTTTGCCTTTACATTCTTTAGATATACTGCACAATTTATTATTGCATTTAGTCCATTGTTTCGTACAGTATGTTTTTTCAATTTGTTCTTGACAAACATGGCCCTTAAATTTATTTTGTCCATACAAGTATATAATAAAAGAAATACTTGTATGGAACTTGTCTTTCATATTACCATGCCTCCTGTGAATGTCCTGTCTTCTGTCATGTTTTGTGTCTTGTCACATGTAAATTCTTGTGTTATAATACTCCACATGTCAAAAAACCCTGGTCAACGGCAACTATGATACATGATTTGTAATTATTCAGCAGGTATGTGCATTTACGGCACATACCGTAAGAAATTGATTCAGGAATGAAGAAATCCCATCTTAAGGAGGCTGCAAATGTCAATAGCAGAACAAATACAACAATTAAAGAAAGAAAAGGACGCTGTGATTCTCGCCCACTATTATGTTCCCGGCGAAGTCCAGGATGTGGCAGACTATGTGGGGGATTCTTTCTACCTCAGCAAAATTGCCACAACTCTAACCGCAAAAAAGATTATCTTCGCAGGGGTTGCATTTATGGGAGAAAGTGCCAAGCTTTTGAATCCCCACAAGCGGGTCTTTCTGCCGGATGCCACCGCAGATTGTCCCATGGCACACATGATTGATACAGAAAAGATTCAGCAGATACGGGCGGAATATCCGGATGTCGCTGTGGTGTGTTATATCAATTCCACAGCAGAAACCAAAGCACTTTCCGACATCTGTGTAACCTCTTCCAACGCAGTAAAAATCGTGAAAAAGCTCCCAAATAAAAACATATTTTTTATTCCGGATCAGCACCTGGCAAGCTATGTGGCAGCTCAGGTTCCCGAAAAAAACATCCTGTTAAATCCGGGGTTTTGTCCCAGACACCACAACATCACTGCTTCTCAGGTAGCCTTAGCCAAAGACCTGCATCCCGAGGCACTTTTCCTGGCACATCCGGAATGTCCCAGCGAAGTCCTGGCACTGGCTGATTATGTGGGAAGCACTTCGGGCATCATCGACTACGCCACAAACACTGCAGCAGAAGAATACCTCATCGGAACCGTCGTTGGTGTCTTCCACGAGCTGAAAAAAAGAAATCCTCACAAAAAATTCTTCTGTGTAAACTCCGGTCAGATCTGCGTAAATATGGAAAAGGTCACTCTGGAAAAGGTAAAATCAGTTCTGGAAACAGAATGCAATGAGGTGTTTATCTCCGAAAAACTTCAAAGAAAGGCAATGCTTCCGCTCACACGGATGCTTGAGATGGCAAGATAAGATGCAGAAAACAGATGTAGTAATTGTGGGAAGCGGATGCTCCGGACTCTACTGTGCACTAAAGCTTTCCCCGGATCAAAACATACTGATAATCACCAAATCCCAGGTGGAAAACAGCGATTCCTTCCTGGCCCAGGGCGGCATCTGCATGCTGACAGATGATTCTGACTATGACAGTTATTTTGAAGATACCATGCGGGCGGGACACTATGAAAATGATAAAAAATCGGTGGATATTATGATCCGTTCTTCCCGTCATGTGGTACAGGACCTCATGGACTACGGGGTGGAATTTCAGCGAAATCCAGACGGCAGCCTGGCATTTACCCGGGAGGGAGCTCACTCCAGAAAGCGAATTCTCTTCCATGAGGACCTGACTGGAAAAGAGATCACCAGCAAGCTTCTGGCTCAGGTAAAGCAGTGTCCCAATATTACCATTATGGAAAATACTACCATGCTGGATATTATCAGTACAGATAATACCTGCTATGGAATCGTCATGGAAAAGCCGGATCACACCCTGGAGGAGGTATTCGCCCAGACTACAATCCTTGCCACAGGCGGCATCGGCGGACTGTATCAGCACTCTACAAACTTCCCCCATCTCACCGGTGATGCCCTTGCCGTGGCACTTCGCCATAAGGTAGAGCTGGAAAACATTGACTATATTCAGATTCACCCCACCACCTTGTATTCCCAGGAAAACCGCAGCTTTCTGATCTCTGAATCAGTACGGGGAGAAGGAGCAAAGCTTTATAATAAGAACATGGAGCGCTTTGTCGATGAACTTTCTCCCAGAGATGTTCTGACGGAAGCGATTCTTGCACAGATGAAAAAGGATCAGACAGACTACGTCTGGGAGGATCTTCGGCCAATTCCTGCGGAAGAATTACAGAAGCATTTTCCAAATATTGTACAACATTGTCGGGAAATGGGGTATGATGTAACCAGAGAATGTATTCCTGTGGTTCCCGCTCAGCATTACTTTATGGGGGGAATTAAGGTGGATTACGACAGTAAAACCTCCATGGGACAGCTGTATGCGATCGGTGAAACAGCCTGCAACCGGGTGCATGGCAAAAATCGTCTTGCAAGCAATTCCCTGCTGGAAAGTCTCGTATTCGCAGACCGTGCCGCTCAGTCAATTACAGCAGGCGTTGAAACCACCTCTTCCAGACACCCCACCACAGAGGAAATACTTGGCAGACTTTATCTTCGAAATTACGAGAATGCCGATGCCCTGGAGCAGTCTTATCAGGAACAGGTAAAACAACAAATTCACAAGGAACAGCAAAGCAGAAAGGAAGTCGTATAAATGTTTGATCAGGTTACTATGCAGTTAAATATAGATCCATTAATTCTTGGCGCACTCAGAGAGGACATCACCAGTGAGGATGTCTCCACAAACAGTGTTATGCCAAACCCCAGGAACGGTCAGGCTGATCTGATCTGCAAAGAGGAGGGAATCATCTGTGGTATGCAGATATTTTCCCGGGTTTTTCAGCTGATTGATCCTCATGTAGAGATAGATGCACTGGTGCAGGATGGGGATGCA
Organism: Lachnospiraceae bacterium; assembly: GCA_028692395.1. Lineage (GTDB taxonomy): Bacteria > Bacillota > Clostridia > Lachnospirales > Lachnospiraceae > Novisyntrophococcus. The sequence goes on from JAQUXP010000010.1 coordinate 69,273, forward strand.
GTGGAAAAAGGACAGCTTCTGGCAACACTGTCCGGAGATATCCGCACACTCCTTTGTGGAGAGCGCACAGCCCTCAATTACCTGCAGCGTATGAGTGGTATCGCAACCTATACACACTCCGTGGCTTCCCTTCTTGCCGGAACAGCCACAAAGCTTCTTGACACAAGAAAAACCACTCCTAATAATCGTATTTTTGAAAAATATGCCGTGCGTATTGGCGGTGGAAACAATCACCGTTACAATCTGACAGACGGTGTTTTGCTGAAGGACAATCATATCGGTGCCGCAGGTGGAGTAAAGCAGGCAATTGCCATGGCAAAAGCCTACGCTTCCTTCGTGCGTAAAATTGAGGTGGAGGTTGAAACGCTGGATATGGTTTCCGATGCACTGGAAGCCGGTGCAGATATCATCATGCTGGATAACATGAGCCACGAAGACATGAAAAAAGCCATGGAGATGATCCATGGACAGGCACAGGTAGAGGTATCCGGAAATGTAACCAGAGAAAACATCACCCGGCTGACAGATCTTGGTGTTGACTTCATCTCCAGCGGAGCGCTGACCCATTCGGCTCCCATACTGGATATCTCCCTGAAAAATCTCCATTAAGACAGATACCCCTATTGCAAAAGCCGGTGGGAATCTATTATAATGAGAGCATCTATACCAAAGACAGGCGGACAGGAAAGGATAAAACATTATGCATGGAGAAGAAAGACGCAATCAAATCATACATCTGCTGGAGGGTAATGCAAAACCAATACCAGGAGTGGAGCTTTCCCGCAGATTCTCTGTAAGCCGTCAGGTGATCGTACAGGACATCGCCATTATCCGTGCAAACGGATATGAGATTATGGCCACGAATCGTGGTTATATCCTGCACGCTACCCACGAACTACAGAGAGTCTTCAAGGTAAATCACGGCGATGACCAGATCGAGCAGGAGCTTTTGGACATCATAGACCTTGGTGGAAAAGTAAAAGATGTGTTTGTCTATCACAAAGTATATGGCGTGGTAAAAGCGGACATGAACCTCAAATCACGGCATGATGTGCAAACCTATATGGAGCAGATTCGCAGCGGCAAGTCCACTCCCCTTAAGAATGTTACTGCCGGCTTCCACTATCACACCATCACCTCTGACAGCACCGAAACGCTGGATCTGATTCAGGCAAAGCTGCAGGAAGACGGCTTCCTGGCACAGCTACAGGATTACGAACCCGTGAACTTCTGGAACTGATCTCTGTAGAATAAAGAGAAGCTGTCGCACTTCGGTGGCTGGGAGCTCCCTATAAGGGCGGAACACATTTGCAGAAGTCCTAAGCATACTAAAAAGAATAGAATTTGCGTTGTAAGTATGCAGCACACTGTTTGAGTGAAACTAGTACATCGTTTTCTAAATAACTACCACATTAAGCTTGTCTATATTTCCGATAGCACCAGTTAAAAATCCTCAGCGTAGCCCGCTACGCCTGCGTTTTTTGACTGGTGCTATCGAAAATTTATCCTGCGCTTTCTGGGCAGTTATTTAGTTTACGATGTACTAGTTTGTGCTGCATACCTACGTTTTTAGCAAAATCTATTCTTTTTTTGTATGCTCTTGGACTTCGAAACCGTGTTCCGCCCTTATAGGGAGCTCCCAGCCACCGAAGTGCGACAGCTTCTCTTTTTTAATCTAATCAAACTTTATCCGCAATTACATATAGTCTTTCAGTACGTTGTGATCCCGCAGCACTTTCTCAACTACAGTTCCTTTTATTACGTGGATCAGTGGTTTTTTCAGCGCATTCAAGGGGCCTGGCAGCTCGATCTCCAGTGGGGACTTTCCATCCATCAGCTTTACGGAGCTTTCCAGCAGTTCACGAACATCATAGACGCTGCCCCATACCTCCGGAACACCTCTGTCAACACCCAGCAGTCCATAGACTGCTTCCATAGCGGTTCTTACCGAGTACTCGGTAGTGAATACGGTATCTCTTGGTGTGTCTGCAAACTGTCCCAGGAAGGCAAAGTTTACACAGCCATCCGGAATGACATCCGGTCTGTCGCCCTTGGTTCTTGGCATGAAGAATGCTGTGATATATGGCATCATGGTAGGTACAGAAACTGCGCTGTTCTCGGCCAGATCTTCAATCTGATCTGTGGGAACACCCAGATGATACAGCCACTCTTCTGTGATCTCTTTTCCGGTACATTCTTTCATCGGTTTCTTGATGTAATCACCAGGCACATCGGTAAAGAGACCATATACCCATACACATACCTTGTCCTTATCCTGATTCTTAAACTGTCCCTGGCGGTTAATGGTCCAGCTCATCAGCCAGGAAGAATCCATACAGCTGACAATACCACCGGTTACTACCTTTCCGCTCTTTGGATCACGTTTACAGATGTTGGTAATATAGGGAAGAATCTTATCATCCAACGTTGTAACAGTAGAGGATTCCCAGTTGGTTTTCTGAACATCGGAGCAGAACTTCTCCGGATGTCCAAAGGAAGGATCCTGTTTTGCGATGTTCTTCCAGAGACTCCAGCATCCACTGGTGCGCACTTCCGCATCTCCATTTGGCGCATGGTTCTGATCTCCGTAGATTGTACCCTCGGTACAGCTTCCATTTGTGACAAATACCAGATCATTTTCTGTCAGGACAATGCCCTTTTCCTTGCCATCCACCTTGCATTCGATTGCCTTGGCAACCTTTTTGCCACCCTGAATCTCGAAGATTACATTAGTTACCTCCGTGTTAAACTCAAAGGTAACACCGGCATCCTCCAGATGTTTCTGCATTGGCAGAATCAGGGATTCATACTGATTGAACTTTGTAAATTTCAAGGCACTGAAATCCGGAAGTCCTGAGATATGATGGATAAATCTCTGGAAATATAGCTTCATCTCCAGTGCGCTGTGCCAGTTTTCGAATGCGAACATCGTTCTCCAGTACAACCAGAAGGTGGAATCAAACACTTCCTCATCAAAGACATCTTCGATGGTTTTATCATACAGATCCTCATCCTTGGTCATAAACAGCTTCATAATTTCCATGCAGCCCTTCTGACTCAGATTAAACTTTCCATCTGTGTGAGCATCTCTGCCTCTGTCGCAGGTTGCACGACACAAGGAGTAGTTGGGATCCTCCTTATTCAGCCAGTAAAACTCGTCCAGCACCGATGCTCCAGGTTTTTCCAGAGAAGGAATACTGTGGAACAGATCCCACAGACACTCAAAGTGGTTCTCCATCTCACGTCCACCCCTCATCACGTATCCCCGGGTTGGATCCTCGATACCATCGCAGGCACCCCCTGCAATATCCATCGCTTCCAGAATATGGATGTGAGAGCCTGGCATCTGTCCATCTCTTACCAGAAAACAGGCAGCCGCCAGAGACGCCAGTCCACTTCCTACAATATAGGCACTCTTTTCGTCGACACCTTCCGGTTTTTTCGGTCTTGCAAATGCCTCATAATTACCGTTGGTATAGCAGATTCCCTTACTGTTTTTCTCATGCTTTCCCCGTTCTGTGTTACGGTACCCTTCTTTTTCCTTCTCTTCCCGGGTCTGCTGCACTTTTCTTTCTTCTTCTCTTTTATTCTTCATAATCAGTGCTGCTGCACCTGCGCCTGCTGCCGCCAGAGCTGCTACTTTAAGTTTTACATTTTTATTTGCCATACGAATTGCCACCTTTCTGAATCCACCTTGGTTTTTGTTACCTGTATTCTATCCCTGTTTCCCTGGGTTTTCAATTTACAAAACAGTGGATATGATAAGATTCCTTCAGTTCCGGGAAAAGTTTTTTACAGAATTCGCAATATTTCCATGTAATGCGGTGCTGATCTTCTCAACCAGACGCTTGGGGTCCTCTTTCATATCAAGCCGGATCCAGTCCAGCAAAATGCCCACAAAACTGTATTTGTACAGATTTGCAATAAATTCTTTCTCTTCCTCAGAAACTGCCACATCCTGTGCCTGCTCCTCCACCACCTCTTTCAGAAGCTGATACATCATTTTATACAGGAATCCCTCAATCTGCTCCCGGCTGACATTGTGGTAGACATTCATAATAAAGGTTTTATTCTCCAGAACTACCTCAAAGATCTGCAGCAGTCCCTCCTGCCAGGTATCATAGGTCTTCTTTCCCTGCAGGGCTCTGCGCCCATCCGCCTCGCAGCTCCATTCCACCAGATCATAAATATCTTTAAAATGATAATAAAATGCCATACGGCTGATTCCACAATCTGTGGTCAGATCTTGAATTGTAATCTTTTGAATCGGTTTCTTCCGCATCATTTTCTTTAATGATGCTTCCAGATCATCCTTGGTCATAAGCTGTCCCCTTTCCCTGATACACAAAAATCACTGTCTTGGCAATTACCAGCGCTCTCTCCTTGTCATTTCCGCATCAGAGATGCCGGGTAACCTGCCATTATTATATTGAGCGGAGCAGGCAAATGAGCTCCATCGTCCTTCTTCTGAGTATAAGTATAGTATACCCCACATATAAATTCCATACAATTCGAAACTATTGTGAAATTGGTTTTCTGTGAGTTTTCCCTTTTCTCCTCCTTGCTGTTTTGGGCCAAATAGTATATACTTTTTCTGATACTTATGGAAGGAGCTATCAAATATGAACTTTATCTATCCTGCGGTTTTCCATAAAACCGCTGAAGAAACTTATGAGGGATATTTCCCGGATCTAGAGTGCTGCTATGCCAAGGGAGATACCCTGGATGATGCACTGGAAGACGCTATCGACGCCGCCGTGAACTGGATCTCCCTGGAACTGGAAGACGAAGACGCCCATCTCCCATCCGTCTCCGATGAAGATGATATGAACCTAAAAGAAGGAGACATTATCCGAAACATCTCCGTCCATATCCGCTTTCAGGAAGGGTGGGATGAATAATAGATGCAAAAAAGGATGCTCTTGCACCCTTTTTTTGCATCTATATATATTTAAAAATGTTATAGATATTAATCAAAATAATCACTATCATCAGAGCAATGAACAGCTTATCCACATTTTTTTCTGATATTTTTTTGTTACAGAAGCGCCCGGAAACTCCACCGATGATTCCACCCAGAACCATTACTACAAGATAGGTGAGCTTGAATTTGGGGACTGATCCAGTCACTATGGAAGCCATCAGGCTGGCAAGCTGGGAAAAGAATATGATATACAGTGAATTCTCTGCCGCAAGCTTTGTTGTCATGGAGAAAAAGTAGAATAAAACGATCAGGTTAATGGGACCTCCTCCAATTCCCAGGAAGGAGGACATAATTCCCAAAAACAGTCCAATGAAAATACAAGCTCCAATATTCTTAATGTTTTTCGTGGGAATGCTTTCCTTCTTTATCGTATATAGCAGGGTCCCAAGTGTCACTACCAGCAGGCAGGCAGCCTGAATAGCCCCCACTCTGTTGGGGTCAGAACTTAAGGATTTCACACAGGTGAAAAGCCATTTTCCCAGGAGTCCACCCACTGCTGCTCCGATGGCCAGTGGGAATCCAGTCCTCTGTTCCACATGGCTTTCCCCACTGATTTTGCTCCTTGCCACAGAATAGGTTGTCATCGACAAAACCGTACATCCGGACAGAAAGCTGATTGCTGATACATCCAGTACCCCAAAAGAATCCAGCAGTGGCTTGATGATCACACCGCCGCCGATTCCACATATTGCGCCCACAACAGAGGCACCAAAACACACAACAAAAAATAAAAGTATCATGTCTTACTCCTTGGTTTATTTGGGGCAGCCTACAAGGCTTCCTCTTTTCTACCATATTGTCACAAGAGAAAGCTGCTGTCAAGCAGAGTATTCTCGGTCCGCAGGAGAACCCAAAGATCAGTAAAGATATTCCCCTTTTATACTACCCGATGCTGATGAAGATACTTCTCCCGGGTGGCCATCCCCCCGCGTATGTGCCGCTCTGACTTGTTTACATCGAGGACATTGCGGGTCTGCCTGGCCAGATCCGGATTGATCTGAATCAACCGTTCTGTTACGTCTTTATGTACGGTAGACTTACTGACTCCAAACTGCTTCGCCGTCCTCCGTACTGTTGCCTGATACTCCACAATATAATTAGCGATATCCACTGCACGCTCTTCAATATAATCCTTCAAAGGACCACCTCTGTATACCCATTTTTACAGTTTATGCAGTGGTGTTTTTTTCAAGTACTGATTATTATGGAATCATTATTTGCACCGCTGTCATCATGATCCTTATCGGCTGGTATTACAGAAATAAATGGGATAGAAATATATTACAAATTTTTTCGTCAAAAGATATTGACTCCAACGTAACGTGATACTGTATTCTATCATTAAGAGTCCAATAGAAATTGCCGGCGATTTCTTCTTACTCTGACTAATAAATAAGGAGTTGATCATAATGAAAAGTGTAAGTCAAGTTACTGCATTAACTGGTATCAGTGCTCGTACTTTACAATACTATGATGAAATAGGTTTGTTAAAGCCCAGTGAATTAACCGCTGGTGGCTATCGCCTGTACAATGACGAAGCACTGCAAAAGCTGCAACAAATTTTATTTTTCAAGGAACTGGGGTTCAAACTGAAAGAAATCAATGAGTTTATTTCCAAGCCAGATTTTGATCAAATAGCTGCATTCAAAAAACAGAAGGAACTCTTCTTGTTAAAGCGCAACCGAACTGACAAACTGATACAACTCCTTAGCCGCCTAGAGAAAGGAGAACAAATTATGAGTTTTAAAGAATTTGATTTATCTGATTATATTTCTGCCTTAGAAGATTTTAAGAACAACAATTCAGATGAAATTACTAAATACTGGGGAAGTGTCGAGAATTTCGACTTATTCGTTCAGAAAATCAAAGAGGATGAACCAGCAGTAGCCAAACTTGCAATTAAACATTTTGGAAGTGTAGAAAAGTATACTGAAGCTATGAAATACAATTTGGAACATTTTTCTGAAGTTATGGAACGACAAATACCAGATAATGTTAAGGAAATAGGAACACAAAGTACCGAATTATACACCAGATTAACCTCTGATATGTCGAGAGATATTTCTTCTGATGATATTCAGCACCTTGTCCATGAAATTATTACCTTCGTACAAAGGTACTCATCCCCCGATTTAATCGGAACTGATTATACAAACGTTATTATTAATTCATATTCCAGTGATTATATTAAAACTTTAGCAGATAAAAACTATGGCTCTGGTGCCGCAGACTATATTGTAAAAGCATTCCAATATTATGCAGAACATAAAACATTAAAAAATCAAATAGAGCCAAACTAGAGTCATCAGGCATAGATAGACCTCGGAAACCCGCATAAAAAACGGGCATCCGAGGTTTTTTATCCGCTTGGTATGCGGCGTATATCGTAAGCATTTCTCTCTTTATGCTTACAAAATACCCATTTCCCATTTGACTTGGAAATAATAACTGCAAATTTTAATAATCTATCTTCTACATTATCATAGAATTTAACTTCAAGCATTTTACTTCCCTCTCCACAAATTCAATTTGTGATCTTACTATTTTTTGTAAATACTATATGATAAGTTCGTATCTTGTCCCCTGTGAAAATAATACCCCATCTGTTAATTTCACACATAAAATTATGGTGTTTTCATCCTCAAAATTGTTGTGACCATTGTCAATCCATGCTCGAAAAGCTCTTCTTAATTTCTCGGCAACTGCCTGATTCTCTTTCTTTTTAAACCACCCCATATTAACAGCTTTTCCATGTGCTGAGAACCACTCCCCTGCCACAGCGACGATAGGATTATTCTCAATCTGCTTCATCTTATTTGAAAGTGCATATGTAATAATATAGAATGCGCCGTCTTCATAATAGGCATTTACACTCCGTACAGAGGGAATGCCATCCTCATCTGTTGCCATCGCAAGTATTGTATCTTTTCCAAATCGTTCGACCATTATTTTTTCTACTTCGTCATCCAATTTCTTCATCTTATATTCGTACCTTTCAGCTCATAATTATTATTTTTCACTTTATGGTTCTCCACAGATTCTACATCTGTCAAAAAGTTTTGTAGTTTATCTACAAACTGGGATTGTTAAATTGCCTTACTCAGAAACATCTCCATAGGTTGCTCATATTTTGGAATATCTAAAACAAGACAGCCACAATCTTTGTAGCCCAATTTTCTATAAAAATGCTGTGAATCTTCATCAACCTGTGTAGATGTCATTACCATACCATATCCTTGTAGATTGGATTATCTTCGATTAATCGCTTGAATCCATTGAAATACTGTGGTTCCGTCTGTTCTCCCTCGCAAAAGATATAGTATCGATGCTCTTTCTTCTCCAAGTACTCCTTGCGACGCTTTTTCTTCCACTTCTCCATTCCAGCTTTTTTAGGCATTGACCTTCCCCCAATCTATCAATCTTCTGAGGTATGGATCAGCACCATACTTGCCTTCCAAATACTGCTTATCAAACTTGGCATCCTTGCGAACAGATTCTCCCTTCTCATTTTTGAACTCTACCAAAGAGTACAGTTTTGAATTCTCCCCATTTCCTTTCGCCACAAACCAGATTTCATCCCGACGGAACACATCACTATTCATCGTCGATAAATCATGAGATGTAAAAATCAACTGTGCACCCTTACGGTTGACACGCATATCGTTAAACAACATGATGATATGACGTAACAGCACTGGATGAATTTTTGCATCCAGTTCATCTACAATAAGTGTAGTTCCATCCAAAAGACTTCCTGCGATAAATGGAAGCATTCCAAATACTTTCATTGTACCGCTGGATTCTTCTTTCAAGTTCAATTCTGCCTCATAGCCATCTACCAAATGCTTTGTATAGACTTCAATCTTTTCATTATCCTTTTCCTCTACACGAAAATCCACAATGTCCAAATCCATCTCCTTAATCATTTGGAGCACAAGATTTTTCACGTCACCAGAATTAGCAATTGCCATTCTAAGTTCCTGCATTGGATTTCCATAATTCAAAAAGTCTACGCCGCACTCGAACCAAGCAATGACGTCTTTTACTACTTCATTTTTCTTGTAGGTAATTCCCAGATAAGAAAGTAACAACAATGTATCAGACAAATCTTCGCTTACCTTGAATTTTGCAAATGAACCTTTTAGCGCAATGCCCTCTTCATCCCTTTTGAACAATGCTGATCTTCTTCCTGTATCTAATTTTACACGATCAAGACTCTCATATACAACGATATCTTTCTTAACATGCAGGATATAACGATACTCCGCTTTGCCTGTTCTAAAAAACACTTCAAACTCTGTTGGCTTGTTCTTCTTTGTTTCCGAAAACGCAAATGGTTCGATTATCAAACGCTTCATCTGAAATGGATGTTCCTCATTATCTCCAGTTGCATAAAGCGGACGCAATACCTTGGCTGCCAACGTATGCAGCGCAGCAAGCACATTGGATTTTCCACCACCATTCGGTCCATAAATTGCAGATACCGGAAGAAAGAGTTCCCCATCCTTATCCTCAATAATTCTATCTTCATGTTCTGAAATTGCTGCCGCTTGCATATCAAGCGTCACTTCATCCCTGATACTTTTATAATTATTAACAGTAAACTGGCACAACATAATCTTTACCTCCGTTCTATATCTCTATTATACTCTATTTCTCCATTTTGTAAACTATATTTGAGTCTTTTTCTCATATTATTGCTTGTAATTTATTTTTTAGCTTCGTCCATACGTTTTGCTGCCTCTTTAATAGAACGTTCCACTTTGGAAGTATTTGCTTCAATAAATACCTTAAGTATGTAGTCGGCGGTTGCATCCGCCGGATTTGGATTATGAAAGCGATAGTTCAGTTTTCTATTTTTCACAGCGGAGTTTCCACCTCCTTCCTCATGTTTACTGTTTGTCCAATCTAGGAAAAGAAATTGGCAAATAGTGCTGATTATTTTATGCAATTATTTTCCTACCCAAGCCTTCGTTGTTACTTAAAATAAAGTTTCAATGCATGAGGAAGTGACATCTTCCATAACTGCAACCTTCCATATATTTAGTCAGTTTTCTCTTTAACCTTTGGCTGGGATTGGCTTTCCCTGTTTCAATTTCGTTGACATATTGCCTTGTGATGCCAACAGCACAAGCAAGTTTTTCTTGCGATATACCATGCGATATACGGTCATTTCTTAGTGTATTTCTAAATTCTATTTTATTCATTTTCTATTTCCTCCACTAAAAAAGCATATGCCATGTGCGACATATGCCTGCATATAATTATATTTTGTTATATTTTAAATGTTCAACAAACTGAAAGTTGTAAAAATGCTTGCTATGCTCCTAATTCTTTCCATGAATCAGGGAGTAATAGGTTTTGGGGAAGCTTTGTATTACCATTTCCCTTTGCAGAATTGATTTGCATTTGTGTCAAAAAAGCACATTGACTTAGGTCTGTGTTTTTTATATTTGCATCACGCATATCGGCTCCCAAAAAGCTTGCATGACGCAAACTACAGCCCTCTAGATTTGCCGCAATCATCAACGACATACTAAAGTCTCTTCCATCTAGATTTGCCCTTTTAAAGTCTTTTCCAAAAAAGTCCTTGACACAGCCAGAATGACTGGTCGTAATTTCTTCACTTACTTTTTTTAGTGTTTGATTAACATTTTGCCTATAACTATCAACATCTAAACGCAAAATTTCATCTGGTCTCTGTGCGGTCATTTGTTCATCTTGAGAAATGAGTTCCATAATATCAGATTTGAGGTGTTCATCAACTGCCAAAGAGAGTGCTTCGATTAAATACCATTCCATTTGGTGGAGCTGAAATACAATCATAAATACCTGGAAAATTTCGTCTGCCTGATTAGGATTTGATTTCCAATCCACGCCGAAAGGATACAACTGCGTCACTTTTTGCCCTGCTCCAAAGCAGTCATAAGCCAAGCAGCCACGCATCTTTTTACTTACCAGCTTTGAATGGATATCACAGCGAAAATCATTTTTTATATGTTTGCATGGTATACCCGCATCTTTGTTTGCAGGGAAACCATCTGTTCTCGAACAAAAGAGTGCGACGCAACACAAAGCGCTACACTTCTCACAATCTATTTTCAGTTTTTCTTGCAACCCGACATAGTTGCCATCTATTTTATTCATTATTCCACCACCTTTTGATTTCCTCTACAACTTGAATTTATTAACCTTTCCAAACAAATCTTGGCCCTTCTTCTCCCATCTTACCATTCAGAACAAACCCTGCCTTTTTAAGTACTCGCTTCGAAGCTCCATTGCTCTCTTCAATTTCCGCCTCTATCATTTTCACACCATCTTGCGTTGAAGCCCATCGAACAATAGCCGATACAGCTTCTGTCATATATCCCTTTCCTTCATATCCAGCATTCATTCCATAACCAATTTCAAGAACACCTTCTTTGTCAAGTCCTC